>NZ_ACCB01000008.1 GCF_000173735.1 Yersinia aldovae ATCC 35236 | reverse complement strand
AACCTCCGTTAAGAATGGGGGGGTTACCCCTGTAACTAGCTGATTTACTTTAACTTACTTACATCCACTGAGTTTTATAGATAGTTGGGGATATAAATGGGGGTAAGTCCAGGCTTAATGGAATGAGATACCCCCACATGAAACTAAACACACAGTCTTGACCAATGACAAGGCGGCTCAGGGGGGCGTTACTTTATAATTAGGCTCGTTTGTCTCCTTATTGGTATTAACGTATGGTTTATCAACTTAACCTTAATTGGCCCGAATTTTTAGAAAAATACTGGCAAAAACAACCTGTTGTATTAAAAAATGCCTTCCAGAACTTCGTTGATCCTATTACGCCGGATGAACTGGCTGGTTTGGCGATGGAGGCAGAAGTAGACAGCCGCCTTGTCAGTCATGTAAATGGACAGTGGCAGGCCAGCAACGGGCCGTTTGAGAATTTTGATCATTTGGGTGAAACCGGTTGGTCGTTGCTGGCCCAGGCCGTTAACCACTGGCATTCCCCATCTGCCGAGTTGGTGTGCCCATTTCGTGTGCTACCGGATTGGCGTTTAGATGATCTGATGATCTCTTTTTCCGTACCGGGTGGAGGAGTCGGGCCACATATTGATCAATATGATGTATTTATCATTCAGGGGATGGGCAGTCGCCGCTGGCGTGTTGGTGATAAACTGCCTTTGAAGCAGTTTTGCCCACATCCGGCATTGCTGCACGTTGAGCCTTTCACGCCAATCATTGATGAAGATCTCGAACCGGGCGACATTTTATACATCCCACCGGGCTTCCCACACGACGGATTCACCCACGAAACTGCGCTCAACTATTCAGTCGGGTTCCGTGGGCCAAACGGCAGGGATTTAATCAGTAGCTTCGCTGATTATGCGCTGGAAAACGATCTTGGTGGCGAGCATTATAGCGATCCTGATTTAGCCTGTCGGAAACATCCGGGCCGGGTTGAAGAGTATGAATTAGATCGCTTGCGCGAGATGATGATCGATATGATTAATCAGCCGGAAGATTTTAAGCAGTGGTTTGGTCTCTTTTCTACCACGCCGCGGCACGAGCTGGATATATGTCCCGCACATCCTCCTTATGAGCCGGATGAGATTGCCGATGCCTTGATTGATGGCGGTGTCTTGACGCGCCTTAGCGGGCTGCGGGTGCTGCAAGTCGGTAACAGCTTCTTCATCAACAGCGAGCGATTGGAAATGGCTGATGCTCAAGCTGCTGATATATTGTGCCATTATACGGTTATTGGCAAAAATGAGCTGGGACAGTTGTTACATAATCCGGCTTTCGTCGCTGAGTTAACCGAACTGATTAATCAGGGCTACTGGTTCTTCGACGAATAAAAATACATCAATGGCGGCTTCCGAAAGCGGTATAGCCTTATCCGATTCGGGAGTTGTGCCTTAAATCGGTTGTTTCGCACTATATTCTTATTTTATTATAAAATAAGAATATAGTAATAAATAGAGGGTGAAATGGTTTGGTTAATCCCCAGATAATTATAGAAATAATGATTTTTTATATCTTCTCTACACAAATAGTAATTGGTGAGTTGATGTTACTTATTAAATAGGCATTATTAAATATCTTATTAACTTTAAAAATTCGTAGTGGTTGTGATGTACTTCCAATAATGAACGTTTCAATAAGATTCGTTGGGGATTGGTCGTGCTCTAAAGAGACACTTTTTTTTGTAGATATTGAAGTGTAATCACTTCCTTCATTCTTATTGTATTTTACAGTAACTAATTTTGATACAGGGTATTGACTCCCTTTCCATTTCACCAGACCTGATAACTCAATGAATCCATCATCATTATTTTGGTTTAAACTAATGGTAATGACACCATGAAAAGCTGGAGCTTCTGAAAATCCATCAGATAACGATAAGTTCACGTTGGCTGTACATGTTAAGCCGTTAAAATCATTATTATTGCTTTGGAAAGCATAAAATAACCCCCAAGGTAGCACTGATATACTCATCGCAATGATAATAAATAAGACGTTTTTTCTGATTTTTTTCATTTTAGGCTCTTTAAATAATAATAGTTGTCGCAAGAATATATATTCAAATTATTAATGTCACATATTGAATAGAACTCTCGGCTATTTCTAAAGTTCATGCCTTCAGCTAACTTAGATTTATTTTTCAGACTATCGCCTTGGGCATTTACTAACAGAATATTATTACTTGAACATTTCAACCCCGTCTCGCTCATAAACTTATTTATATTTTCCTTTAGGTGAATTTCATCATTTATTGATGTTTTCTTCGGGGTGTAGGTGTTGCATTTATCTATGACACCAATATAGTTAAGTGATGAGTTTTTTTCTCCATTATGGTTTTTTAGAAAAATATAAATAAAAAAAGTGAAAGTAGAGGTAGTAACATATAGAAATAAACTGTACTTACACCTGTCTTTATACTTTTTTTGGTTATTACTTCTTCATTATTGATAGTGTCTATCAATATGCTTTTTTCAATGGAAATACCTATTTTAGGAATCGTAACAATAAAGTCATCTACGCCACAGTCTCTTAGACTTTTTCTTAAAAAACTAATGTTATTATTAAGACTGGTATTTGACGGTGCTAACCCATAATCTTCCCATACCAGTTTGTAAATCATATCTCTAGAAACAGGCTTTCCCTTATTTTCAATCAAAAGTGACAATATGCGAGATGATAAAGATGATAATTTTACTTCAACTTCAGTTGAATCCTTTAGATAAATGCCATCGTCTTCCACAAAAATAACTGTATTATTTATAATGTATTTCATAGCTATCCTTTATTCATTATTTTTAGTGATATCATCTTATAATAGACTATTTTAAAAGGTTTAGTGTAAGACTTTATTAAAGTGTTATTGTGGCAATAAGCACATTTACGATTAGGTTAAATATCATAGATAGTGCCCTAGTCAAGATAATATGCTAATAATACTCATGTGCGATCTAACAACCTTTGGATAACCTGCATTTAAGGCTTAACCGCTTCAACGTAATAGCATGTTAATTATATGAAAATGTAAATGTCACCGCTGAGTTAATCTTTCCTTTTACTGCTGTATTCTTGTTCCATTTTAGTTGTGCTAAAAATGGCACTGTTACGGAGTTCATTGAACTAAGATCTGCTATCGAATCCACGTTATTATAAATAATATAATTTCCACTATTAATATTTTTAATTTGCAATGAAAGGCCGTTACTAAGATCTACTTCATTGCCATTAATAATAGGCTTAGTGCTACTGTATGTGGTGGAAACTTTAACGGGGTCACTACATGTTTTGCTTACCGTGATGGTGAAATTCCTTTCTTTTGCCACGGTACCGATCACCGGTTTATTCGCTATGATAGAACCAAAGTCAACTATATTAGGGCTGACCGAGGCTGTTGCATTACAGGTAATAAAACGGATGTTGCCTAAGTTGGATGCTGAATAAACAAGGTTAGAACCCGCTACATTATTCATACCGCCAGAGCCATCTAATTGGAAAACCTTAAAGCTAGCAAGAGGATATGTTCCTGAAGGCCTACTTCCAGATTTTTTAGCATAAACGTAATAGCTGGCATTAAATGTGGTTCCTGTACTCGGGCAGCCTGCACTATTGGAACACGTTGGAACAGTAATACCTATAGCGACCCCTTTTGTTGAAGAACTTGTGGCTGCATCAACGTTTACTCCATTAATGTTAGCACCCAGAGTAATTCCAGTGGGCATTACGATGTTACCTGGATTATAGTAGGCCTTTACAGCTTCTGCTGAAATTGTCGCTGTCATATAACATTTTACCGGTAGAACGCGCAATTCAGAGCGCCACACTATTGTGCCGTCCGGAACACTTTGTGGTATCGCGATACTGTTAGCGATTGATTCTGTAAAAATTGCCGATCCGGTGGTACTTAACACGCAGCTTAATGCCAAAACGTGCTGACTAGTAAACAAACCACTCACCAATATTAATATAAGATAGAAAAATCGGGAAAGAGGCAGATTTTTCGATAATACCCAAAGAGCGCTTGACTCTGTAGCCCTATTTTCTCTTACTACTTCTCTATTTGGATACATAATAGGATTCCTTTTGTATAGAACAGGCATGTATGATAAATGTCTCTATAATGAAGCTTTATGCTCGCTACCCGCGCCGCCAAAGTCAGTAATAATATACCAACTCACTTCACGGCCGTTGGTCGTTTTAGGTACTGTAAATGTGATACTACTTTTTGGCCCGACCCAATTGGCTTTTTCTACCTCAACTCCACCAACTTTAACTTGTTGAAAATTCATATAATAGGGCGTTGGATTGGTTACAGTTAACTGGTTCCCCTGTAACTGCCATTTAAGTTTATCGGTAACAACTTCAGGTATATCCATTAATTGCGTTGGGCGGTAAATCAACTTGATCCGATTTTTAATCGCGACTTGTAACGCATTCTGAGCCTCTCCGCCTTCAGCAGATGATTTGCTTACTGCGGCAATAGATTTAATATTTAACCAAAACATAGACTCGCGATCTGTGGGCAGGTTTCCATCTGTACGAATAATTCTTAGTAGATTTTCACGCTGCCCTTCAAAGCGGAATAAGGGCGGTGTGATAATAAAGGGCTGATTGGCTGTTTCCCCAAGTTCACTTTCAACCCAGGATTGCACTAAATAGGGATTGTTATCTGAATTTTTCAGATTTAATGATACGGATTTGTTTGCTTCCGGATAAATAACCCGGGTGCCACCGACTACGACGCCTGCTTGTACAGCGCTATTCAGTAACAATAATGACAAGATAAGAGTACGAATAAATAGCATGGTATAATAACTCCATTATGGCTATTGATAAATTAAATCCTGCTACTGTATTAATTAAAATAACAGGAAAGTGTATTAACTAACTATAGTCTACGACATTGTAGATTTTCTATTTTATAAAGGCCGAAAGCGGGTTTCTGATCCGACAAACGATAATCTACCTGACACTGATTATCCGGAGACTTACCCCAACGAATCATTAAACGGCCTTTATCTGCCAAGCCTGTGAGATAAACGCTACCTCCATCGCCGACAATACTCCCCTGTGGCGATGTCGTATCAATTTGCGTTACCGTAGCCCCGAAAGGCACCGGCTTACCATTAGGTTGCTGCAAAGTAATAACTGCGCGATAACCGATTTGCGGCGCAAAATCGGCCCGCATTACTGCGCCCCGAGTAGGGACTACAGTCTGGGTATTGATATCGACATCCATATCGTCTGGTAGCGTATTATTATCCAGCGCGACAGTATTCTGCCTGTAAGGGCTGACAAATGGCACGATAGCATAACCACGGTAGTCGGTTTTTACCCCTGATTGATTGTTAATTCCGACACCACTGGCTCCAGGGGCCTTAACCAGCACTATTGTTTCACCTAATGATTGTCCTAGAGTGAGGCCATCTTCATGGAGCAGCACTGCACCTCTAACACCATAATTAAGGCGTTGCTGATAAGTGTCGCTACTGTAACCACCACTAAGCTCACCATAAGTACCCCGATAGTTGGTATTCAGATTACTGCTACTCTCATTCGAACCGGCACTGTAGGACTGTTGCACACTCCAGTTCAGGTTATTATCGGCAAGTGCTGAACCATACAGCCCCACAGATTGACTGGCTTTCTGATTACTGCCTTGATTCAGGCTATAACTGGCAGAAGTGGACGGTAACCACTTGCTCAACGGAATAGAAATATTGAAAGTGACGGAATGATCATTATTTTTCACATAATTATTGGTACTACTGCTATTTTTTGCATAGGTATAATTAATATTGTAGCTAACCTGATTCCAGCTATTACTATAACTCGTACTAATGGATTGCATCCGACGATCCTCACCCCAGTAATCCTCTCTGACGGCACTAATATTGAGAGAACCTAGCTGATCGGAGAGCTTCTGATTCATGGATATTTCAGCACGATTGCGGCTACCTGATGAGCCATATTGTATGCCTGATTGCGCGTTATAGCTGTTGGCTACCTCTTGCAGAGTGGCGTAACCCGCTGTTGAGTAACGGTAACCCGCGATGGCAAAATTAGTACCAGTTTCCACAAGATTTTTACTGTAACGAATCCGCCAGGAGTCACCGCTGGTTTTATCCAACCCTTGTTTCTCTGCCGCCGCGTGAGTGACATCCACAGATAATGCCCCAACGCTGCCTAAGTTAGCACCCAGTCCTAATGCGACAGACTTATAATGAGAGGCACCTTGGGTACCCCCATACAGCGTCATACCATGAGGCAAACCGTAAATACCGGTCAGTTGGGCAAATTTCATCTTTTCAATATTATTATCATAAGAGCGGAATTCTCCGCCTGACATGCTGTACTTCATTCGTCCTTCACGCATCAACACGGGTAATGAAGCGAAAGGGAATATAAGATGTTGCTCACTCCCATCACTTTCCTTGATTGTGACGTCCAAATCACCATTTCCACCGGTGGAATACATATCGGTGATCTCAAAAGCACCAGGTGCAACATAACTCTGGTAGATAATATAACCAGACTGGCGGATAATTACCTGAGCATTGGTACGGGCGATACCACGTACTACCGGAGCGTAGCCACGCAGGCTATCCGGGAGCATGTCATCATCGGAGGATATTTGTACTCCGCGTAACGGCACACTTTCAAATACATCTGAGGGGGAAGTACTATCACCCATGATTAACTGACTACGAAGAATCGCAATATCACGCTGGACGTAGGTATAAATAGCTTGGGTACTGGTTTCACCCTTATTGTCTCTACCCCAAGTCGTATAATTACGAAAGCGCCAAGGCCCTAAATTAAGTCCGGGACGCAGATTTAAGAATTGGCTGTTACTCCGGTTATCGCCATCACTATTTTGTAGCCGACTTTGCGAACCGCTAAAATCATAGTTTAACAGCATGGCAGGAATACCATTATTCCACTGCTTGGGTGAGACATAACCGCGAGCCTGCATAGAAATAGCAGCTTGAGGAATACTCAGTTTTAATTGTTGCTGACTAAAATCAAATTCCTGGCTAGCTTGCGTAATAGCTGACAGATCCGAGCAACCGTCGGGACTGGCATCTAAAAGAGGGAATAACTCGATTTTTACTCCCCAACTTTTCAGATCATTTATTGACAGACAGGCTTGCAAAACGTCTTTGCCTGCAATATTTTTAGCTTGTTTAAATTCAATGTTTCTTTGTGTATCGACACGCTCATCGTTAATCAGAATATCGACGGAATAGTTACCAGGAGACTGAGAATCATCGGTATCAAACACAGATAAATCGGTATTACTGGTTTGTGAACCCACATTTTCCAACAATTGTGGATCAAAATAATCGTTAGCACTGGCCTGTTGACTGCTAATGCCTAAGAGAAATAAAGACGAAGAGATAAAGATTATCAATTTTTGTGGTTTAAATATATTTCTATTTTTTATTGACATCTTCGTTTTCATAAAACTTTTCCACGTGGATAACCAAATATGATTTTGGGGTGACGATATATAATGGGTAATAAAGGGATGCTCCTTCTATATGACATGGATATTAATGACCATTTTTAGGAAGGTAGTATGCTGATAAATTTCGCCATTAATTTATTATCTTGAACTTCATCTGATTTAAATGGATGAGGTTTGTTGTCGAATAAATATATTCACATCTGCTAAGCTGATATTTAACTATATAGATAGCCTACGACATTCTATAAACTAGCTTCATAAGCAATCTGGTATAATTTACTTCCTACAATATGCTTGTAGATATCTTTTAGTACATAACGCAATTGAGGTTATAGTCAACAATGTTATAGTGTGAAGGCAATGTATATTTACAATTTTAATCAAAGCAGGAGACATCGTTATTGATGTCCCCTGTCAGATAAAATAATTAGTTGTAATCTACAACGAAGGTTGAACTGGCATTTGCTGTGCCTGCAGTTGCAACTGCAACAGCCTTATAACGGGCAACAAAGTCTAATGTTGTCGTACCACCAGAAACCAATGTTTGTTGTACAGAAGCTGTACGCAATGGAACGGGGGTATTACCATCAGCTTCCAAAATTTGTACACCAACACCAGTGGCAGTCTGGCCTGCAGTCAACGCTAATAGGCTCGTATCGGTGGCGACACTTGTACCATCAAATTTAACAGATACTTTAGTAGGAATAAAATCGACAGGGCAATCAGCCAATACAATGCTGAATTTTGTCGATCCAGAAGTTTTGCCTGCGCCAGAAAGGTTAGACTTGGCAATGCTGCCTAAATTAACAGTTTGGGTGCCTGCGACACCTGAGGTAATGTCACACGCTTGTTCTATAATGTTTCCGGTAAAATTGATAGTACCATCGGCTGCATGAGCCATAGAAGAAACACCGAGACTTAATACCAATGCAGTAATAATGTTTTTCACTTAAATAAACCTTAGAAGTATATCTGGAAATTAATCATGTACAGAGAGAATCATAAAAATTATTCACAATCAAAATGTTGGGAGTGCACTAATTTTATAAAATAGATCTTCACTATGTATAAACACTTAAGTACCTAACGTTTAAATATGAGGCGCTTAGTGGATGGTCGATATTTGAGCATGGTGTTGGCTAAGTAAATATAGGATAGATAGTGTAACTATGTAGGAAAACTCCTTCAATTTTGTAGTCCTTGCCGTTTTATTCTTATTGTTATTAAGAATTAATGTCTGTATTTTATATATGCAATTAGATAATTTAATAAGAATGCCACCCCTCATATTCAATATCTCACTGGAATTAAAAGCTTTTCATCTAGATAAATAATATAAATCTCTCACCAGGAGAGAGTGATTTCTGTTTCTGTACGGAAATCCATTCTTAGAAAAAACACTTCTACTATTACTACTCACAAATGGTTATTTGTGAGTCACGGATTTTCGTTACTACCTAATGATCACTGAATTAAAATGAAATGGATTTGGTACGATATTGATTATGCTGTCCATTAAAGGTGGTACGGCACTGGGTCTCTATATAATCCGTAAGTGTAATAAAGAGACTATGTATTAATTTTTAAAGAGATTTCTAAAATATTACGATTTTCCCTTTGAGAGTAAATTCAGGAAAGATAGTTTTGAAGTATCAATGTGTCTGCGATTTTAACCATTGTGAATGGCAAGTGATAACCATTAAATTTATTTTGTGTTGCACCATAATGCATGTAGAGCGTGAGTACGAGAAAGCACCATCTTTATTATCAATCACCTTTTTTGTTGAGGCCGATTTGAAATGGCCATCATGTCTTTTTTTGAGTAATACCATCCTGTTGCTTACAACAAACCGACTAGTAGTGCATTTTTCGCACTTTAGTTAGCTAGCTAACCACTCGTTTTTTGTTGTTTTTTTTGGTTTAAAAAAATAATATTAGGTGTGATTATGGTTTTTTATGTCGTAAAAAACGAGTTTTTAACAATTTGCTATCGTTTGGATATTTAAGGTATAGAATTGTAGAAAGTTAAGCAGCAGTGAAAACATGACATCATCAGCGTGCTGAGGAAATTTAGAATCTGTGAGACATATTATTAATGAGTTTATTGGTTAGAAGTATCAATAGCGATTTTTAGGTTGTATCAACAATTTTTTATTATTAACAATGACTGATTACAATAGAAATTCTAGATAAGTGCTAGTGTTTCTGAACTCAATTAACATTTAATTATACTGGGTTATACTATGCTTGTTGCTACAATATCTGATAATAATACCATTTTCGCAGAAGGTCTTAAGGTTATTCTAGAGGATAACTTTGGATGTTTCTCAATACAAGTTAAGGTTGCTGACGGCTGTGAGGGCTTGGATGTGTTGAGGTTCCATATCTATGATGATAAAGATAATACAAAATTCAGCAGTGACACACTTAAAATAATTAATAGTAATGACGATATATCGGATGCTTCTTTAGAAGCCAATAGCTATATTTACCGAGATGATAAAGTTAACTCTATTGTATGTAAATCAAACTTTGTGCTTAACCTTCTTTTTTTTAAAGCGTTGACCAAGTCATTTTTATATCAAAAGAAGTTGCCAAAGGTTCTGTCAGATGCCGAAAGTAAAGTAATTTCCTTGATATCACAAGGACACAGTGTGACTGAGGTTGCCAAGATATTGAACAAGAGTGTAAAAACAGTGAGTGCCCAGAAAAAATCGGTAATGAATAAAATAAATGTGACTAACAACGCCGATTTCTATACTTGGATTTTCAATGGATTTGATAGAGTAAGCAGTTAATTAATAAAATTGATGATTCATAAAAAACACTATTTCCTCTAAATAAATATAACTTAATATATTAAAGGGGTGATAATTGTTATTAACGCTGAGAGCTATCAGGCATTTACTCGATTAGAACGTGGGTATCTTGAGCCTATCTGTGTTGCAATATATCACTTGTATTGCACCAATATTGTTTAATTTTATTCATGTTGTTTTTATAGCATACAATTTAAAGTTGTTATGTTGTAGCGGTTTCCTATGGTCATAGATCTACTTTCTATGGGTTGTATTATAAGATGTAAAATATCATTTTAGTTAGGGTTTTTAATCTTAAAATTATTTTTTACATGTCATTTATAATAAAATGATAATGGTAAGCCCGATTGTTATTAGTTGTCATGCTTACCAAAATAAACTGAAAGTTGTGAGTAAAGTATGCTTAGAGTCGTTGTTAAAACCCGAAATTCATTCTATGAACTAGGATTGATTTATTTACTTGAAAATTGTTTAAAAAAAGGAAAATGAAGTAGGTATTATTAGGACTGATGAAAATGCAGTTGTTAAAAATGTTAATGTAATATTTAAAGACCACATGGTATTTGTTAACTTCTTTAAAAATGAGTATGCCATATCAGATAACACAAATAATAACAATCCTGTTGTAACACTGAATATCCCATTTAACAGCAGTAAGTTAGATATCTATAGTATTGTATATACTATTGGTAAGATCTTTAATGTGGCTAAATTGAAATATAATAAAATGATTAAAATAAATGTTTTTAAATGCTTAGGATTGAAGAATCATAGCCAGCTTTCTATCACTGAAGTTAAAGTTGTTGAGTTAACTGTTGAGGGAAATGATATTGTTGAGATCTCAAGGATATTAGGTCGTTCAGAAAAAACGATATTAACGCATAGGCGGAATGCAATTAGGAAATTGGGTATATTAAACAGGTTGGATTTTATAATTATATATCATATATAAGGGGTTGTAGTAACAAGGAAACTATTTTCATTTGTATATAATAAACTAAAGTTACATTCATTAGTGAAAATGAAAAATAATGTTTACATTCTGTAATCATATTATGTGATGGAAATAGCTATACGGTCATAAAGTTAACATAGATGAATAAAAATAAACCACCAAGAAGAGGTAATACTATGGATATTAAATACAAGTATGAAATCGTAATGGTTGATAAGTTACCGACAGTCAATACAAATTATCTACATTCTTTTGGAAATCCTGTATCTGTTGGCGATAAAATAAATCTGAATAACGAAGGTTTCGAGTTATTGAAGGTTATCGCTGTAGAACATTATCCGGAGTGTTCTGTTCTTTATTGTAAATAAATATCTTGGAGTTGTATCCGCCTGGTCTATTTGTCTTAGGTGAGAATGCAAAGGTCTGGCGTGTAGATTTAGCGCGATTCAATCATGCTAATAGCAAATCATAATATACCGGATATTGTCACGGATGGTCTGTTCACCCATGCAAGTAAAACACATATCCGCATTTGTCTTAGACGTATGATTTGGCCGTAAAAATAAAAATAAAAATAACAAGACAAAATACCTTTCCGACTCTATTCTGTATTTAATGTTAATAATTGAAAACGTCAAAAGACAATAACGTGTAGGCTCAGGAGCCGATGTGAAACAATAAAATTGGCAATCATAAATGTTAAATGGTGAAAGAGGGAGATGAAGACACCCAACTGTTGCTGAGAGGATGGCCAGGGATAGTGCGGATTGGATTATTGATATAGTGTAGGGCTAATAGCTCAAAAATTATGAATATAAGGCCCACTGATTTCCAGTGGACCTTACTGAAGATTAGTTTTTAACAGTTTGGTCCGCAGTCTTGGTTGTCTGACCCTGGCTTATTGAGTAGGTGCCTTTATAGCTATCACTATCACCGATATTGGCCATAGAAACAGTTGGTGCCAGCATTGCTGCGATGAGTGTGAATGCTGCGATGGTTGTTTTCATAATCAATTCTCTTCTATTTTTATGTGAAAGCCGGTTGCTTTCGATAGGAAGAATGTTACTCCGATCACAGAATTAGGATATCAAAGAGAATTGTTCATGTTGGTCAAAAAAAGTGAATGAAAAATCAGTTTCCATTTCATTAAGCGAGCCATTTAACATACTCTTAAATATAAACCTTGTTCAAACCATACCATCAGAGTACTTCAAATCTCGGCAATCTCTGTATAAGTTATAGCTTATGGGTTTCTATGATTCATAGACTCGTCTGTTAATCAGATAAATGCTCTCCAAGAGAGGTAAAGATTTACTCATGTAATTAAGTACAATATGTTGGGTTTACCTATCCACAAAACGATAGATAAACTTACCGGTATCCAGCAAGTTAGTGTCTTATGAGTTAACAAATTTTATGGCTATTTAAAGCCAGATATTGTCATCAGAGATTAGGCTATTACAGCCATACATGGCAGAATATAAAAAAGAATGCTGTTTCTCTCGAGATGACAAATAGATAAATATGGATCGCTCCCGCTTACTTAAGTTCCTGTTGCCTTATCTGTGGCCTAAAAATAACGTAAGATTACGTTATTATCTGGTTGTTGCCGTTATTTTTATGGTGATATCTAAGGTCAGTACAACTCTGGTTCCTCTTGCTTATAAAGCCATGATAGATACGTTGAGCAGTGATAGCGCCAAGATGGTGGCGATACCGATTGGTTTTATCATCGCTTATGGCATAGCACGGATCTGTGCATCATTGTTCGAAGAACTTCGAAATGTAATGTTTGTTCATGTGAGCCAGAATGCAACTCGATCGCTTGGATTACGCGTATTTAAACAAATACATGCATTGAGTTTGCGTTTTCATCTGGACAGGCAAACCGGTGGCTTATCACTCTCAATCGAACGCGGGACACAAGCTGTTGCCACGGTACTGTCGCGCCTGCTGTTTTCTATTTTCCCCATTTTGTTTGAGATAACGTTAGTCTCGCTGATCATGTGGCATTTGCTAGATGGTTGGTTTGCCGTTGCAATTCTTGCCACGGTCGGATGCTATATCCTGTTTACCGTTATGGCTGTGAGTTGGCGAACTCGGTTTAGGCGTGAATTAAATCAGGCCAATGCGGATGCCAATACAAAATCTATAGATAGCCTACTAAATTATGAAACTGTAAAGTATTTTGGTAATGAGGAGTTTGAAGCTCAGCGCTTTAATACGTCGCGGCAACTCTATGAAACTGCTGCTATCAAGAATCAAATTAGCTTTACGGCATTGAGCTTCGGTCAGACAGCTATCATTTCAATCGGATTAATAGTCATGATGGCTATGGCGGCAAAGGGAATTACTCAGGGGAAAATGACCATTGGTGATTTTGTCTTGGTTAATGCCTATCTTCTTCAGCTTTATCAGCCTCTCAATTTCTTTGGTTTTATTTATTCAGAAATCAGGCAAGCATTGATTGATATGGAGAATATGCTTGACCTGTTGATGGTCAAAAAAGAGATTACTGACCGCCCCAATGCACTGCCATTGCAACTAACCAAGGGTGAGGTGCGCTTTGATTCGGTTTGTTTTGGTTATGACCCACGTAGACCTATTTTGGATAATGTGAGTTTCACCATTCCCTCGGGGAAAACAGTGGCGATTGTAGGGGCTTCAGGGGCAGGTAAATCAACTCTTTCACGCTTACTATTTCGTTTTTATGATGTTACTAGCGGTGCTGTTTATATTGATAATCAGGATATTCGGACTGTGACTCAGTTGAGTCTACGTGAAGCGATTGGCATTGTGCCTCAGGATACCGTGCTATTTAATGATACGTTGCGTTATAACATTGCCTATGGCAGGACATCTTCAAGTTTCGAAGAGATAGAACGCGCTGCAAAATTGGCACATATTCACAATTTTATCAGTGGCTTACCCGATGGTTATGATACCAAAGTGGGGGAGCGCGGGCTTAAGTTATCTGGTGGGGAAAAACAGCGTGTCGCCATTGCGCGCACTATCCTAAAAAACCCTGCAATACTGGTTTTTGATGAAGCTACCAGTGCTTTAGATACTCATACTGAACGTGAAATCCAGTCTCATCTGCGAGAAGTTAGTCGCAATCATACTACGTTGGTGATTGCCCACCGCTTATCAACTGTGGTTGATGCGGATGAGATTATCGTACTGGAGGCGGGTAAAATTGTTGAACGTGGGTGTCATGAAGAATTATTGCTCAAGAATGGCCCTTATTCAGCTATGTGGCACAATCAGTATTATGAAGAGGAGCAACTCCCTGCATGATGGAGTTACACCAACGCGAGTCAGCGGCTACTCAAAAGTGTTCATAAGGATAAACGTACACTCTTTCCGCTGATACTGATTAATTTGTGGTACCAGCCTTGTGAAGTGTTCTGTCGCACAGTGTATGTCTAAAGCTGCTTTATCCGGCCACTCTTCAATAAAGATAAAGTGTCCAGGATCTTTATGGTCGATAAATAAATCATAAGCCATACATAGCGGTTCCTGTTTGGTTTTCTCCACCAATTCTTTATACAATGGCAGCACAATACTCAGGAATTCCAATTTTATAAAGTCTTGGGCAATAACTTTTAACATTTCGCTCCCATCAAGATCAATTCAATCTATGGTAAGTAAGTCCTGCACCAGCAAGCTGTAGGATATGGCCTTTCTGATGCTATACCCCAGTAAAGTAGGTGTAAGTAAACACCACCACTGCGACCGCTATCATAATCATGGTTATCTTTCTCATTACTGCTCCGACCCTGTAATTTATTATCGTGTCAATATTAGGCTATCAAGATAGCGGAAAATGGATTAAAAGACACGGATATACGGTTAAAAATGAGAATGTGATCCCGTCATACTGCAACGACCAAATTGATTTCTGCATAGCCTATCTATGAGTCGCCTGGCGATATTGAATTATGCTATAGCCTATACAGTAAGAAGTGTCTTTCAATAAAATGACGTGGATTTTTGTGACAAAAAACTAAATTGTATCTTATTCATAAAAATATCATTTACAGTCCATTATTAGACTGCGAATTTGATGATTTATTTATAAGACTTGTCTGTTTTTTTGTGCAATTTCACTCATTTTAGCGAATGAAATATAAGAGAGTTGGTTCTTCGTAATAGTTTAAATTCATTTTTTAAGTACATAACACTATGTTTAATATGAGTATTCTGTTTTCGCTAAATGTCTTTTTATTTAAAGATCTGTTGTGGTTTAACTTTACATTATAGGATTATTCCCAGCAAAGCAAGGTGCGTCTGAATTACTTTATCTATCGGTATTGATAACATGTTTCCAATAGATTGATGCGCTGTGCTCGTTTGTTTAATCTCAAGGGTAATCCAATGATTTCAGTTGTATCTTTAAGTCAATCATCATTTTTTGGTGCAGGATTAGACCATATAGTTTCGGATATCTTGCCACTTAGGAAATCAAAACACTCAATATCAATAAGTAATTTTACCGATATTTATGAAGCTTGTGATTATGTCGAGAAAAATGCGGTTGATTTTTTAATCATTGATTATACCTGGCCAGGTGAGAACTGGTTAAATATGATCATTGCATTAAAAGAGAAAATGAAATATCATCATTTTAAAATAATTAGTATTATCAGTGAGAAAATACTTGAAATAGAGCATATTGTTATTAAGCAGACATCTTACCTGTCTTTTGATTTATATAATAGTATCCAAGGGCTATTGTTAGTGTTGTCCGATGGCTCAGCTATCAAAGGTCGAGGTAATAATGACATTAATATGGATGATATTCTCTATATTTATTATTTGAGAAAGTTCAAGATAACGCAAAGAGAGTATACCATACTGAGTCTGATTCTATCTGGGAATAACAATAAGCAGATCTCACTGAAACTGGATATTAGTGAAAAAACTGTGAGTGGTCACCGACACAGTATTTATATAAAATTAAAAGTTAAGTCAGTTGGGCAACTTTATAATAAACTACTCAACCAGGCTGTGTGTTGCTAGTCTCTGTTAAGTAAGGCTTGCTATAATTTTAAGGCATCTCTGTATCAGATCATTTGAGTCGGACTTTTTATGCGTATAGGCATAAAGAGACACTACGCCATCATTAGCGAAGGGGAGTGGTGATATGCGAACATTGAACTGTTTGGCTAAAAATGACTGCATCATAAAGGGAAATATTACCAGATAGTCAGTGTTGGCAACCAAGGTTACTGCATTGAGTGAGCTGGTTGTTTCAATTGTCGCTTTATTATTACCGATATGAATATCATTAAAAGTGTTTCCTGGAGCAAATGAAGCTCCTTGCATATTGATATTCCAAATTAAGCGTTGTTCTTGTAACCAGTCATCTTTACCTACGTCACCAAGGATCCTGCTATGGGAATTACTTAATAAAATCCCTAGCGGGAATGATCCTAAATGATAACTGACTAATGATCTGTCAATATTTAAAATAGAACCTATATCAATATCAACTTCACTATTTCTTAGCCGTGATACGCGTTGTTCATTGACATAATAACTGTCGACATATTTAATGGTAAAATTGTTACTGATATCATCAGATTGTGACAATGCGTATATCTGACAACTTAACCAATGCTGGATTAATGGGCTGGCACTGATCGTAAGTGAAGTCTGTTTAGAATCACTATTTTTCCCAGCAATGATTGCATTATCAATAAGATCTGCTGCAGGCGAAAAATGGTTATTAAGTGCTATCGCCAGGGTAGTGGGGATCAATCCTTCTTTTGTGTTAATCACAATCCGGTCATTGAATTCACGTCTTAAACGAGCCAGACCGTGGCTGACCGTCGAAATAGCGACATCCAATTCTTCTGCTGTTCGAGTTACACTGCGAAACTCAATCAAGCATTGTAGTAATTTTACCAGATTATAATCAAATTTTTTCATATGCCAGCCAGTTTTGAAGGTTTATTAAAGTATATTTTACTATAAAGCCAAATATTTTCCCTGGTTAGGAGCGTGTATAAATCATATTTAATTCTTATTTTACTGGGTAAGGCATTATCGATTGATAAATAGGTTCTAAGCGCATTTTATAGCGATTTTCATCACAGATTTACCATAAATAGTTGTGTAGTAACGAGTTGTGATGCTGGTTCTCGCTAGAGAAATGAATTTTTGAATATTGCCATACCAACTTGTATTTTATTCTACCTACTGTTGTTGCTGTCGAGAAACGCCAAAAAAGCATATTTATGTAGAAGAGATTGAAGCTAATATTTCTGTGGATGGATGTGATTTTTTCGATAAGGGTCAGTCTATTATGGGGTATATGTCACCATTACTCATTAAGTCTCGGTGCTAAATACGTCATCTGAGGGCGACCCATTCGATACTGTAAGCAGTTTTGGTTAAAGTTTTCTTGTAGTGGCATAGTTAATCAAGCAGGCAGGGCAATTGCCTTTCGTGATTGAGGTGAGCACTGATAACGGAGTATATGTTATCGCCCATGCTGACTATCCTTCAGATGAATACATTTATGATAAGCCTATCAATACACAGTTAGTATTGTGGAATCGTAAACGCCTGAATGCTGCCATGAAGGGAGAGTTTTATGAAATTGCAGGGGCGGATAAATTTATTTTCGGTCATACGCCATTAGTTAAGCCGTCATTGTTTAAAAATCAGCTTTATATTGATTCCGGTGCCGTGTTCGGTAATGTGCTGACCTTGATTCAAATCCAGTAAGTATTAACTAAAGTGGTTTTTTGACGGGCGAGTAGCCTCGACCCGTTTTGATTTAATTCTAATCAGAATGAGATAAATCGTGATGTATACTTATTGAGCAACAGTGCGCGAGATAGCAACACCGAGGCGGCAAATACTGATAGCAGCAACGTGAATCTTAATGTGATATCGGATAAGTTATATGCACTGGAAATAAAATAGAAAATACCGTCATGTAATATGTACACCCCAATCATCGAAGGACTAATATAAGCCAGTGTCTTCTTTATCCATTCATATTTAGTGTCAAAATTATCAAATATGACAAACAGGCATAAACTCAGAATTAAAACGTGCATGTTATCAAGGAAGTAGCCCGCATTCACTGTTTTATAGACATAAATCGACATAAAGCTTTCGTAGTAATACATCGATATAGCTGTCGGAATCAGAAGTACCTTCGCTATCACGCGAACTTTGGTTAATTTGGTGGCTTTCTGGCAAATTCTTGAGTAGAGGAAGCGGCCAGCTATATAGTAAAAAATCCAGGTCCAGAGACGGAAGTGTTGTGGAAAATCAATCAAGTAGGGACGTTCAGTGAATGCACTGACCAAATCGATAGTGATAGAGAAAATGACCAGACAAGAGAGGGTGATTATTGCTGTCCGATTACTTTTTAATACTTTGGATATTATTGGGTTTATGAGATAGATGATAGCAATGCTGAATAAAAGCCAGCTTTGTAGGAAATAGCCGCGCTTGAAACCATCCTCATTGATAAAGTAGAACAGGACGTTCCAGAAGATAATAATAGTTATGATCGATTTTAATTTTCTCAGTATATCCTGTTGGTCTATTTCGTCGCTGGAATCTATATAACCAATGATCATAAAAAACAGTGGCGTAGCGATAATCGAGAGGAAGTAAAGGACACTCATCACTTCTCCCCCCAAAAAACACTGTTCAGTACAGGTTTTACTGGCGGAATAGAAAGTGACTGCAGAAAAACAGCTTAATGTTTTTAGAGCATGTAAACCGACGTTTCTCATAAAGTAGTTTGACTTACGCTAAGGTTAAAAGAAAGATGCAGCTTGAAAGACCGCACGGTTGGCATCAGAAAACCTTTCCTATTCAGACTACTTTTATAGTTTTGCACACAATGTTCGTGCTGTCACGCCTACCAAACTTAACGATTGATAAACCAATCATAAATATACATACAAGAAATACCTCAAACATAAAAAGACATTTCCTACATATTGAGGTGCTGACATCCTATATCTCTACTGTTCTCTTAGTGGTTAAATGAGTAAAAGGGATGTGCTAAGTTATCTTGATGATTTGTAATGATATTCTACCTCATTACAAGCTGCTGAGCATGAACAATTCATGGGGTGCAAAAGCACCGATAGGCGTGGTCAATATGATAAGCTGCATGATAGTCGATAATGATAAATATCAAACACTGGGTATGGTCTCTATCGTAAAGAAAATATTTGCATCTTTAGGATTTAAAAAAGAGATTAAATTCTACCGGAAAGCTTTCTATTCAGCAGATGTGATTTTTATCGGTGTCGACGAGTTCAGTTTTTTTGAGGCGCTTAAGCGTCTGGACAAAACGCCTACTGAAGCAGACGTTTTTTTGATTTGCGACGGCAGACTGAATAGCTTTTTACAAGGTATTCCAAGGTTTAGTAACGTTACTATGATTTTTAGAGAAGATTCGCTGGATACGGTGAGCAACAAAATCGCTACTGTATTAAAGCGGCGACTTCGTGGGCTGACTGAGAGCCTAATCGAGCGTAAACCATCTGGCGTGCTCATTGGCGCCTCTTCAGAGCGCCAGTATTTAACACCGAATGAAAATATTGTACTAAAACTCTTTAATGAGGGTTTTTCAGGTGGAGATATCGCCAGGATTTTGAAAAAGAGTGAAAAAACTGTCAGTGGTCAAAAGCGTTCAGCAATGAAAAAACTTGGTGCTCGCACTGATGTAGAACTAATTAAGATGTTTATGTTTAAGTAAGCAATATAAAAATAGAATTGGATTTGTCGTTAGTTCTACCGTCAATGTTAGAGAATATCAGAGGGATGCTCTTGCGTTAGCGGGCAGGGATGCCAGCGCCAAATCTCGGGGATTACCCGGCAGCCCCAAAGGCATTTGGGGCTGTTTACTGGTAGAGAATAGCCAGTAAATCAGAATAATCTCCTGTAATTCATCAAATACTCTTCAACTTAGCCATAGTGCTATCAATATCGACTTCGTGCTCAGAAAATGTATAAGTTACATTTTGAAATGTTGTTATCGATAACATTTTCAATGACACGGTCTTCTGCGAAATATCTTCCTCTTGTGGGCGAATTTTGTTCATCAATAAATTTACCGATAAAATGGTATTAGCTTTATCAACTTCCGCTTGAGCAGGCACTTCTTTAGTGAAGGTATTGAATGACTTGATGCTGGTCAGCTTAATTCTTTCATTAGCGATAAAGATGTATTTACTCTCAATTGCTACTTTTACAGCGAACGCTGATAGCCCTTTGGTGTTAGTTGTTGGTTCAAAGGTCACTTCAGCGCCTTTCTTAATCATCTCGGGATTAGCAACTTTAATAATGTGAAAATAACGGTTATCGCCGTTTTCATCGGTGATAAAACCAAAGCCTTTATCTTCAAAAAAAGTTGTTATTCTACCGTTCATCATGCATCTCATATTAGTGTATCCAATGGTCGAGTATGATACAGGTGAATGGCTTTCAGATATAGTCTGGCAACTGAGCAACGTATTTTAAAGGGGCATTAGAGTTAACTGCTAAAGGCAAAAAGTGTGGCTTTCTGTGCTGCTTTCAGGCCAGAGAAGTTGAGTTTTTCACTTTTTGTCTCTTTTTTGTGATCTCGGCTGTGGACAAAGAATGGTTCTATTGCTGTACTGTACTTGACACAATTTTTGTGTCCAACATTCACGTAAAGGTAAGTTTGATGTCTAAGATTAAAGGTAGCGTTAAGTGGTTCAATGAGTCCAAAGGTTTCGGCTTCATTACCCCAGAAGATGGTAGCAAAGACGTTTTCGTTCATTTTTCTGCCATCGCTAGCAATGGTTTCAAAACCCTTGCTGAAGGTCAGCGTGTAGAATTTGAAATTACGAACGGTGCCAAAGGGCCATCTGCTGCTAATGTTATCGCTATCTAAGTAGCTCACTATTTTTTAAAACCCGCCTCATCAGGCGGGTTTTTTCTGTATTTTTGCAAAGCAAAGAGGAGAGGCAGCTCCCAATAAACGCGGATTAACGAACGTATCTGAGTTAAAAAAGATAGATTTTAAAAAAAATGACTGTAACCAACAGGCAAAAAATGGTCGTCAGCCATTCAATAGATGTTTTAGGCAACCCAAACATAGTGATATCCGGCACATCAGTTACCCTATTGGTCAACTGTTCTCTGCTAAATGATTATCCGGCTGCCAGATTAAGAAAACATTAAGGCAACATAATCAAGGTGGTTATTTTTCCCATGCCCACTTTTAGGGCGAAGGATTAGATTGCGCGGAACGTGAGATTACCTGGCAGTTAGTAATCTTATTTATTGCGCTGCGAATTGATTAACCAGCATAAAGGCCAGAAATGTCATGGCAAGCGAACCCGCCAGATTGAGCAAAATAGTCCCTGCTGCCCACGCTAATTTACCCTCTTGAATCAGATAAACCACCTCGACAGAGAAAGTGGAGAATGTCGTCAGACCACCACAAAAACCGGTTGTAATCAGTAATTTCCAAACAGGATCAATATGAGTAACTCGGGTGAAAATGGCTAAGGCCAGTCCAATAACAAAGCCGCCTACCAGGTTTACAGTTAATGTTCCGATCGGCACATTGGCAGACAAGCCGTTTAACTTCGTACTGACTAGCCAGCGCGTTACACTGCCTGCGCCGCCACCAATAAATACAGCAAGTAATGTACTAAACATAAATACCTTTTTGAATGTATACCCATCTCATGGGTATAACCCCAACATCGCCACATAGACATGTAGACTAAATGGGGGCCATCATAAATCGTTAGAATATATCATTAAGTCTTTGGGATGGGTTGATACTCAACTCGCCAACTCAATACGGTTACGGCCATTATCTTTGGCCAAATACAGGGCAGCGTCTGCCGCTTTTAGCCATTGCTGATAGTTAACCATGTCGTGTCTATAGTCTGCAATCCCTGCGCTGAGCCTGAGTTGCAGGGAGGGGGCATGTTTGAATATTATTTCACCCAATCTTATTTGTATACGCGCTAATACTTCGCGTGTTTGTTCTGCGGTAGTATTGGGTAAAATCGCACCAAACTCATCCCCACCATAGCGGCCAACGATATCGATAGCGCGTAATCCCAGTAATAACTCTTCGGCCAGAATAGTAATAGCTTCATCCCCTACGGCATGTCCGAAGGTATCGTTAATAGATTTGAAGTTATCAATATCCAACAGAATAAGAGTGGCACCATGTTGGTAACGGCGGCAACTATCGAATTGATTATGAAGTTGATGTTCCCAATGTCGGCGGTTATACAGCCCGGTTAACCCATCTCTTACACTAATGCGTAGCAACTCTTCTTTACTTTCAGCCAGCCGTTTTGCCGTGCGGTAAGTGACTAATCCGAGTAGGGAAGGGTAGATAATTATCATCGGCAAGCAGGCATAAACCTGAGTCGGTGTGGTTTCAGGTTTAAACGGCAAATTAAATAACCATGAGGTTAATAAACTACAGGCGATTTGCAGTGCCAGCCCCTTATAAAAATATTCTTACCGCCGGACGCAATATTATTCATACTCATCATTGACAGAATAACGATTGAGGGGAGGGCATTAAATGACATTAATGCAACCCAGACCCCGCCTATTGCTGAGTCAATTTTCATGTTGGTTGTTTCTTGCTCAAACGGTTGTTCAGAGCGTGCCGCCAGCAGATATGCAATATGTGGCCATATTAATCCATAAACAGCCAGCAGCAGCCATAGCCACAGTGGCGTGTCTTGGGTATAGAGCACTGACGCGACACAAAACATGCCAATGCCTAAGCCGAATGCTCGGGGTAAATAAGTCCTTTTGGCAAAACTCAATCCCGATCGACGAGTATTTATTCTTGCTGAATAAGGCAATTGGCGGCACCCTCTTTCTTTTTTCCCTGGGGGGATGTTAACGGCAATATCTCATCCGGAAAGAGTCAAAAATTGAGCAAGACAGACCCTTGTGTAAATCATAGTTCACTAACGAAATCTGTTACATATTACATTTGTTTAAATCGGTAATTTATTCGTAAATAGGCCATGATTTGACTATATCCAAAGTAAGTGACGTTGTAGCCAGGCCGCCAAGGTGTCCATCTCACTGCAATTTCAACTAACAAGGATATATTCACGGTTTAATGAATAGAGCTAATTGAGAAGGTGAGTATGGAAGGTATCAGCATTACCAAATTATTGGTGGTCGGCATATTGATCGTGTTGTTGTTTGGCACCAGTAAATTACGCACATTGGGCGCAGATCTGGGGGCGGCCTTGAAGGGGTTCAAAAAAGCTATGGGCAATGATGAGACGCCTTCAACAGGTGCTATGTCAGAAGCTAAAACGGCAACTGAAACCAAAACGGCCCCCCCTGTTGAGCACAAGGACTGATCCTCTCTGGGCATTCAAACCTGAGAACGACGTAAGAGTCGCTATTGTGCCTTATCACCAGAATAGCTATCAACAAGCCTATCCTGGTTGATAACAAAAACGGATCTCCATTGGAAATCCGTTTTTGTGTGTCTGTCGTATAAGGTGTAATAAATTATTTCAATAATGCTGGGCTGGATACACATTCAGGCCCGATGTGCTTATTTGACCTCCAAACCTTTGGCTTGCAGGTCAGCATGGTAAGAGGAACGGACAAACGGGCCGCAAGCGGCATGGGTAAAGCCCATCGCCATTGCTTCAGCCTTCATTTCGTCGAACTCAGCCGGGCTGACATAGCGTTGCACCGGTAAGTGATGGCGGCTCGGCTGCAAATATTGGCCCAGCGTCAACATCGTGACCCCATGACGGCGCAAATCATGCATCACCTCAACGATTTC
This sequence comes from Yersinia aldovae ATCC 35236, assembly GCF_000173735.1. Lineage (GTDB taxonomy): Bacteria > Pseudomonadota > Gammaproteobacteria > Enterobacterales > Enterobacteriaceae > Yersinia > Yersinia aldovae. The sequence goes on along the minus strand of NZ_ACCB01000008.1, from coordinate 93,727 downwards.
GGCATTAGTTTCACCCAAACCAACCATCAAGCCTGATTTTGTCGGAATATCCGGATGGGCTTCTTTGAAACGCTCCAGTAGCTTCAGTGACCACTCATAGTTAGCACCAGGGCGCACCTGGCGATAAACCCGTGGCACGTTTTCCAGGTTGTGGTTAAACACATCCGGCGGCGTAACGGTCAGAATCTCGAGCGCGCGATCCATACGACCACGAAAATCTGGCACCAAGGTTTCAATTTTAATGGTTGGATTTTTGGCTCGAATTGCTGCAATGCAATCGGCAAAATGCTGAGCACCGCCATCACGCAGGTCATCCCGGTCAACCGAGGTGATAACCACATAGCGCAAGCCCATATCCTGAATGGTCTGAGCCAGCTTTTGCGGCTCATTGGCATCGGGTGTCGTTGGGCGACCGTGGGCCACATCACAGAATGGGCAACGGCGGGTACAAATCGCGCCGAGGATCATAAACGTTGCCGTACCGTGGTTAAAACATTCAGACAGGTTGGGGCATGAAGCCTCTTCGCAAACCGAATGCAGGCCGTTTTTACGCATCGCAGCTTTAATGCCCTGAATGCGGCTGGAATCAGCAGGGAGCTTGATTTTCATCCACTCGGGTTTACGTAACAGCTCCTGACGTTCAGTTACCACGGTTCTTACCGGGATCAACGCCATTTTGTCTGCATCGCGGTATTTAACGCCGCGTTCCATCTGAATCGGTTTACTCATAATCGTGCAGGTTCCAGTTATGAATCTCTCAACTTGAGATTTTTCATTAAATTCAACGGGATGTGGCTTTCGTTAAAAAATATTTGAAAATTGTTTAAAAATTATATCATTTTAACCCTGCCCATTCAGCCCCCAATTTTCGTTGTTACTTGTGACTGGTACGGTGCTGGCAGCTTAAGTTGCGTAATTTACAATGGGTCAGATGATAAATAGTCAGTCAGCGACCACACCTGCTGCTCGGCCTCTGGATAACCCAACTGGCGGGTGAATTCACGCGCTAATATCGGTTGAACGTCGGTAACGGTTGTTCCCGCAACCAGCGTGCTGACCTGCGTCATCTGCATTCCCGCATAACCGCAAGGGTTGATGCGCTGGAACGGTTCCAGATCCATGTCGATATTCAGCGCCAGGCCATGAAACGAGCAGCCCCTGCGGATGCGCAATCCCAGTGAACATATTTTCTGCTGACCGACATAAACGCCGGGGGCATCTGGGCGGGCCTGTGAATCAATGCCGAAGTGGGCCAGAGTTTGGATGACGGTATTTTCAATGGCGGTCACCAACTGCCTCACTCCTAACTTGGCCCGCTTGAGGTCAATCATGATATACATGACCTGCTGGCCGGGGCCGTGATAGGTAACTTGGCCGCCTCGATCACTTTGGATAACTGGAATATCACCGGGCATTAGAACATGTTCGGCTTTTCCTGCCTGACCCTGAGTAAAGACTTGTTGATGCTCAACCAGCCAGATTTCATCTGGAGTAGCGTCAGTGCGGAACTCAGTGAAATTATGCATGGCTTGAGATACGGGAGCATAGGGCTGTAACCCCAGCTGACGTAAAATGATCGTATGTTGTTGCAAGCGAGGCATCGTCTGGTTACAGATATGGTGGCGTCAGTATACCAGCCCAGCGGTATGGGGCTACTGTTTTGATGTTTGAAAAAGCGGTTTTACTGTCTGAAAAGTATGGATGGATGTTTTGCATGTCAGACTTGGTAATTAAAAATAAGGCCCGATACGTAAATAAACGGTTCGGGCCAAGTGAATAGCGCGGATATTTTGCGTCGGCAAAATGGGCTGAACTACAGTACCATCCGCACCAGTTCAAGTTCAGCTAGCTCCTTGTACAGGGTTTCCACTTGATCAATATGGATGGCTGTAATGGTGATGGAGACAGAGTGAAAATTGCCTTTGCTGCTCGGTTTTATCTGCGGGGTATAATCACCTGGAGCATGGCGCTGTACCACTTCTACCACCTGGTCTACCAACTGTGGTTCAGCAATGCCCATGACCTTGTAGGTAAAAGAACAAGGGAACTCAAGCAGTTCGTTCAGTTTAGTTTTCATGTGCGCTCCTGGGGTGTTGACGGACAGATGGTTGCCGGACGGGGTCTGGGATAACGAAAAAAGTATCCGGCTATAAAAATTATAACTCCCGCCGGAGCGGGAGTTATACATTATTTATAATATGGAGATTATTTTGTGGCTTTCAAGCTCATCGACTAACCGAACCAGCGGTGGAACATCAGTTTGATGTAATCCACCATGCGGCTGAAGAACCCGCCTTCTTTAACTTCGTTCATCACCACTAATGGGCGTTGATCGATGGTTTTGCCATCTAACTGGAAGTTAATCATGCCAACAACCTGGTTCTTCGCCAATGGCGCATGAATCTCTGGGGTATTTAGCACATAACTGGCTTTCAGGTCTTTCATTCGGCCGCGTGGGATAGTCAGGTATGCATCTTTATCCACACCTAGCTGCACCCGGTCGCTGTCACCGAACCAGACTGGTTCTGAAGCAAACTCTTTACCGACTTTCAGCGGTGCGACGGTTTCAAAGAAGCGGAAGCCCCAAGTCAGCAGCTTTTTACTTTCAGTTTCACGGCCTTTATAGGTGTGACCACCCAATACGGCTGAGATTAAACGCATTTGACCATCGGTAGCTGATGCCACCAGATTATAGCCAGCAGCTTCAGTATGGCCGGTTTTAATACCATCAACATTTAAGCTGGTATCCCACAGTAAACCATTGCGGTTCATCTGACGGATATTATTGAAAGTGAATTCTTTCTCTTTGTAGATGGCATATTCATCTGGCACATCACGAATCAGTGCCTGACCAATCAGAGCCATATCGCGCGCAGAGCTATACTGACCCTCTGCATCTAAACCGTGAACTGTTTTGAACTGGGTATTTTGCAGGCCCAGTGCTTTAACGTAGTTATTCATCAGGTTAACGAATGAATCCTGACTGCCAGCAACGTAATCAGCCATAGCAACACAGGCATCATTGCCGGATTGCAGGTTGATACCGCGAGTCAGTTTAGACACGGGCACCCGGTCGCCGGGTTTCAAAAACATCAGCGAAGAGCCTTTGAACTCTGGGTTACCCGTCGCCCAGGCATCTTTACCCACGGTAACCATATCTTCCGGCCCGATTTTGCCTGCTTTAATGGCCTGCCCGATAACATAGCTGGTCATCATTTTGGTCAGGCTGGCTGGGTTGCGGCGTGCATCCGCATTCATTTCTGCCAATACTTTACCGGAGTTGTAATCAATCAGAACGTAGGCTTCAGCATCAATCTGTGGCACGCCGGGGATCATGGTTTTCAAATTGACGTCATCAGCGTTAGCAGCTGAAGCTGCGCTCATAACAATAACAGTACCGAGCGCCAGGCTCTTGATAATGCGAGAAGTAGTTACATATTTCATGATCAAGACAACAACATCCGTGGGAGTAAGTTAAATACGTGCCACACTATACCATAGCCTGCTGACTTGACGCTGTAGCCTTGCTGCAACGCCAACTGATTTGGCTATACATTTATGTGGCGTTTATGCTTTTAACCGTAACATCCTGTTTGCACAGAGAGTTACGGTTATTTTCATCTGATGAACCTTAAATTGCTACAAGGCATGTCTGCCTCTTGGCGAATATTTAAGGTGCCGCGACAACAAATGATTGCTGCTGCGCTTCGCTCGACAAGCGCTGCTGTAATTCAACGGCTTGCTGGCGGCTGCTAAATGGCCCTAACTGAACCCGATGCACGCTGCCAGTGCTGGTCACTTTACCCGGTACGCTAAAGCGCTGACTCAGACTTTCCTGCCAGCTTTGCGCTCTTTGTGCATCACTCAGAGCACCGACTTGAACAACATACCCACCTGATGCGACTGCGGCAGGTGATGTCGCGGCGACGGATGAGGTCACGGGACCGGGGTTAGCAACAACTGGTGGCCGTACCGCTTCGGAACTTATGACCGGTTGCGCGCTGACGGTTGGCTCTGCACTTTCCAGCACACCGGCAGGAACCGGCGTGGCGGCTCGCAGGAAGCCGCTGCTCTGCGGTGCTACCGGTTGAGTGGCATCTGCTCCGGATAAATTACTGTTATCAATAGGGCGCACCGGGGCGCTGATTACTGGAGCATCCTGCTGGATAGGGGTACCCATACCGCTGGAAGCCAGATTAGGGCGGTCAGGTAAGGCATAACTCTGTTTGGCGATCGTGGTGCCAACCATACCAGGGCCGGATAACGAACCATCAGGTGCCACATTGATAAAATCAATCTTCACCTTGGTATTATTCGAGATATTTAGGCGGTCAGCGGCCGCTTTAGATAAATCAATCACGCGGCCCGGTGTGTAAGGGCCACGGTCATTAACGCGCACTACAATTTGACGACCATTGCTGACGTTGGTGACCCGGACATAGCTTGGAATGGGCAGCGTCGGGTGAGCGGCGGTCAGTGCATTAGGATCAAAAATCTCGCCGGTGGCCGTGGCGTTACCGTTAGCTTCTTCGCCATACCAGGCCGCGAGGCCAACCTGAGTGAAGTTTTGTGGATCTTTGATAATACTGTAGGACTGGCCGTTCGCTTTATAATCCTGATTAACATTAGGATTAAAGGGTTCATAGCGAGGCTCGGCTCCACCAATCTCTTCAACCGGGCCGTTGTAGGTTTGTTGTACTTGTTGCTGGGGGGCCGGAGGCTGACTGGTACATGCTGACAACAGCACGCCTGCGATGCCGACCCAAAGCCATTCCTTACGCATTGCTCACCTCTATAAATTCTTGGATAACATTTTTCGATGAGTATGTATCGACATCACGATACCAAACCCGGCCATCAGTACTATCAGCGCCGAGCCTCCGTAGCTGACCAAAGGCAAAGGTACGCCAACTACCGGTAAAATTCCACTGACCATTCCTATGTTAACAAACACATAGACAAAGAGTATCAGCATCATACCGCCCACCATGACCCGGCCAAAGGTGGTCTGTGCATGGGCGGCAATCACCAGGCCGCGCATAATGACACACAGATAAAGCCCCAATAGCACCAGTACGCCAATCAAACCGAGTTCTTCTGCCAGTACAGCAAAGATGAAGTCGGTATGGCGTTCCGGTAAGAATTCCAGTTGTGACTGAGTGCCGTGCAACCAGCCTTTGCCCGATAACCCGCCAGAACCAATCGCAATTTTAGACTGAATAATATGGTAACCGGCTCCGAGCGGATCACTCTCTGGGTCCAGTAACATCATCACGCGATCCCGCTGATAACCGTGCATCAGGAAGAACCATAGGATAGGAATAAATCCGGCCACCAATACTGCCGCAATGCCGATTAGACGCCAGCTCATGCCTGATAGGAACAAAACAAACAGGCCCGAAGCGGCAATCAGAATCGAGGTGCCAAGGTCAGGCTGAGCGGCCACCAGCAAGGTTGGCATAAAGATCAAAATCAGCGCGATACCGGTATTTTTCAATGATGGCGGGCAGACGTCACGGTTCATAAAGCGAGCCACCATCAGCGGAACGGCAATTTTCGCAATTTCAGAGGGTTGGAAACGGATAAAACCCAAATCCAGCCAGCGTTGAGCGCCTTTACTGATCTGGCCAAATGCATCTACCAGTACCAGTAAAATCACACAGACAAAATAGAGATAGGGTGCCCAACTTTCATAGACGCGTGGCGGGATCTGAGCCATCACTAACATGACAACCAGGCCGATAGTAATTTGGCCTACTTTGCGCTCCATCATACCGATATCTTGCCCGCTGGCGCTCCACATCACAAAGGCGCTATAAGCTAGCAACGCCAGGATGCAAATCAGAAACGGCAGGTCGATGTGCATTTTGTACCACAAAGAACCTTTTTGTTGATTATCAGTCATGAGTTGCCTTAATCCGCCTCAATTAATCGGCCTCAACCCCAGGAGGCAGCGGAGCCGCATCCGGTAGTTCAGTATTGTTATCGCCCAATAAGATATGGTCGAGGATTTGCCGGGTAATGGTCCCTACCGCAGGCCCGGCACCGCCATTTTCTAATATCATGGCGACAGAAACCGTTGGGTTCTCGTAAGGCGCGAAGGCAACCATTAACTTGTGGTCACGCAGATGTTCTGCCACTTTGTGAGCATTATAGGTTTCATAACTGTAAACCTGTGCCGTACCGGATTTTGCTGCGGCTTTATATGGCGTGCCTTCAAAGAACTTACGTCCGGTCCCGTTCGGACGATTAGCGACACCATACATGCCATCTTTGGCGATTTCCCAATAACCTGAGTGAATATCACCAATCTGCGTTTTATCTTCCTGCTGGTAAGGCACTAATACCCCATCAATACGGGTACTTTGCAACAAGTGGGGTGTTTTGACCGCACCGTCGTTAATCAGTGTCATCAGTGCTTTTGCCATCTGGATCGGTGTGGCGGTCCAGTAACCCTGACCGATACCGACCGGGATGGTATCCCCTTGATACCAGGGTTTCTTATGACGTTTTTGCTTCCATTCACGGGTCGGCATCAGCCCCGCGCGCTCTTCTGACAAATCAATACCGGTATATTGACCGTAACCGAATTTACTCATCCAGGAAGAGAGGCGGTCAATCCCCATGTCATAGGCAACCTGATAGAAGAAAGTATCCGCTGATTCTTCCAGTGCTTTGGTGATATTCAGCCGACCATGCCCCCATTTCTTCCAGTCGCGAAAGCGCTTTTCTGAACCGGGTAATTGCCACCAGCCGGGGTCAAACAGGCTGGTGTTTTTGGTGATAACCCCAGCACTGAGCGCTGAAACGGCAATATAGGGTTTCACCGTCGAGGCGGGTGGGTAAACGCCCTGAGTCGCACGGTTAATCAGCGGGCGGTCTGGGTCGTTGAGTAACCCCTGATAATCTTTGTTAGATATGCCGTCAACAAACAGGTTTGGGTCATAGCTTGGGTTAGACACCAAGGCTAATATTCCACCAGTGCGTGGATCATTGACCACCACGGCGGCGCGGCTGCCGCTGAGTAGTTTTTCGATATAGGTTTGCAAATGGAGATCAAGCGTCAGATAAATATCTTTACCGGCTTGTGGCGGTTGCTCGTGTAACTGGCGTATCACCCGGCCACGGTTATTGACTTCAACTTCCTCATAACCGGTTTTGCCGTGCAACACTGATTCATAATAGCGCTCAATACCCAGCTTACCGATATCGTGAGTCGCGGCATAGTTGGCCAGAATGCCTTCCTTATCCAACCGTTCGACGTCTTTATCGTTAATTTTGGAAACATAGCCAATAACGTGGGTCAGGGCAGAGCCATAAGGGTAAAAGCGGCGTTGGTAGCCTTTGACTTCAATCCCGGGGAAGCGGAACTGGTTAACCGCAAAACGGGCAACCTGCACTTCAGTCAATGGTGTTTTAACCGCTATTGAGGTAAAGCGGCGTGAGCGTTTGCGCTCTTTTTCAAAATTAGCGATATCCTCATCCGTCAGATCCACTATCGGGCGCAGTGCATTGAGGGTGGTGGGAAGGTCTTCAATTTTTTCCGGCATCAGCTCTAACTGATAAATGGTCCGGTTCATCGCCAAAGGCGTGCCGTTGCGGTCAAATATCATGCCACGGCTGGGGGCGATAGGAACCAACTTGATACGGTTGTCGTTCGAGCGGGTGCTGTAATCGTCGAAACGCACTATCTGCAAATTGTACATGTTGGCTACCAATATCCCGCTTAACAGCAGGATACCGAGAAAAGCCACTAAGGCGCGGCGAACAAACAGAGCTGATTCAGCTGAATAGTCGCGAAAGGGGTTAGGTTCTTTTTTCATCCGCAACTACTTCATCTTGTCCAAAAACAGCATCTTGCCCAACACCAGCATGTCACTAAAAGCCATCACTTTATTCAGATTCATCGCCCGCTTATTCCCGGTGATAAGGGTGATTGGTCGTAATACTCCAGGCGCGATAGAGGCTCTCGGCCACTAATACACGCACTAAAGGATGGGGGAGCGTCAACGGAGAGAGCGACCAGCTCTGCTCTGCGGCAGCTTTACACGCCGGGGCTAACCCCTCCGGCCCGCCAATCAACAGACTGACATCACGGCCATCCTGTTTCCAGCGTTCTAATTGTTGAGCCAACTGTGGGGTTTCCCAGGGCGTGCCTGGGATATCCAGCGTGACAATACGGTTGTTCTTACCTACCGCTGCCAACATCAGTTCGCCTTCTTTTTCCAAAATGCGTTTGATATCCGCATTTTTGCCCCGTTTACCCGCAGGAATTTCTACCAGCTCAAAGGGCATATCTTTAGGAAAACGGCGCAGGTAATCGATAAAACCTGTCTGCACCCAGTCTGGCATTTTTGTGCCGACGGCTACCAGTTGCAGTTTCACCGTTTAGCTCCAGAGTTTTTCCAGTTCATACATATGGCGGCTTTCTTCTTGCATCACATGCACAATCACTTCGCCTAAATCGACCACAACCCAGTCAGACACACCCTGACCTTCGACACCCAGCGGTATCATGCCGGCGAGGCGCGATTCTTGCACCAGATTATCTGCCAGTGCCATAACATGGCGGGTAGAAGTACCGGTACAAATGATCATGTAATCGGTGATGCTGGACTTACCCTGAACATCCAGAGTGGTAATGTCCTGGCCTTTCAAATCATCGAGCTTGTCGATAACAAATTCTTGGAGCGCTTTACCTTGCAAAGGTTCCCCCTCGGGTGATTTCTGTCCATACCCTTCGTCCTGGAAGTTGCGGGGTGTTAGCTGCGCTTTCTCAGCCGAATCACTTAATTTATGTAAGTTCATCGGAATTTGGGCGCTGGCTGTCTACCTGCAACGTCAAGTTCTTTGGGTATATAACGTTCTTAGGTATTGTTTGCCGGAGATCCCGCGAACAGTTACCGGTATGAACAGTTAGAATGTAACGGTTTTTCAGCGAATACCTGAAATTTAGCGGCGGAGTATAACATGGGTGAATGCATCGCGATATAAACCCTCAGTTACTCAGCCGCGATACAAACCTTGTAACTCAATATATCGCTGTACCGCGCGTGGTAGCAGGTCATCGCAGCTTTCGCCGTTATGTCGCCGGCGGCGAATATCGGTTGCCGAAATATCCAATAAAGGTGTATCTGCCAGATAGATTGCGCCATGCGGCCGTTGGCTTAACGCTTGCGGGCCAAAGACGCGATGAACGTCAAGCCACTGCTGTAGCGCCGGTGTTTCCATCGTTTGTGAATAACCGGGCCGGGCGCAGACCAGCAAATGACAAACATCCAACAGTGATTGCCAACGGTGCCATTTATGCAGTGTCAATAATGAATCCTGCCCAATGATAAACGCTAAGGGCAGTTCGGCACCACGTTCTTTACGTAGGTTTTCTAAGGTATCGATGGTGAATGATGGGTTATCACGTAATAGCTCGCGTGCATCGACACTGAACAGTGGGTTATCGGCGACGGCTAATTCCACCATCTTGAGTCGCTGCTGTGCATTGGCCTCCGGTTGGGGGCGATGAGGTGGAACGTGATTAGGCAGTAAAATAATGTGTTTCAGACCGACTTGCTGAGCCAAGGCTTCAACCGGTTTTAAATGCCCGTAATGGATGGGATCAAATGTACCGCCGAACAGGGCATGTAGCGTGCGAGTCGGGGATGTATTAGGCATCAAAAAAACTCTCAGGTAAGGTTTTTCCACACATCAGCATAGATAAGATTTCTAACTCAGGCCAGATTGATTGACCGTAATCCTGTTTCAGGCGAATTTCCATTCGTGTTAGCAAATGAACCGCTTGTTGCAGTTGTTGCAGCGTAAGACGTTGCAGCGCTTGAGTCATCATTGGACGACGATTTTGCCAGACCTTAAATTGATCAAACAAAGATCGTAATGGAACCTGATCCATCCGGCGCTTAAGTGTGAGCAGTAATAGCAGTTCACGCTGTAGGGTGCGCAGCAAAATAACCGGTTCACTCTCTTCTAGTTGCAGTTGTTGCAAAATATGCCATGCACGTTTGCTCTTGCCCGCCAGCAATGCATCCAGCCAGTGATAAGGCGTGAAATGTGCTGCGTCATTGACTGCTTGCTCCACTCTGGGCAGCGTCAGTTTGCCGTCAGGGTAGAGCAGTGACAACCGCTCTAATGCCTGTGATAGCGCCAGCAAGTTACCTTCGTAGCAGTAACAAAGTAGCTGTGTTGCGGCATCGTCGACTTCCAGGTTGAGGAGCTTGGTGCGGGCACTTACCCAGCGGGGAAGCTGAGTCTGTTCCGGCGTCTGGCAACTGACCAATACGCCATTCTTGCTAAGGGCTTTGAACCAGGCACTGTTCTCCTGTGCTTTGGTCAGCTTGTTGGCGCGTAAAATCAACAAAATATCCGGATGCAACAAACTGGATAATTTGACTAACTGTTCGTTCATTGGGGCGGTCAAGCCACTTTCTGGGAAGTTAAGCAGCAGTGTTTGGCGACTGGCAAATAAACTCAGCGCCTGACATAAACTAAAGATATTGTCCCATTCGGTGTGAGCATCCAATGTAAAGCTGAAATGCTCGCTAAAATCGTGTTGTGATGCAACGTGGCGAATGTGGTCCTGACTTTCCTGTAACAGCAACGGCTCGTTGCCACATAACAGATAACAAGCACGCAGCCCCTCATGGAGCTGCGTGACAAGTTGTTCAGGATAAATTCGGATCATTGGGCCGGGGTACTGACTACGGGTTTGCCGATATTAATTTCTTTAACTGCGGCGGTACCGCTTACCTTATTGCCACCAAGTGGTTTGACGCCATCTTCCTGCACATTTTTTACTTCTGCTGCATGAACTGCCAGCAACTGACGCACTAACTGCTGGGCCGCTTGATCACGCATTTCTTGGCGCAGAACCTCTTCTTCAGCATCTTTCGCCAGTGCGGTCAGCGGGTTATCGAAGAATGTGCGGAAAATATTGACCTGCAACGGGTAAATATCATGGCCTGGAATCAATACCTGAGCCTGCACATGCAATACCAACTGATACTCTGCGGTCACACCGTTTTGGAAGATAGACACGGTGTCCTGATTTTCGGATGAACCGATAATCCGCAGTATGGGTAAGTCTTTACGCATCGGATCATCAACAATAGTGACGTTGTTTAAACGTAATTGTTGACGTACCGCGCGGGTCAGCGGGCCATAAGGATCACCACTTTCCAGCAATAATTTTTGCAGTTCAGATGGCACCTGAGTGGTACCGCGCAGATTAAAGCCACAGCCAGCGGTGACCAGCACCGCCAACCCCAGCAACAGCGTCAGAATACGATGTCGCACAACTCCTCCTTGTCTTAACCCACAACCAGGTTAAGCAGTTTGCCAGGGACATAGATTACTTTACGCACAGTAACCCCATCCAGGTATTTAGCCACCAGGTGTTCCTGACCAGCACGTTCACGCACTTGCTGTTCAGTGGCATCGGCAGGCACCGTAATGCGGCCACGTACTTTACCATTAACCTGCACGACGACTAATTTAGAGTCTTCAATCATCGCTTGTTCATCAGCGATCGGCCACGGTGCGGTATCAATATCACCTTCTCCACCCAACGCCTGCCACAAGGTGAAACAGATATGAGGGGTGAATGGATAAAGCATCCGCACCACTGCCAGTAATGCTTCTTGCAACAGAGCGCGGTCTTGCTCGGTTTCCTGCGGCGCACGGCCTAACTTGTTCATTAGCTCCATCACCGCAGCAATCGCGGTGTTGAAGGTTTGGCGGCGGCCCACGTCATCTGTAACTTTGGCGATTGTTTTGTGCAAATCACGACGCAGGGATTTTTGCTCTTCTGTCAGGCTGGCAATATCCAGTGGTGCTGTTGCCCCTTTTGCGGTGCTTTCAAACACCAGACGCCAGACACGTTTCAGGAAGCGGTTCGCTCCTTCAACACCTGACTCTTGCCATTCCAGCGTCATTTCTGCCGGTGAAGCAAACATCATAAACAGACGTACGGTATCGGCACCGTATTTCTCTACCATGATTTGCGGGTCGATACCGTTATTTTTCGATTTCGACATTTTGCTCATACCGGCATAGACCAGTTCATGACCTTCAGCGTCTATTGCTTTAACGATACGGCCTTTTTCATCACGCTCGACAATAGCATCTACTGGCGAAACCCAAACACGTTCACCGCCAGTCCCAGTGTAGTAGAAGGCATCAGCCAGAACCATACCTTGACATAACAGGCGTTTGGCTGGTTCATCTGAATCAACCAAACCTGCGTCACGCAGCAATTTGTGGAAGAAGCGGAAGTACATCAGGTGCATGATGGCGTGTTCGATACCACCAACATACTGATCAACCGGCAGCCAGTAGTTCGCGGCGGCAGGATCCAGCATCCCTTCGTCAAATTGCGGGCAGGTATAGCGCGCGTAATACCAAGATGATTCCATAAAGGTATCGAAAGTATCGGTTTCACGCAGGCCCGGCATCCCGTTAACGGTGGTTTTAGCCCACTCAGGATCAGCCTTGATTGGGCTAGAAATACCATTCATCACCACATCTTCTGGCAGGATAACCGGCAGTTGGTCTTCTGGCGTTGGCACCACAGTGCCGTCTTCCAGCGTCACCATTGGGATTGGTGCGCCCCAATAACGTTGGCGAGACACACCCCAGTCACGCAAACGATAGTTGACTTTACGCTGACCAACCCCCAGTGCGACCAGTTTGTCGGCAATGGCATTAAAGCCATCTTCATAATTCAGGCCATCAAACTCACCGGAGTTGAACAGGGTGCCTTTTTCGGTCATGGCTTCCTGACTTAAGTCAGGCTCGCTGCCATCAGCGGCTAAAATAACCGGTTTGATTGGCAGGTTGTATTTGGTAGCAAATTCCCAATCACGGGCATCGTGGCCTGGAACTGCCATTACCGCACCGGTGCCGTAATCCATCAAGACGAAGTTAGCGGCCCAGATAGGTAGCTTCTCGCCAGTGAGTGGATGGATGACATACAGGCCAGTGGCCATGCCTTTTTTCTCCATCGTTGCCATTTCAGCTTCGGCAACTTTGGTATTACGGCATTCGGCAACAAAATCGGCCAGTGTGGGTTGAGTCGCAGCGGCCTGCAACGCCAGTGGGTGACCGGCCGCAACGGCTACGTAGGTCACCCCCATAAAGGTGTCCGGGCGGGTGGTGTAAACTGAGAGTTTCTCTTCGCTATCCGCGACATCAAAAACAATGTCGACCCCTTCGGAGCGGCCAATCCAGTTGCGCTGCATGGTCTTAACTTGTTCTGGCCAGCTTTCCAGCGTATCCAGATCGTTGAGCAACTGATCAGCATAATCAGTGATTTTGATAAACCACTGTGGGATCTCTTTGCGTTCAACTTTGGTATCACAGCGCCAGCAGCAGCCGTCGATCACTTGTTCGTTAGCCAGTACCGTCAGGTCATGTGGGCACCAGTTAACCGCAGCGGTCTTTTTATAGACCATGCCTTTTTCATATAATTTGGTGAAGAACCACTGTTCCCAACGGTAATAATCAGGTTTACAGGTGGCAATCTCGCGATCCCAATCGTAGCCGAAGCCCAGTAGTTTCAACTGGTTCTTCATGTATTCGATATTGTCGTAAGTCCACGGCGCAGGAGCGGTGTTATTTTTTACCGCAGCGCCCTCAGCCGGCAGGCCAAACGCATCCCAACCAATGGGTTGTAGGACGTTTTTACCCAGCATTCGCTGATAGCGGGAGATCACGTCGCCGATGGTGTAGTTGCGAACATGCCCCATATGCAGACGCCCTGAAGGGTATGGCAGCATAGATAGGCAGTAATATTTTTCTTTGCTCGCGTCTTCAGTGACTTTAAAAGTTTGCTTCTTCTGCCAGTGAAGCTGTACTTGCGTTTCGATATCTTCTGGGCGGTATTGCTCTTGCATGGCGGCCGGTGGTCCTATAGTGAAAAACAGCTACGCCTGTAGCATCATCTGTTTCATTACATAAAGAGAGATCCGCATAGCATAGCTGATAAGCGGCAGGCGCAACAACACTCAGCGTCCCCCTAAAGGGTTTTTCTGCGCAGTGGATGGCAGAAATAGCCAAAGTAAGGGGATAACCACCTGATGTTCGCATGACTTCAGTCATTTACGACTAAAATAATTAACGATAGCTTTAATGTAGGCATCCAGAAAAACCAGGCAACGGGAACTAAAAACATAAAAACAGGCGAAAAGTTAGCCTTATAACTATGTTGTATTAGCATGATTTGCTTTATTACAAACCGTGGATCGAGGAGACAGTATGAACAAGGTAGCTCAATATTATCGTGAGTTAGTAACATCACTGACCGAACGCTTGAAAAATGGTGAATGTGATATCGATAAGCTGGTGGATAGCGCCGAGCAGCGGCTGGATGCTGTTGAAGAGTTAACTCGCAGTGAGGTTGAGCAGATAATTCAGGCGGTGCGCCGCGATTTGGAAGAGTTTGCCCGCAGTTATGCAGAGAGCAAAGATGAGTTCAGCGATAGTGTATTCATGAGAGTAATTAAAGAAAGCCTGTGGCAGGAGCTGGCTGATATTACCGACAAGACTCAATTAGAGTGGCGTGAAGTGTTTAAAGACGTCAGCCATCATGGGGTTTATCACAGCGGAGAGGTTGTGGGGCTGGGCAATTTAGTGTGTGAAAAATGCCACTATCATCTGGCTTTCTATACGCCAGAAGTGTTGCCGCTCTGCCCTAAATGCGGGCACGACCAATTCAATCGCCGGCCATTCCAGCCTTAATACTTGCGAAATATTATCAACCCCTCTCAATATAGAGAGGGGCGAAGGGCAATCAGTGCAGGATTTTCGCCAGGAAGTCTTTGGCGCGGTCTGATTTAGGGTTGTTGAAGAAATCATCTTTGTTACTGTCTTCAACGATTTTGCCTTCATCCATAAAAATAACCCGGTTTGCCACTTTGCGGGCAAAGCCCATTTCGTGGGTCACCACCATCATCGTCATCCCTTCCTGTGCCAGTTTGACCATCACATCCAACACTTCGTTGATCATTTCCGGATCAAGTGCCGAGGTGGGTTCGTCAAACAGCATGGCGATCGGGTCCATGCACAGAGCGCGGGCGATGGCAACACGCTGCTGCTGGCCGCCCGACAACTGAGACGGGAATTTATCGGCATGGGTAGTAAGACCGACACGCTCTAGCAGTTTCAGCCCTTTTTCTCGTGCTTGTGCTTTGTCGCGCTTTAGCACTTTGACTTGCGCCAGTGTCAGATTTTCGATAATAGACAAATGTGGGAACAGCTCGAAATGCTGAAACACCATGCCAACTTTGGAGCGCAGTTGTGCCAGATTGGTCCCTTTATCATTAACGGCAATGCCATTAACAGTAATATTGCCTTTTTGAATGGGTTCCAGCCCATTAACCGTTTTGATTAAGGTTGATTTGCCTGAACCAGAAGGGCCGCAAACTACCACAACCTCACCTTTTTTGACTTCGGTGGTGCAGCCAGCCAGCACCTGAAAGTGACCATACCACTTAGAAACATTCTTCAGGGAAATCATCAAACAGTCCTTTTCTTCAAATAGTTAACCAACATCGACGCGGCAATGCTGATAACAAAATAAACCAAACCGGCAAACAGTACCATTTCGACCTGAGTACCGTCACGCTCGCCGATGGTGGTGGCGGTACGGAAGAAATCAGCCAGGCTAAGGACATAGACCAGTGACGTATCCTGGAATAACACGATCCCCTGAGTTAACAGTAGCGGCACCATGGCACGAAAAGCCTGCGGCAGAATAACCAACCGCATTGACTGGCCGTGAGTCATGCCGAGCGCCAATGCAGCAGCAGATTGGCCACGGGAGATACTCATGATCCCGGCGCGGATAATCTCTGAGTAGTAGGCCGCTTCAAACAGCGAAAAGGCTACCATGGCAGAGATCAGGCGAATATCAGTTTTTGGTGATAAGCCCAGCACATTTTGTAATAAGCTCGGCACCACCAGATAAAACCATAGCAATACCATCACCAGCGGAATAGAGCGGAACACGTTGACATAGGCGGTGGCAAACCAACTGACAGCTTTAATTGGCGACAGGCGCATCACCGCCAGAACGGTTCCCCAGAGAATCCCGAACACGATAGCCGTGACGGTTATCTTGGCGGTAACAACCAGCCCTTGCAGCAGATAAGGCATACTGGGGCCGATAGAACTCCAATCAAATTCGTACATTATTTACTCCCCAGATTGCCGGGTAATTGCACTTTCTTTTCAACCAATCGCATCAACAACATGATCACGGCGTTGATTAATACATAACCAAGAGTGATGGCTGTGAATGATTCATAAGCATGTGCTGAGTAATCCAGCAGCTTACCGGCTTGTGCCGCCATATCTACCAGCCCGATGGTGGATGCAATTGCTGAGTTTTTTACCAGATTAAGCATTTCTGAGGTCATCGGGGGAATAATCACCCGATAAGCATTCGGCAGCAGAACATAACGGTAAGTTTGTGGCAGGGTTAAGCCCATTGCCAATCCCGCAGCTTTTTGACCACGCGGCAGTGATTGGATCCCGGCACGTACCTGTTCGCACACGCGGGCGGCGGTGAATAAGCCAAGGCACATCATTGATGAGAGGAAGAACTGTATATTGGGGTCCAGCTCACTCTTAAACCACATACCAATATCTACTGGCAATAATTCGGGTATTACCAGATACCAGGTAAAGAATTGCACAATTAATGGCACGTTACGGAACAGTTCTACGTAACATGTTCCAATGCCTGACAAAAGGCGATTGGGCACCGTTCTTAAGATGCCAAACAAGGAACCGACAAAGAAAGCGATGACCCATGCGCACAGTGATAAGGCGACAGTGACCTGAAAGCCAGACCATATCCAGCCGAAATAGGTGGTATTGCCGAAGGGGGCCGCTTGCAGAAAAATGCCCCAGTTCCAGTCTATTGACATAACAAACTCCCTTAAAAGGATGGATAAGCCATCCTGATGACTGATGATTTAATGCGTTGGGACCATGCGAGGGAAACAAAAAAATGCGGAGTGGGGAACGGCCACCCCGCATCCTGTCTTTACCCTGCATCGTTCAAATTGCAGATGTGTTGGCTGCCCTTGTTCACCTGAATCACTAATTTGCATAAGCTCATCAGGATTATGAACCTCATCAGAGGCTCACCCTACGGGCCAGCGCAAGCGCTGTTCAAAATGGTTTACAACCAATTTGTCTTTTGCTTGCCGCCTTCCTGCACTCTGAAATCTATTGGGTATCTCCCATCGACCCATCATCAATCGAGTTGGGCAGGCCGTACCCGCCCTGATTATTATTGTTAGTTCAATGCTTTATCGTTAGGGGCTTTGAACAGCGCCTTCATTTCGTCAGACAATGCGAAATTCAGGTTAAGATTTTTCGGTGGAATTGGGTTTTTAAACCAGCGGTCGAAGGATTTCTCCGCCACACCTGAGGTTTGTGCCGTAGCAATGGTTTCATCCATCAGCGTTTTAAAGGCTGGATCGTTTTTACGCAACATGCAGCCGTAAGCTTCCTGGGATTGCGCGGTACCAACGATATCCCATTGATCTGGTTTCTTGGCCTTAGCGCGTTCGCCTGCCAACAGCGCATCATCCATCATAAAGGCCACTGCACGGCCACTTTCCAAGGTACGGAAAGAGTCGCCGTGGTCTTTGGCGCTGATGATGCGCATGTCCATTTTGTCTTTTTCGTTCAGTTTGTTCAGCAGCACTTCAGAGGTGGTGCCAGAAGTTACAACCACCGCTTTACCGGCCAGGTCTTTGAAGTCTTTAACTTCAGTGCCTTTTTTGGTCAGCAAACGGGTGCCAACCACAAAAATAGTATTAGAGAATGCGGCTTGTTGCTGGCGCTCCAGGTTATTGGTAGTGGAACCACACTCGAAGTCAAACGTGCCGTTTTGCAGCAATGGAATACGGTTTTGCGAGGTAATCGGGATCAGTTTGACTTGCAGGTCTGGCGCATTAAGTTTTTTCTTAACCGCCTCCACGATCACGTTGGAGTAATCTTGTGAATAACCAACCACTTTCTGTTGATTATCATAATAAGAGAAGGGAACGGAAGACTCACGGTGGCCCACAACGATAACGCCACTATCTTTAATCTTCTTCAGCGTGTCCGAGGAGACTTCAGCTTTCGCTGCCGGTTGTGTTGCCGCTTCTTCTGCTTGCGCTACATTACTTGCCATCCCAGCTAACAGTAACGCTAACGCCAATTTACGCATTTGCATGGTCCAACTCCTTTGCGGTTGTTTTATTGCTCAATGTTGTGATGTTAAAAAATCGTAATGTGAAAATCGCCTTACATCGTCTTATTAGTTCTGTTAGTGCTCCGACGCTTTGTGGGCGAACGAGGGATTTTCGCTGTTACTTGTATCAGATTATCTTTATAAAATAGCCAATTGTTACGTAAATGCTGAATAAATGTTTGTTTTTTGAGACTCAAATCGCACCAAATAGAGGCAATAAAACACAACTGCACTCTCGTGGTGCGGGGTAAGCCCTGTAAATGTGCAGGCTAATAAGGGTAATTTCAGATTCAAAAGCGGCGTTTGCCTAAAACCCGTACAAAGCTTAATGCCAAACCCAAGGATGGCGGGTTTAAACCGCCAACTAACACCATAGGGTTATAAACAATGCAAGGTCTGTGCCAGTAATGGCTGAAATGGAGGAATATAGCCCTGATATAACAGGGCTATAAGCTATTAATGGGGCGGGTTTCGTCAGTTGCCAAAGGCGACTTTAATGATGGGTTAACTCAGTTGCTGGTTATTGATAGCCAGATGAGCTTTAAACACTTCCAGCGCCGTAGGTACGCTCTCTTTACCGGCATGTTTTTCTGGGTTCCACAGGTCTGCAAAGGTAATTGCGCGGCCACAGTGAATAAAAACTTCATCAACTTCAATCACTAATACACTCCGTGCAGGGTGACCATTTTGGCTAAAACGTTCACAAAGCTCAGGATCGACCGAGATCTTCGCACGGCCATTCACCCGAAAACCCTCAGCCCAGTTAGGGATCAGGAACAAGATGCCGATAGCGGGGTTATGCAGCAGATTGCGAATACCATCCAGGCGATTATTCCCTGGGCGGTCAGGTAGCATTAGCGTTTTACGATCTTCCACATGGATAAAACCAGGCTCGCCGCCTTTCGGGGAGCAGTCGATTCCATTGATGCCGATCGTACCCAGCACAGCGAAAGGGGCCGCCGCGATAAGTTTTTTGCCGTAATCGTCAATGTGATCTATCTGTTTCTTCAATACCGTTTCAAAAGGGAAGGCGTAGTGCTCGCTTAATTGAGCTTCGCTGGTGAGGATAAATTCAGGCTTTAGTGACATAAGGCTCTCAAGATGAACGGGCATGAAGAGAACATGCCCGAATATTACGTTATTCTTTATCGAAACGACCACGGATCACGCACAACAGGGTGAACGCACCCAGAAACAGCGTGATAATCCACATCGGCCACGAGCCAAAACGGGCATAAGGGGTGACGCCGGTAGTCGGTGTAACCTTAACTTCCAGCACCTGTTGCGTAAATTGTGGGATCTGCGCCAGCACTTCTCCACTAGGCCCAACGGCGGCAGTGATGCCATTATTGGTACTGCGTAGCAGAGGGCGGCCCAATTCAAGTGCACGCATACGTGCCATTTGGAAATGTTGCCACGGCCCGATGGAGTGGCCGAACCAGGCATCATTCGAGATGGTCAGCAGGAAGTTGGTATCCGGGCGGAAGTTATCGCGCACTTGCTGGCCCAACACGATTTCATAGCAAATGGCGGCAGTCAGGTTGAATCCGGCCACATTGAGCTGTGGTTGAACATAATCACCCCGGCTGAATGTTGACATAGGCAAATCAAACAGCGGTGCCAAGGGGCGTAACAGTGACTCTAGCGGCACAAACTCACCAAATGGCACCAGATGATGTTTGCTGTAACGGTTTTGAGTCGGATAGTGGTAAGGCTCTTTATCCCCCAACACGATTATGCTGTTGAAGAAGTGGTAACCTTTGCCCTCAGGACGCCGCCGGGCATCGACAATACCGGTGATCAGGCTGCTGTGATTGGCTCGCATCAGGTCGTCAACCATTGTCAGGAAGCCGGTTTGATCGGTTTCAATATCAGGGATGGCAGATTCAGGCCAGATAATGATCGGGGCTTTGCCCATAAACGGGCGGGTTTCATCCAGATAGACTTGCAGAGTTGAGAGCAGGACTTTAGGGTCCCACTTCATTGATTGCGCGATATTACCTTGCACCATCGCTACCTTGACGGCTCTTTCAGGCTCCGGTGTGAACCATTGAACCTGACGCAACGGCCACGGCAATAACAACAATGCGAGGGCGATTACCGCCGCACTCACACGACGTTGATAACAGGCATAAACCAACAACCCACTGATTGCCATCAACATAAAGGTGATGCCATCGACGCCAAGGATGGGAGCAATCCCCCGCAGTGGGCCGTTAATTTGGCTGTAACCAAATTGCAGCCACGGGAAGCCGGTCAATACCCAGCCGCGCAGGAATTCAGTCAGTTGCCACAACACCGGTGCAGCAATCGCCAGCCGCCACCAGGTGGCTTTGGGGCACAATCGGGCCAATAAACCGGCGAACAGCATGGTGTAGAGCGAGAGATATGCCGCCAGTAAGACCACCAGGAAGATATTCACCGCCGTCGGCATACCACCAAACTCGGAGATACTGACGTACACCCAGTTGGTGCCGCTACCAAACAGCCCCATTCCCCAACAGAAACCGATAAAAGTAGCTTGTTTGGAGGTGCGGTTCAATGTCAGGCTCAGTAAACCAAACAGTGAAACAATGGCCGCAGGCCAACTATCAAATGGCGAATAGGCCAGCGTACCGCAGGCACCAAACAATAGCGCCAGCGGGGCGCGAACCCACTGGCGTTGGAGATATGAAGCAATAGGCATCGAGAATTTATTCTTCCAATTTGGGTTGCGGAGCGTCATCAGGGATCTTTACATGAACCTGGATGATACGTCGGCTATCCGCCATCGCAACTTTAAATAAGTAACCTTCAATTTCAATGGCTTCACCACGAGCAGGCAAGTGGCCGAAGGCCTGCATCACCAAACCACCGACCGTATCGACCTCATCTTCACTGAAATGAGTAGTGAACACATCATTAAAATCTTCAATTTGTGTCAGCGCACGAACGGTATAGGTATGCTTGCTGAGTTGACGCACATCGCGGTCTTCTTCATCGTCATACTCATCTTCTATTTCGCCCACGATCAGCTCAAGAATATCTTCAATGGTCACCAGCCCTGAAACGCCGCCAAACTCATCAATGACGATTGCCATATGATAGCGCTGGGAACGAAACTCCTTTAGCATCCGATCAACGCGCTTACTTTCCGGCACCACGACCGCCGTCCGTAGCACTTTATCAATGCTGAATGGCTCGGAGTCGGTGCGCATAAACGGCAGCAAGTCCTTCGCCATCAGAATACCTTCAATGTGATCTTTATCTTCGCTAATCACCGGAAAGCGGGAGTGAGCAGATTCAATAATCACATCCAGGCACTCATCCAGCGTTTGGTTACGCTTTAGTGTGACCATTTGGGAACGGGGGATCATGATGTCCCGCACGCGCTGCTCGGCGATATCCATCACGCCCTCCAGCATGTCACGGGTATCGGGATCGATCAGATCGTTTTGTTCAGAATCACGGATAAGCTCTACCAAATCACCACGGTTCTTAGGTTCACCGTGAAATAACTGGTTAAGGATAAGAGTAAAGAACCCTTTCTTGGGACTGGGGCTATCGTTGTTTTGTGAGTGGTCGTCGCTCATGGCGTTTTAGTTAAGTTTACCCATATAAAATTAAATGTTATCGGCAGTGGTAAATTCACACCGCCAACAGTTTTTTGCCTCATTAACTGGCATTATAACACCCGGTATGATGGGCTTATTCGGGGTCTTTCTCTGAAATATACGGATCCGGATAACCCAGACTTTGCATGATTTCAGTCTCAATCGACTCCATTTCTTCAGCTTCATCGTCAACGATGTGATCATACCCTAGCAGATGGAGACTGCCGTGAACAACCATATGCGCCCAATGGGCTAATAGTGCTTTCTCTTGTTCGATGGCTTCTTGCTCAACCACTTGGCGACAAATGATTAAATCACCTAATAGTGGCAATTCAATTTCAGGCGGAGCCTCAAAAGGAAAAGATAAGACGTTGGTTGATTTATCTTTGCCGCGATAGGTTAGGTTCAACTCATGGCTTTCCGCGTCATCCACTAAGCGGATGGTGACTTCGGCGACGTCCTGAAATTGAGGTAATACAGCCTCTAGCCAGCGTTGAAAATCGGCCTCTGTGGGCAGACCCTGGCTATCAGCGCAGGCAATTTGTAAATCGAGAATAACCTGGCTCACGGAGCCTCCTGCTCAGACGGGGTATGATTTTCCCGCTTACGTTGTTCGGCAATTGCCTCTTTGCGTTTCTGTTCTGCCGCTTCCCAGGCTTCATAAGCAATGACCACGCGAGCAACCACCGGGTGGCGCACCACATCTTCACTGTGGAAGAAGTTAAAACTCAGCTCTTTGACCTCAGAGAGCACTTCGATGGCGTGGCTCAAGCCAGATTTCTGATGACGTGGCAAGTCAGTTTGTGTGATATCACCGGTAATCACCGCTTTAGAGTTGAAGCCCATGCGGGTCAGGAACATTTTCATCTGTTCGATGGTGGTGTTCTGGCTTTCATCTAAAATGATAAACGCATCATTCAGTGTCCGTCCTCGCATATAGGCCAGCGGAGCCACTTCAATCACATTGCGTTCAATCAGTTTTTCAACCCGCTCAAAACCGAGCATTTCAAATAGCGCGTCATAAAGCGGGCGCAGGTAAGGATCGACTTTTTGGCTGAGGTCACCGGGTAAGAAGCCCAGTTTTTCACCCGCTTCAACGGCGGGGCGCGTCAGGAGAATACGGCGTACATTCTGGCGCTCCAGTGCATCAACGGCTGCGGCCACTGCCAGATAGGTTTTCCCGGTACCGGCAGGGCCGATACCGAAAGTAATATCATGGTCGAGAATATTGGCGATGTATTGCGCCTGATTGGGCGTGCGGGGCTTAACCATCCCGCGCTTGGTGCGAATGTTTACGGCTTTTCCGTAATCCGGCACACTCTCGGCCGTTTGCTCTAACACGCGACTTTCTTTCACCGCAAGGTGAATCGCTTCGGGATCGATATCGGGGATAACTCCGCGAATCGGAGCAGTATCAACATACAGATGGCGCAGGATATCAGCCGCTGCAACCACACAGATATTCTTACCGACTAACTTAAAACGGTTATCACGGCGATTAATTTCAATTCCTAATCGGCGCTCTAACTGTTTGATGTTGTCATCAAAAGGGCCACACAGACTCAGCAGACGCTGATTATCGGCAGGTTCCAGCAAGATTTCTTGTGTCACGACGTGCAAACTGTTTCTCTGAGTCACTGCGTTCCTCTGGATCACATTGTATGATTCACTTATATATCATCAATCATACATGTCATTTGAAAATTATTCATGGCATGAGCGTGCTCGCCAAATAAAACAGGCAATGCCGTGCCTGCGTAGACGCACTTAAGTGTATATTGGTGCGAGTCACAGGAATTCAAGGTTGGTAAAGCCCGACACCAATCTCATTTTCTTTACGGGTACGGGCAATCACCGATTGCGGTGATTCATGAATGCGCAAGTCCATTTGGCCTTCGGTACGCAGCAAAGCCCCGCGCAACGAGCTGGCATAAACATCGACAATCTCGACATCAACAAATTTACCCATCAGTTCCGGCGAACCTGCAAAATTGACGACCCGATTATTTTCCGTGCGCCCAGCCAGTTCCATCACATTTTTACGCGATGTGCTTTCGACCAGAATTCGTTGCACAGTACCGACCATTTCACGGCTGATGCCCATTGCTTGCTGAGTAATGCGTTGTTGCAGGATATGCAGCCGCTGCTTTTTCTCTTCTTCGCTGACATCATCGGGCAATTCTGCCGCTGGTGTGCCGGGGCGTGGAGAGTAAATAAAGCTGTAGCTGGTATCGAAACCAATATCTGCCACCAGTTTCATGGTTTGCTCGAAATCTTGCTGAGTTTCACCGGGGAAACCGATAATAAAATCAGAACTTATCTGGATATCGGGCCGCGCCTGACGCAGTTTACGGATAATCGCTTTGTATTCCAGTGCAGTATGAGCGCGTTTCATCATTGTCAGGATGCGGTCAGAACCACTTTGCACCGGCAGATGCAGAAAGCTCACCAACTCCGGCGTATCACGGTACACTTCAATAATATCATCAGTAAATTCAATCGGATGGCTGGTAGTAAAACGTATTCTGTCAATGCCATCAATAGCAGCAACCAGCCGCAATAATTCGGCAAAACTACAGGTGTCACCCTCATAAGTTGCGCCACGATAAGCATTTACATTCTGACCAAGTAGATTCACTTCCCGCACACCCTGAGCAGCTAATTGCGCGATTTCAAACAGAATATCGTCACATGGGCGGCTGACTTCCTCGCCACGGGTGTATGGCACCACGCAAAAAGTGCAATATTTGTTGCAGCCTTCCATGATGGAGACAAATGCAGTCGGGCCTTCAGCTCGTGGCTCTGGCAGCCGGTCAAACTTTTCAATTTCCGGAAAACTGATATCTACCACCGGGCTGTGAGTGCCTTGTACGTGGTTAATCATTTCCGGCAAACGGTGCAGAGTCTGCGGCCCAAAAATGACATCAACGCAAGGTGCGCGCAGGCGTAAATGCTCACCTTCTTGCGACGCGACACACCCGCCAACCCCGATGATCAGATTAGGATTCTTTTCTTTCAGTAATTTCCAGTGGCCAAGCAGACTGAATACTTTTTCTTGCGCTTTTTCGCGAATTGAACAGGTATTCAGTAGCAGTAAATCGGCTTCTTCCGGGATCGCCGTTAACTGGTAACCGTGGGTGCTGGCCAGCAAATCTGCCATTTTAGATGAATCATATTCATTCATCTGGCAGCCCCAGGTTTTGATATGCAGTTTTTTTGTCATTAAGTCATTCATCATCAAAATCACATCGCTCGGTGCGGTGCTCCACGTTGTTAGCCAGGCGCAAAGGCTCAGTAGTTAAGGGGTATTGTAGTCATTTGGCGTTGCGATGACCACCGCAGAACAACTTACTTATCCTGTTGAATGATGAAAAATCCGGTACACTTAGCGCAAACAAAACGCTTGCCGGTGCAGGTGTTATTTTAACTTTTAAAACATGGCGAAAATGAATAAAACGCAACCAAATTATGATGTTGTGGTCGTGGGTGGTGGCATGGTAGGTGCTGCCGCTGCATTGGGATTGGCACAACAGGGTTGGTCCGTTGCCGTACTGGAACATGAAGCCCCCGCACCATTTGACACCGAGAGTACGCCTGATTTACGCGTCTCAGCCATTGGCTGCACTTCGGTGTCATTGCTAAAGCAACTTGGCGCTTGGGCGCGGGTGCAACAGATGCGTTATGCCCCTTATCGTCGATTGGAAACCTGGGAGCAGCCAGGGTCACTGGTGGTATTTGATGCGGCATCACTGTCGCTGCCTGAACTGGGCTTTATGGTTGAAAACCGTGTTTTGCAGTTGGCGTTATGGCAACAGATGGCTGAATGCCCTAATTTGACGCTGCTGTGCCCGTCACGGCTGCAAAGCATGATCAGAGTAGATGAGTGCTGGAATATCACATTAGAGGCTCAACAAGAGATACAGGGCCGTTTAGTGGTGGGGGCCGATGGTGCGAATTCGTTAGTACGGCGGTTGGCGGGGATTGGCACCAGTGGTTGGCAGTATCGCCAGTCCTGCATGTTAATCACGGTCGAAACCGATAGCGCTCAACAAGACACCACCTGGCAGCAGTTCTTCCCAACAGGCCCACGAGCGTTCTTGCCGCTGTTTAATAACTGGGCATCCTTGGTCTGGTACGACAACCCGCAGCGTATCCGCCAGCTTCAGGCCATGCCAATGGCGCAACTGAATCAAGCCATTGCAGCGGCATTTCCGTCTCGTTTGGGCGCTGTTAACGCCATTGCCGCAGGGTCTTTCCCGCTGGTTCGACGTCACGCCCAGCACTATGTACAGCCGGGTTTGGTATTACTGGGGGATGCGGCCCATACCATCAATCCGCTGGCTGGGCAGGGGGTTAATTTGGGGTATCGCGATGTGGATGCGTTGTTGGACGTACTTCATCAGGCGCGTGAGTTAGCGCAACCGTGGTATAGCGAGCAGGTGTTACTCCGTTATCAGCGCCGCCGCCGTACCGATAATATGATGATGCAAAGTGGCATGGATCTGTTTTATACCGCATTCAGTAATGACCTGCCGCCAGTGAAATTTGTGCGTAACCTGGCATTGATGGCCGCCCAACGCGCGGGCAAGTTGAAAGAGCGTGCATTGAGGTATGCATTAGGGCTGTAGAGATTGTAATCACTTGTCGCCAGGGGCGTTGTTTTCTGGCGGCTGCGAGCGCGCTGCTTCTTTTTTTATTGAAAAGCAAAACGCAAATTTCATCGCCGCGAACAAGCCAAATCCCAAAACGCAAAAAGCCCGCCGAAGCGAGCTTTTCTAAATTTGGCTGGGGTACGAGGATTCGAACCTCGGAATGCTGGAATCAGAATCCAGTGCCTTACCGCTTGGCGATACCCCAAAAGATGGTGGCTACGACGGGAATCGAACCTGTGACCCCAGCATTATGAGTGCTGTGCTCTAACCAGCTGAGCTACGTAGCCATCTTTAAATCTTTAACTTTGGGAAATTGTATGGCTGGGATACCAGGATTCGAACCTGGGAATGCCAGGATCAAAACCTGGTGCCTTACCGCTTGGCGATATCCCAACTGAAATACAATTCTTTATACTGATTTAGCACGTTCAAGACACAACGTCCGTCTAACAGTATTCCATTTCAAAGAAATGGCTGGGATACCAGGATTCGAACCTGGGAATGCCAGGATCAAAACCTGGTGCCTTACCGCTTGGCGATATCCCATCTACTGTGACAACCGATAAAAATGGTGCGGGAGGCGAGACTTGAACTCGCACACCTTGCGGCGCTAGAACCTAAATCTAGTGCGTCTACCAATTTCGCCACTCCCGCATACATGAAAAAAGATGGTGGCTACGACGGGAATCGAACCTGTGACCCCAGCATTATGAGTGCTGTGCTCTAACCAGCTGAGCTACGTAGCCATCTTTTTTCTGCACAACCTTCATCGGCGTTGCGGGGCGCATTATGCGTATATGGCCGAATTGCGTCAACTAATTTTTTCCCAAAAAAGCGCTGAAAGGGTTCGTTTGTGTGGTGAGTGAACAGACTGGTGATTAAAGCAGCAGTTATCTTGATTAATTGTTGAATTTGCCAGCAAAAGACAAGGCCACCCGAGGGTGGCCTTGAGAGTCCGACAGGGCAGGCAGGCAGACTCGCGCCATACCATCATTTTCGATTATTTATAAGCGTCCTGATGCACACCAACAGCACGTCCTGAAGGATCATCCATACTTTTGAATGATTCATCCCATTCAATAGCTTTAGCCGATGAACAAGCCACTGATGGGCCACCAGGCACACACTCAGCCGCACTCGGCAGTGGGAATAACTCTTCAAAAATTTCGCGATACAAGTAACCCTCTTTAGAGGATGGCGTATTGTACGGGAAGCGGAAGTGAGCAGTTTCCATTTGTTGATCAGTCACTTGCTCTGCGGCTTTCTCTTTTAATGTGTCAATCCAACTGTAACCGACACCATCGGAGAATTGCTCTTTCTGACGCCATGCGACGCTATGCGGTAGGTAGGATTCAAAACATTCACGCAGGACATGTTTTTCCATTTTACCGTTACCGCACATTTTGTCTTGTGGGTTGATGCGCATCGCAACATCAAGGAAGTTCTTATCCAGGAACGGTACGCGGGCTTCAACCCCCCAGGCAGACATGGCTTTGTTGGCGCGGGCGCAGTCATACATATGCAGAGCCAGCAACTTACGGACCGTTTCTTCATGTAATTCTTTGGCGTTTGGTGCTTTGTGGAAATAGAGGTAACCGCCGAACACTTCGTCAGATCCTTCACCAGACAGCACCATTTTGATGCCCATCGCTTTGATTTTACGTGACATCAAGTACATCGGCGTTGAGGCGCGGATGGTGGTGACATCATAAGTTTCAATGTGATAAATCACATCGCGGATGGCATCCAGACCTTCCTGCACGGTGAAGTGAATTTCATGATGCACCGTGCCCAGATGGTTTGCCACTTCTTGCGCGGCACGTAAATCCGGTGAACCAATCAGCCCAACAGCAAAAGAGTGCAGTTGTGGCCACCAGGCTTCACTGCGTTCGTCATCTTCTACCCGGCGGGCGGCAAATTTTTTGGTAATGGCAGAAATAACCGAGGAATCCAAACCGCCAGACAGCAGTACGCCGTAAGGCACGTCGGACATCAAATGACTTTTAACCGCATCTTCTAATGCGTTTGCCAGCTCAACTTTATCGGTAACGTTGTCTTTAACATTATCGAAATCAAACCAATCACGATGATAATATTCGCGAATTTCCCCATCCTGACTCCACAGATAGCTGCCAGCCGGGAATTCTTTAATGGTGCGGCAAACCGGAACCAGTGCTTTCATTTCGGAGGCGACAAACATGTTGCCGTTCTCATCATGGCCCATATACAGCGGGATAATACCCAGATGGTCGCGGCCAATCAGGTAAGCATCTTTTTCTGTATCGTATAGGACGAAAGCGAACATGCCTTGCAGGTCATCGAGGAACTCAGACCCTTTTTCCTGATACAGCGCCAGAATGACTTCACAGTCAGATCCGGTTTGGAAGGCGTAGCGGTCACCATATTGCTGACGGAGTGCCTGGTGATTATAAATTTCACCGTTAACTGCCAGAATGTGCGTGTGAGCCGCATTAAGCAGGGGCTGAGCACCGGTATTGACGTCAACGATAGACAAACGCTCGTGGGCGAGAATGGCTTTATCGTTAGCCCAAACACCTGACCAATCCGGGCCACGGTGTCGCATTAAACGTGACATTTCCAGCGCTTTTTTGCGTAACTCAATGGGGTCGGTTTTAAGGTCGAGAACCCCGAAAATAGAACACATAATAATCTCCCTAACGTCTCTGCTTTGGCGGTGATGAGGTGCAGTTATCCGAATGATTTATAAACCTGATGCAAAAAACACGCCAATTTATCGTGTGCCGAATTCACCGCTATAGTGGACTTTCTCATGAGAACATATACCCAAAGCACTTGGCGTTGCAGGTAGGCGGCCAGCAAGCAAATCCCAATGAGCTTACTCAAGTAAGTGATTTGGGTGAGTGCGCGCAGCTAACGCCCCTGTAGCTTTAAGGACGAAGGCTATAAAAGAAAATGCGCCAAAACAGGGCGTAATGGCAAGAAACTTTGGTGCACCGCACCAAAAAAGGGAGTGGCGACCGGAGCCGCCAACAGAGATTAGATAATATTGATATCAACCACGGAAGAGAAAACGTAGTTCGGGCGAAATGGCATGGCTTCAATATCTGTTAGCGTTGAAACACCGGATAGCACCAGAATCGTTTTCAAACCGGCCTGGAAACCGGCCAGAATATCAGTACGCAGGTTATCACCCACAATGACGGTGCTTTCTGAATGAGCATGCATTTTATTCAGTGCGGCGCGAATGATCCACGGACTGGGTTTACCGACATAAAATGGTTTGCGGCCAGAGATTTTCTCTATCGGGGCGCATAATGCGCCACAGGCTGGTGCAAATCCATGACCGTGACTATCCGGATTGGTGGCAATAAAGCGCGCACCGTTGGCGACGAAATAGGCCGCTTTATGCATCATATCCCAATTATAAGAGCGGGTTTCACCGACAATCACAAAATCAGGATTGATATCAGTGATAGTAAAGCCAGCCTTATATAATTCGTGTACTAGTGCGCCTTCTCCTACCACATAGGCTTTTTTGCCTTCCTGATTGCGCAGGAAATCGGCGGTGGCCATTGCAGAGGTATAAAAGGCACTTTCTGGTACATCCAACCCGGCAGAGCTGAAGCGGTTAGCCAGATCCTGCGCGGTTTGTGATGGGTAGTTGGTGAGAATAACCAGCGGCATTCCGGCTTCTTGAATCCGGGCCAGGAAATCATTAGCACCAGGAATTGCAATATTGTCATGTAACAGCACACCATCGATATCGCAAATAACACTTTTAATTGTCATTGTTTAAATTACTCTTTTAGCCGCAGCAATGAGTCACTATAACATGGCAGATTGCGAAACTAACCCTGCCACTTTCTTATCTTTACTCGTTATTTTTCAAGCTACATGTGTGTTGACTGCGTTCGTTACTCGGCCCATCGATAGGTCTCACCTCTACCAGGCCGCTGCGAGCCGCGTTCAAATCTGCTCCCGGTAGATTTATCACCCGAATCATTGATTGGCATCAACTCATCGGGATTATTGATTCTACGGGCCAGCGCAGGCGCTGCTCAACATGGTTTATAACCCATTTGTCTTGCGCTTGTCGCCTTCCTGCAACTCGAGTTATTGAGAATATATAGGAATTAGTTTTCCAGCAGACGTTGTAGCAAAACGCCGTTCAACATGGCGCGTTTAGCCAGCGCGAAGGCACCGATTGCTGACTGGTGATCTAGCTGTGACGTGACGATAGGCAGATTCTGGCGGAAGTTTTTCAATACTTGCGTATTAATGCAACTCTGAATGGCGGCCAACAGAATTTTCTCGGCTTCGATAATTTCCCCCGCAATGACCACTTTTTGCGGATTAAATAAGTTGATCGCAATTGAGATGGCTTTGCCCAGGTAGCGGCCGACATGTTCAATCACTTCAACCGCCAGCAGGTCACCCCGGTTAGCGGCTTTACAGATGGCGGCGATATGGCAATCATCTAACGTCAGTTTGCTCGGATAGCCCTGCGTGAGCAGGTGGCGCACCCGGTTTTCAATCGCGGCATTGGATGCCACGGTTTCGAGGCAACCAAAATTGCCGCAATAGCAGCGCTCACCCAGCGGATCAATTTGAATATGGCCGATTTCGCCCACGTTACCGTTGCTGCCTAAAAATATTTGGCTGTTAACAATGATACCGGCACCGGTGCCGCGGTGCAGACGAACCAGAATAGAATCCTCACAGTCACGGGTTGCACCAAAGTAGTGCTCGGCCAGTGCCAGGCTGCGAATATCGTGACCAACGAAGCTGGTAACATTAAAACGATTTTGCAGATTTTCGACTAATGGCCAGTTGTTGACGCTGATATGTGGCATATAGCGCACGATACCTTTGCTTGGCTCAACCAAACCGGGGAGGATAACGGCGATCGCAATCAGTTCATTTAATTTGCGCTGATAAGCCTCAATGAACTGACTGATAATATTGAATAGGGCGTGTTCCAGCGTTTCTTGCGTGCGTTCAGGCAGCGCATAGTGCTCTTCACCCAGCGATTTACCGCTCATATCGAACAGGGTGATAGTCGCATCGTGGCGGCCTAAACGAACAGCAACCGTGTGGAATTGACGATTTTCGGTGACTATCGATATGGCTCGGCGACCGCCGGTGGAGGCTTGTTGGTCAACTTCTTTGATAAGCCCCCGTTCCAGCAGTTGGCGGGTGATTTTGGTGACACTGGCGGGGGCGAGCTGGCTGAGGTCGGCAATTTGAATACGCGATATCGGGCCTTGTTGGTCAATTAGCCGATAAACAACGGCACCATTGAGTTGCTTAACAAGGTCCACATTACCAATTTGTGACTGTCCGCCAGTGCTCATCAATACAATTACTCGCTTATTTTAAAACCTCGTTGCCGTTAACGATGGTTTTAGTGATTTTATAATCGCGGGTAAAGGCAGTCAGGTTGGCAACTTTGCCGACTTCAATACTCCCTAACTGCTTATCCACGCCAATGGCGCGGGCCGCATAAAGTGTCGCCATACGCAGTGTTTCATCCAGCGCGATACCAACATGTTCGACGCTATTTTGTACCGCTTCGATCATGGTCAGAGCTGAACCGCTTAAGGTGCCGTTTTCATCCACACATAAGCCATCGCGATAGTATATTGTTTTACCAGCAAAAATAAATTGATCAATTTCAGCGCCAGCCGGTGCGGTGGCATCTGTAACCAGTACCAGCTTGTCACCTTTGATGCGTTTGGCATTGCGGATATTGGCCCAGTCGACATGTAAGCCATCCGCGATTACGCCGGTATAGACTTCCGGTGTATCGAAAATTGCACCAATTAAACCTGGCTCGCGCCCTGAGATATACGGCATTGCATTATAAAGGTGCGTCGCGAAACGGATACCGGCGGCAAAGCCTTTGCGGGCTTGCGGGTAGGTGGCATTCGAGTGACCGGCAGAAACCAGAATGCCAGCCTCGGTCAATTGACGAATATATTTAGCGTCAACCATTTCCGGTGCCAGAGTGAGCTTGGTAATCACATCGGTATTGGCACACAGATAATCAATCATTTCAGCACTGGGCTTACGGATAAACGCCGGGTTATGGGTGCCTTTTTCTGTGGGCTGATATAAGGCCCTTCCAGATGCAGGCCGATAGCCTGATGCTGATTTTTTTGCAGATATGAGCGCATGACATCAACGCCGTGCTTCATATATTCATCACTGCAAGTAATCAGTGTCGGCAGGAAGCTGGTGCATCCTGACTTTTCATTCGCGCGCTGCATAATTTCCAGCGTTTTTTCGCTGATGGCTTCAAGTGAATCATTGAATTGCACACCACCGCAGCCATTCAACTGCACATCAATAAAACCGGGGGCCAGAATGGCACCACCCAAGTCGCGTACCTCAATGCCAGCCGGAAGTTCATCGGCAGGACAGATACGTTCGATCAATCCGTTAGCCACGATAACAGCATGATTATCCAGTACTTCATGGCTGGTATAAATACGACCGTGAGTTAAAGCGTACATCTTAGCCCCCTGATGACTATTACAGATCTTTGATGTTTTCGGCTTCCAATTCGTGGAAGTATTTTACGGTTTTAACCTTTAATTCCATTGTTGAAGGTTCATCACACACCATGATGGCTTTGGCATGTAGTTGCAGGCAACTGATGGTCCACATGTGGTTGATACTCCCTTCGACCGCCGCTTGCAAGGCTTGTGCTTTACCGTGGCCGGTCACCAAAATCATCACTTCTTCCGCATCCAGCAATGTCCCCACACCTACTGTAAGTGCATATTTCGGCACAAGGTTTGCATCACCACCAAAGAAACGTGAGTTCGCGATACGGGTTTCTTGCGTCAGGGTTTTGATACGAGTGCGGGAGGCCAAAGAGGACGCAGGTTCATTGAATGCGATATGGCCGTCAACGCCCACGCCACCCATGAACAGGTGAATTTTGCCGTAAGACTTAATTTTCTCTTCGTAACGGCGGCATTCGGCATCGATATCAGCGGCATTACCATTCAGCAGGTTGATGTTTTCAGCCGGAATATCAACATGATTAAAGAAGTTGCTGTGCATGAAGGTGTAATAGCTTTCCGGATGTTCTTTAGGCAGCCCGACATATTCATCCATGTTGAAGGTCACAACATTCTTGAAGCTAACTTCCCCGGCTTTATGCAGGGCAACCAGGTGCTTGTACGCCTCCATCGGTGTGCCGCCGGTTGGCAGGCCCAGTACAAACGGGCGTTCAGCCGTCGGTTTAAATGCATTGATGCGGTTAACAATATGTCTTGCGGCCCATTTACCAACTTCTGTGGTGTTTTTCAGTGGGATAAGTCTCATCTTGCACCTCTGTGATTGCGAATAGTGACTATACTCTACGCGGTTTGAGTCATTCAGCTAAGCGTAACTCAGATTTTGACTCATGCGTTGATACAATGCTTTGTTCATTTTTCGAATGATAAAATAAGTTTTGTATCATGGCTAGTGAATTGGTGCTTTTTCACTGTTTTTTGGTGACATTTATCACAAAATAGGGGGTTTTAATTTGCGTTACGAAATAATTTTTTTACACTCCATAATGAGCAATACACACAGTAAATAAATAAAAGTGAACCATGCGTTTTTCTAAAAGGTAGTGAGTCAATTAAATAAACTACTTAAAGGGTCCGATATCGGACGAATAGGGGGAAAAGTGAATATTCTTAGTTACTTGCAAAAAGTGGGTCGGGCGTTGATGGTCCCTGTGGCCACACTGCCGGCAGCCGCGATTTTGATGGGTGTCGGTTATTGGATCGACCCGGTAAGCTGGGGGGGTGATAATGCGCTCGCGGCATTATTCATCAAGTCCGGTGCGGCTATTATCGACAATATGTCTGTGCTGTTCGCCATTGGTGTGGCTTATGGTATGTCAAAAGACAAAGACGGTGCTGCGGCACTGACGGGCTTTGTCGGTTTCCTGGTATTGACCACGCTGTGCTCGCCAGCCGCGGTTTCGATGATTCAGAAGATCCCGGTTGATCAGGTTCCTGCTGCATTCGGCAAAATCAATAACCAGTTTGTGGGTATTCTGGTCGGTATCATCTCTGCTGAACTGTACAACCGTTTCAGTAGCGTTGAACTGCCAAAAGCACTCTCCTTCTTTAGTGGCCGCCGTCTGGTTCCGATTCTGACCTCCTTCCTGATGATCGCTGTTGCCTTCATTCTGATGTATGTCTGGCCGTTGATTTATAATGCGTTGGTGACTTTCGGTGAATATATCAAAGACATGGGGTCTGTGGGGGCTGGTATCTATGCCTTCTTCAACCGTTTACTGATCCCCGTCGGCTTGCATCACGCCCTGAACTCGGTGTTCTGGTTTGACGTTGCCGGCATTAACGATATTCCTAACTTCCTGGGTGGCCAACAGTCTATTGACGCCGGTAAAGCGGTGGTCGGTATCACGGGCCGTTATCAGGCAGGGTTCTTCCCTATTATGATGTTCGGTTTACCGGGTGCCGCGTTGGCGATTTACCACTGTGCACGTCCGGAAAACAAAGCGAAAGTGGCGGGTATCATGATGGCGGGGGCATTTGCTGCTTTCTTCACCGGTATCACCGAACCTCTTGAGTTCTCCTTCATGTTCGTGGCACCGGTGCTGTACTTTATCCACGCCGTGTTGACTGGGATTTCCGTGTTCATCGCCGCCAGTATGCATTGGATTGCCGGTTTTGGTTTCAGCGCCGGTCTGGTGGATATGGTGCTTTCTTCGCGCAATCCACTGGCAACTCACTGGTACATGCTGATCCCACAAGGTTTGGTGTTCTTCGCCATTTACTATGTGGTATTCCGTTTCACTATCAAGAAATTCAACTTACTGACTCCAGGCCGCGAACTGGCGGTAGAAGGCAGTGAGGAAGATGGTTATGACGTCAATGTTAATAACACTGCGGAAGTCAACGAAAGTGAAATTAATGGTCTGGCACGTCGTTATATCGGTGCTATCGGCGGCTCAGACAACCTGACTGGGATTGATGCTTGTATCACCCGTCTGCGTTTGAATGTGAAAGATTCTGCACTGGTGAATGATAGCGTGGCTAAACGCCTCGGTGCTTCAGGGGTTATTCGTCTGAACAAACAAAGTGTACAGGTGATTGTCGGGACGCGTGCGGAACTGATTGCCTCGGCAATGCGTGTAGTATTGGCCGGTGGGCCGGTTCCTGCAACAACCGGTAGCGCAGCACCTGCCGCCAAACCTCAGGCTGTGGTTAATACGGCTAACACCAGCAAGAGTGCCTCTTTGATACTGGTTTCACCGATTACCGGTGATGTTGTGGCATTGGATCAGGTGCCTGACGAAGCTTTTGCCAGCAAAGCCGTTGGTGAAGGTGTGGCTATTCGTCCTACCGATAAAACCGTGGTTTCTCCGGCCAGCGGCACTATCGTGAAAATCTTCAATACTGACCATGCGTTCTGCCTGGAAACTGAAACCGGTGCTGAAATCGTGGTTCATATCGGGATTGATACGGTGAAACTGAATGGTCAGGGCTTTACCCGTCTGGTTGAAGAGGGTGCCACCGTGGTTGCCGGTCAGCCGGTATTGGAGCTGGACTTGGCTTATCTGAATGCGAATGCACGTTCAATGATTAGCCCAGTTGTGGTCAGTAATATTGATGATTATGCCGGTATTTCAATATTGGCAGGCAGCTCTGTGGTTGCCGGTCAAAGCCCGTTGTTTGAGATTCAGGGTAAATAATCAGTTTAAGATTCTCAGTGAAAAAGTGCTGATGTACTGAGTCACTGGCCTGAGTTTTAATCAAAGTAGCGGGAGGAGAGCAATCTCTTCCCGTTTTTTTGTTTTGTTTACGGTAACAAACGGTTGTTTCCGGGCCGGGCTTGTTGGATTATACCTGTCATCCTTCAAGTTGCAGGTGTGTTGGCTGCGCTCATTACTCAGCCCATCCCTGGGCCTCGCCTCTGCGAGGCCGCTGCAAGCAGCGTTCAAATCTGCTCCAGACAGATTTGTCACCCGAATCACTTACTTATGTAAGCTCATCGGGATTTTCTCGTTTGCCGCCTTCCTGCATCTTGAAATCTATTAGGTAAATATGCGGTTATATTTGTTGCGTTTGCATTGAGGAAAAGAACAATGAGTGAGGCAGAAGCCCGCCCGAGTAATTTTATCCGTCAGATTATTGACGAAGATTTAGCCAGCGGCAAACATACATCGGTTCATACCCGCTTTCCGCCAGAGCCAAACGGCTATCTGCATATCGGCCATGCAAAATCTATTTGTCTGAATTTTGGCATTGCCCAAGACTATCAGGGCCAATGTAATCTGCGTTTTGATGACACCAACCCAGTGAAAGAAGATGTGGAGTTTGTTGAGTCAATTAAACACGACGTAGAGTGGCTAGGCTTCACCTGGAGCGGCGATATACGTTACTCCTCAGACTACTTCGATCAACTGTATCAGTACGCAGTAGAGCTGATTAACAAAGGCCTGGCGTATGTCGATGAGCTGAGTGCTGAACAGATGCGTGAATATCGCGGCACATTGACCGCACCGGGTAAAAACAGCCCATACCGCGACCGCAGCATTGAAGAGAATCTGGCACTGTTTGAAAAAATGCGTGACGGTGGCTTTGCGGAGGGTACAGCTTGCCTACGCGCTAAAATTGATATGGCATCACCATTTATCGTAATGCGTGATCCTGTGCTATATCGTATTAAATTCGCTGAGCATCATCAGTCAGGTAACAAGTGGTGCATCTATCCGATGTATGACTTCACCCACTGCATTTCCGATGCGATTGAAGGGATCACCCATTCACTTTGCACGCTGGAGTTCCAGGACAACCGCCGTCTGTATGATTGGGTGCTGGATAATATTTCCATTGAATGTCATCCGCGTCAGTATGAGTTCTCTCGCCTGAATCTCGAATACACCATCATGTCTAAGCGCAAGCTGAACCAACTGGTGACCGAGAAGGTGGTAGAGGGCTGGGATGACCCACGTATGCCGACTATCTCTGGCTTGCGTCGCCGTGGCTACACCGCTGGCTCTATCCGTGAATTCTGCCGTCGTATCGGTGTGACCAAGCAGGATAACAACGTTGAAATGATGTCGCTGGAATCTTGTATCCGTGACGATTTAAACGAAAATGCGCCGCGGGCGATGGCGGTGCTTGACCCTATCAAAGTGGTTATCGAAAACCGGGTTGCTGGGGAAGAGTGGCTCACCATGCCAAATCACCCAAATAACCCAGATATGGGTACCCGTCAGGTGCCGTTTGATAGTGAAATTTATATCGATCGTGCTGATTTCCGTGAAGAAGCTAATAAGCAATATAAGCGTCTGGTGCTGGGTAAAGAAGTGCGCCTGCGTAATGCTTATGTCATCAAAGCCGAGCGTGTTGAGAAAGACGCCGAAGGTAATGTTACGACACTTTATTGCAGCTTTGATGCAGAAACACTCAACAAAGATCCTGCCGATGGCCGTAAAGTGAAAGGCGTTATTCACTGGGTTTCAGTGGCTCATGCACTGCCTGCGGAAATTCGTTTATATGATCGCCTGTTTAGTGTGCCAAACCCGGCGGCGGCGGATGACTTCTTATCGACGATTAACCCGGAATCTTTAGTTATCCGTCAGGGCTTTGTTGAGCCGAGCCTGGCAAATGCGAACCCAGAAAAAACCTACCAGTTTGAACGTGAAGGTTATTTCTGCGCTGACAGCCACTATTCACGCCCAGATGCTTTAGTGTTTAACCGCACTGTAGGCTTGCGTGACACCTGGGCGGCTAAAGCGGCAAACTAAGCTTTAACGTATCAAATAACCCTAAAAGGCGTGGCTTAGTCCACGCCTTTTTTACCCCCTAAAAACGTGAAATAGTTTATTTTACTAAACTCTAATGAGCATTTCCTTTTCCATTACTCTCGGCATTACCTCATGGTCAATCACGGCCTATTAACCTCTTTCTTCCCCGCCAGGTGACTCACTGTAAGTCTTTCTTAAACATTCGCTTTGCAAATTAACTGAATAAAAAACCTTCATCTTAATAAAAAAATCACATTTTATTGTGCGAGCTGAAACCATTCAATTATGTCAATGAGAGACTATTTTTGCCAAAAAAAGGATGCTATGCATTGTTTTTTAAGCTTTTGTGAACTTGGTAATATTTTTCACAATTATGTGCTCATTGTCATACTTTGAAAAGTTAGCTTTATTTTTGATTGATAATTCGCGTCGCGAAAAATAGTCTGTATTACAGCAACACATCAGCACGAGTTTGTTTTATTGAAAATTGTTTTGTCGAAATTGTTTTTTTGAAAACTAATTGCTAACGGAAATTTCTTCCGGGCAAGAAATTTTACCTATTTAGGTTTTTTTTGAGGCGGCACCTGTGAGCTGTGGTGGACACAGAGGGCGCACTTTAAATGTGATGTCAAAGAGGATTTTTTTCTTATGGTTACGCACGATGTAAAACGTAAAACATTAGCGCTCGCCGTCGTGGGCGCATTGTTAGGAACGGGGTTCATGGCAGCCCCAGAAGCCAAGGCTGAAGGTTTTATTGATGATTCGTCGCTGACCGGCGGTATTTACTATTGGCAGCGTCAGCGTGACCGTAAGGATTTAACGCCGGGAAGTGCTGAATATGGTAAATACGTTGCCAACCTACATCACTCCACATTTAACGCCAATCTGGATTTCTCGTCGGGTTATGCGGCAGACATCTTTGGTATCGATCTGGCTGCGTTTGGCGCGGTTGAAATGAGCAACAGTGGCCCTGCTGCTCCGAACGAAATTGGTTTCAGTGATGCCAAAACCCGTTGGGACGAAAAGTGGACTGGTGATAAGAGCGGTGTCAGTGTTTATAAAGCGGCTGCCAAATTTAAGTTAGGCGATTTTTGGGCGCGTGGGGGTTATATCCAACCGACTGGCCAGACCTTGCTGGCTCCGCACTGGAGCTTTATGCCAGGGACCTATCGTGGTGCGGAAGGCGGCGCGAAATTTGATTTTGATACGGCGGGCGCACTGTCCATGTCTTACATGTGGACTGATGAATATAAAGCACCGTGGTATCAGAACATGTACAACTTCCGTCAGGCTGATGGTTTGACCGGTGTCAGTTACTTGCACTCAATCGGTGCTAAATACGACTTCAAAAACAAACTGGTGATGGAAGCGGCATTCGGTCAGGCTAAAGATTATATGGACCAATACTTTGCGAAAGCCTCTTATGCTTTCCCGGTTGCGGGCAATGATCTGCGGACTTCTTACCAATTCTACGGTGCTAAAGATAAAGTGGATGGCGGTGCCAGTAATATCAATGATGTTTATGACGGTTTGGCATGGTTGCAGGCACTGACACTGGGTTACACCACCGGGCCATTCGATCTGCGTCTGGAAGGAACCTGGGCTAAAGCCGACGGTAATCAAGGCTACTTCCTGCAACGTATGACACCGGGCTATGCTTCATCTAATGGTCGCCTGGATGTTTGGTGGGATTCCCGTTCTGATTTTAACGCCAACGGCGAAAAAGCGCTGTTCGGTGGCGTGATGTATGACTTGAAAAACTGGAATCTGGCAGGGTGGGCGGTTGGAACCTCTTATGCTTATGGCTGGGATGCGAAACCAAGCACCAATCCGAAGTTTGACCAGAATACCCGTTTGAAAGAATCCGCATGGAACTTTGACGTCCTCTACACCCTGCAAGAAGGCCGTGCGAAAGGCACGCTGTTCAAACTGCACTACACCATGTACGACAACCACACCAATATCCCAAGCTATGGCGGTGGTTTCGGTAACGTATTCCAGGATGAAAAAGACGTTAAATTCATCGTGATTGCGCCATTTACCATCTTCTGATCCTGATAAACCCACTCTGGCAGTGATGCTGGGGATTATGGAGTGCCTGCCATGAAGAAAACGCTTTTTATTATTGCTGCGGTGTTGGGATTAAGTGCCTGTGCACCACAACAGCCTGTTCAGTCGGAAGATAGCCAACTCAAGCAAGCCTACAGCGCCTGTATGACGGCCAGCGAAGGTCAACCGGAAAGGCTGATCCCTTGCAAAGCGGTGTTGAATGTCTTGAAACAAGAAAAAGCACATCAAGCCTTTACTGACAAAGAAACGGTACGGGTATTGGATTACCAACGTTGCATTGATGCGGCTCATACTGGCAATGGCCAGGCTTATAACGAGCAATGTGGCAAGCTGTGGCAGGAAATTCGCAGCAATAACTCAGCCGCCAGCAGTACGAGTCGCAGTAATTAAACTATAAGTAATTAGGGCAATAGCCAATAACCATTACGGACGAGGTTAGTGATGAACAAATTTAGATTAAATGCGTTGGCGGCGATAACCGCGACTTTTGGTTTGATGGGATATGCACAAGCGGATGCCACCCATCAGCAGACTGTTGACCAGCTCAGTGCATTAAACGTTAACTATAAACTGTTAGATAACCGCGCTGCTGAAAATGGTGTGGATTGTGCCAAGCTGGGGGCTGATTGGGCATCTTGTAATAAGTTAGTTATTACTCTGACCAATACGGGAGATGAAATCAAAGGCCAGGATTGGGCTATTTACTTCCACAGCATCCGCCAAATCCTGACGGTAGATAACAGCCAGTTTAAAATTACTCACCTAACCGGTGATCTGCATAAGATTGAACCCACGGCCAAATTTACGGGTTTCCCTGCCAATCAGGCCGTTGAAATCCCCATCACCGGTGAGTACTGGCAGTTGTTTGACACTGATTTTATGCCACGCTGGTACGCGACTTCTGGCGATGCCAAGCCAAAAATCCTGAAAAATACCGATACTGAAGATATTAGTGAATATCTGACACCGTTTACTGACTCGCAGTGGAAGCGCACCAAAGACGACAATAACGTGCTGATGACGCCAGAATCACGTTTTATCAAAAATGAAACGGTAAAAACGTTATCGGCGGCTAACTTGCGTGGGCAAATCATCCCGACGCCAATGGATGTTAAGGTTTATCAACAAGATATCGATTTGAGTAACGGTGTGGCACTGGATCTGAACGCGTTACCCAAACCGGCTGCTAAGGCGGTACAGCAGCGCTTTGAGTTACTCGGGCTGAAGATGAACGCGACGGGTTACCCAATAAAAACAGGGGTTCAACCCACCGCTTTTAAAGGTGATTTAGCGGTTTCTGGTGCTTATGAGCTGAATATTGGCGAGCAAGGCGCACAGGTGATTGGTTTTGATCCAACCGGCGTATTCTATGGTCTGCAATCCATCCTTTCTCTGGTTCCGACGGACGGCAGTAAGAACATTGCTACTCTTGAGGCGAAAGATGCACCACGCTTTGAATACCGTGGTGTTTTCCTCGATGTGGGCCGTAACTTCAAAACCAAAGATGCAGTGCTGCGCCTGCTTGATCAGATGGCAGCTTATAAGCTGAACAAATTCCACTTCCATCTGAGTGATGATGAAGGCTGGCGTATTGAAATTCCAGGCTTGCCGGAACTGACGGATGTCGGTGGTAAGCGTTGTCATGACTTGACTGAAACCACCTGTCTGTTGCCACAACTGGGTTCTGGCCCGGATAGCAATAATCTGGGCAGTGGTCATTTTACCCGTGACGATTATATTGAGATCTTGCAATACGCTAAGGCGCGCCAGATTGATGTCATTCCTGAGATTGATATGCCAGCACATGCCCGTGCAGCGGTGGTTTCGATGGAAGCGCGCTACAACAATCTGATGAAGCAGGGTAAGGAAAAAGAAGCCAACGAATTCCGCTTGGTTGACCCGACGGATGACTCTAATACTACCTCGGTGCAGTTCTATGAGCGCAAAAGCTATCTGAATCCATGTCTGGACTCGTCCAAACGCTTTGTCGATAAAGTGATTGGCGAAATGGCTCAGATGCATAAAGACGCGGGAATGCCGCTGACCACCTGGCACTTTGGCGGTGATGAAGCGAAAAACATTCGTCTGGGGGCGGGGTTCCAGGACAAAGGTGGCCCAATCGAACCAGGTAAGGGCATTATCGATAAGAGTGTTGAAGATAAGCCGTGGGCCAAGTCTCAGGTCTGTCAGGACATGGTTAAGCAAGGCAAGATTCAGGATGTTGAGCACCTTTCCAGCTACTTCGCTATTGAAGTCAGCAAGATGGTCAATGCTCACGGTATCGAGAAGATGCAAGCCTGGCAGGATGGTTTGAAAGACGCGAAAGATGCCAAAGCGTTTGCGACCAAACGTGTTGGCGTCAACTTCTGGGATACCCTCTACTGGGGCGGGGCTGATTCTATCAATGATTGGGCCAATAAAGGCTATGAAGTTGTAGCTTCCAATCCAGATTATGTCTATTTCGATATGCCATATGAAGTTAATCCGAATGAACGCGGCTACTACTGGGCAACGCGCTTCACTGATGAGGCTAAGGTCT
Source organism: Yersinia aldovae ATCC 35236 (assembly GCF_000173735.1). Classification (GTDB taxonomy): domain Bacteria; phylum Pseudomonadota; class Gammaproteobacteria; order Enterobacterales; family Enterobacteriaceae; genus Yersinia; species Yersinia aldovae. Next base: position 50,844 of record NZ_ACCB01000008.1, on the reverse strand, counting down.
TTAGTTTCGCTCCCAATAACATGCCGCAAAACGCTGAAACCTCCGTGGATCGCGACGGCAATCACTTTAGCGCGAAGAGCGATAAAGCGTGGCCGGGTGTACAGGGTATCTCTGGTCAGTCATGGAATGAAACCGTCCGTACTGATGAGCAGATGGAATACATGATCTTCCCACGGGTGTTGCCATTGGCTGAGCGTGCCTGGCATCGCGCATCATGGGAGCAGACCTATCAAGCGGGTCGCGAGTATAAAGGTGGCGAAACACACTGGGTTGATACCAAAGCATTGGACAGTGACTGGCAGCGTTTTGCCAACATCATGGGCCAGCGCGAACTGGCAAAACTGGATAAAGCGGGTGTGTCATATCGCTTGCCGGTTCCGGGAGCGCGGATTGTTACCGGGCTGTTGGAAGCCAATATCTCTCTGCCTGGCTTGATTATCGAGTATTCAACTGATGGTGGTAAGCAGTGGCAGAAGTATGATGTCAACGCGCAGCCTAAGGTCAGTGGTGAGGTGTTGATCCGCTCGACCAGCCCGGATGGCAAACGCAGTAGCCGCGTTGAACCGGTTAAAGTTTGATGCTTTGTAAGTGCTGTGTCTGATGTACCCCCTGTTTGATTTATTTGTAGCTCAACGAATTGTCGATTAAATGAAGTTGAGTTGATAGCTTTCCCCCGGCGAGTCCGGGGTTTTTTTTGCGTTAAATTTATGCAGGCCGCAAGGTCTATACCCAAAGTCATTGCAGGTAGGCCGCCAGCGAATAACAAATTGGTTATAAACTATTTTGAGCAGCACTTGCGCTGGTTCATAGGATGAATGAGAGTAACTAAGGGATAAGGGTATAAATAAGAATGACCACCTGACTCCCCACCGAGCTAATCTCGGGTTACATGCGGGAAAGGCGGCCATATTGCGGGTTGTATATTTCAGCAGTGCTTAAAAATCTTTATAAGTTAACGCGATAAAACAGCATTATCTTTTGTCGTGAGCTGACTCATTTTCACGGCAATCACCGGATTCACAGTGGCCGTACAGATACAGACTGTGATTGGTCAGTTTGATACCGTGTTGTTTAGCAATTTCACGTTGCAGCGATTCAATCGATTCATTGCTAAATTCGATCACTTTGCCGCAATCCAGACAGATAAGGTGATCATGGTGATGTTGTTGCGTCAGCTCAAAGACTGATTTGCCGCCTTCGAAGTTATGGCGGGTAACAATACCGGCATCATCAAACTGATTCAGCACACGGTAAACCGTTGCCAAACCAATCTCTTCTCCGATATCGATCAGCTTTTTATAAAGATCTTCCGCGCTGACGTGATGGCACGCTGGGTTTTGCAACACTTCCAGAATTTTGAGCCGGGGCAGTGTTACTTTAAGGCCTGCGTTTTTTAAGGCTTTGTTGTTGTCAGTCATGCGGATTCAGTCCTATTACTATCGATTCAAATTAAGGCTGTTCAGCCTATGACATCCGTGGCGCAATATTCTCAATTGCGTCTCATTATAGAACTGCTAGCCCCAAATGAAAACCGTGGTTGTTAACAAAGTTATAATTGCACACTTTGTAAGATTAATCATGCAGTGTGTTGAGGAATGGGGATAACACATCATTCAAGTGTACAGTGGCTACAAATAAAGTTACAAATTTGTAGCCGTTTATTTTCATTTTACACCGATGATGGTGCGGATTTGTGGGCCGCTTAACAAAGCAAATTTACCCGGCAGACATAGCCACACATGTTTGGTGGGCTATTCAGGGCGAAAGAGGTTATTTTACGCGAAGCAAGCGTGCTTAAAAAAGGGCGGAAACGCCTGATTGTATATAAAAGACACCATCACAGCGTTTCCGATATACCAAATTAACCGACGATCTCGGCCAAATTCAGTTCTTCACTGATCTGTTTTACCCAAGCGTGAACACGTTCATTGGTCAACTCTGGCTGACGGTCTTCATCGATTGCCAGACCAATAAAGTGGTCGTCATCAGCCAGGCCTTTAGAGGCTTCAAAATGGTAGCCTGCGGTTGGCCAGTGACCGACGATAGCAGCGCCACGCGGTTCGATGATATCGCGCACTGTGCCCATCGCATCACAGAAATACTCGGCGTAATCTTCCTGATCACCGCAACCGAACAATGCAACCAGCTTGCCGTTGAAATCGATCTCTTCCAGGGTTGGGAAGAAATCATCCCAGTCACACTGCGCTTCACCGTAATACCAGGTTGGAATACCGATCAGCAGAATATCGAAGCCTTCTAAATCTTCTTTACTGCTTTTGGCAATGTCATGAACCTCAGCAACCTCTTTGCCCAGTTGCTTTTGGATCATCTTGGCAATGTTTTCAGTATTGCCAGTATCGCTGCCAAAGAAAATGCCTACAGTTGCCATATAACTTAATACCTTTTAAATTCAAATGGTTATGCTGATTTTTGCGCGTTATGCCCAATAATATAGCACATTTCGATAGGGCAACATAATGCCAGAAAACAGCATCAGGCTGATATCAAGTTTATGCGATATTAAATTTTCGCGAGTCACTCAACCTTACAACGCCGTTGCCGATAACCGTTGTGTAGCCGAATGGTTGCAATTTGCGGTGCCAGGGGAAATTCGTCAGATGAAAGTCTGCCGGTAAAGGAGCTATCGTTAGCTGTATGGACGTACTTTACTGCTTTTCGGTCATCAAATAACACCAGAGTCTCTAACGGCAATCATCCGTTATATAAGGGGAACGCACATGCAGTTTTTAAAAAATATTAGCATCAGGGTGGCTTTACTTTGGGTTCTTGGCATATTTTGCCTGCTCTGGGGCGGCGTATCAGCTTATACATTGCTATCACTGAATCAATTAACACAATCATCCAATGCGAACAGTGTATTGGTAGAAAACATGAATTTGGTGAATCAGGGAACCGATCAGTATTTCCGTATGGTGACACGGCTTGCCCGCTCAGTGGATTATCGCCAAAGCGGTAATATCGCGGATGCAGACAAAGAACTGAAATCATCGAATGTCGCCCTGGAGAATTTGAAAAAAAAACTGGCAGAGTTTAAAGCTGTCGACCATGCACAAATTGATCCTGTACTAGTCACTGGGGTTATTGATGGATGGAGCGGATTAATTGAACAGGGTGTTACCCCGCTTTATCAGGCCGCGATGGATAACAATAGTGCCGCGTATCAAGAATTGGCCAAGAAAACCGTGCCTGCCTTGAGCCGCCAATATGGTTCCGTGGCAGAAAGCTTTAATCAGTCGGCATCAAAAGCTATCGGGGTGGCTAAAGAACAATTCTCACATCTGACAAAAGTGAGTAGCGTCACGCTTATCTCTGCTTTGGTTGCTGGCTTGTTGATTTTATTAGCGACGGATCGTTATCTGGTGGCGAACCTGGTGCGCCCGTTGGATGAGATCCGCGAGCATTTCCGGGTGATTGCTTCCGGTCAGCTTGGTCAGCCTATCGCCGATTTTGGTCGAAACTGTGTTGGGCGGTTATTTCCGCTTTTGCGCGATGTACAAACCAGTCTGGTGAACACGGTTCAGACGATTCGTAGCAGTACCGACGGTATTTATCACGGTGCCGCTGAGATTTCAGCCGGTAATACTGATTTGTCATCCCGCACCGAACAGCAAGCGGCGGCATTGGAAGAGACGGCAGCGAGTATGGAGCAGCTCACCGCGACCGTAAAACACAATGCGGATAACGCACATCATGCCAGCCAACTTGCGGCGAGTGCCTCTGCGACGGCGAAAAAGGGCGGGTTGCTGGTGGCGGATGTGGTTAACACCATGAATGAGATTTCTGCCAGTTCACGAAAAATAGCTGACATAACTACTGTCATTAACAGCATTGCTTTTCAAACTAACATTCTGGCGCTGAATGCGGCAGTGGAGGCGGCAAGGGCGGGCGAGCAGGGCCGTGGCTTTGCGGTGGTAGCCAGTGAAGTGCGTAACCTGGCCCAACGCAGCGCGCAAGCGGCGAAGGAGATTGATGGCTTGATCAATGAGTCGGTCAACCGTGTTAGCAGTGGCTCGGCGTTGGTGGAAAGTGCGGGTATTACGATGGATGAAATTGTCCGTTCGATTACCAATGTAACTGATTTAATGGGGGAAATAGCCTCGGCTTCTGATGAGCAAAGTAAAGGTATCAGTCAGGTCGGGCAGGCGGTGGCTGAAATGGACAGCGTGACGCAGCAAAACGCTGCGCTGGTACAGGAGGCTTCGCGCGCAGCCGCCTCATTGGAAGAACAGGCAACACAATTGAATCGGGCGGTGGCGGTATTCAAATTACACCTGGATGACGAGCGGGTTAAACCGGCGGTGAAGCCTCGGGCGCATCCCACAGCGATGGCACCTGTCACTAAGGTAGACAACAACGCCAATTGGGAAACTTTCTAAGCAACGCTGAGGATATTGGCGTGGCGTAATGACTTACGCCACGCCGTCGTGGTAACCGGTAGGGTTAAAACCCTTCATGAGAGTGATCATGCGCTAATTGAGCCAGTAACATCTGTTCAATTAGCTCACTACGGCTGATGTTACGCAGCTCTGCAAGACTATTGAGAGCATCGACTGCATCGGCATTAATCTTCAGTTCCACGCGTCGTAAGCCACGGACTTTATCGCGTTGCAGTTGATTTCGCTTATTAATTCTAAGCTGTTCATCACGGGATAATGGGTTTGTTTTCGGTCGCCCCGGACGGCGTTCATCTGCGAACAGATCCAGCGTCGTGCGATCCGTTTGTTCTTTTGCCATAGGTAGCGTTACTACAAGGGATTTACATCAGAAAGCGTAACGGAGCCTTGTCTGACGATTCGGTTAACACGTATCAGGTTGAGAGCATAGATAGAGCGCATTTAATAACCTATATATCGCAGCCTGAATTTGCATTTGCACCGGTTATAGCCTGAGAACAGCGACCATACACCGCGGCAAAATTATAGCGCGCCATAATACCCCAGCCAAGCGAGCAACGACAATGCTTTACTGTGATTAGATTGGGCTAATTCATTCTTTTTTGCACAATTTTTCCACAGGAAATACATTTCTTTTCCCCAGGGTATGATTTTTAATCAACATCCGGGTGCGCAACATTATTCTGCATCGATAAAGCGGTGGATGGCCCGTAACACCGAGTCCGGTTTTTCTGCATGTACCCAATGGCCGGTTCCTGCCACCACATGCGCTTTAGCTTGCGGGAACTGACGAGCAATATCATCACGATAGCTGTCTTGAACATAGGGGGATAATTCGCCGCGAATAAACAAAATGGGGTGGGGCCATGCAGGTACTGGTTGCCAACCAACAATATTCTCATATTGATCCCATAGCGCAGGCACATTAAAGCGCCATTCGCCGCCTTGAAATGATTTCAGTAAGAACTGGATAACGCCTTCTTCTTTTATAAACTCACGCATCAGTTGAGCGGCTTCCTGACGTTGAGTTACCCCTGCTGCGTTGACCGCATTCAGCGCGGCAAAAATCTGATCATGACGGCGTACCGGATAATTGACTGGGGCGATATCGATGGCAACCAATTTCTCAATTCTATTCGGAGCCAGTGCGGTCATCGCCATTGCGACTTTTCCACCCATCGAGTGACCGATAATTATAGCCTTTTCTATTTCAAGCTGATCCAGCAATTCCAATACATCTTGCGCCATTTCCGGGTAATTCACTTGTGGCGAGCGAGGCGATAAACCGTGGTCGCGCAAATCAACCTGAATCACATTATGGTCTTTGTGGAGGTCGCGTGCCAAAACCCCCAGGTTATCAAGATTACCAAATAACCCGTGGATCAGGATGATGGGCAGGGCGGGCGTGGGAGAAAGTGCATTTTGTAAGCGGAAGTTTAATTTCATGGCGAAGTTCATACTGAGAGATATTGTGGTTAGGGTATCATGACTGAGCTTAGGTGTGCTGCTATACGATTATTCGCCTTATCATCAAGTTCATGTGGATTATTGCATCATTGTAGGCAAGGGCGGGGGATTTATCCCGATAAGCCATGATAAAGGTACTCGTCAGCGCGCTTTGACTTTATAATCCTTCGATATGCATAAGAAAGTAGAAACCGTACTGGATAAAGATGAAAACTATTGAACTCGACGAAGAACTTTATCGCTATATTGCCAGCCATACGCAACACATTGGTGAGAGTGCGTCCGACATTTTACGGCGTATGTTGAAGTTTACCCCAGGCCAGATGGCAGCCAACGTGCCTGCCAGTAATACTACGGTAGTAAAAGTCGCTACCGCTCCCGTGCCGAAGGATAGGGTTCGTGCGGTACGTGAATTACTGCTGTCCGATGAATATGCGGAGCAAAGCAGGTCAGTTAACCGCTTTATGTTGGTGCTATCAACACTGTACTCGCTGGATGCGCAGGCATTTACTGAGGCGACCGAATCATTACATGGCCGCACCCGGGTCTATTTTGCCGGTGATCAGCAAACACTATTGCAAAACGGGACACACACCAAACCTAAGCATGTGGCAGGTACGCCATACTGGGTTATCACCAATACCAATACCGAGCGTAAACGCAGCATGGTGCAACATATTATGCTGGCGATGCAGTTCCCGCCGGATTTGACTGACAAAGTGTGCGGGACTATTTGATCTACAGGAATGTCTGATTTCATTGAAACTATCTTTCCCGCTGGGCACAGAGCTGTCCTGCTATGAAAGTGAAAGCCTATAGGGAGTAGTGACTGTGGCCAATCATCCTCGAGCCGGGCAACCTGCTCAGCAAAGTGATTTGATTAATGTTGCCCAATTGACGTCGCAATATTATGTATTGCAACCCGATGCTGAAACCCCGGCCCATGCGGTCAAATTTGGTACCTCTGGGCACCGTGGCAGTTCAGCGCGCCACAGTTTCAATGAGGCACATATTCTGGCTATCGCGCAGGCGATCGCCGAAGTTCGTCACCAACACGGCATTACCGGCCCGTGTTATGTGGGTAAAGATACCCATGCCTTATCTGAACCGGCCTTTATCTCGGTGCTGGAAGTACTGACGGCGAACGGCGTGGATGTGGTGGTGCAGCAAGATAATGGTTTCACCCCGACACCGGCTATTTCTCATGCCATCCTTTGCTATAACGCGCAGGGTAAAGCTCTGGCTGACGGCATTGTCATCACGCCGTCGCACAACCCGCCAGAAGACGGTGGTATCAAATATAATCCACCGAATGGCGGCCCGGCTGACACCCATTTAACCTCGGTAATAGAAAAGCATGCTAATCAATTACTCAGTTTGAAATTAGACGGCGTTAAACGGCAAACACTGGATAAAGCCTGGCGTGGTAACCATCTGCGTGAGCAAGACTTGATTCAGCCCTACGTAGAAGGCCTGGTGGATGTAGTGGATATCCCGGCCATTCAAGCCGCCGGTTTGAAGTTAGGTGTCGATCCTCTCGGGGGTTCTGGTATTGCTTACTGGCAACGCATTGGCGAGCATTATAAATTGGATCTGACGCTGGTTAATGATTTCGTCGATCAGACATTCCGCTTTATGCATCTCGATCATGATGGCGTGATCCGCATGGATTGCTCGTCAGAATCAGCGATGGCAGGCTTGTTGGCGCTGCGTGATAAGTTTGATTTAGCCTTTGCCAATGATCCGGACTACGATCGCCACGGTATCGTCACGCCAGCGGGTTTGATGAATCCGAATCATTATCTTGCGGTAGCCATCAATTACCTGTTCCAGCATCGTCCGCAATGGGGAACTGATGTCGCAGTAGGTAAAACACTGGTTTCCAGTGCGATGATTGACCGCGTGGTGGCTGATTTAGGCCGTAAGCTGGTGGAAGTGCCGGTTGGCTTCAAGTGGTTTGTCGGCGGTCTGCACGATGGCAGTTTTGGTTTTGGCGGTGAAGAGAGCGCGGGGGCATCTTTCCTGCGCTTTAACGGCAAGCCGTGGTCTACGGATAAAGATGGCATCATTATGTGCCTACTGGCGGCGGAAATTACGGCGGTGACGGGCAGAAATCCACAGCAGCACTACGATGATTTAGCCAAGCGCTTTGGCGCACCAAGCTATAACCGTATTCAGGCTCCGGCAACGCAAGCACAGAAAAATGCGCTGTCTAAGCTGTCGCCAGAAATGGTGCAGGCCAGCACGCTGGCGGGTGACCCCATTACTGCGCGTTTAACGGCGGCTCCGGGTAATGGTGCCTCCATTGGCGGCCTGAAAGTGATGACGGCTAACGGCTGGTTTGCCGCCCGCCCATCAGGTACCGAAGAGGCTTATAAAATCTACTGTGAAAGCTTCCTGGGGGCAGAACATCGCGAAAAGATAGAACAGGAAGCGGTCGATATTGTCAGTGACGTTCTGGCGGGCGCTAAATAACAGCCTTAAGAATATCGGGCCAGAATCAGGTGACAGACTGCTAGTCGTTTGATTCTGGTATTCGCAGTGCCAAGGCGCTCATTTTGTGCCGTTAAGCATCTATCACCCTAACGCTACCAGTAATGCTCCGGCGGTAATCAGTGCGACACCGGCTCCTGCCACAAGTGAAATCTTTTCACCAAACAGAATAACGGCCAGAATCACCGCAAAAACCACACTGAGTTTGTCAATGGGGGCCACTTGCGAGACATTGCCATGCTTGATAGCCATAAAGTAGAACAACCAGGACAACGCACCCGCCACACCACTTAGCACGATAAACAAGAGCGCTTTTTTATCTGCCAATATTGTGCCAACCAGATTAAATTTACCCTGCACGACAACCACTCCGACTAAAAATAGTGCCATCACAACAGCGCGAACCGCAGTGGCGGTATTGGCATCCAAATGCTGTAAGCCGATTTTACCGAAGATTGCGACCAGGGAGGCGGTGAGGGCAGACAGCAGGGCGTAAATTAACCAAGTGCTCATGAATAATAAGACCTATTAGCAATTTAAAAACAAGATGCTACGCCGCTGAACGCTATTTTCCTAGTCTCAAGGTGAAATTTGATGGCGCACAATCTGTTATGGCATAAAGCGATAGCCGACGCCGGTTTCAGTCAGCAGGTGTTTAGGGCGAGTGGGGTCTGTTTCTAATTTCTGGCGTAAATGCCCCATATAAATGCGCAGATAGTGGCTGTGCTCGACATAATTTGGCCCCCAGACCTGACTCAAAAGCTGGCGTTGGGTAATCACTTTACCTGCATTAGCCAAGAGTGCTGAAAGTAGCCGAAATTCAATCGGTGTCAGATGCAGGTCAACATCCGCGCGGGTAACTTGACGGTTAATCAAATCGACACTGATATCGGAAAAATCGACCCGTGGGCTTTCCAGGCTACCACCACTGTGGCGGCGTAAAGCCACTCGTACTCGCGCCAGCAATTCACTGATACCAAAGGGCTTGCTCAGATAGTCATCGGCACCGGCATCCAACGCCGCCACTTTGTCTTCTTCACTGTTACGGGCCGATAGCACAATAATGGGGATCGCGCTCCACTGGCGCAGGTCTTGAATGTATGTCAGCCCATCGCCGTCCGGTAATCCCAAATCCAGAATGATCAGATCCGGTTTACGGGTACCTGCTTCAATTAAACCCCGTTGCAGAGTATCACTCTCAAATACCCGCCAACCCTCACTCTCCAGCGCAATACGAACAAAGCGGCGGATCTCTTTTTCATCTTCTACGATCAGGATGTTAGTCGGGGATATAGTCATTTCTCCTCTTACCCGTCATACTTCGAGCTGCTTGTGCGTTGGCTGCTTTCGTTACTCGGCCCGTCCATGAGCCTCGCCTCTGTGAGGCCGCTGCAAGCCGCGTTCAAATCTGCTCCTGGCAGATTTGTCACCCCACTTACTTACTTATGTAAGCTCCCAGGGACTTACTCAGTTGCCGCCTTCCTGCAACTCGAATTATTTAGGGTATATCACTTTTCAGTATCCATGTTTTCACCATCAATATCCGGCGCTTTCTCTAGTGGTAGTGTAAAGCGGAAACTCGCACCACCATCTTGGCTCTTTTCAACCCAGATACGCCCACCGTGTACATCAATAATGGCACGACAAATGGCTAAACCCAAGCCCACTCCCGGAATTGCTGACTCTTTGTTACCACGAGAGAATTTGTCAAAAATCAGATTCTCTTGCCCAGCGGTGACTCCGGGGCCATTATCCCACACTTCTACATTTAGCCACTCCCCTTGCACAATGGCCCGAATACCCAGTGAGGCGGTATTTCCCGCATATTTATGGGCATTTTCCAGCAAGTTGATAAACACCCGCTCCAGCAAACTGCCATCGCAATTGATTAGCACTATTTCGTCGGGTAATTCGACCTTAATCTGATGATAACTTAAGGTGGTTTCCAGCATGTGCAGCGCGCTGCCAACGATCTCTTCGAGCGATTGCCACTCTTTGCGCAGATTAAAACCACCGGACTGAATACGTGCCATATCGAGCAGGTTATTCACCAATCGAGTGGTACTTAATACCTGTTGGCGAATTTGGTTGGCTTGCGGAGCATGACGCGAACCTTCTGCTGCCAGATCCAGTGTCAGGATTTCTGCCTGACCGAACAGCACCGTTAGCGGAGTACGTAAATCGTGGGAAAGCGCTGCCAGTAGCGAGTTACGCAATTGCTCCCGCTCGGCATCCAGTTTGGCCAGTTCGGCACTGCGCGCCAAATGCAGCCTTTCCAAGGCGTTGGCAATCAGGCTGGTAAAGGTTTGCAACAAACGTTGCTGCTCCGGCACCATTAATTGGCGCAAGTTGGCCGGCTCTATCGCCAGTACACCAAAGGTCTGTTTGGAGGCACTCAATGGCAGTAATTGATAGGGGACGCCGGGTAGAGTATCGGTGCCCGCACCGGCAGGTGTGCCCTTATCAAAACTCCAGCGGGCAATAGCTTCATCCACTGACAATATGCCCCCTTCATCGGTGGCAATTTGTTGTAAACTGCCATCCTCTTGCGGCAACAGCAGGCCGGTTTTAGCCTGAAAACTGCTGGAAAGAAAATGGCGGCTGGTTTTAGCAATATCCTCTGGGGTGAGCGCGCGGCTCAAACCTCGTGACATTTCATACAGATGCCTGGCCCGTTGCTCTCGATATCGGGCAATTCGTGCCTGATAACGCACGCCTGCCGTCAGATTACCCACCACAATACCGACAATCAGCATTACGCCGAAAGTCACCAGATATTGTACGTCGGTGACCGCTAACGACCAGTGTGGTTGGACAAAAAACAGGTCGAAACTGGCGACATTAATCACCGCTGCTAATACCGATGGCCAGCGGCCAAAGAACAGGGCAATAATCACCACTCCGAGCAAATAAACCATCACCAGGTTTGCCTGATCGAAACCGGGCATTAACCATTGTGATAATAAGGTTATCAAAGCGCACAGGCCGATGGCGGCCGCACAGCCGCGTAGCTGCATACGCCACTTTTCAGTGAAAGTGCGCGAATCATTCTCTTTCACCACGTTGGTCGGGTTATCACCTTCCAGCGCGATAATTACCAAATCGAGATCCGGCCCTAACTTGCCCAAGCGGTCAGCAAAACTACCGCGCAGTTTCCAGCGTTGCTCGGCACGGCGGCCAATAATGATTTTGCCCAGATTGTGTTCACGGGCATAACGCAGCACCGCTCGCTCTTCACTAGGTTCTGATAACGTTGCTGTTTCCGCTCCTAACTCCTGCGCCAGTTTCAGTGTGCGTAAGATAGCGCGCCGCTTGGCTTCAGGCAGCCCATGCAGCCGTGGGGTTTCCACATAAACCGCATGCCAAATACAGCCTAAACGGGCGGCCAGACGGGCGGCGGTACGAACCAGTTTTTCGTTACCGTTATTGTGGCCGATACACAGCAGAATGGCATCGCGTGTATGCCAGACACGTTCACGCCCTTGGTTGTCACGAAAAGCCCGCATCTGGTCATCAACCCGATCGGCAGTACGGCGCAGTGCCAGCTCGCGCAGGGCAATGAGATTCCCTTTACGGAAGAAATGTTCGATGGCACGTTCAGCCTGGCCAGAGATGTAGACTTTGCCTTCGCTCAGACGCTGGCGCAGGTCATCGGGAGGTAAATCGACCAATACCACTTCTGTGGCCTCATCGAACATATGATCGGGCACCGTTTCTCGTACCCGAATCCCGGTGACGCCACCGACCACATCATTGAGGCTTTCCAAATGTTGCACATTGACGGTCGTTAGCACGTCAATGCCGGCATCCAATAGCTCTTCGACGTCCTGCCAGCGTTTGGGATGGCGCGAGCCGTGGGCGTTGCTGTGGGCCAGTTCATCCATCAGGATCAGCGCCGGACGGCGAGCCAGCGCGGCATCTAAATCAAACTCACGTACCTGACGGTTGCGGTGGTGGATGCGTTTTAGAGGTAGAACTGCCAGCCCTTCCAGTAACGCCGCGGTTTCACTGCGTCCGTGAGTTTCCACCACGCCAGCCAGCACATCTAACCCCTGCGCACGTAAACGCTGAGCTTCTTGCAGCATGGCGTAGGTTTTGCCCACTCCCGCACAGGCCCCAAAGAAGACTTTCAGTCGCCCGCGCGGCTTTTCATTCGCCACCGCGAGCAGGCTGTCGGGGTCCGGACGGGTTGGTTCTGCTTCCACCATCATATTTCCTTATTATTTCATCGGGTTGGCGGGTACTTTGACCTGGCTTTTGGCATCCAGCGCCATATTCAGATTCAGCACATTGACGACGGATTCACCGAAGAAATTAGGTGTCGCTTTTTGTACATTATCATCAATCAATTGCTTAACCTCAGACAACGGCATCTGGCGTACCGTTGCTATGCGCGGTGCCTGATAGTAAGCCGCTTCCAGCGAAATCTGTGGATCTAAACCACTACCAGAAGCGGTGACTAAATCAACCGGAACCGGGCCGGTTTGGGTGGGATTGGCCTGATGCAGGGCTTTAACACGTTCACTAATGGCTTGATCCAGTGCCGGGTTACTGATAGCCAGATTGCTGCCGCCAGAAGCCATTGGATTATAAGGCATATCCGCCGTTACCGACGGGCGACCAGCAAAATAACCCGGTTGGGTAAAGTTCTGACCCAGCAATGAGGAGCCAACCACCTCATCACCCAGCATCACCAATGAACCGCTAGCTTGATGTGAGAACATCAATTTTGCCAAACCGGTAGTCAGCAGAGGATAAGCTATCCCGGTAATCAGTGTCAGTAATATCAGTAAAACCAGTGAAGGTCGCAGGTATGACATTTTATTTGCCTCTTAAATAACGCTTAAACCGGCCACAACCATGTGCTGTGGCCCATTGCTGAACACTTGATTAGTGTGACTTCAACTCATCATCACGGCGCTTAGCACCAGATCGATCAGTTTTATCCCGACAAATGGCACCAGTAAGCCACCCAGCCCATAGATCCACAGGTTACGGCGTAAAAGGGCAGCCGCGCTCATCGCTTTGTAACTCACCCCTTTTAGCGCCAACGGGATCAGGAACACAATCACCAGTGCGTTAAAAATAACCGCCGACAGAATGGCTGACGCGGGGGAATGCAACTGCATGACGTTCAAGGCATTTAACTGCGGATAAGTCGCGGCGAATGCTGCCGGAATAATGGCAAAATATTTGGCGACGTCGTTGGCGATACTGAAGGTGGTTAGTGAGCCACGGGTCATCAGCATTTGCTTACCGATATGCACCACTTCAATCAACTTGGTCGGGTTGGAGTCCAAATCCACCATATTGCCCGCTTCTTTAGCCGCTTGCGTCCCCGAGTTCATCGCCACGGCAACATCCGCCTGCGCCAGTGCCGGAGCATCGTTGGTGCCATCACCGGTCATCGCCACCAATCTACCTTCTGCCTGATACTGGCGAATCAACGCCAGTTTAGCTTCGGGAGTGGCTTCGGCCAGAAAATCATCTACGCCAGCTTCGGCTGCGATGGCGGCGGCGGTCAGGCGGTTATCACCGGTGATCATCACCGTTTTGATGCCCATTTTGCGCAGTTCGGCAAAACGTTCTTTAATACCGCCTTTCACGATATCTTTCAGTGCCACCACACCCAGCACACGCGGCCCTTCGGCCACCACCAATGGGGTACCACCGGTGCGCGCAACACTCTCGACCGCATCTTCAACTGCCCGTGGGAAATGGCCCTGATTGGACTCAACGTGACGGCGGATAGCATCTACCGCACCTTTGCGAATCATTCTGTCTTGTACATTCACCCCACTCATGCGGGTTTGCGCAGAGAAGGGCACAAAGGTGGCATTCAGGCTGTGCAAGTCACGTTCACGCAAATTAAAGCGCTGTTTAGCCAGCACCACGATGCTGCGGCCTTCAGGCGTTTCATCCGCTAACGAAGAGAGTTGCGCGGCATCTGCCAGTTGTTGCTCGGTGACTCCGGGAGCCGGTAAAAACTCAGACGCTTGACGGTTACCCAAGGTGATGGTGCCGGTTTTATCCAGCAGCAGCACATCGACATCACCGGCGGCTTCCACCGCGCGCCCGCTGGTAGCAATGACGTTAGCACCCAGCATCCGGCTCATCCCGGCCACCCCGATGGCTGACAGCAAGCCGCCGATGGTGGTGGGGATCAGGCAAACCAGCAGTGCGACCAATACTGTAATCGTCACCGGTAAACCGGCCTGGTTAGCTTCCACACTAAACATCGAGAATGGATAGAGCGTTGCGGTTGCCAGCAAAAAGACGATAGTCAGTGCTATCAGCAGTATCGTCAGCGCTACTTCGTTAGGTGTTTTGCGCCGTTTGGCACCTTCCACCATCGCTATCATCCGGTCAAGGAAGGTTTCGCCGGGGTTAACGCTGCACTCAACCACCAGCCAGTCGGACAGCACCCGAGTACCACCGGTAACGGAAGAGAAGTCGCCGCCGGACTCACGGATAACCGGAGCCGATTCACCGGTAATAGCACTTTCATCAACCGATGCGCCACCTTCCAGTACCTCGCCATCACAGGGCACAGTATCGCCTGCTTCGATTAATACCAAATCACCTTTGCGTAGGCTGTCAGCAGAGACTTTCTCCTGAGGTGCATCGAAGCGGGCTTCAGACAATTTCTTAGCCCAACTGGTTTTTTTCACGCCACGCAGACTCTCGGCCTGCGCTTTACTGCGCCCCTCGGCCAGTGCTTCGGCAACGTTGGCGAACAGCACAGTAAACCACAACCACAGGGCAACATTGCCGGTAAACATGGCGCTACCGCTGGCCTGACCGCTCAAAATAGCCAACCAGATAAGGGTGGTTAGCCAACTGCCCAGATACACCACGAACATCACCGGATTACGCCACTGGACGCGCGGGTCCAGCTTCTTCACGGCATCTATCAGCGCAGTGCGAACCAGTGCAGGTTCAAAAATCGCGCGTTGTTTACGTGTCATAGTCATTCTCTCATCAATGTGCTAACCAAATTTGCAGGTGTTCAGCCACCGGGCCTAGCGCCAGTGCTGGGATAAAGGTCAATGCGCCTACCAGCAATACGGTACCAACCAGTAAACCGATAAACAGCGGCCCGGAGGTCGGTAGCGTGCCGTTACCCGCAGGTTGCCGCTTCTTCGCCACCAGTGAACTGGCAATGGCCAATACCGGTAGGATCACACCAAAGCGCCCGAGGAACATGGCGGCCGCCAGCAGCAGGTTATAAAACGGTGTATTGACGCTCAGGCCAGCAAAGGCACTACCGTTGTTATTGGCAGCAGATGAAAGGGCGTACAACACTTCGCTGAAACCGTGTGCGCCAGGGTTAAGAATTCCTGCTCGCCCGGCATCGGAGCACAGCGCCAGCGCGGTGCCCAGTAGCACGATGGTCGGGGTAACCAGGATGGCCAGTGCGGTCATTTTCATATCGAATACATCGATTTTCTTACCGAGATATTCAGGGGATCGGCCAATCATCAGACCGGCGATAAACACCGTCAGCAGGACGAACAACAGCATGCCGTACAAGCCAGAACCGACGCCGCCGAACACCACTTCGCCAATTTGCATCAGCCACATCGGCACCATGCCACCCAGCGCGGTAAGGGAGTCATGCATCGCGTTGACCGCGCCACAGGATGCGGCCGTGGTCACTACGGCATAGATGCTGGTAGACAGGATGCCAAAGCGCGACTCCTTACCTTCCATATTGATATTACTGTTCGCGCCCAACTGCGTTAGATGTGGGTTACCGGCCAGTTCGGCGTACATCACCACCACCACTGCCACCACAAAAATCAGTGACATGGCCCAGATCAATGCATGGCCTTGACGGTTATCACCCACCACTTGGCCAAAGGCAAAACACAGGGCGCAAGGGATCAGGAAAATGGCCAGCATCTGCACAAAGTTGCTGAATGCGGTTGGGTTTTCAAATGGGTGTGCGGAGTTAGCGCCAAAGAAGCCGCCGCCGTTGGTTCCCAGCACTTTTATCGCTTCCTGCGAGGCCACCGGTCCCATCGGTAGGGTTTGTTTCACCCCTTCCAGCGTGGTGATGTGCAGGTAGCCATCCAGATTTTGCAATACCCCCTGACTGACAAAAATCAGGGCGATGATCAGGGCTATTGGCAGCAAGACATATAAGGTAATGCGTACCAAATCCACCCAGGCATTACCCAAAGTGGCGGCGGAGTGGCGGGCAAAAGCGCGGATCAGGGCAAACGCCACGGCAATACCGGTGGCGGCTGACAAAAAGTTTTGCACGGTCAGCCCAGCCATTTGGCTCAGATAACTGAGGGTACTTTCGCCGCTGTAGGCTTGCCAGTTGGTATTTGTGACAAAGCTGACTGCGGTATTGAGTGCCAGATGCCACGACATCCCCGGCATATTTTCAGGGTTGAGTGGCAAAGAGCCTTGTGTCATCAGCAACACAAATAGCACTACAACGCCCATCAAGTTGAAACAGAGAATAGCCAGTGCATATTGCCAGCCATTCATCTCTTCATTTTTTACGCCGCTACAACGCCATACTCCGGCCTCGATTCTTTGTAATCCTGCAAAAGGTTCACCTTCGATTATTCGGGCTAAAAAGCTCCCCAGGGGGCGGGACAGCACCAATAGCACCAGCATGAAACTGGCGATAAGCAGAAATCCTGACGCTGCCATTTAAAAGTCCTCTGCGTTAAATAAGGCGTAAACCAGATAGCCCAGCAGCAGCAGGACCAACAACGCACCACAAACGATGCTGAAACTCACGATACACCTCCACAGGTCTGACTTTTGATAGTCAACTTTTTGACAAACAAGTTGTTAGTCACAACAGCTTAGGTAGTCGGGCGAAAAGTTCTTGATAAAAAAGGAGGGCGGGGTGTAAAAAAAGTAATAAAAACGGTACAAAAAAATGACACAAACTGAGTGTAATTTAATCAGTTGACGTGTGGGTTATTTAACGGGATGCGTTAAATGCGCTTTCATGCGGTGACTATGTTTAGTTTGCCAGTAGGTAAACAATATGTGAACGAAATATAACCATAGTTGGTTTTAAATTAACTCAAACGTAACAAAATTACAGGATTGGCCGTTTTAATCTGTTTTTTGTGTAAATTAGTGGTCGGATGAGTGGTAAAGTTTCAACCAATGCGGTAAAATTTTGTTCAGTTTCCAGATTTACTTATTTTACTTTCAGCGCCACGCGGTAAACCGGCCTCCCTTTATTTATCGGGCCAATTCACTACACGACGGCGTTTTAAAAGGAGGATCGTATGTCCATGTACAACGCATACCCATTACATCAGGTTCTCTTGCGCCGTAGCGCGGTGATCCTGCTGGGTTTATTGGCGCTGCCAGTGATGCTTTTCCGTAAAGATCGTGCCCGTTTTTACAGCTACCTGCACCGTGTCTGGGCGAAAACCAGTGATAAACCGGTATGGTTGGCGCAATCTGAATCGGCGATTCAAGATTTTTACTAAGAGACATCAATCGATTTCATCGTGGTAAACACGCTGTAAAATAGATGGCCCGTGAGTTAACGCTCGCGGGCTTTTTTATTGCCCACGTAAATGTGTTTAGGTAAAGATATCAAGCAATACCGTAGTTCTCTGGCGACAACTGTTATGATGAAATGAATGATGTGATATTTATGACAGTAAAGATTGGGGAGAACAGCATGTCAGGAACCCATCAGCCGACGCACAGTGCTGAATATGACCAGGTGCGCGATGAACTCGATGCGTTATGTGCCGCTGGAATCACCCGTGGCAAATTAATGACTTTTCACAGCCGTTATAAATTGGTGCTGCTAGCGCATTCGCAGCCTGAATATAGAGAGATCGGCCCATTTATTGCGTCGATGGATAAGTGGCCTTCGCTGGCTGAGTTTACCGCTGAATATCGCCAGCGTTTACTTCACTTATTGTCTCATCAGCCGACACCCGCTAATCACACCAATGTGTTAATGCATGTGCAGGGCTATTTTCGGCCTTATCTCACGTCAGTTCAGCGTCAGGCTTTGGCGCAACTTATTGATCAATACCGTACAGGTGAGCTGCCCTTGAGTGTACCGGTTGTGCAGATAAAATCATATCTTGCTGATTTTCCTAATGATTATCTGTCTGAGCAGCACTATTTTACTTTTTACTCCGCGCAAGGATAAGGTATGGCAACGCATCTGGTCTGGTTTCGTAATGACTTACGTATCACTGATAATCTGGCGCTGAATGCGGCGTGTCAGGACCCACAAGCAAGGGTTATTGCGCTGTTTATTGCCACGCCTAAGCAGTGGGCCGCACATGATATGGCACCGCGTCAGGCGGCATTTTTGCAGCAAAATCTGCAACTGTTGCAGAGTGCTCTCGCTGCGAAAAGCATAGCGCTGCATTATCATCAATGTGATGATTTTCAGGATGCAGTTATCTGGTTGGATAACTTCTGCCAGCAGCAACAGGTCGATGCACTATTTTATAATCAGCAGTATGAATTGAACGAACGGCGGCGGGATGAGGCATTGGCGGTGCGGCTCAACAGTGGAGCGAACGGTAGAAATATCACCTGCCACCGTTTTCATGACAGCTTATTATTGCCGCCAGGCAGCGTCCTGACCGGTAATAACGAAATGTATAAAGTGTTCACGCCATTTCGCCGCGCTTTTATCCAACGATTACTTATGAGCGATAACGCATGTGTTCCGGCACCGATTGCTCGCGATAACATGGCTGCCGCGACATCATTCCCCCCGCTCTTATTTGATTATCCGCAACAGCCGGTTGACCCTATTTTGTTCCCCGCCGGTGAAGACGCGGCACTGCAGCGTTTGCGCAGTTTCTGTCGTGAGCAGGTACAAGATTATCACCAGCAACGTGATTTCCCTGCGGTGTCAGGTACCAGTTGCCTGTCACCTTATCTGGCGCTCGGCGTTTTATCACCGCGTCAGTGCTTTAACCGCTTGCGTGCGGAGTGCCCGGCCGGGTTGGAAAATCCAGACAGCGGCGCTTTCACCTGGCTTAATGAGCTTATCTGGCGTGAGTTCTATTGCCATTTGTTAGTGGCCTATCCGCGTTTATGCCAGCACCATCCCTTTATCGGCTGGACTGATGCAGTAATATGGAATCACTCGGAACTGCAATTAACCGCCTGGCAGCAGGGGCGCACAGGGTATCCCATTGTTGATGCCGCGATGCGGCAGTTGAATGAAACCGGTTGGATGCATAACCGCCTGCGGATGATCAGTGCCAGCTTTTTTGGTTAAAGACTTATTGATCGACTGGCGTGAGGGTGAGCGCTATTTTATGGCGCAATTAATCGACGGCTCACTGGCCGCCAATAATGGTGGCTGGCAGTGGGCGGCTTCAACGGGTACTGATGCTGCACCGTACTTTCGTATTTTTAATCCCACCACGCAGGGAGAGCGCTTTGATAAAGACGGCGCTTTTATTCGCCGTTGGCTGCCAGAACTGGCTGCGGTACCCGACAGTGATATCCATCAGCCGTGGCGTTGGGCCGATCGGCAACAACGGCATTTGGATTACCCACTGCCGCTGGTGGACCATAAGCTGGCCAGATTGGCTACACTGGCGGCATTTGAAACCGCTAAGCGGGATGTTCGTAAGGACCCCTAATCACAAGGAGCCGTCATGTTTTTGACCGATATTTCGACCAGACCTGCATTCTATCTTGATAAAATTACGCGCAACGCCGTTAAAACGGGCCTGATTTTATCGTTTAGTGTTTATAGTTCGCTGTCTGCTGCGGGTTTTGAGGTGGTGGCGCTTGGAGTGGATGGTGGTGTTAGCGATAGCAATTTGACCTCTTATCTGATTCGTGATGACAGCCAACCGGCCTATTTAGCGCTGGATGCAGGCTCTCTCTTGCCGGGCATTGCCAAAGCATTAGATAAAGGCAATTTCTCTGATGTGACCGAGGAAAAGGCGGCTCCATTGACTCGGCAGGGTTATATCTTTCGCCAAAGTATTAACAGCTATTTTATCAGTCATGCCCATCTTGACCATGTTTCCGGTCTGATTGTCGGTTCACCGCAAGACAGCAAAAAGACCATTTATGGCTCCGCTGATACCATTGACGTGTTGCGCAACTACTATTTTAACTGGCGTGTCTGGCCGAACTTTACGGACAGTGGCAGTGGTGTCCGGCTGGGAACCTACCGTATGCAAATGGTGCGTCCTAATCAGCCCTTGAGCCTGGGGCTAACGCGTTTGACCGGTGAGATGTATCCACTGAGTCACGATAAATCGCCATCTTCTATGTTGCTGATCAGTAACAATAATCAGTCCTTTGCCTATTTTGGCGATACCGGCCCCGATGAGATAGAAAAGTCAAAAAATCTGGATGCGGTGTGGCGCAAACTAGCGGAAAAAGTCAAACAGCAGCAATTAAAAGGGATGATCATTGAAGTTTCTTATCCAAATGAGGTGGCTGACGGCAAGCTCTATGGCCATATGACGCCTAAATGGCTGTTGAAGGAACTGAAAAACCTGGAGAAATACAGTGGTGAAGGTCAGCCATTAAAAGGATTGCCGGTGGTGATCAGCCATATAAAACCGTCATTTAAGCAGGGCCAGGATGTGCGTAAAGTGATTGCGGATGAGTTAGCGCAAGGTAATGATATGGGGGTTAACTTTATCCTGATGGAACAAGGCGATAGCCAGAAATTCTAAATATTCCCTTCATGCTTGAAGCCGCAGGGGGGGGGTCGTTTGCAGCTACCTGCACCGCCAATGAGGTTGGGTATATATTTTAATGAGATTGATTCAAGAACATCTATTAGTGAGGCTGATAAAATGCGCAATATAGAACTGGAAACCCTACTTAATAACCAACTGAATACTGTAGCTTTTCAAGACTATGCGCCCAATGGTTTGCAGGTTGAAGGGCGGGCAGAAGTAAAACGTATTATCACCGGTGTGACGGCCAGTCAGGCACTATTAGATGCCGCAGTTGAGCAGCAGGCAGATGCTATTTTGGTTCATCACGGCTATTTCTGGAAAAACGAACCGGTAGTCGTGCGCGGTATGAAGCGTAATCGCCTAAAAACACTGTTAACTAACGATATCAATTTGTATGGTTACCATCTGCCACTGGATGCACACCCCGAATTGGGTAACAACGCACAACTGGCAAAATTACTCAATATTAAGGTGTTAGGCGAAATTGAACCGTTATTACCCTATGGTGAGTTTACTACGCCGTTAAATGCAGTGATTTTACGTGAGCGGCTGGAAAAATTATTGGAGCGGCCTGTTTTGCATTGTGGTGATCAGGCACCCGCCGATATCCGACGAATTGCCTGGTGTACCGGCGGTGGGCAGGGATATATTCAGCAAGCCGCGGAGTTTGGTGTGGATGCATTTATCACCGGCGAAGTTTCTGAACAAACAATTCATATTGCCCGCGAGATGGGGGTGAATTTTTATGCGGCGGGGCATCATGCTACCGAGCGTTATGGCATCAAAGCACTGGGAGAATGGCTGGCTGCACAACATCAATTAGAGGTTATTTTTATCGATATATCTAATCCAGCCTGACACCATGCGATATGCACCGGTAATCAGTATCGGTGCATGATTTTCTGCTAATATCCCCCTCTCAAAACATCATTAAGCCTTGAATAAAGCAAGGTTTTTCCCTCTCTCTGGCTATTTGAAATTATCATCTGGCGGTGCTTGGGAGATAAAACGGCAGTTTTTAAGAATATCTGCTCGCTTTACTCTGATTCTAAATAAGAAAAAAATCGTATCTATTTTCCTGTTATGGTCGAAAAACGCTAAAAAGAAGCATTTATAGGGATTAATATTGACCTTTTTATCAGGTTTAGTGGTTGCTCGCGGCTATTGGATAATTCAGTTCTATTGACAGTGACCAGACGCTAACGCATAAATATATACTTATAACGAGTATTTATATAAAAAATGAAAGCTAGAAATTAATCAGGGGGACGGGAGTGCAACGAGCGCGATGCTATTTACTGGGAGAAAGTGCGGTGGTTCTGGAGCTAGAACCGCCGGTTACATTAGCAAGTCAGCAACGAATTTGGGGCTTGGCTGACAGGCTGATTCATCATCCCGATGTCGTTGAAGCGATTCCGGGAATGAACAATCTGACCCTGCTACTGACAGACCCACACAATACCGCACTGGATGCCATTGAACGGTTACAACGCTGGTGGGAAGAGAGTGAGTCACTGGTGCCTGAATCACGCGATATCACTATTCCGGTGATTTATGGCGGTGAGGCAGGGCCGGATCTGGCTGAAGTGGCACGTCATACCGGCATGAGCGAACGTCAGGTGGTTGAGTGCCATGCGGGTGCGAGCTATATCGTCTATTTTCTCGGTTTTCAACCGGGATTTTCTTATCTGGGCGGGATGCCAGAACAGCTCGCCACACCTCGCCGTGGGGAACCTCGTTTAGTGGTGGCCCCGGTTCTGTTGGCATCGGCGGCAGCCAAACCGGTATCTATCCACTGGCAACCCCAGGTGGCTGGCAACTGATCGGCCGCACCTCACTGGCCTTATTTAATCCGTTAGAGATGCCGCCAACCTTGCTACGACCTGGTGATAATGTGCGCTTTCTGCCTTTAAAGGAGGGCGTATGCTGAAGATTATTCGTTCAGGTATTTACACCACGGTACAAGATACTGGCCGTGGTGGTTTTCGTCGCTTAGGCATTAGTCAGGGCGGAGCACTTGATTTACCGGCACTGAGTATGGCGAATATGCTGGTGGGTAATGATGCCGGTGCCGCTGGACTGGAAATCACGCTGGGGCAATTTACCGCTGAATTTACCCAACCGGGCTGGATTGCGGTTACTGGCGCGGGTTGTAATGCGATGCTCGATGATCAGTTGCTTTGGACGGGATGGCGTTATCCGGTCAAGCCGGGCCAGCAGTTGAAACTCAGTGTGCCGTATCGTGGGATGCGCAGTTATCTGGCGATTTCTGGTGGTATTGATGTGCCGGAAATGCTGGGCTCACGCAGCACTGACCTGAAAGCTGGTTTCGGTGGGTATCTGGGGCGGCTTATCAAAGAGGGCGATGTATTGCCATTGGGTAGGCCAACCCGTTTGCCGCGTGAATCAGTCGGTATCAAACAGTTGTTATTTGGTAATCGCGTCAGAGCATTGCCGGGGCCGGAATATCATGAGTTTGATGATATCGCACAGGGGGTATTCTGGCGTGAGGCATGGCAACTCAGCCCGCAAAGCAATCGGATGGGATATCGCCTGACTGGGCGTGAACTGGCTCGCACAACTGATCGTGAGATGTTGTCGCACGGCTTGTTACCCGGTGTGGTGCAGGTTCCTCATAATGGTCAGCCAATCGTATTAATGGCTGATGCGCAAACGACCGGCGGTTACCCGCGTATTGCCTGCGTGATTGAGGCTGATCTCTACCATTTGGCGCAACTTCGCCTCGGGGAATCGGTGCATTTTGTGCCTTGCACTGTAGAGGATGCGCTCCGTGCCAAGTCTGAACAGCAGCATTTCCTACAACAGATTGAGTGGGGTTTGCAGCCAGGGTTCGATGCGACGGAGGTTGAATGAAAATTGATTTAAATGCAGATTTAGGTGAGGGCTGCGCCAATGATCAGGCGCTGCTGCAAGTGGTGAGTTCCGCCAATATCGCTTGCGGTTTTCATGCCGGAGATGCGCAGATCATGCGTCAGTCGGTGCGTTGGGCCATTGAATATGGTGTCGCTATTGGCGCGCATCCGAGCTTCCCTGATCGGGAGAACTTTGGGCGCACCGCAATGCAACTTCCGCCCGAAACTGTCTATGCCCAAGTGATTTATCAACTGGGTGCGCTGGCCGCCATCGTCCACGCTGAAGGTGGCGTAATGCAACATGTTAAGCCACATGGCATGTTGTATAACCAGGCGGCGGTCGATCCGCTGCTGGCAGATGCGATTGCGCAGGCAGTAAGGGCGGTTGACCCATCGCTACGGCTAGTGGGGTTGGCGGGGAGCGAATTAATCCGAGCCGGTGAGCGAGCAGGTTTAGTGACCCGACAAGAAGTCTTTGCCGACCGCCGCTATCAAGCGGATGGCACCTTAGTGCCTCGTAGCCAGCCGGATGCGTTGATTGAAAGTGACGAGCTGGCCTTGTCACAAACCTTAGCGATGGTGATGCGTCATCAGGTTCAAGCCCGTGATGGCAGTTGGGTAGCAGTTCAGGCTGATACTGTCTGCGTACATGGTGATGGCGCACATGCATTGGCCTTTGCGCGCCGTTTACGCGGCAGTTTTCAGCAGGAAAATATCAGCGTTAGTGCGCAGTAATCGGGCTATAAAAATCATAACCGTCTGGCCCGGCGGAAGGCAGTTATCCATTAAATCGACTTCAGGACAGGAGAATCACCTTGGAACAAACGGTAAATCTTTGGCCGCTGATTGGGATCGCGGCGATCGTAATCGGGTTTTTACTGCGTATAAACGCAGTGTTGGTGGTAATTACCGCTGGCATTATCACCGGTGTCGCAGCGTTAATGCCAATAGCGACAATTTTGGAAAAACTGGGCGAAGGGTTCCTTAATACCCGCAACTTGCCACTGATCTTGTTACTGCCATTGGCGGTGATTGGCTTGTTAGAGCGGCATGGCTTAAAAGAGCGGGCGCAGGCGTGGATTTCGCAAATTAAGAGTGCCACGTCCGGGCGTTTACTGATTGTGTACCTGTTCGTGCGCGAAGCCACAGCCGCGTTGGGCCTAACCAGCCTTGGTGGTCACCCGCAAATGGTGCGGCCATTACTGGCTCCGATGGCTGAAGGGGCGGCGGAAACCCGTTATGGAGAACTGCCGGAGAAAGTACGTTATCGTCTGCGCGCGATGTCGGCTGCGACCGATAACGTCGGGCTGTTCTTTGGCGAAGATATTTTTGTCGCCTTTGGTGCGATCATCTTTATGCATAATTTTATGTTGGAATCGGGCGGTATTCAGACCGAGCCGTTACACATTGCACTGTGGGGGATTCCGACCGCAATTTGTGCCTTCCTTATTCATGCTTATCGCTTACAACGTTTAGATAAGCATCTCGCCGCTGAATTGACGGCGCTGAATCAGTCGGCTCAGGCTGCCAAGGGAGACGCAAAATGATTTTCCAACAACAATACCTCTATTGGTTGGCCGGTGCGGTCTTACTGATCGTGGCCGTTATGTCTTTTCGCGATAAAGCCAACCCGCGTCGTATCACCACCGGGCTATTTTGGGGGTTGTACGGGCTGGTTTTTCTGGTGGGCGACTGGACTTATCGCCTGGCGAATACGCTGGCGGGGGAAGGGCCGGATGAGAAACGCATTCTGAATATTACCGTTGGCGTGGTGGTGGTCATTATGGCGCTGATTGCCGGTTTTGGTGGCGTTAAGCTGGGCAGCTACCATCAGCGCACCCCAGAGCAACGTGAGATTAGCGCCAAGCGCCTGGGTAACCGGTTGTTTATTCCTGCGTTGGCGATTCCGGTGGTCACAGTTATCGGTGTGCTGCTGTTTAATAATATTCCAGCACTGGATCAATGGCTGTTTGGCACGGGCAACCATGCCACATTGGTCACGTTGTTCTCAATGACGGTCGGCTGCGTGCTTGGCTTGCTGATTGCGGTGTTCCTAACCCACGAAACGGCAGCACAGCCGGTACAGGAAGCACGCCGTCTGCTGGACTCTATCGGCTGGGCCTTTATCCTGCCGCAGATTTTAGCCACCCTTGGTCTGCTGTTTACCACCGCAGGCGTGGGCACTGCGATTGCGCATTTGACCCAGGAATATCTGGCGGTAGATCATCGTTTTATCGCCGTGGCGGTCTATGCTATCGGCATGGCACTGTTAACCATGATCATGGGTAATGCCTTTGCCGCTTTCCCTATCGTGACGGCCGGTATTGGTATCCCGATTCTGGTGTTACAACATGGCGGTAACCCGGCGGTGATGGCCGCTATCGGTATGTTCTCCGGTTATTGTGGAACATTGATGACACCAATGGCTGCTAACTTTAATATAGTTCCGGCGGCATTATTAGAGTTGCCGGACAAAAATGCGGTCATTAAAGCGCAGATTCCAACCGGGATTACCTTGCTGATTGTTAACGTATTTTTACTCTATTTCCTGATGTTTCTCTAGGAGCGGCGATGCGAAGTGTACTCATTACCGGGTTTGAGCCATTTGGCGGGGAGCGGGTTAATCCTTCCTGGGAAGTGGTGAAACAGCTAAATGATTTGATGTTGGGCGGGATCAGAGTGGTGGCTCGCCAGTTACCCTGTGCTTTTGGCGAGGCATTGGATGCGCTGAATAAGGCGATAGATGAAGTTCAACCGGTGCTAGTGTTAGCGATAGGTCAGGCGGGTGGGCGTGCTGATATCACTATTGAGCGCGTCGCAATTAATATCGATGACGCGCGAATTCCAGATAATTTGGGTCAGCAGCCGGTAGATAAACCGATAGTGGCAGATGGCCCGGCGGCTTACTTTACTCGTTTACCGATCAAGGCGATGGTGCAGGGCATTCGTGACGCAGGAATTCCGGCCGCGGTGTCACAAACCGCAGGGACTTATGTCTGTAACCATGTGATGTACGGGCTATTACATCGGTTAAATCAGTTCAATAATGAGGTAAAGGGCGGTTTTATTCACATCCCTTATCTGCCGGAGCAGGCGGTTGATCACCCTGGTGCGCCGAGTATGTCAACATCATCGGTACTGATTGCGTTGGAGTTATCTATCTCTATTGCTCTGCAAATTGAGCACGATTTGCACATTTCAGGTGGTGCAATTCACTGATTTACCAATAAAAAACGCCACCAGAAGGTGGCGTTGTCTGTTTTATCAGAACACTAAATTTGCTTATTTCTTCAACTGGCTCTTAAAATCACGCTTCGCATAACCGGTATAAAGCTGACGCGGACGGGCAATTTTTAGACCTTCCTCATGCATTTCATTCCAGTGAGCGATCCAGCCGATGGTACGGGCGATAGCAAAGATAACGGTAAACATTGACGATGGAATTCCTAATGCTTTCAGGATGATACCTGAATAGAAATCGACGTTTGGATACAGTTTTCTCTCAATGAAGTATGGGTCGTTCAGCGCAATATGCTCCAACTCCATCGCCACTTTCAGCAGGTCGTCTTCCAGCTTTAATTCCTTCAAAACGGCATGACAGGTATCGCGCATCACCGTGGCGCGTGGATCGTAGTTTTTATACACACGGTGGCCAAAGCCCATCAGACGGAACGCGTCATTCTTATCTTTGGCACGGCGGATAAATTCAGGGATGTGCTCAACGGTTTTAATCTCTTCTAGCATCTTCAGGCAGGCTTCGTTCGCGCCGCCATGAGCTGGC
Source organism: Yersinia aldovae ATCC 35236 (assembly GCF_000173735.1). GTDB lineage: Bacteria > Pseudomonadota > Gammaproteobacteria > Enterobacterales > Enterobacteriaceae > Yersinia > Yersinia aldovae. The sequence continues at coordinate 23,132 of NZ_ACCB01000008.1, read as the reverse complement.
CCCCACAGGGATGCAATACCTGCGGCAATACAAGCAAATGGGTTAGCACCCGATGAGCCAGCGGTGCGCACAGTCGAGGTGGATGCGTTCTGTTCGTGGTCGGCATGTAGGATGAAAATACGATCCATCGCAAGTTCTAACACCGGGTTAATTTTATATTCTTCACATGGGGTTGAGAACATCATATTCAGGAAATTGCCGGCGTAAGACAGGTCATTGCGCGGATAAACAAACGGCTGACCGATGGAATATTTGTAACACATCGCAGCCACGGTTGGCATTTTAGACAACAGGCGGAAAGCAGTGATTTCACGATGGCGCTCGTTGTTGACATCCAACGCGTCATGGTAGAAGGCGGCCAGTGCGCCGGTCACACCACATAAGACGGCCATCGGATGTGAGTCGCGGCGGAACCCGCGGAACAGACTGGTTATCTGCTCGTGGATCATGGTGTGGCGAGTTACCGTGGTTTTGAATGTTGCATACTCTTCAGCCGTGGGGACTTCGCCATACAGTAAGATGTAACAGACTTCCAGATAGGTAGACTCATTTGCCAACTGGTCAATGGGGAAGCCACGGTGCAGCAAAATACCTTCATCACCGTCGATATAAGTGATTTTTGATTCGCAGGATGCGGTAGAGGTGAAGCCGGGATCAAAGGTAAAATAACCTTTCGAACCTAGGGTGCGAACATCGATCACCTTCGTGCCGAGGGTCGGGGTGGTAACCGCCAGTTCGATCGTCGCTCCACCTGCCAGATTCAGCGTTGCTTTTTCTTGGTCTTCATTTTTGCTTTCGTTAGCCATTACAGTCTCCTTCGCGCTTATTTTAAAAACCTCTAACAACTGAAATGTCTTAGATGCCCGCTGGGTCATCACCTCATCGGCACGGCTCTGTTTTATTCACGATTAAAACATGAGTTAGGGTACAGAGTGTCTCACCAATGCGGCCAGCGATCCGAGGGTTTGGATTGATGGCGACGTTACGAAGTTGTTAACAATTTGTCGAATACTTATCGTCTAGGGTTCGTAGCCTACGATATCTATGGGGACATTCACTCAATACACTGTTGCATAACTTAAGCTTATGGGGAAGTGTATCTGGCGACCTTTAGTACGTCATAGGGCTTATTTCTACCCTAGTTGTAATGGAAATGTTTATTCTTTGTCAAATCAGATAATTAATTTTATATAAATTGTGTGAATCGTGATCCTAATCACTGTTCAGGGGAAATGTCACCAATGAGTTTGTGTGGGAATTGTAATAAGAATGTGAACCCCCTATACTGCCGCCAGGTCTCCGGATTACCCTGAAGTAGGAGCACCCAGCGTTATACAGAACACGTCATTTAAGCATTGAGGATGTTATGTTTAAGTGTGCGATGTGAAGGGTTTCGACTCTTAACGCTGTCTGATCCCCACCCAGGCCCGGAGGAAGGAAAATAATAAGAGCTGTGTGGGCAAAACCGTGAAAAAACAAAGACCTGTCAACTTGGATCTTCAAACAATCCGATTTCCTGTTACTGCGATAGCGTCCATCTTACATCGAGTCTCTGGCGTCATTACCTTCGTTGCTGTGGGTATCCTCCTCTGGCTGTTAGGTTTGTCTGTTTCCTCGCAAGAAGGATTCATGCAGACCGCGGCTATCATGAATAGCTTTTTTGTTAAATTCATCTTTTGGGGAATACTCACCGCGCTGGCTTATCACGTTTGCGGTGGCATCCGTCACTTGCTAATGGATTTCGGCTATATCGAAGAGAGCTTGGCCGCGGGGACCCGCTCCGCCCAAGTCGCTATGGTGTTAACCTTGGTGCTGTCAGTTTTAGCTGGAGTCCTTGTATGGTAAGCAATGCTTCTGCGTTAGGGCGTAATGGAGTACACGATTGGCTGTTACTACGTGCTTCTGCCATCGTTATCACTCTATATATTCTTTATATTCTGGGTTTCGTTGTTATTGTCCCAGACATCACCTATGAAATCTGGCGTGGCTTCTTCGCCTCGCACATCACAAAAGTATTTACCCTGCTGACATTATTATCGATTCTGGCTCACGCTTGGATTGGTCTGTGGCAGGTATTAACGGACTATATAAAGCCGCTGGCGGTACGACTGGTGTTACAACTGGCCGTGGTGATTACGCTGTTGGTTTATCTGTTGTATGGAACCATTGTGGTGTGGGGTGCATAAATGAATCTGCCAGTCAGAGAGTTTGACGCTGTGGTCGTCGGTGCAGGTGGCGCAGGTATGCGCGCGGCCCTGCAAATTTCACAAATGGGGCTGTCTTGCGCCCTGATATCAAAAGTATTCCCAACCCGTTCCCATACCGTCTCTGCGCAGGGTGGTATTACTGTCGCTTTAGGTAATACCCATGAAGATAACTGGGAATGGCATATGTATGACACGGTAAAGGGTTCCGATTATATCGGTGACCAGGATGCCATCGAATATATGTGTAAAACCGGCCCTGAAGCGGTGCTTGAATTGGAACACATGGGGTTACCGTTCTCCCGTTTAGAAGATGGCAGTATTTATCAGCGGCCATTCGGTGGGCAGTCGCGCAACTTCGGCGGTGAGCAGGCAGCGCGTACAGCGGCAGCCGCTGACCGTACCGGTCATGCACTGTTACACACCCTTTATCAGCAAAACCTGAAAAACCACACCACCATATTTTCTGAGTGGTATGCGCTGGATTTGGTGAAAAATCAGGACGGCGCGTTTGTCGGCTGTACCGCTATCTGCATTGAAACCGGCGAAGTGGTCTATTTCAAAGCGCGGGCCACCGTGTTGGCCACCGGTGGCGCTGGTCGCATTTACCAATCAACAACCAATGCGCACATTAATACCGGTGACGGTGTTGGCATGGCGCTGCGTGCCGGTGTACCGGTGCAGGACATGGAAATGTGGCAGTTCCACCCAACCGGTATTGCCGGTGCGGGCGTGTTAGTCACGGAAGGTTGCCGCGGTGAAGGCGGCTATCTGCTGAACAAGCACGGCGAGCGCTTTATGGAGCGTTATGCCCCGAACGCTAAAGATTTGGCGGGTCGTGATGTGGTGGCGCGTTCTATTATGATTGAAATCCGTGAAGGTCGTGGCTGTGATGGCCCGTGGGGCCCGCATGCCAAACTGAAATTGGATCACTTAGGTAAAGATGTGCTGGAATCCCGCCTACCGGGCATTCTTGAGTTATCCCGCACCTTTGCCCACGTTGATCCTATCAAAGAACCTATCCCGGTTATCCCAACCTGCCATTATATGATGGGCGGAATTCCGACCAAAGTGACCGGTCAGGCCATCACTGTTAATGAAAAGGGTGAAGATGTTGTCATCCCAGGTTTGTTTGCGGTCGGTGAAATTGCCTGCGTTTCCGTCCACGGTGCCAACCGTCTGGGGGGCAACTCATTGCTGGACTTGGTGGTGTTTGGTCGCGCCGCCGGGATGCATCTGCAAGAGTCCTTAATGGAGCAAGGTGCCAGCCGTGATGCCAGCGAGTCAGATATTGAAGCATCACTGGCGCGAATGAATCGTTGGAATAACACTCGCTCAGGTGAAGATCCGGTTGAGATCCGTAAAGCACTGCAATCCTGTATGCAGCATAACTTCTCGGTATTCCGTGAAGGTGATGCGATGGCTAAAGGATTAGAAGAGCTGAGAACTATCCGTGAACGTCTGCAAAATGCCCGTCTGGATGATACTTCCAGCGAATTCAATACCCAGCGTATTGAATGTTTGGAATTGGATAACCTGATGGAAACGGCGTTTTCCACTGCCGTGTCAGCAAACTTCCGTACCGAAAGCCGTGGCGCGCATAGCCGCTTCGATTTCCCGGAACGTGATGATGCCAACTGGTTGTGCCATTCGCTCTATTTGCCAGACACCGAGAGCATGACCCGCCGTGAGGTAAACATGCAGCCTAAGTTACGCGCGGCCTTCCCGCCGAAAGTGCGTTCTTACTGATGTATTTACCGAGTTAACCCGTTGCGGAGGAGTAGGTCATGAAACTTGAGTTCTCAATTTATCGCTATAACCCGGACGTCGATAACGCCCCGTATATGCAGGATTACACGTTAGACGCGGAAGAAGGCCGGGATATGATGTTGCTGGATGCTCTCATCTTGCTAAAAGAAACAGATCCGACACTGTCGTTTCGTCGTTCATGCCGTGAAGGGGTGTGTGGATCCGACGGTCTGAATATGAATGGCAAAAATGGGCTGGCGTGTATTACCCCCATCTCGGCTTTGCAAAAGGGCAATAAGAAGATTGTGATTCGCCCCTTGCCAGGGCTGCCAGTAGTGCGGGATCTAGTGGTCGATATGGGGCAGTTTTATACTCAGTACGAGAAAATTAAACCTTACCTGTTGAATGACGGTAAAAATCCGCCAGCACGCGAGCATTTACAGTCGCCGGAACAGCGCGAAAAACTCGATGGTCTGTATGAATGCATCCTGTGTGCCTGTTGCTCCACGTCTTGTCCGTCCTTTTGGTGGAATCCGGATAAATTTGTGGGGCCGGCAGGGTTACTGGCTGCCTACCGTTTCCTGATTGATAGCCGTGATACCGAAACACCAGCACGATTAGATGATCTGGACGACGCTTTTAGTGTTTTCCGCTGCCATAGCATCATGAATTGTGTCAGTGTTTGTCCTAAAGGCCTTAACCCGACCAAAGCGATTGGCCACATCAAGTCTATGTTGTTACAACGCAGCGCATAATCGCTGTAACAATGATAGTTGCAACCTAGTGCATGATGTGAGTTTATTAACCTGGGGAATGGTTTCCCCAGGTTGCTTCAAGGTAGGGAATCTCTAAAAACCGGCAAGTTGTCTGTTTCTAGAGGTTCCTTGAACGGGACCGTTAAGGTCCATAACAGAACATGCATTGAGCATGTCGAGTGAACCGTTTTTACGGCAAACCGTTGATATTACGGTGTATATGTTAACCACGGCGAAAACTGAAGCTTCAAAGCTTAAGGGATCATGATGCAGAACGGCGCAATGAAGGCCTGGCTGGATTCCTCCTATCTGGCGGGCGCGAACCAGTCCTACATAGAGCAGCTCTATGAAGACTTTTTAACCGATCCTGGTTCCGTTGATGATAGTTGGCGTTCAATTTTTCAACAACTACCGACGACGGGTGTAAAACCTGATCAGTTCCACTCTCAAACGCGTGAGTATTTCCGTCGCCTGGCGAAGGATTCCACGCGTTATAACTCATCTATCAGCGATCCTGAAAATGATGCCAAGCAAGTTAAGGTGTTGCAGTTAATCAACGCCTTCCGCTTCCGCGGCCATCAACATGCCAACCTTGACCCACTCGGTTTGTGGAAGCAGGAGTCGGTTCCAGACCTTGATCCTGCCTATCACCATCTAACCGAAGCCGATTTCCAGAACACCTTCAATGTAGGTTCTTTTGCCATCGGCAAAGAAACCATGAAGCTGTCTGATCTGTATACCGCCCTGAAACAGACCTACTGCGGTTCGATTGGCGCTGAATATATGCATATCACCAATACCGATGAAAAACGCTGGATTCAGCAGCGTATTGAATCGGTGGTCGGGAAACCAACCTTCAGCGATAAAGAGAAGCGCGGTTTTCTGAACGAACTGACGGCCGCCGAAGGGCTGGAACGCTACTTAGGGGCAAAATTCCCTGGCGCGAAACGTTTCTCACTTGAGGGCGGCGATTCGCTGGTCACCATGCTGAAAGAGATGATTCGCCACGCCGGTAAAAACGGCACGCGCGAAGTGGTACTGGGGATGGCGCACCGTGGCCGCCTGAACGTACTGATCAACGTCTTGGGTAAGAAACCCGCAGATTTGTTCGATGAATTTGCCGGTAAGCATAAAGAGCATCTGGGCACCGGTGACGTCAAATATCACCAAGGGTTCTCTTCCGATGTGGAAACCGAAGGTGGCCTGGTTCACCTGGCGCTGGCCTTTAACCCATCCCATCTGGAGATTGTCAGTCCGGTGGTTATCGGTTCTGTACGTGCGCGTCGTGACCGTCTGGATAAAGCCCGCAGTAATATGGTATTGCCAATCACTATTCACGGTGATGCGGCGATCACCGGCCAAGGTGTGGTGCAAGAAACCTTGAACATGTCACAGGCTCGCGGCTATGAAGTGGGCGGTACTGTGCGCATCGTTATTAATAACCAGATTGGCTTCACTACCTCGAATCCTCTGGATGCGCGTTCTACCCAATACTGCACCGATATTGCCAAAATGGTGCAGGCACCGATTTTCCACGTTAATGCTGACGATCCGGAGGCGGTGGCATTTGTTACCCGTCTGGCGTTGGATTTCCGTAACACCTTTAAACGTGACGTAATGATCGACCTGGTTTGCTACCGCCGTCATGGGCATAACGAAGCCGATGAGCCAAGTGCTACGCAGCCTGTGATGTATCAGAAGATCAAAAAACACCCGACGCCGCGCAAAATCTATGCTGACAAGCTGGTAGAACAAAGTATCGCCAGCCTGGAAGATGCCACGGAAATGGTCAACCTGTACCGTGATGCATTGGATCGTGGTGACTGTGTGGTGGAAGAGTGGCGTCCGATGAATCTGCAATCCTTCACCTGGTCGCCTTATCTGAACCATGAATGGGATGAAGAATATCCAAGCAAAGTTGATATGAAACGCCTGCAAGACTTGGCGCGCCGTATCAGCCATGCACCAGATGCTATCGAAATGCAGTCTCGTGTTGCCAAGATCTATGGCGATCGTGCCTTGATGGCCAGCGGTGAGAAGCCGTTTGACTGGGGCGGTGCTGAAACATTGGCTTACGCCACTCTGGTCGATGAAGGGATTCCGATTCGTCTGTCGGGTGAAGATGCCGGGCGTGGGACTTTCTTCCATCGTCATGCGGTAATTCACAACCAGAAGAATGGCTCGGTTTACGTGCCTTTGGCGAATTTACACAACGGGCAGGGTGAATTCCAGGTCTGGGACTCCGTGTTGTCAGAAGAGGCGGTATTGGCCTTCGAATATGGTTATGCCACCGCAGAACCGCGTACCCTGACTATCTGGGAAGCGCAGTTCGGTGACTTCGCCAACGGTGCTCAGGTGGTTATCGACCAATTCATCAGCTCTGGCGAGCAGAAATGGGGCCGCATGTGTGGCCTGGTGATGCTGTTGCCTCATGGCTACGAAGGGCAAGGGCCGGAGCACTCCTCCGCGCGGCTGGAACGCTACCTGCAACTTTGCGCCGAGCAGAACATGCAGGTGTGTATTCCGTCAACGCCTGCACAGGTTTACCACATGATCCGCCGTCAGGCGTTACGTGGTATGCGCCGTCCGCTGGTGGTGATGTCACCTAAGTCATTGTTGCGCCACCCGTTAGCTATATCATCTCTGGATGACCTGGCGAATGGCAGCTTCCTGCCGGCCATCGGCGAAGTAGACGAGCTGGACCCGAAAGGCGTCAAGCGTGTGGTGATGTGTTCAGGCAAAGTGTATTACGACTTGCTGGAACAGCGGCGCAAGAATGGGCAAACCGATGTCGCTATCGTGCGTATCGAGCAGCTTTATCCGTTCCCACACCAAGCGGTACAAACGGTGTTGGAACAATTTGCTCATGTTCATGATTTCGTTTGGTGTCAGGAAGAGCCTCTCAACCAGGGTGCCTGGTATTGCAGCCAACACAACTTCCGCGAAGTGATTCCATTTGGTGCCTCTCTGCGTTACGCAGGCCGCCCGGCATCCGCTTCACCGGCCGTTGGATACCTTTCCGTACACCAGAAACAACAACAAGCTCTGGTTAATGACGCGCTGACCGTTGAGTAGCGAGCCGGTTAACATATAAAGGATAGAGAATGAGTAGCGTAGATATTAATGTTCCTGACCTCCCTGAGTCTGTCGCCGATGGCTCTGTTGCAACCTGGCATAAAAAACCGGGCGACAGCGTCAAACGTGACGAAGTTCTGGTTGAGATTGAAACAGACAAAGTGATTCTGGAAGTTCCGGCCAGTCAGGACGGTATTCTGGATGCCATTTTGGAAGATGAGGGTGCCACCGTGATTTCGCGTCAGGTGCTGGGCCGTATTCGTCCAAGTGACAGCTCTGGCAAACCGAGCGAAGAGAAGAGTCAGAACACGGAATCCACACCGGCTCAGCGTCAGACTGCCAGCCTGGTAGAAGAAAGCAACGATAGCCTCAGCCCGGCAATCCGCCGTCTGATTGCTGAGCACTCTCTTGATGCATCCGCTATCAAAGGCAGTGGTGTGGGTGGCCGTATCACGCGTGAAGATATCGATAGCCATTTGGCCAATCGCAAAGCAGCTCCCATTGCCGCGCCTGAAGTAAAAGTTGAGGCTGCTGCTCTTGCTAGTCGCAGTGAAAAACGTGTGCCAATGACCCGCCTGCGTAAACGTGTGGCCGAGCGTCTGCTGGAAGCGAAAAACAGCACCGCCATGCTGACCACGTTTAACGAAATCAACATGCAGCCAATTATGGATCTGCGCAAGCAGTACGGTGAAGCTTTCGAGAAGCGCCACGGTGTGCGTCTGGGCTTTATGTCCTTCTACATCAAGGCGGTGGTTGAAGCGTTGAAACGCTATCCAGAAGTGAATGCTTCTATTGATGGCGAAGATGTGGTTTACCACAACTACTTTGATGTCAGCATTGCCGTTTCTACCCCGCGCGGTTTGGTGACACCCGTTCTGCGTGATGTCGATACACTGGGCATGGCTGATATTGAGAAGAAAATCAAAGAACTGGCTGTGAAAGGTCGTGACGGCAAACTGAAAGTTGAAGAGCTGACCGGCGGTAATTTCACCATTACCAATGGCGGCGTATTTGGTTCACTGATGTCGACTCCGATTATTAACCCACCACAAAGCGCGATCCTTGGTATGCACGCCATTAAAGACAGGCCAATGGCGGTCAATGGTCAGGTCGTTATCCTGCCGATGATGTATCTGGCTCTCTCCTACGATCACCGTTTGGTCGATGGCCGCGAATCCGTGGGCTATCTGGTGACGGTGAAAGAGATGCTGGAAGATCCGGCTCGCTTGCTGCTCGACGTATAAAAAAGATAAATGACAAGGTCAGTCTGATTGCACGGTGCTAATGATCCGCCGCCCTGCAATCAGGCTACCTGCCAGGCTTTTGCCCAACTCAGACCTTATATGGATAGAACATCATGAATTTACACGAATATCAGGCAAAACAACTGTTTGCTCGGTATGGTATGCCAGCACCAACTGGCTACGCTTGTACTACACCGCGTGAAGCAGAAGAAGCCGCATCTAAAATCGGTGCTGGCCCGTGGGTGGTTAAATGTCAGGTTCATGCAGGTGGCCGCGGTAAAGCGGGCGGCGTGAAAGTTGTTAACAGCAAAGAAGAGATTCGTGCTTTTGCCGAACAGTGGCTGGGTAAAAAACTGGTGACTTACCAGACGGATGCCAACGGCCAACCGGTTAACCAAATTCTGGTTGAAGCCGCAACTGATATTGATAAAGAGCTGTATCTGGGCGCGGTTATTGACCGTAGTTCCCGTCGTGTGGTGTTTATGGCATCTACCGAAGGCGGCGTTGAAATTGAGAAAGTCGCTGAAGAGACACCGGAACTTATTCACAAAATCGCACTGGATCCGTTAACTGGCCCACAATCTTATCAAGGGCGCGAACTGGCATTTAAGCTAGGTCTGACCGGTAAACAAGTGAATCAGTTCACTAAGATCTTTATGGGCCTGGCAACCCTGTTCCTCGAGCGTGATCTGGCGATGGTTGAGATAAATCCGCTGGTTATCACCAAACAGGGCGATTTGATTTGTTTGGATGGCAAATTGGGCGCAGATGGTAATGCCTTGTTCCGCCAGTCTGAATTGCGTGAAATGCGTGACCCAAGCCAGGAAGACAAGAACGAGGAGCGCGCAGCACAGTGGGAACTGAACTATGTTGCATTGGATGGCAACATTGGTTGCATGGTGAACGGCGCTGGCCTGGCAATGGGCACGATGGATATCGTGAAACTGCATGGCGGCGAACCGGCTAACTTCCTTGATGTTGGTGGCGGTGCCACTAAAGAGCGCGTGACTGAAGCGTTTAAAATCATTTTGTCTGACGATAAAGTGAAAGCGGTTTTTGTTAACATCTTCGGCGGGATTGTGCGTTGTGACCTGATTGCTGACGGCATTATTGGTGCAGTTGAGGAAGTGGGTGTCAACGTGCCAGTGGTAGTGCGTCTGGAAGGGAATAATGCCGAGCTGGGTGCCAAGAAACTGGCAGACAGCGGTTTGAATATCATTGCTGCGACCAGCCTGACAGATGCGGCTCAGCAAGTTGTAGCAGCAGTGGGGGCTAAATAATGTCTATTTTAATTGATAAAAACACCAAAGTTATTTGCCAGGGTTTTACCGGTAGCCAGGGGACCTTCCACTCCGAACAAGCTATTGCTTATGGTACAAAAATGGTTGGCGGTGTTACGCCAGGTAAAGGTGGAACCCAGCATCTGGGCCTGCCAGTGTTTAATACCGTACGTGAAGCGGTAGAAACAACCGGTGCCACTGCCTCTGTTATCTACGTTCCAGCACCGTTCTGTAAAGACTCGATTCTGGAAGCGATTGATGCGGGCATCAAACTGATTATCTGTATTACTGAAGGCATCCCAACACTGGATATGCTGGTAGTAAAAGTCAGATTAGAACAGTCTGATGCACGGATGATCGGCCCGAACTGCCCTGGTGTGATTACCCCGGGTGAATGTAAGATTGGTATTATGCCAGGTCACATCCACTTGCCTGGCAAAGTGGGTATCGTCTCCCGTTCCGGCACACTGACCTATGAAGCGGTAAAACAAACCACGGATATCGGTTTCGGTCAGTCAACGTGTGTTGGTATCGGTGGTGACCCGATCCCGGGTTCTAACTTTATCGATATCCTGAAGTTGTTCCAGGAAGATCCACAAACTGAAGTCATCGTAATGATCGGTGAGATCGGGGGTAATGCAGAAGAAGAAGCGGCGGCTTATATTAAAGAGCACGTGACCAAACCTGTGGTGGGTTATATCGCTGGTGTCACTGCACCAAAAGGTAAGCGTATGGGCCACGCGGGTGCCATTATTGCTGGTGGTAAAGGAACGGCGGATGATAAATTTACTGCGCTGGAAGCTGCTGGCGTGAAAACCGTCCGTAGTTTGGCTGAAATCGGCAATGCGGTGAAAGCTGTTTACCAAAGTAATAAATAACATCGAGTGCACTGGTTTCAGTGTTAGTTCGACACCTGAGACCACCTTGTGGTGGCCTCAGACTGCTGACAAACCCCAACGGCTCGATCTTGCAAGGTGAAGACAGGTAGAAGAGTAAAGCATCCGCGCCAGGGAAGGCGCGGCTCGAACCCCCAGGGATGGGTTTACGGCGTCTTTACGATCTGCCTGTTTTCACCCGTTACGGGCACTTTGTCATTAACCTCAGGCCACCTTGCAGTGGCCTTTTTAATACCTAATCAGAACTTATTTAACGCGGTAATTAATGCAATATCAGTTTGAGCCTGTTGTTTGGCCTGTTCATTGCTTGCTGTGGTGGCTTGCTGTTGCAATGTTGCTAAAGCAGCTTGGTAGCTGGCTTTATCTTTAAATATCTTATCGTTGACATTAATAGACGCGATGTTGGTATAGCGGCCATCAGCGGTGGTCGGCACGGAAATCGTCCCATCGTTAATCAACTGTTTAACAATTTGTCGCTCTTTTTCAAAGCCTTCCAGCCCTACCAGATGCCAGCGCTGCTGTGGTTTACCTTGGTAATTTCCGTCTTTTACCTCAATGAGGTAACGTATCGTTAGGTTACGAATAGTGCCTTCTTCTTCACCATATTGCACTTTACTGTCTGACAATATAGGGAATTCCTGCCCTTCAAGTACCCCCCCTTTCTGTGTCAGATGGCCCATCCGGTAACTGTTCATTCCCAGATGAATCGGGGTGCTATTTGAGACTGGCGTGCCGTCATTGAGGCACAGATCGGTGATGCGCGAGCCTGCTGGTTGCCGTAAATCAATGGTGTAGGTCACGCCATCAAAGAAATCGTTAGTAGAGTATTTAGAGGCACGGCGTTGCGAGTTAAAGCTGTAGGTTACATCGCCCGGTTTAACCTGATTAAAGTAATCAGCCGACCATTCCATATACTGTTTCAACTCTTTGCCGGTGAGGGCGTAAACGGTAATCTCACCACCGGCATATTGATAGTTATATGCAATATCTTTGGCTTTAATATCACCCACATCTAACTTCGGACGGTCATTATCAATCTGTAAGGCAATAACCTGTGCCTGAGGCGCGAAGTGGTGAGCGGCCTCCTGATACAAGGCGCTGATACCCGTGTCCTGAATATGAACCTGAGGAATACCTTTAATCTCATCTGTCGGCACCAAATTGATGCCACTCAACTTGGCAATTACCCGATTAGCATTGGCACGTAAAATATCATGGTAGGGCTGATAAAGGCTTTCCAACGTTTTATCTGACTCGATATCTTTGATGGGATAGGTATAACTGTCTTTATTGATAAGATGATATTTACCTTCACGTTGCTCAAATTTCAGGTCTATACGAGACAGTGCGCGGCCATATTTATCCGGCTCAGTAATAATGACACCATTGACCACTGTTTTATCGATTTTTACGTGCATGTGACCTGCAATAATAGCTGCCAGTTCGGGGTTAGCTTTAGCAATATCACCCACACCGGTTCCAGGGCGCTGGTTTTCATTATCAATCCCCATATGAGCGACTAGCACGATGGCATCGACTTGTGGCTGGAGTTGCTGAATGACCTTTTTCACTTCCTGAACCGGATCGGTAAAATGAATGCCATTAATGCGGTCTGTGCCTTGGGCGAACTCCGCAGTCATCGGGGTGTCCATACCGATAATGCCAATTTTTACGCCCTGACGCTCAATGATTTTGTAAGAGGGCAGGTAGGGTTTACCTGAATCCCAGAAGATATTGCCCGCCAGTGCGGTGCCGTTAAATTGTTTTAGTGAGGTGCCAAGCACCTTCAGGCCGAAATCAAACTCATGGTTACCCATCACCCAGGCGTCGTATTTTAAGGCATTAAAGCCCAGGATCATCGGGCTAATCGGCTCATTTTTAAAAGATTCAACAAAGTTGCCCTGAAGAGTATCACCGGCGTCGACCAGTATTATATTCGGCTGTTCGGCGCGTATTTTCCGTACTTGAGTGGCAATCTGACTCAGGCTGCCAGCCCTATTTTGACTGTCGCTGGCATAGTCCCACGGCACGAAAGTACCATGTAAATCAGAGGTGCCCAGAACGATGATATCGACCCGATTTGCGGCCAGAGACGTGGTGCTGATACAGAGTAAAGTGGTGAGTGCTATTCTTTTCATTACAGAGGTTTCTATATTTTATAATGTCGTAGCATTTTATCATGCAACAAAATGGCAACACTTGCTAACGCTTCCCTCAGGATGAACTAATATAGTCATATAAAACTCAGAATTGTGATTTTACTTACCCTGAATCTTATAAATTTAAACGTTAATCTGGATTGCATAATAGTGACGTAATAAGGCATTAAATAAACCTTAAAACTACATTTTGTTAACACTCGCGGATTATAAAAAAACAATTGAACTTTTAATTAACATGAAAAAGAATTAATTGTTCTAAATCAAGTTTTGATTATGGCAATAATGTTCATATGGGCTTAAATTGTTTTGGATCAAACTACGGCATGATAGGTAAATGGCCTATTTGTTGACCTGTATCCAGAACTCAACGCTGGGTCACGTAAAATCCTATTTATTGTATGGGATTAGAAGCGTACTATTACCGCGGTGTAATACTGGGTAGTTGATATTGTTATTTTTGTTGTGTTTTTTTGGGCATTCACTGCTGGTAATTATACCCAAAGAAGTTGGCGTTGCAGGTAGGCAGTATGCGAATGAACGCGATGAGCTTACTCGTGTAAGTGATCCGTGTGAGTGAAGGCAGCTAACCCCCCTGTGGTTTCAAATTCGAAAGGTATATGAGGCTTCCAATATAACGGAAGCCCGGTTGCCGCAAGTCGGAGTCTTCGTGCGAGGAGCAAGGAGTCAAGATGTTTGATATTGTCGAACTGTCAAGGTTACAGTTTGCCTTAACGGCAATGTACCATTTCTTATTTGTCCCACTAACGCTGGGTTTAGCGTTTATGTTGGCCATTATGGAATCGGTTTATGTGCTGTCTGGCAAACAAATCTATAAAGATATGACCAAATTCTGGGGCAAGTTATTTGCGATTAACTTTGCCCTGGGTGTTGCTACTGGTCTGACTATGGAGTTCCAATTCGGAACTAACTGGTCATATTTCTCTCATTACGTCGGTGATATCTTCGGGGCCCCTCTGGCAATCGAAGGTTTAATGGCGTTCTTCCTGGAATCTACTTTCGTCGGTCTGTTCTTCTTCGGTTGGGATCGTCTGAGTAAACATGAGCATTTGGCCGTAACCTGGCTGGTTGCATTAGGTTCTAACTTCTCTGCGCTGTGGATCTTGGTTGCAAACGGCTGGATGCAAAACCCGATTGCATCTGACTTCAACTTTGAAACCATGCGTATGGAAATGCTGAGCTTCTCTGAACTGGTTCTAAACCCAGTGGCACAGGTGAAATTCGTTCACACTGTGGCAGCAGGGTATGTGACTGGTGCGATGTTTGTTCTGGGTATCAGCTCTTACTATCTGCTGAAAGGCCGGGATATTGCGTTTGCCAAGCGTTCTTTTGCTATTGCTGCGAGCTTTGGTCTGGCTGCCGTGTTGTCTGTTATCGTGCTGGGTGATGAATCCGGTTATGAAATGGGTGACGTGCAGAAAACCAAACTGGCTGCAATTGAAGCTGAATGGGAAACCCAACCGCCTCCGGCAGCCTTTACGCTGTTTGCTATTCCTAATCAGGAAACAATGGAGAACCGGTTTGCCATTCAGATTCCGTTCGCATTGGGCATTATCGCAACCCGCTCACTGGATACCCCGGTAACTGGCTTGCGTGATTTGATGTCTCAACATGAAGTGCGTATCCGTAATGGTATTCAGGCTTATCACCTGTTAGAGCAACTGCGTGCGGGTAATACCTCTCCAGAAGTGCGTGAAGCCTTTAATAAAGCAAAACAAGATCTGGGCTACGGTCTGTTACTCAAGCGCTATACGCAAAACGTAACAGATGCGACAGAAGAGCAAATCCAGTTAGCCGCCAAAGACTCAATTCCACGCGTTCTGCCACTGTACTTTGCTTTCCGCATCATGGTGGCTTGTGGCTTCCTGATGTTGCTGATCATCGGTCTGTCGTTCTATAACGTGGTTCGTGGCCGGATTGGTCAGAAGAAATGGCTACTACGCGCTGCCCTGTTCGGTATGCCATTGCCGTGGATTGCGGTAGAAGCGGGTTGGTTTGTGGCTGAATATGGCCGCCAACCTTGGGCCATTGGTGAAGTGCTGCCAACAGCAATTGCAAACTCATCGGTTACTGCTGGGGATATCTTATTCTCAATGGGGCTGATTTGTGGTCTGTACACGCTGTTCCTGGTGGCAGAGATGTACCTGATGTTCAAATTCGCGCGCCTTGGGCCGAGCAGCCTGAAAACCGGCCGCTATCATTTTGAACAGCCGACTGCCCCAGTGCAGGAAGCACGGTAAACAGGAGTCCACTTATGTTTGATTATGAAGTATTACGATTTATCTGGTGGCTGCTGATCGGTGTGCTACTGATTGGTTTCGCAGTCACCGATGGTTTTGATATGGGTGTCGGTATCTTGCTGCGTATCATCGGTAAGAATGATACAGAACGTCGTATTATGATTAACTCGATTGCCCCCCACTGGGATGGTAATCAGGTTTGGCTGATAACTGCGGGTGGGGCACTGTTCGCGGCCTGGCCAATGGTGTATGCAGCGGCATTCTCCGGCTTCTATATTGCGATGATTCTGGTGCTGGCTGCGTTATTCTTCCGCCCGGTCGGTTTCGATTACCGCTCTAAGTTGGAGAACAACCGCTGGCGCAATATGTGGGACTGGGGCATTTTTACTGGTAGCTTCGTGCCTGCGGTGGTGTTCGGTGTGGCGTTCGGTAACTTGCTGCAAGGCGTGCCGTTCCATATGGACAGCTACATGCGCCTGTTCTACACCGGTAATTTCTTCCAGTTGCTGAACCCGTTTGGTTTACTGGCCGGTGTGGTCAGCTTAACCATGTTGGTAACGCAGGGGGCAACTTACCTGCAAATGCGTACCCGTGGTGAGCTGCACCTACGTGCCCGTGCGGCGGCGCAGATTTCCGCTCTAATAATGGGTGTTGCCTTCTTGCTGGCCGGTATCTGGTTAGTTAAAGGCATTGATGGTTTTGTTATTACTTCAGCTTTGGATACCGCAGCTGAATCTAATCCGATGCGCAAAGAAGTTGCACATCAGGCAGGTGCGTGGTTGATTAACTTCAACAAGTATCCGAGCCTGTGGGCGCTGCCAGCGCTTGGGGTGATTCTGCCGCTGTTTACCATTTTGCTGTCGCGCTTTGAAAAAGGGGCTTGGGCCTTCGTATTCTCATCACTGACCATTGCCTGTGTGATCTTGACTGCTGGGGTAACGATGTTCCCATTCGTCATGCCATCAAGTACAGTGCCAAATGTCAGCCTGACCATGTGGGATGCGACATCTAGCCTGTTGACGCTGAAAGTGATGACCGTTGTGGCGATAATCTTTGTTCCTCTCATCCTGATCTACACCAGTTGGTGTTACTACAAGATGTTCGGGCGCATTGATAAAGACTTTATCGAAAACAACAAGCACTCACTGTACTAAGGAGCATAAAGCATGTGGTATTTTGCCTGGATTTTAGGGACACTTCTGGCCTGCTCCTTTGGTATCATTACTGCTCTGGCGCTGGAGCAGAGTGAAGCCAATGCAGCAGCCAAAGCCGCGAATGATGGCGATGACGATGTTGTCCGATAAGTTATATGAACTAATGGATAAGGGCCCCTTACGGGCCCTTTCACTGGTGCTCGCATTTGCTGTGGCGTTTTGTGTGTTCTGGGACCCTTCGCGTTTTGCGGCGGCAACCAGCTCACTTGAAGTCTGGCAAGAGGTCTTTATCGTGTGGGCGGTGTGTACCGGTGTGATTCATGGGGTTGGTTTTCGCCCTAAGCGGGTGTGGTTGCGTGCTTTCTTCTCACCACTTCCTGCAATTGTTTGCTTGGGCGCGGGTTTATTCTACTTTTTCGCTTAATCTAACAGCGATTCGCCTAATCTAAATACAATCTCTCCTTTATGGGCCGCCTGGCCCATAATTATTTTCGTTCTATTCTTGCAAGTGATTCCAAAGCGTAACGCTCTTCAGTATAGTGTGTCCGTTAACTGCATTACTGGGAAGTAAAGTGAGTAATACGTTGTTTCGATGGCCGGTTCGTGTCTATTTTGAAGACACCGATGCGGGTGGCGTGGTTTATCACGCACGCTATGTCGCCTTTTACGAAAGGGCGCGCACTGAAATGTTGCGCCAACGCAATTTTCATCATCAGCAATTGCTCAGTGAGCATGTCGCTTTCGCTGTCCGCCGCATGACGGTAGAATACCTGGCACCTGCACGTCTTGATGATATGCTAGACGTTCAGAGTGAAATTACCGCAATGCGTGGGGCTTCTCTCACGTTTGCTCAACGAATTCTCGACACACATGGCAATCTTCTGAGTAGTGCGGAAGTATTGATCGCATGTATCGATCCACACCAAATGAAGCCAAAAGCGCTTCCTAAGTCTATTGTCGCGGAGTTTAAGTAGTGGCTGACATGAACATTCTGGATTTATTCCTGCAGGCAAGCCTATTCGTTAAGCTTATCATGCTGGTATTGATGGGCTTTTCTATTGCTTCATGGGCGATCATCATTCAGCGAACGCGTATTCTGAATGCTGCCACCCGCGATGCAGAAGCTTTCGAAGACAAATTTTGGTCCGGCATCGAGCTGTCTCGCCTGTATCAAGAAAGTCAGGCTCGCCGTGATACGCTGGGTGGCTCCGAGCAAATCTTCCATTCTGGGTTTAAAGAGTTTGCTCGTTTGCATCGCGCAAACAGCCATGCGCCTGAAGCCGTGATTGATGGTGCTTCCCGTGCCATGCGCATCTCTATGAACCGTGAATTAGAAGCGCTGGAAACTCATATTCCTTTCCTTGGCACTGTTGGTTCCATCAGCCCGTATATCGGCCTGTTTGGTACAGTATGGGGGATTATGCATGCCTTTATTTCTCTGGGTGCAGTCAAACAGGCGACATTGCAAATGGTCGCACCGGGTATTGCTGAAGCATTGATCGCCACGGCGATTGGTCTGTTTGCCGCAATCCCTGCTGTTATGGCTTATAACCGCCTGAATCAGCGTGTGAATAAACTTGAGCAAAACTATGACAACTTCATGGAAGAGTTCATTGCTATTCTGCATCGCCAGGCTTTTGCCAGCGCCGAGAGCAAATAAGTAGGGGGTTATATGGCGCGAGTACGTGGTCGTAAACGGCGCGAGCTTAAGTCTGAAATTAATATTGTTCCCTTGCTTGATGTGCTGCTGGTGCTATTGCTGATCTTTATGGCGACAGCACCGATTATCACGCAAAGCGTTGAGGTTGATCTGCCTGATGCAACTGACTCAAAAACAGTCTCCAGCGATGATAACCCACCGGTGATTGTTGAAGTTTCAGGTGTGGGGCAATACACGTTAGTGGTTGATCATCAGCGGATGGAGCAACTGCCGTCAGAACAAATAGTGGCAGAGGCGCAGGCCAGATTGAAAGCGAATCCGAAAACCGTGTTCCTGATCGGCGGCGCAAAAGAGGTTCCTTATGATGAAATCATCAAGGCGCTGAATATGCTGCATCAGGCGGGTGTTACGTCGGTGGGCTTAATGACCCAGCCGATATAAATTTGCGTTGATATTGGCTGTAGTGATAGTTCGCGACAGCTGATAGAAACTCTGTTTTTAGCAATTCCGTTTTTTAGCAATAGAGCGCGGACATCGAGAGTGGAAATCGAGCGTGGGTAAGGCAACCGAGCAAAATGACAAGCTGAATCGCGCCGTTATTGTTTCGGTGGTTCTGCACATCATATTGATTGCCCTGTTGATTTGGGGTTCTTTGACGCAGACGACTGAAATGGGCGGCGGTGGCGCTGGCGGCGAAGTGATTGATGCTGTCATGGTCGATCCGGGCGCGGTGACTGAACAATATAACCGTCAGCAGCAACAGCAGACGGACGCTAAACGTGCGGAACAGCAACGCAAAAAGAAAGCTGATCAGCAAACAGAAGAATTGCAGCAAAAACAGGCCACTGAACAACAACGCCTGAAAGAACTGGAAAAAGAGCGTTTGCAAGCACAAGAAGATGCTAAGCAGGCGACGGAAGAACAGAAAAAACAAGCCGCTGAACAGCAGAAACAGGCCGCTGAGCAACAGAAAGTTGCCGCCGCCGCTGCTGCAAAAGCGAAAGAAGAGCAGAAACAGGCAGAAGCCGCGGCTGCTCAAGCCAAAGCGGAGGCTGACAAAATAGTGAAAGCCCAAGCTGACGCACAGAAGAAAGCCGAAGCAGAAGCCAAAAAAGAAGCCGCTGTAGCGGCAGCAGCGAAGAAACAAGCGGATGCTGAGGCGAAGAAAGCCGCAGAATCGGCCGAGAAGGCGGCAACTGAAGCCGCAGCTAAGAAAGCGGCTGCGGATGCTGAGAAGAAAGCTGCCGCTGATGCTAAAAAAGCCGCTGCTGCTGAAGCCAAGAAAAAGGCTGCCGCAGACGCTGCAACGGCAACCGATGTAGATGATTTGTTTGGCGGCCTGGCAAACTCCAAGAATGCACCGAAAAGCGGTTCCGGTGCAGGCGCTGCCGCAGCCGGTAAAGGTGGTGGCAAGAAGAGTGGGGCGTCAGCGGGGGATATCAGCGGTTATTTAGGCCAGGTCACTGCGGCAATCCAAAGTAAATTTTATGATGCGGATCTTTACAAAGGCCGCACCTGTAATCTGCGAATTAAATTGGCACCAGATGGTCTATTAATTGATGTTAAAGCTGAAGGGGGCGACCCGGCATTGTGTCAGGCTGCCATCGCCGCCGCAAAACTTGCTAAAATACCTAAACCGCCAAGTCAGGATGTTTATGAAGTGTTTAAGAATGTTCCACTTGATTTTAAACCGCAATAAAGTTTGATTAAGAAGGACATACTGCAAGTAAACCGGACATATCACGTTGTTAATCGCCCCGTGGATTATGTAGTTTTGTTTGCGTTGGTTTGTTAAAATTCTGCTAATTATCGCGGGCATCCCGCTCGGATAAGGGAGATAAGATGAAGCAGGCATTTCGAGTTGCGCTAGGCTTTTTAGTTTTATGGGCTGCTGTTTTACATGCAGAAGTCCGAATTGAGATTACCCAAGGGGTAGATTCAGCTCGTCCAATTGGGGTTGTTCCGTTTAAATGGATGGGGCCGGGTACACCACCTGAAGAGATCGGTGCTATTGTTGGCGCAGATTTACGTAACAGCGGTAAGTTCAATCCAATTGATGCGGCTCGTATGCCACAACAGCCCTCAACTGCAGCGGAAGTCACCCCTGCTGCCTGGACTGCGCTCGGTATTGATGCCGTGGTTGTCGGCCAGGTTCAGCCAAGTGCTGATGGCAGTTATGTGGTTTCTTACCAGTTAGTGGATACTTCTGGTGCTGCTGGTAGCATTTTGGCGCAGAATCAGTATAAAGTGACCAAACAATGGTTACGTTATGCCGCGCATACTGCCAGTGATGAAGTTTTTGAAAAACTCACCGGAATTAAAGGTGCTTTCCGTACCCGAATTGCTTATGTTGTGCAAACTAACGGCGGCAAGTTCCCACATGAATTACGGGTTTCTGATTACGATGGCTACAACCAGTTTGTGGTTCACCGTTCTCCTCAACCTTTGATGTCACCGGCCTGGTCTCCAGACGGTAGCAAAATTGCTTATGTGACGTTTGAGAGTGGTAAATCAGCGCTGGTTATTCAGACGCTGGCAAATAGTGCAATCAAGCAAGTGGCGTCGTTTCCTCGCCATAATGGTGCGCCAGCCTTCTCACCCGATGGTACTAAACTGGCCTTCGCTTTGTCGAAAAGTGGTAGCCTGAACTTATATGTTATGGACTTAGGTTCTGGCCAAATTAGCCAGGTGACTGATGGCCGTAGCAATAACACTGAACCAAGCTGGTTCCCGGATAGCCAGAATCTGGCCTATACCTCGGATCAGGGCGGTCGTCCACAAGTGTATAAAGTGAATATTAATGGCGGTGCGCCTCAGCGAATTACATGGGAAGGTTCTCAGAACCAGAACGCAGATGTGAGTCCTGATGGTAAGTTCCTGGTATTGGTTAGTTCCAATGGTGGGGCACAACACATCGCCAAACAGGATCTGGAAACGGGAGCCGTTCAAGTATTAACGGACACGTTCCTGGATGAAACGCCAAGTATAGCGCCGAACGGCACCATGGTTATCTATAGCTCGACACAAGGGCTGGGAGCCGTGTTACAGCTGGTCTCGACTGATGGGCGTTTCAAAGCGCGTCTTCCGGCAACTGATGGACAGGTCAAATTTCCTGCCTGGTCGCCGTATCTGTGATGCATGTGTAAATACGTATGTATGGCAAACTATAAAAGGATCAAAGAGATGCAACTGAACAAAGTGCTAAAAGGGCTAATGTTGGCTTTGCCAGTTCTGGCAATCGCTGCTTGTAGTTCTAACAAAAGCGCAAATAATGACCAATCTGGCATGGGCGCTGGCACTGGTACAGAAAACGGCAGCAACCTGTCTTCCGAAGAGCAAGCACGTCTTCAGATGCAAGAACTGCAAAAGAACAATATCGTTTACTTCGGTTTCGATAAATACGATATCGGTTCTGACTTCGCTCAAATGCTGGATGCACACTCTGCATTCCTGCGTAGCAACCCATCTTACAAAGTTGTTGTTGAAGGCCACGCGGATGAACGCGGTACGCCAGAATACAACATCGCGTTGGGCGAGCGTCGTGCAAATGCGGTGAAGATGTATCTGCAAGGTAAAGGCGTTTCTGCTGACCAGATCTCTATCGTTTCTTACGGTAAAGAGAAACCAGCAGTACTGGGCCATGACGAAGCAGCATTTGCTAAAAACCGTCGTGCAGTTCTGGTTTACTAAGAGAATCGCATGAACAGTAACTTCAGACGTCACTTGGTGGGTCTGTCGTTACTGGTTGGCGTAGCGGTCCCTTGGGCCGCTACTGCCCAAGCGCCAATCAGTAATGTCGGTTCCGGCTCGGTAGAAGATCGAGTCACTCAACTTGAGCGTATTTCCAACGCTCACAGCCAGCTATTAACTCAACTTCAGCAACAACTGTCAGATTCGCAACGCGATGTTGATAGTTTACGCGGTCAGATCCAAGAAAATCAGTATCAGCTCAATCAAATCGTTGAGCGGCAAAAACAGATCTACCAGCAGATGGATAGCCTGAGCGGTGGTCAGGGGGCGTCAGGTTCAGCCTCTGCGGCTGCTGGTGCTGCGACAGGCAATGCTGCCACTGGAAGTAGTGATGCGGCCGCAGCAGGCGCAGCAGCTTCTACAGCGGCACCTGCGGCAAGTGGCGGTGATGAAAACAGCGACTACAATGCAGCAGTTTCTTTGGCACTGGAAAAAAAGCAATATGATCAAGCGATCACAGCTTTCCAGAGCTTCGTGAAACAGTATCCAAAGTCGACTTACCAACCTAATGCCAATTACTGGCTAGGGCAGTTGTATTACAACAAGGGTAAGAAAGACGATGCTGCCTATTATTATGCTGTTGTCGTAAAAAATTATCCAAAGTCTCCAAAAAGTTCAGAAGCGATGTTTAAAGTTGGGGTGATCATGCAGGATAAAGGCCAAAGCGATAAAGCGAAGGCGGTTTATCAACAAGTGATTAAGCAATATCCCAACACTGATGCTGCTAAACAGGCACAGAAACGTTTATCTGCTCTTTAGTCTTTTCTGGCCCAGTAATTGGACATATTGACTAATTACTGGGCTTTGGCGAACGAAGAACAAGCAGTTAGACGTCTTTACAGAAATTTAAGTTGCACTGTGAAGAGAAATTAGTAATATATGCCGCCGTTGCCAAGACAACTTGTAAAACGTTAAAGCAACAGGAAATTATCGTCCGCAGTAAAC
>NZ_ACCB01000009.1 GCF_000173735.1 Yersinia aldovae ATCC 35236 | reverse complement strand
ACATTGATATTGCCTTTATTGGCGTACCGGCTTGTGATGAATTTGGCAATGCCAATGGTTTTAGCGGCAACGCCTGTTGCGGCTCATTGGGCTACGCCAAAGTTGATGCCGAATACGCGCATTGCGTGGTGCTACTGACCGAAGCGCTGGTGGCTTATCCGCATCACCCAGCGAGTATTACGCAGGATCAGGTTGACCTGATTGTACCGGTTGAGAAAGTGGGGGATGCCGACAAGATTGGCGCTGATACCACCCGAATGACCTCCAATCCGCGTGAGTTATTGATTGCCCGCCGTGCTGCTGAGGTGATTGCCGGTTCCGGCTATTTTGTCGATGGATTCTCTTTGCAGACCGGGACGGGTGGCGCGTCGCTGGCAGTAACCCGTTTCCTCGAAGACAAAATGCTACGGCGCAATATCACGGCGGCTTTTGCCCTCGGTGGCATTACCTCAACAATGGTGGATCTGCATGAGAAGGGGCTGATTACCAAGCTATTGGACGTGCAAAGTTTTGACCGACAGGCGGCCTCCTCGCTAGCACGTAACCCGCAGCATATCGAAATCAGTGCCAATCAGTATGCCAATTTCAGCTCGAAGGGGGCATCGGTTGACCGGCTGGATGTGGTTATCCTCAGTGCGCTGGAGATTGATACCCGTTTCAATGTCAATGTACTGACCGGCTCTGACGGCGTGCTGCGCGGTGCTTCGGGTGGTCATTGTGATACGGCAGCGGCGGCGCGCCTGTCAATTATTGTCGCACCACTGGTTCGTGGGCGCATTCCAACGCTGGTTGATGAAGTTATCACCTGTGTCACTCCCGGTTCCAGTGTGGATATTTTGGTCACCGATCATGGTATTGCGGTTAATCCGGCGCGCCCAGAACTGGCGGAGCGTTTGCAACAGGCGGGTTTGCCCATCGTGACCATCGACTGGCTTTATCAGCGCGCGCTACTGCTGACAGGAGTGCCACAACCCATTGCATTTACTGACAGGGTCGTCGCTGTGGTGCGCTACCGCGATGGTTCAGTGATTGATGTCGTTCATCAGATACAGGAGTAGCCGATGAACATTATTTCCCCTGAATTGTCAGCCAACCGGCCTATTAGTCTGCCGGAGTTACTGACCAGTCGTGAGTCTCGCCAGGCACGGCAGCAAGCGTGGCTGGCCCGTCATCAGGTAACACTGATTTCCTTAACACTGGTGGCTCCGGGGGTGGTGAAAGATAACCCATTGACCCGCAAGCTGTTTGCATTGGCATGGCGCGCCATTAGCGCACTGAGTCAACAACAGTATTGGCCGGTATTGCAGCAGGAGATTTTTCCGCTGCCGACCGGTTGCGAAGGCTTGATAGCGGTTGATTTGCCCGCTGAACAGGTGAAAGACGCGGCGTTATTACTTGAATTAAAGCACCCGCAGGGCCGGTTATGGGATATCGATGTGCTGGATGCGGGCGGGCAAATCTTATCCCGCCGTGATTTAGGTTTGCCACCGCGCCGCTGTTTGCTGTGCCACCGCCCGGCCAATGTGTGTGGGCGGGCCAAAACTCACAGTATCGATGAACTGTTGCTTCAAATGGAGTTGATGCTCAATGCTACAACTGCACCTCACTGATCCGCAGCGCTTAACATGCACTTTGGCCAACGTATCTGGCTTTACCCACGACCATTTTGCTCAATACTATGGTGCACTGGCATATCAGGCGATGCTGGCGGAAGTCAATTTAACACCCAAACCTGGCTTAGTTGACCGCTTTAACTGTGGCGCACATCGGGATATGTCGCTGGTGGATTTTTATCACAGCGCCGACGCCATCGCACCCTGGCTCCCACGCTTTATTGAGCAAGGTATCAATTATTGTCATCTGAGCGGACCGGCGGCACTGAACAACCTGCGACCTCTGGGGTTGGCATGTGAAAACAGTATGTTCCGCGCCACTGGCGGCGTGAATACCCACAAAGGCAGTATCTTTTCGCTGGGATTGCTCTGCTGTGCGCTGGGGCGGCGCAAAGCCCGTGGTGAAGGGATTGATGCTGTTGCGGTTTGCCACGAGGCGGCACTGATGTGTTGTGGATTGACGGAACGTGAGCTTCGTCAATCCAACCCGCGACAAACGGCGGGCCAGCGTCTGTTTTACCAATATGGCCTGACCGGTGCGCGTGGCGAGGCTGAATCGGGATTCGCTACGGTGCTAACCCATGCTCTACCCGCCTATCGGCGGTTATTGGCTGACGGGGCGCAACCTGACCATGCCTTATTGCACACCTTGCTTCTTTTACTCTCCGTCAATCGCGATACCAATGTGGTCGCGCGCGGTGGTATCAAGGGTTTGCAGTGGCTACAGCAGCAGGCGGCAACCATTCTGGCTTCACTCCCCGCGACGGGGGGGCACTCCCCGGTCGCCCGTGCACAAGTACGCGTGTTTGATGGCCAATGTATCGCCCGTAACCTCAGTCCGGGCGGCAGTGCTGACCTGCTGATCCTGACCTGGTTTCTGGCGCAGTTCCCTCATCATTTCCCCCACAAAAATAATAACGGTGTTATTGAACCAATAACAGCTCTAGGAGTATCTCTATGTTGAAGTCGCAAGAGAAAATATGGAAAGCGATAGCGCCTTTTTTGGTGCTGGCCATACTGCTGTTGATCCCAACCCCAGAGGGGATGCCACCACAAGCCTGGCGTTATTTTGCCATTTTTGTCGCGATGATTGTCGGTATGATTTTAGAACCCATCCCAGCGACCGCGATAAGTTTTATTGCAGTGACCATTTGCGTTTTAACCTCTGATTGGGTGCTATTCAGTGCCGCTGAAGTGGCGGACACCAGTTTTAAAGGTGGTAAAGAAGCGCTGAAATGGGGGTTGGCAGGGTTCTCCAGTACCACTGTCTGGCTGGTATTCGGTGCATTTATCTTTGCATTGGGTTATGAAGCCACCGGATTGGGCCGTCGGATAGCCTTGTTTATGGTGAAATTCATGGGCAAACGCACCCTGACTCTTGGTTATGCCATTGTCATAATTGATATTTTGCTAGCACCGTTTACCCCATCGAATACTGCCCGTACCGGTGGCACGGTGTTCCCGGTGGTGAAAAACCTGCCGCCGCTGTTTGACTCTTTTCCTAATGATCCGTCGTCACGGCGTATCGGCGGTTATTTGATGTGGATGATGGTGATCGGAACCAGTATCAGTTCCTCCATGTTTGTGACCGGTGCCGCGCCTAACGTGCTGGGCATTGAATTTGTCAATAAAATAGCCGGTGTTCATATTGGCTGGATGCAGTGGTTCCTGGCATTCCTGCCGGTCGGGTTAATCTTACTGATTGTCGCTCCGTGGCTCTCTTATGTGCTGTATAAGCCGGGCGTGACCAAAAGTAATGAAGTGGCTGCTTGGGCGCAAACGGCGTTGACAGAAATGGGGGCGCTAACCCGTAAAGAGATGATATTGATAGGGTTGGTACTACTCAGCCTGTGCTTGTGGGTATTTGGCGGCGCATTCATTGATGCTACCGCTGTAGGTTTATTAGCGGTATCCCTGATGTTAGCGCTGCATGTAGTGTCGTGGAAAGATATCACTAAATACTCCAGTGCCTGGAATACGCTGGTTAATCTGGCAACTTTGGTTGTTATGGCAAATGGTTTGACCCGTTCCGGATTTATCGACTGGTTTGCCAACACCATGAGCACCCATCTGGATGGCTTCTCACCGAACATGACTGTCGTGGCGCTGGTGTTGGTGTTCTATTTCTCCCATTATCTGTTTGCCAGCCTGTCAGCGCATACCGCAACCATGCTGCCAGTCATCCTGGCGGTAGGGAAAGGGCTGAGTGGCGTGCCAATGGAGCATCTCTCCATGCTACTGGTGTTATCCATCGGGATTATGGGGGTTCTAACGCCATATGCCACCGGGCCGGGTGTGATTATTTACGGCTGCGGCTACGTGAAATCAAAAGATTACTGGCGTTTAGGTGGGATCATGGGGGTACTCTATATCTCCATGTTACTGCTGGTGGGCTGGCCAATCATGAGCTTGTGGTATTGATCCAAAGGCAGTAATAAGGAGGCGGGCCGGTCAGCGGCCCAACTCATCAGTAGCGGGTGAAATGCCTTTCGATATTGTGATGAGATGGCTTAACAACTACTATGAAAGGCGATTAATTAAGATAATTAGGATAGCGCGTGACGCCGGTATTTATCCGTAACTTTACCTTTGCAGCACTGCCCGCCAACGGTTTAAATCATCAACCGCCATTTCATGGGCTTTTAGCAAAATGTGATTTTGATATCAATGAATACCGGGATGAGCTGTTTGCCGTTTATGGCATTCACTTTCCTGGTCGTTTGCAAAAAACGGTCACTAAACGGCGGGCCGAATATCTGGCGGGGCGTTTTGTTGCCCGTCAGGTATTAAATTTATTGGCGGTTCGCGATTATCCGTTAACCAATGGTGTGGATCGTGCCCCTGTGTGGCCGGCGGGCTTAATTGGCAGTATCAGCCATAATAGCCAGCGTGCTATATGTGCCGCCCAAATTATCACACCGGCAATGGAGTGTTCAGTTGAACCCCGCAGCATGCATGGTCTTGGTTTGGATATTGAGGCCCTGATTGCAGTCGAAAGAGCGAAAGATTTGTGGCCCGGTATCCTCAGTGAGGATGAATATCGTCGCTTACAAGAAGGGCCGTTGCCCTTTAATCAGTTACTGACGCTGGCTTTTTCAGCCAAAGAAAGCTTGTTTAAAGCGATATATCCACAGCTAGGGCGCTACTTTGATTTTCTTGAAGCACGTTTTTTGAGCTATTCACTTACCTCAGGATATTTCGAATTACAGCTATTACGTGAACTGAGTGATGATTTCCCCGCAGGGCGCTGCTTCACCGGCTGCTTCAGTATGAGTGAGGGTGATATCCAGACATTTATCGCCTATTAGTCTGTTGGATTACAGCATTTTTCATCATTTTCATCTTTTTAAATTGGAAACTTTCACGGAGATAAGCTAAATATTTTGCTACCGACTCTGTTTATTTGATAGGACATCATGAAATATATAGTGCTATTGATTTTCATCTTGTGCGTAGCCTATGTGCATTTTCGTGGGAGAGTTCGTTATCCGTTCTGGCGTCAACTCTCAGATCATTCAACAT
Source organism: Yersinia aldovae ATCC 35236 (assembly GCF_000173735.1). Classification (GTDB taxonomy): domain Bacteria; phylum Pseudomonadota; class Gammaproteobacteria; order Enterobacterales; family Enterobacteriaceae; genus Yersinia; species Yersinia aldovae. The sequence goes on along the minus strand of NZ_ACCB01000009.1, from coordinate 112,627 downwards.
TTGTTTCACCAATCAATGTCTTTATGTATCTCTTTTCGCGCACCCCCACGACGCCCTATTTAAAGCCGGAGCTTTTCCCTGAATTGGAGTTACTGCGTGAGAACTGGCAGCAAATCAAGGATGAGGGCAAAGCGTTGATGGAGGTTCAGCAAATTAAAGCATCGGATAAATATAATGATGCCGGTTTTAACTCTTTTTTTAAAACTTGGCTGGAAACGATTCTATCTGAAATGGTATGAAGACAGCCATCCATCAGCCATGACACTTTGTCCTTATACCACAGAGCTATTACGCGGATTACCGTCAGTCAAAGCCGCGATGTTTGCCGAATTACCCGATGGTAGCCGTTTGCCACGGCACCGTGACCCCTATGCTGGCTCACTGCGTTATCATCTTGGTCTTATCACACCGAATGATGACCGCTGTTTTATTGATGTGGATGGCACTCCCTATAGCTGGCGTGATGGTGACGGGGTATTGTTCGACGAAACATATATTCACTATGCAGAAAATCAGAGTGGTCAAGACCGACTTATCTTGTTTTGTGATATTGAACGGCCAATGCGTTATCGATGGGCTCAAGGCGTTAACCATTGGTTGGGGCGCAATCTCATGAGCGCTGCCACTGCACCAAACGAAGAAGGGGATCGTACCGGTGGTGTTAATCGGGCATTTAAATACATCTATGCGGTGCGTAAGGTGGGTAAACGGCTAAAAGCCTGGAACCGTAGGATTTATTATCTGATTAAATGGTTATTATTTGGTGGTATCGCCGCGGTGATTTTTTATGCGCTGTGAAGCCTGATGAGTAAAAATAGATTTTCAAATAGCGAGAAGCCCGCTTAAATTCCCTCCAGCGGGTTTTTTATGCACTAATACCGCCTGCTGTTGTGGGCTGAGTTCGACCACACAACCTCTGCTTCTAACAAGCTCTTCTTTTCTGGTAAAAAATCAAAATATTAATTAATTTTTTAATTTCATTAAATTAATTTCTTGGAATTAAAATGTCGATTTCATCACAAAAAAAAGAAAAACTCTTTCAGTAATTATTTTTTGATAATTAATGAGTAATCATACAATTACCATTGTAATATCCTTTTTATTCAATGTGTTATCTTATTTTTATACTATATAAAATAAGATTACTGATTTTTTAATTTTTCTTTTAATGAAATTTTAATATTAAAATGTGATCGTTATGGAATTTTAATTTCAACTTAGGTGGTATGTTGTTTATCGATAGGTTACATGTCTGTGTGCTGCCAGTTCTGGATAGGCAAAGGCAGATAGCGAATCATTCATTGATAGCCTTTTTCGTATTTTCAGGAAGGCAGAATGAGTAAGTCAGGGCGGTATTGGCTAGCAGCGGTAAGTTTAGTTTAAGAATAATGTTAGAGGAGGACGCCAGATAACCACAATTTAATAAGGAATTTAGCATCACACTCTGTAATAAAGTTTATTTGGCTTCAACAACTGCATTTATTTAATGAATAAATCAGAGTGTCAAAAAGTTCTTCATCACTGCACTGTTTTAGGTGGCGGAGAGTTGCTTTTTTTTACCCCTTTTTGGCATTAAATGGATAATCAAAATAAAAAGGTAACGCTATGTCGTTAATGATGAATCTCAATGTGCAGCAGAGAAAACGATTACATCAAATAACATTAGTCGCTACATTTGGTGGCTTGCTTTTTGGTTATGATACGGGTGTTATTAATGGTGCTTTTTCATCACTGAAAGAGAATATGGCGCTGACACCCATGACCGTAGGACTGGTAATGAGTGTGCTCTTGGTCGGAGCCGCTATTGGTAGTATTTTTGGCGGGAAACTGGCTGACTTTTTTGGTCGCAGAAAATATTTACTCTATCTCTCCTTTGTTTTCTTTTTTGGCGCATTATTATGTGCGATCTCGCCTAATATCACCTGTCTCTTGATTGCACGATTTATACTTGGCTATGCCGTGGGCGGGGCATCAGTCACGGCACCCACGTTTATATCTGAAGTTGCGCCAACTGAGATGCGGGGCAAGCTGACAGGATTGAACGAAGTGGCTATCGTCATTGGCCAATTAGCTGCATTTGCCGTAAATGCTGTCATCGGTATTGTCTGGGGGCACTTACCCGAAGTCTGGCGTTATATGTTATTAGTTCAGACTATCCCGGCAATTTGCTTGTTAGTTGGAATGTGGCGTTCGCCAGAAAGCCCCCGTTGGTTGGTCAGCAAGAATCGTCGAGAAGAAGCCTTAGCTATTTTAAAACAAATTCGGCCTGAGCATCGTGCTATTAAAGAATTTGAAGATATCGTGACGTTAATTGATATAGAAAATGAAAAGAAATTGTACGCTAAGAATGACTTGGCTATTATTTTCCAAACGCCTTGGATCTTAAAATTAATCTTGGTAGGCATAGTCTGGGCTGCATTGCAGCAAACTACCGGGGTTAACGTTATCATGTATTATGGTACGGAAATTCTCAATGCCGCAGGGTTCTCTGAGAGAATGTCACTGATATGTAATGTACTAAATGGCGTCTTTTCTGTCGGTGGTATGGTGGTTGGTGTTATGTTCTTGGTTGATCGTTTTAAACGAAAGACACTGATTATTTATGGTTTTGCTCTGATGGCAACACTACATCTGATTATTGCTGGTGCAGATTATTACTTGGTTGGTGAAGTCAAGGCTACGGTCATTTGGTTGCTGGGGGCATTATTTGTTGGTGTGATGCAAGGGACAATGGGCTTTCTGACCTGGGTCGTATTGGCTGAACTTTTCCCCTTGAAAATTCGTGGGTTATCTATGGGGATCTCGGTATTCTTCATGTGGATCATGAATGCGATTGTCAGCTATTTATTTCCGGTGCTTCAGGCGAAACTAGGCTTGGGGCCTGTCTTCCTGATATTTGCGCTCATCAATTACCTGGCGATAATATTTGTTGTCACCGCTTTACCAGAAACATCCAATAAATCATTAGAGCAATTAGAAGAAGAACTGTCTGCGGGGAATTCATAACATCATATGCGATAACATAAGTTATATCGCAAAGGGGACAGGCAATGATAGATACTATAACTGTTGAAAACCTACACTTAGGATGTCAGGCAAAAAACAAGGCTGACGTTTTATCTATGGTAGGCAAAGAGTTCAAGGCGAAAGGTTATATCAGCCAAGACTGCGTCTCATTTCTCAATGAGAGAGAGCAACAAGTCTCTACATTCTTGGGAAATGGTATTACCTTGCCCCATCTTCCTAAATCAGCCACAAACATTATCCTTAAAACAGGTGTTGAGATTTTTCAATTCCCTGACGGCGTCATCTGGGATAGAAGCAACGTGATGTTTATTGCTATCGGGGTTATTGCTAAAGAAAAAGAGCATATTGATGTACTAAAAGATATTGCGTCGATTTTTAGCGATGAAATCATCGCAAATGCACTGTCATTAATCTCAAGCAAACAGGATTTCCTGCGTATTCTGAATCGTAAGTAGTGATGGATGATGAAATAACAAGAAAGCCGCTTAAGTTTCCTTAAGCGGCTTTCTTTAATTTGGCTCCTCTGACTGGACTCGAACCAGTGACATACGGATTAACAGTCCGCCGTTCTACCAACTGAACTACAGAGGAATTGTTCCAACGGGGCGCATGATATCCAGCACGCCGGATACTGTCAACGCTAAATTAGGCTATTATGTTTGACTGCTCATCATCTGAACAGATGTGCTAAAAATAACGACATAAACCGAGTGAATCCAAGAGATCCTATTATTTATCGGTGCGTTCTAGTCGCAAGCCCCCTGGCAATTAATCAAGCCGTTATGTATTTTTAAAATTTTAACTCTCCGCCAGTTGAGTCTCCAGGCGTTTTAATCTGGTTAACGGGTCCTGACGGTAGAATGCGCAAAAATGTTGATAAACAGTAGGGAAGCGACCCTCCAATAATTCTGGTGCGCTGAAAAAATACTCTGAGAGTACGGCAAAACATTCAGCCGGATCACTAGCAGCGTAGGCATCCATGCTAGCCCCGTCGATACCGACTAAATCTATCTCATCTTGAATAGAGTCCATCGCCTTATGCAGGTCATATTCCCATGCGGCCACATCGCGCATGGCAATAGGGGGAACTCCATTTGAATTACCGCCATTGCGCATATCCAGCTTATGAGCCGCTTCATGAATGACCAAATTAAATCCCGATAAATCAAAAGAGTCTTGAATATCTTGCCAATTCAGAACGATCGGCCCTTGTTCCCAACTTTGGCCCGATTGTATGCTTTGACCAGAATGCACCAGCCCAAGGTCATCTTGCCAATCATCTTCCACGACAAATGGCGACGGGTAAATAAGCACTTCATGGAAACCATCCAACCACCTGGCACCCAACTCCATAACAGGCAGAGCAAAGAGTAGCGTGAGCCGAGCTTGCATTAATGGGGTCAATTCCAACCCTTGCAAAGGCACGAAACGCTTTTGTTGCAGTAACTGGCTGGCAACAGAGACAAGGCGTTGCAGTTCCTGCTCATTCAATGGAGCCAATAGCGGTATATTCAGGGCTTCCTGCCACTGTGCCAGTATTTCTGCTTGCGGTTGATTTGCTTTCCACAGCCACTTAATCATCAGGTTGCTCACAAAGTGATAATTCGAACGTCTAAAGCAGGAAGGTGTGGCTGCCAACATGCCGCAAAAGAGGGTATGTTGGCAACCATTATCATCGATATTTGCCGCACGGTTTAATGAGGCGGCCTTTAACCGTGGAGGGAGTAACCTCTTTGAGAATGGAATCCTCTCTACATCATTATTCAAGCACTTATAGGAAATTCTTTCAACGATCCCTATCACATTTGGTATTTGCCAGCCCTTTGAATGCAGGCGATTATCACCAGTGACATAGCTTCTTCGATTGTAATGTTGGTGACACTGTAGAAGGTATATGGAGTACGGCCTTTTTCTGACGATGGCATAGATACTATTGTCAGGTGTCATTGGATTATCCGAACCAATACCTGTTGGATGAACTATCGTGCCGCCGTGGGCAGCATTCTAATTTGTTGGAACCACTAAACGGTGATGCATGACGGGGAAAATGTTTAGCCGTAAATTAGGTGTTCATGTTGAAGTATATTGATTTTTATGTGTATTCGTAGAAGGACAAAGTAAACATGAATTAACCTTAATAAACATCCCATATTATAAAAAGGATGATGACACAATTATGTTAATTAACATGCTTACTATTAGTTTGGTTGTCATTTGCTGGGCAGAAAATAAGAATATGCTTAGATTATAAGTATCAATATTAATATTTCTTTGTATTTTTATTTTGATGTTTTTTTAATTGTATGATTTATAGGCTTTTTTTATATCTTTTCCTGTGGGGGAAAAGAAATAAACGTTTTTCCTTATGATTATCTCACCATATAAACTGCTTTTTTATGTAAAAAACACGACTTATAGATGATATTTAGCTTAAAAAACATATCATTTTCATACCTTAATCTTGTTTTCGTAGGAATATTCCTACCCCAAGTCAGCCTGTGTTCTGATATACAGTTAAGTTAATAAGATGTTTAATCGCCGCATAAATTTTGAATTCATTTTTTTTATTTTTTGTTAATAAATTGTGGTTGAATTCAATTTCCGGACTTAGTTTCTGGCCCATAAAAAATCTCTTTTTACTCAGTGATAAATATTTTATATAAGGATTATTAAATGAAAAAGCAACTGGCTAAAATTACTGTATTGTCTTCTTTAATTTTAGGTATTAACGTTGCCAATGCAGCAGCACCAACCGCAGAATTAAAAGTAACGGGTACTTTGACAGTGCCAAGCTGCACCGTTGTTGCTCCAGCGAATGGTGTTTATGATATCGGTAAACTCTCTTCTTCTTTAGTTAAGTCAGGTACAGCGACTACTGTGTTGGCCCCGATCACCAAGTCTTGGACAGTAAACTGTGACGCCGATACTTACCTGAACTTTACTCCGGTAGATAACCGCGCAGCAACGTCGAGCGCAGTTGCTACGACTAACTTCGGTTTAGGGACTGTGAATACTACCGGTAAAATCGGTTACTACACAGCACAAATCAAGAATGGTAATGTTGATGGTAAAGCATCTAGCTTATTTACCTCTGCAACATCAACATTTACTTTGACCCCAACTGCGAACCTGACAACCGGTATGCGTACTGGCTGGTCTTCCGCGGCCAATACGCAGAGTACGGGTAAAATATTTACTGCTGATATCACTGTAACACCTGTTTTGGCCGGCACGACCACGATGGCCGGTCCGATCACTGAAGACGCAGAGATCGATGGTTCAATGACGATGAACTTTGCATTCGGTATCTAATGACTGCATGGTTTTTTTAACTAAAGAGCGTCATTTTTTAGTGATAAATTAATGCGCTCTTTGGTTCATGTCTGGCAATATTTATGAATGAATGCTGGCGATACTAATATATTGGGTTTATTTCTCATTTTATGAAAAAATATATTATCAATTTAACTGCATTGACATCTTTATTTTTGACCATTGTCGCGGTTCAGGCAGCTCCCCCTTCTGCGGAATTAAAAGTGAAAGGGAAGATTGGTGTGCCTAGTTGTATTGTGGTTTCACCTGATAATGGTATTTATAATTTAGGACAGATTTCTTCAACACAGGTAAAGCCAGGTACTACAGTGAATACTTTACCCAGTATGACGAAAACTTGGACAGTCAATTGTGACGCAGTAACCTATTTAAGCTACACCAGCGTTGATAATCGGTTGACTTCTGTCAGTGATACATCGACTGCTCGTAACTATGGGCTGGGTAATGTTAATCGAACAGGTAAAATTGGTTTTTATACCGCTATCATAAGTAATCCCTCTGTTGATGGACAAAGCTCTTCACTGTATTACGCTCAGGGAAGTGGTGCCGGAACAGCAAATACCAGTGCATATTTAGTTACGGGCTATCGTTACGGTTGGTCTAATTCTACGGCTGTTGCTACCGCAGGAAAGACATTCAATGCTGATATTACTGTTGCGCCAGTATTGGCCGGAACAACCACAATGAATGGGCCTATTACCGAAGATACCAATATTGACGGTTCTCTGACTATGAATTTTGCTTTTGGCATATAGCTATATGCCTCAATAAGGCAAGGGTGGTCATTTTACAATAATCTTCCGCATTGCTTTGCCCATAAAAATCCTAGAACAAGCTATTGTATATGACCTCATGGCGAGAATAGATATTGCGGTAATCATGTGTAGCATACGTTATTGCTGATAAATAAACCGCTAGCCTTTTTTCCAGGGAATCGCTGTGAACGTCCGTCGTAATTACTTTCAGTTTACAGCACTCATCTTATCTATTTTTCCTATGGCGGTCTTCCCCGCGATAAAAGATAATGCAGTTGCTTTTGACGTGAAGACACTGGAAGCATTAGGTTACTCCGCTGAATTAGCAGACTTTTTCAGTAGCAGTGATAAATTTCTACCCGGCCAACATGATGTCACTATTATCATCAATGCCAGTAAGACCTATCGTGTTGAAGCTACATTCGACAGCGAGGGTAAATTGTGTGCAGATAAAAAATTACTGATGTCATTAAAGTTACACGCTAAAGATAGCGATGATAGTTGCAAGAATATTGAGACTCTGTGGCCAGGAGTGGTTGTCAATTTATTCCCCGGTCAATTTCGTGTGGAATTAACATTGCCGCAAGAAGCTTTTGATCCTGAAATAGAGGGTGAGGATTATCAGCGGGGTGGTCATGCATTATTACTTAACTATAATATGTTCGGTCAACGCATCGAAAGTAACAGCAATGATGTTAACCTTTTTCAAGGGCAATTCGAGCCTGGCATTAATTTCAATAATTGGGTGCTGCGAAATAGGGGTTCCTACACTTATAACCAAGGGATTAGTCAGTATGATAATCAAGAAACCTATGCATTACGTTCTATCGAATCACTAAAATCTGTAGTTCAGTTGGGTGAGTTTGGTTTAGTCGGTGATACATTTTCGGGGCTGCCGGTTTCGGGTATTCAGTTGTATTCTGATAATGCACAACTTAATAATACTCAGTTAATCGTCCCGATTGAGGGGATTGCCAATACTAACGCCACTATCGAAATTCGCCAGCGTGGGAGGGTTATTTATCGTACCGTGGTGGCACCAGGCCCTTTTTCATTATCTAATATTAGTAATTTCTCCAGTGGTGTGGTCACGGATGTTGATGTTATTGAAGAGGATGGTACCCAGCAGCACTTTACCGTTTCAAATGCACTCGATCCTAATGTTGATCAACAGGCGAGTACTTATCAATTGGTGGTAGGCCGTTATCGCGATACTTTGGCTAATGGCAACGGTCAGTCACCACTATTAGCATCAGGTGAAATGTCGCTCAATCCGGCGAATGCTTTTCGTCTGACCACTGCCGGGCTACTTTCCACTGATTATCAAAATATCAGTATCCAGAATCTCTATAGTGGTTTAAATAATGCCTGGTTTTCAGCCGCGGCAAGTTATACCAATACCCAGGATGTTGGGCAGGGATACCAATTTTCAGTTCAAAATCAATTAGCAATCAATGGTAATTTAAGTGCGTCATTATCATCGGTATATAATTCGGCCAATTATTGGTCACCGGATAATGCCTTGAGCAGTGGAAATAATTTAAATGACCTGATGCATGGCAAATTAAAGAACTCAACCTCGGCTGCGGTAACTTGGGCGCATCCACGTTGGGGCGCATTTTCCTACGTATTGTCTAATACTATGTATTATCAAGCGGCAGACAGTGTTTCTCATACATTTTCAGCCAGTGAACAATTTGGTCGGGTAACGACCACGCTAAGTTTTCAATCCAATTCACAAGGGAATAATACGCTGTATGCCAGTATCAGTTTGCCTTTGGGGCGAGGGTCTTTAAGTGGTCGTATGCAACGCAATAACGGTAATATGACACTGGGTAGCACTTATCAAAGCGCTTGGGGTGACAACAAAGGTTACTCGGTGGGTATCACAGGTAGCGATAGCCAACGGCGTATCAACGGCACTGTGAATATAAAAACTGCCTATTCACAATTAGCAGGTGGCCTTTCTCAGGCGACCAACAATAGTCGCTCCGCGTATCTTTCATCTAGTGGTTCCGTGGCTTATGCAAATAGCACCTTTGCCACCTCGTCGTCAGCGATTGGCGATACTTTTGCTGTGGTGAACGTGCCAAACCAATCGAATTTACGTATTTCTTCGCCGAGCAGTGGTATGGCGATTACCGATTACGCAGGAACGGCATTGCTGCCTTCGGTGATGCCATACACGGCTTCGAAAGCCCAAATAAGTACCCAAACATTGCCGCTAAATATTCGTCTAAACAGTACCAGTGCAGATTTAATGATGACGCGTGGCACCGTAGCAACACGTAATTTTGAAGCGACGGAAACTCGGCAATTGCTGCTGACTATTCGCGATAGCCAAGGGAAAATGATTCCGATTGGTGCCAACGTTCTTGATGAAAAAGGCAATTTTCAGGGGACAATTATTGGTGATGGGAATTTTATGCTCGAAAATAAGGCTATTGGCATGACGCTACGTATCAAGCCTGCTAACAGTAGTGAGTGTGTCGTTAATTATCGCGAACCAGAAAAATTTGCCCCGGATACGTTATATGAGGCCGTTGATGGGGTTTGTCAGTGAATAATCCGTTAATGACAACGGTAAGAAATGCAGTAAATATCTTCTGAATATAGGATCTATTATGCACAATATGATGAGTAGTAATTGCACAACGTCTGCATCCACAACGTTGCTTAGTCGTATTAAAAAGGTAATGGTTTTTAATCTATGGCTACTATTGAGTTGCTGGACAACAACGTCTTATGCTTCTTTTAAATTAGAAAGTACTTCTGTTATTTTGAAAGAGAGTGAGGGTCGCACCAGTTTCACTATTGATAATACTTCTGGCAATCCAATTCTGCTGGTGACTAAAGTGGTTGATTTGGATGGTAATGCATTGAGCAAACAAATTCTTATTTCTCCTCCAGTGACTCGCATTGAAGCTGGGCAGAGCCAGCAGGTTAACTTTGTCTTAAAGAAAGGCACGGTGCTTGATACGGAGGTGCTGCTAAAAGCGTCATTTGAAGGGGTTGAGCAGGTTCAGGGGAACGCGACTGTGATGCCTATTCGCCAGGAAATAGGATTTCTTATTCAACCGAATGCAGTGCCACAAATAAAAACGCCGTGGCAAGAGTTGGTTTTTTCAGTTTCAGGAAATAACCTGATCATCAAAAACCCGAGCAAACATGTGGTTCGCTTAGGGCCTCAGGTGATTTTAGTGCCGGGAAATGAAGTAGTGGCTTTAGGTAATCCGTATATTTTGCCAGGTGTTAGCAAACAATTCCCAATTAAGTCGTCACCAAGTTCTGTTAACGTCACACCACTGAGCCGTTATGGTTTCGTACAAGCAGAAGTAGCGATGCCTGTTACGGACTAATGCTATTTAGAAACCGCCATATATGCCGTATCTAAATATGTAGGATAATATCTACTTCTTCTCGTGCAATAGTCGAAGGCCCATCGCTCTTACATGGATAGGGCTTCATCATGGGAATATCCGTCGTGGTACTTTAGTGCGTTCCAACTGTGGTTGGTATTGGTGGACGCACCTTTGACGAACTTAATATTTACGCGTTAAAAAACGAAAGCAGGTTTTCACCGCCTGCTTTTTGAATTCAATTTAGAGGGTAGGTTCTTGATTTCCTATTTGTGTGACGACCAGTTCCACCTGCTGCTGCTGTAATAACTCAGCCAATTGCAGCGGTGGAGCAATGTCGGTAAACAGTGCTGTGGCTTTCGCGACATTACCAATCTCCACTGCCGCTGATGCATGGAACTTAGTATGGTCTGCTGCCAGAAAGATATGGCGGGTATGAGCCATCATCGCTTTCACCACCGTGGCCTCATTGACATCAAATTCCAGTAAACTGCCATCAGTATCAATGGCCCCCATACTGGTAATCAGGTAATCAGCACGAAATCCCTCAACAAAGGAAACGGCACTGGGGCCAATGATGCCACCATTATTTGGCCGTAATGTACCGCCCGGAACCATTACCTCAAAATCGGTATTTTTATACAGGATATGTGCAACCCGAAGGCTGTTAGTAATAATCCGTAGATGGCTGTGATTCATTAGCGCGCGAGCAATGTGTTCAACCGTGGTGCCGATGGTGATAAATACCGTTGAACGATCGGGAATGTAATCGGCAATCGCTTCGGCAATGGCCATTTTTTCTGTGGTATAAGAGAGTTCCCGCTGTTCAAAGGCCGTATTCACCACACTGGAAGCGCGGCCTGCACCACCGTGATGGCGTGTAATCAGCCCTTGCTCGCTGAGCTTACGGATATCACGACGCACCGTTTGAGTCGAAACATCCAGCAATTGTGCCAGTTCATCAATATTCATATAGCCGCGGCTGGCGATCAGCTGAATCAGTTGATCGTGGCGCGGGTTCCCGGTCAGTTCTGTCAGACTCATGCTTAGCTCTCTTTAATTCGTCATACCATTGTCTATTTTATACATATTGCGCCAGGAAAGAGTCAGTTTGATCACAATCAGGTATTCCAGCCCTTCCGCCGGGGCGTGTACATTTTAAGGCGGCAACCGCATTAGCATAGTTTACTGCACAGTTTATACCGTGCTTTTTACTGAGTGCCACCGCCAATGCGCCATGAAAAACATCCCCGGCACCGGTGGTATCGACGACTTTTACCTCAAAACCCGCTTGATGTTGCAGCTGTCCATTCTCCAACCAGTAGCAGCCCCTTTTGCCACAGGTGACATAGACATGTCCGTTTGTGTCACTTTTCGCCCTCACCAGAGCGGATGTAATATTATTATCACCGGTCATTCGGCGTAAGCCGGGTTCAGAAAATGCCACATGGTCAGCCAGGGCCACCAAAGGGCGGATATCCTGTGGCGTGACATCGGCATCAAGCAAGGTTGTTACACCCGCCTGGCGTGCTAAGGTAAATGCGGTTAACGCACCCTGATGCCAACGAACATCAGCTAATACGGTGTCATATTGTCTAAAATCGATCTCCGCTAACCACTGTGCATCTTCTGGTAAATCAGGGCTTGGATAGTTGATGATGATGCGTTCCCCCTGACTGTCGACCAGCACCGCAGACTGCGATGAGCCAGCACCACAATAGCGGCGACTCAGCGCGGTGTTTACGCCATAACTTTCCAGTTCCTCCAGCAAGCTATTGCCAGTGGCGTCATCACCTACGCGGCCAATAAAATCAACCTTTGCTCCCAACCGCGCAGCCGCAACAGCGGCCGTTGCCGCTGGCCCTCCACCAATTTCACGATAATCACGCGCCACATATTTCCCTCCACCGTTGGGCAGCGCTGTCAGGTAATAGAGCCGGTCTTGGACCGTAATGCCTACACATGCAATTCGGGTCATGGTCTGAGTTCCTTGTTTAGCCCAAAAGGGGCTACTGATCACGATGTGACCATTTTAATTCGTTCAAATGTTAAAAGAGTGACACATGTCAATTTTTTGACTATAAATTACAAATACGATCAAAAACAATCAAAAAAGTTCAGATCTTTAACTAGAAAATGACATCAGGTGACAGGAGAGACTAATGGCACAAGTAGCATTTATCGGATTAGGGCAAATGGGGACTCCTATGGCCCGTAATCTGATTAAACATGGGCATCAGTTGAATGTTTTCGATATTAGCCTCGCCGCCGTCGCGGAATTAGTTGCTCTGGGCGCGACGGGTTGCCAGAACGCAGCACTGGCCGCTGAGGGGGCGGAGTTTGTTATCACCATGCTACCGAATGGCGATTTGGTACGTGAGGTGCTGTTTGCACCCGATGGCGTTTGCCGCAGCTTGTCGCCCAAGGCATTGGTGATTGATATGTCTACCATTCATCCATTGCAAACGGACCGGCTGATACAAGATATGCAGAGCAACGGGTTCAGCTTTATGGATGCCCCGGTGGGGCGCACTTCAGATCATGCTCAGGCTGGCACACTGCTGATTCTGGCAGGCGGCACGCCACAGCAGGTAGAACGGGCAACGCCGTTACTGATGGCGATGGGAACAGAGCTTATCAACGCAGGCGGGCCGGGGATGGGGATCCGCGTCAAGTTAATCAATAACTACATGAGTATTGCGCTCAATGCACTTTCAGCTGAGGCCGCAGTGCTGTGCGAAGCGCTGGGCTTGTCGTTTGATGTTGCGCTGCAAGTGATGAGTGGAACACCCGCAGGTAAAGGACATTTCACCACAACCTGGCCGAACAAAGTGCTGAAAGGAGATTTAACACCGGCGTTCATGATTGATTTGGCCCACAAAGATTTGGGGATAGCCCTTGATGTGGCGAACCAATTACACGTCACCATGCCAATGGGGGCCGCATCTCGCGAAGTCTACAGCCAGGCCAGAGCCAGTGGACGTGGGCGTCAGGACTGGAGTGCGATTTTACAACAGGTACGCTGCCAGTCCGGTTTACCTGAAACCAAATGATTTCTATTCATTCATTGATGATTAAGCGCCTGATACGCAGTGCGCCATAGGGAGAGAACATGTCTTATGTATCCGGTAATACTTTGATTCAACACGCATGGCAGCACGGCTATGCCATCGGTGCGTTCAGCGTCCATAACGCAGAAACCATCCGTGCGATCTTACTGGCCGCCGAAGAGGAACAGGCTCCGGTGATGCTGCAAATTGGCCAAAAAGTCATCAGCGTTATGGGGCTAAAACCGATGAAAGAGATGATCGATGCGTTTATGCATGACATCACTGTGCCCGTCTGTATTCACCTTGATCACAGCCGCAGTTTTGAACAGACCATGGAGGCGGTTCAGGCGGGTTTTCAGTCAGTGATGTTCGACGGCTCTCATCTTTCATTTGATGAAAATGTGCGTATTACCCGTGCGGTGGCTGATGTCGCCCACGCGCTGAATCTCGGCGTTGAAGGTGAGATAGGCAAGATAGGCGGTACTGAAGATGACATTTCAGTTGACGAAAAAGATGCCTTGATCACCAGTTGCGCCGAAGCACTTAAGTTCTCTGAACTCACGACAGTTGACTATCTGGCAGTGTCGATCGGTACTGCACATGGGATGTATAAGCAGGAGCCGAAGCTGGCGTTTGAGCGTTTGCAGGAGATGCGTGAAATTGTCAAAAAACCGATTGTTCTGCATGGGGGGTCTGGTGTGCCAGATGAGCAAATCCGCCGCGCCATTACGCTGGGTGTAGCGAAGGTCAATGTTGATACCGAATTGCGTCAGGCTTTCACCCAAGGGGTGAGTGAGGTGCTGGCCGCATCGCCGGATGAGTATGTACTGGCCGTTTCGTTGGGGCGCGGGCGCGATGTCATGCAGCAAAAAGTCATTGAAAAAATTCGCTTATTTGGCAGTCAAGGCCAGGCCGCCGCTTTCGTAGGTTAATGTGGCATATCTGTCGTACGGCATGGCTTTCTAACACTGAACGGGTAAGAGAACTGCCGTACGAAATACAAGGAAAAGGTCATGACAACAATTAAACGCCAGCCGTTTGGCGAGCATCAGGGGCAGGAAGTTTCACTATTTACCCTGACCAATAGCCGTGGCATCCGGCTTTGCGTTACTGATTACGGCTGCATCATTACTCAGCTTTGGGTGCCAGACCGCAACGGGCAGCTGGACGATATCGTAATGGGATTTGATGATTTGAAATCCTATCAGGACGGTCATCCATTTTTTGGTGCTATTGCCGGGCGCTGTGCTAACCGTATCGCCGGTGGACGTTTCAAGATTGACGGGCAGGAGTCTGTGCTGGCAACCAATGAACTGCCTACCGGCCAGCATTTGCATGGGGGTATTCGCGGATTTGATAAATATGTCTGGCAAGCACAGGAAGATGGTGATGGCATTATTTTCAGTCGCACCTCGCTGGATGGTGAAGAGGGTTATCCGGGCAATTTGCAGGTGCGCCATCGGATTGGCCTGACCGATGCCAACGTGCTGAGGTTCAGTTTTGAGGCAGAAACCGATAAGCCGACAGTCGTTAACCTGGTGAATCACAGTCACTACAACCTGAGTGGTCATACCCACCTGATTCATGATCAGCAGTTGAAAATCGACGCAGATTTTATGACGCCGGTGGATGGTGCCAGCATGTTGCCGACAGGGGAGATTAGCCGTGTTGCCGGAACCGCGTTTGATTTCCGCAATGCCCGTCGCTTAGGGGATGCCATGCAGCAGCGTCCAGCGCAGGATTTTGACGTGAATTATGTTTTGAGAAAAAACAATTTATCACCGAACAGCAACCTCGATCTGCAACCTGCGGCCACACTTATCTGCCCACACTCTGGCCGGGTAATGGATGTTTGTACTACGCAGCCAGGTATTCAGTTTTACAACGCATTCAAACTTTCCAACAAAGTGTGGAACGGTAAAGCAGGGCATCGCTATCGAGCGTTCTCGGGAGTCTGTCTGGAAACTCAAGCCTTTCCTGACAGCATTCACTATGGCCATTTTCCTGAAGTCATTCTGCGGCCAGGGCAAAAATACCAAAGCTGTACTGAGCACTGTTTTAGTGTTGTCGCTTGAGCTGCGCCAATCCGTAAGTTATTAAATTCACTGGAAGCAATATGATGAATAAAAAAGCAAAAGTGGGTGTATTGGCCTTAGGCCGAAATACTTTTGATGTGCCGTATGCAGAGGAAATGCTCGCTCAGGCGTGGAAAACGCTGAGTGCAATGGACATCGAATTGATTGGGCAACCCGCGCTGCAATTTGATGCTGAATCAGCATTACAAGCCTTGCCCGCGTTGAAGCAGGCTAATCTTGATTTACTGCTAATTTTACAGGTGACGTTTACCGATGCCTCATTGACCTGTGAAGTGGTGCGTGATTTTCCAGTGCCGACTGCCATGTGGTCGTTCCCCGAAGCGCGCACTGGGGGGCGTTTACGGTTGAATTCATTCTGCGGCGTTAACCTGGCATGTCATGCTTTGAGTCGGGAAAATATCAAGCTCCAAACCATTCATGGCCTGCCAGATGATGCCCGCGTGGTAAGTGAACTACAGCAACTGGCGCAGGCGGCGGCTATCGTCAATCGTTTTAAACAGGCCAAAGTAATGGTGATTGGCGATCATCCGCTGGGTTTTGATGCTTGTAATTACAACCAACAACAATTGACCCAACACTTGGGGTTAGTGTTGTTCGCCAGCCGGTGTCGGAATTTATCGATGAAGTCAAAGCATTACCGGATAGCGTAGCCGATGCGCCGTATCAACGCCGAGCCAAAGATTTCCCAAATTTGGCTGAAATGGATCAAACAGCCACCCGTAAAACGCTGAAAGTCTACTCAGCCCTACGTGAAAAAGCTCAATTAGAAGGTTACTCCGGTATTGCTGTTCGCTGCTGGCCGGACTTTTTCACCGATTATGGCTGCGCTGCTTGCGGTGCATTGGCGTTGATGAACGAAGATAAAGTGCCATGTGGTTGTGAGGCAGATATGTTTGGCGTGCTCTCGTCATTAATGGCGCAATGGGCCTCGGGCAATGCGGCGTTCAATACCGATCTGGTGGATATCGATCCGGTATCCAATAGTGTGGTGTTCTGGCATTGCGGCCAGGCACCGATTGAAATGGCTGATCGTGATGGGCCGGTCCAGGCCACCATCCACTCCAATCGTAAGTTACCCCTACTTTCTGAATTTGCCCTCAAACCCGGTCGTATCACCTTATGCCGCATTACGCAGGGTGAGGGCAAACTGCGCCTGATGCTGGCCGGCGGGGAGATGATCAAAGCACCGCTGGCGTTCTCGGGAACTGCCGGAACCGCTCGGTTAGATATCGATGCTGACTGCTATCGCCAACGCTTGCTGGATGCCGGTATGGAGCACCACACCTCATTGGTCTACGGTGACCACCGTCCATTGCTGCGAAAAGTCGCTCAGTTGCTCGGCCTTGAGGTGATCGAACTGACCTGATATTACCGCGTTTTGCGGGCCACATGTTCTGATAAATAGGTATCTGGATGATGTCGGATACCGTAGCAAAATCAACAGCATTTACATTATTTTGGGGTTTTATTATGACTTATCAATCTGACATTCTGCCGGGGTTGGAGTTGGCTGAGCACGATGGTGGTTTCACCCTTTCTTTCAAACAGCGTTTATTGCTGCAACATAGCGCACAGGCACCGTGCCTGTGGATTGGCCGTGGCAAAGCCGATATCGACATGTTTCGGGGTAATTTCAGTGTCAAAGATTGTCTGAGCGAAAAACTGGCGCTAACGGATACCGTTATCACCCCGCAGGGGCGTGGTTGGGATATCCACTTTAGCCGTGGTGACGTGGCGCAAACCACGCTGCATATTACCGGTGATGCGGCAGGGCGGCTGGAGATGACGCTCAGTAATAGCGATAAAGAGAATAACAGAATGTGGTTGCGTCTGGCTGCACAGCAGGAAGACCATATTTACGGCTGTGGTGAGCAGTTTTCCTATTTCAATCTGCGTGGGAAGCCTTTCCCCTTGTGGACCAGCGAGCAGGGGGTTGGCCGTAACAAACAAAGCTATGTTACCTGGCAGGCCGATTGCAAAGAAAACGCCGGTGGCGATTATTACTGGACATTCTTCCCACAACCGACATTTGTCAGCAGCCAAAAATATTACTGCCACGTTGATAACAGTTGTTACATGAATTTCGATTTTTCGTCGCCGGATTACCATGAACTGGCGATTTGGCAAGACAGCGCCGTGCTGCGTTTTGAGTGCGCTGACAGCTATATCCGTCTGTTGGAAAAACTGACAGCATTACTGGGCCGCCAGCCCGAACTGCCGGATTGGGTGTATGACGGGGTGATTCTGGGGATTCAGGGCGGTACTGAGGTGTGCCAAAAAAAAACTGGATGTGATGCGTGAACATGGTGTGAAAGTCAGCGGTATTTGGGCACAAGACTGGGAAGGTCGTCGCATTACTTCCTTTGGTAAGCGCCTGATGTGGAACTGGCGCTGGGATAGCGAGCTGTACCCAGCACTGGATAAACGTATTGCGCAGTGGAAGAACGAAGGGGTGCGTTTCCTGGGTTATATCAATCCGTATGTTGCCATTGAAAAAGAGCTGTACGCCGAAGCCGCAGAAAAGGGTTATCTAACCAAAGACTACAACGGCAACGATTACCAGGTGGAGTTTGGTGAATTCTATGCCGGAGTTGTTGATCTCACCAAACCGGCCGCCTACGACTGGTATAAAGACGTCATTAAAAAGAATCTGATTGAGTTTGGGCTTGATGGCTGGATGGCTGACTTTGGTGAATACCTGCCGACCGATACCGTGATGGACAACGGTGTTGATGCAGAAATTATGCATAACGCCTGGCCTGCTCTGTGGGCTAAGTGTAACTACGATGCGTTAACCGAAACCGGTAAATTGGGCGAAATACTGTTCTTTATGCGTGCAGGTTATACCGGTAGCCAAAAGTACTCGGTGATGATGTGGGCCGGTGACCAAAACGTCGATTGGAGCCTTGATGATGGTTTGGCGTCAGTGATACCCGCAGCGTTATCACTGGCCATGACTGGCCACGGCCTGCATCACAGTGATATCGGCGGCTATACCACCTTATTTGACATGAAACGTAGTAAAGAGCTGTTGATGCGTTGGTGTGAATTTTGTGCTTTTACCCCGTTAATGCGCACCCACGAAGGTAATCGCCCGGATGATAACTGGCAGTTTGACGGTGATATCGACACGATTCGCCAGTTTGCCCGCATGACCCATGTGTTTGCCGCGCTGAAGCCTTATATCAGACAGGCGGTGTCACTGAATTCACAATCTGGTTTACCCGTGATGCGCCCGCTATTCCTGCATTACGAAAATGACGCTCACACTTATCACCTGAAATATCAGTACTTGTTTGGCCGTGATCTGTTGGTCGCTCCGGTATATGAAGAGGGCCGTACTGACTGGACGTTGTATCTGCCAGAAGATAACTGGATAAATCTGTGGACCGGCGAACCACACGGTGGCGGGGGGGAAGTAACGCTACCGGCCCCAATAGGGAGGCCACCAGTATTCTATCGTGCGAGCAGTGAATGGGCTGAATTGTTTGCATCATTACGGGCGTTATAACACAGGGCGAAGACCTGCCTGTCGGTGGGTCTTTCAGGAGAATTACCATGAGTGAAGTACACCAAAACCCGGTCAAGTTGACCCTTCCTATGCGCGAAAAGTTCGCTTATGGGATGGGGGATGTCGGCTCTAACCTGCTGTTATGTGTGGGTACGTTGTATTTGCTGAAGTTTTATACCGATGTGCTGGAGATCCCAGCAGCCTGGGGGGGGGTGGATCTTTCTCATCTCGCGCTTTTTTACGGCTTTTACTGATATCGGTACCGGCGTGATGCTAGATAATCGTCGTAATATTGGGCTAAAAGGCAAGTTTCGCCCGTTTATTCTCTATGCATCAATGCCTGTTGCCTTGCTGGTGGTCGCCAACTTTATCGGCACCTCCTTTAGCATTACTGGTAAAACTATTACAGCAACACTGATCTTTATGACGTTTGGTTTGTTCTTCAGCATGATGAATTGTTCTTACGGCGCAATGGTTCCGGCGATGACCAAAAACCCGCAAGAGCGCGCTCAGCTTGCCGCATGGCGTCAGGGAGGGGCAACCATCGGATTGCTGTTGTGTACAGTCGGTTTTGTACCTATTTTGTCGCTGTTTGAAGGGCAGGCGCAGACTGGCTACCTGGTGGCTGCAGCTATCTTTGCCTTTGTCGGTATGTTGTGCATGTGGTGGTGTTATTCCGGCGTTAAAGAACGTTATGTTGAACTGCCAAAACCGGGTGTGCCGAAACCTGGGCTGTTGCAATCATTCAAAGCTATTACGGGTAATAAGCCGTTGTTTGTTCTCTGTATTGCCAACTTGTGCACGCTGGCAGGTTTCAATATCAAACTGGCAATTCAGATTTATTACACCCAATACGTGCTGAACGACGTCACTCTATTGTCTTATATGGGTTTTTTCAGCATGGGGTGTATTCTGCTTGGGGTATTGCTGGTGCCGACAGCCGTGAAGCGTTTTGGTAAGAAAAACGTCTATCTTGGGGGGCTGGGTTTGTGGATGTTGGGCGATGCTATGAACTATATGTGGGGGAGCACGTCGACTTTATTTGTTTTGTTCTCTTGCCTGGCATTCTTTGGCACCGCGTTCGTTAACAGCCTGAACTGGGCGCTGGTATCTGATACCGTAGAATATGGCGAGTGGAAAACGGGTGTTCGTTCAGAAGGAACGGTATACACCGGCTTTACTTTCTTTCGTAAGATCTCTCAGGGATTAGCTGGTTTCTTCCCAGGTGTGATGCTGGCTTATATTGGCTATGTGCCTAATGTGGCTCAAGGAGAAAGAACACTTGAAGGTTTAACGCAATTAATCTTCTTGTATCCGTGTGGGCTGGCTATCCTGACGGCGCTGACAATGGGCTTTTTCTACCATCTGACCGAGAAAAGTTACATTAAAATTGTCACCGAACTGGAGGCGCGTAAACGCGATGTCAGCCCGGTGGTATAAAGTCACAATATAAATAATAACGGTTAATTAATAAGACTGAACCCTACATCCCGCTTATGGCAGGCTCTGGACGCAGAATTAAATTGCACCGGAGGTAAGCGGGTTAACAATAAAAAGGACCTGTCAGATGCAACATTCAACTAACCAGAACCCAGTGACACGCAGATTACCGCTACGGGAAAAAATAGCCTATGGAATGGGGGATTTTGGTTCCAATCTGATGCTATGTATCGGGACGCTGTATTTGCTGAAGTTCTATACCGATATTCTGGGGCTTCCGGCCATTTACGGTGGCATTATTTTCTTAATTGCCAAGTTTTTTACTGCTTTTACCGATATGTTGACCGGCGTACTGTTGGATTCCCGCCGTAATATTGGTGTGAAAGGTAAGTTCCGTCCATTTATTTTATATGCCTCTTTGCCGGTGGCCTTATTGGCAGTGGCTAATTTTCTCAATACGGGTTTTAGCCTGAATATTAAAACCGTACTGGCGACGCTACTGTTTATGTTATTTGGCCTATTTTACAGCTTAATGAACTGCTCGTATGGCGCTATGGTTCCCGCGATGACCAAAAACCCTAATGAACGAGCGCATCTTGCCGCCTGGCGTCAGGGCGGAGCCACTGTAGGCTTATTATTGTGTACTGTCGCCTTTATGCCGATCCAATTGCTATTTACTTCTGCGCCAGAGAGGGGGTATCTGGTGGCGGCGCTGATATTTGTTACTTTCGGTTTGCTCTGCATGTGGTTGTGCTATTCCGGTGTCAAAGAGCGTTATGTAGAGCCGATGCCGGCACACCATAAACCGGGTATTTTCAAATCCTTCTGCGCCATATTTAAAAACCCACCGTTATTAGTTCTGTGTATTGCTAACCTGTGTACGCTGGCTGCGTTCAATATCAAACTGGCCATTCAGGTTTATTATACTCAATATGTATTACAGGATATTAATTTACTGTCCTATATGGGTTTTTTAGTATGGGTTGTATTTTGATTGGGGTGTTTCTGGTTCCAACAGCAGTGAAGTTTTTCGGTAAAAAAACCGTTTACCTCAGTGGGTTAATGTTATGGATCTTAGGCGATGTGCTCAATTATGTCTGGGGCAGCAGTTCGGTAACGTTTGTGGCATTCTCCTGTATGGCCTTCTTCGGGACTGCATTTGTGAATAGCCTGAATTGGGCGTTAGTTTCCGATACAGTGGATTACGGTGAATGGAAAACTGGCATTCGCGCTGAAGGATCGGTATATACCGGTTATACCTTCTCACGCAAGATTTCTGCTGCATTGGCCGGGTTTCTTCCGGGGATTATGTTGACTCAGATTGGCTATATTCCCAATGTGGCACAATCTGCATCGGTACTAGAGGGGTTACGTCAGTTAATATTTATCTACCCTTGTGCTTTGGCAATGATTGCAGCCGTAACGATGGGACTATTCTATAAGCTCAATGAGCAACGGTTTGTGAGAATAATTGCCGAACTGAATCTGCGAAAAACAGAAATACCGGGATGATAAGCGGTATAGCAAGTATGATTTATTTGCGTGGTAGCAAGATTAAAGACTGACATGAATTAATTCTGATTGTGCTATTTCTCTGCTGGTGATTTATGGCGGATATATAGCCATGATGATTGTTTGTCAATTTTTCATTATGTAATAAAAATAAAAAACTTAATTTATTATTATAAATAGGGATTGCCATGAATAAATATAATTCAGTTGTTTTAATTACCTCGTTGATTACCTCTGCTAGTGCATTTTCTGGCAGACCCTATCTTGAAACAAGGGAAGCTTATAACACGGCCTCGGATCAACATGAAATCATTTTACGCGGAGGCTACAATTTCGACAATGGTTCGGGTCTGATGTATACCAATGCTTATAATGCCGGTAAGATGGACCAATTAAAACACAGCTACAATGAGCTGGAAGGTTGGTATCCTCTTTTTCGCCTGACGGATAAACTCACGATTACCCCCGGTGGATTAATTAACTCAAATAGTACCGGTTCCGGTGGTGCGGCTTATATAGATCTTAATTATAAATTTTTGCCAGTTTTCAATTTGACAAGCCGTTACCGTTATAATCATCATAACTATGAGTCAAAGGATATCAATGGCTATTATGCCCACAATGATACCCACGAATTTGCCATGTACTGGAACTTCAAACTGACGGATGTACTGTCATACACCTTTGAACCACATTACTTCGTTCGGGTGAATGATTTTCACAGTCGAAATGGCAAAAGCGCACATTGGGAAATTACCAATAAATTCAGTTATAAGATGGACACTCACTGGATGCCATATATTGAATTACAATGGTTGGATCGCTGGAATGAATACAATAGTGAACAGTACCGTTTTCGCTTAGGGCTGCGTTATACGTTCTAATATAAGATACTAATATGCAGCGATAAAAGAGACGGCACCTTCGGTACCGTCTTGAAAAATCATAAATTAAGAGGTTAACGGCCTTTTTTCTTACTCAAAATTTTCAGTAAGGCACCCACGGCACAACCAATAACAACCCCCAGTATTACCCATTCAGTAAATGACATAATCAGACCTTTTCGTTTGTTTGGGCTGATTATATAAATTATTCCCCACTTGTCCATGCAGGGGGTAATCTTCACCTATAGTTTTGCTAACATCTCACGCGTGACTAACACAATGCCATTCTCTGAACGATAGAAGCGGCGTGCGTCCTCGTCTGCATTTTCACCAATCACCATACCTTCGGGAATTTTGCTGGCGCGATCAATAACGCAACGCTGTAGGCGACATGAGCGGCCAACCTCGACATCAGGAAGCAATACGCAGGAATCAATATTGCAAAATGAGTTGACTCGCACTCGGGAGAATAGCACTGAATTGACCACGACCGACCCGGATATAACACAACCACCAGAGACCAATGTATTCATTGTCATCCCGTGGCTACCAGATCTGTCTTGAACAAATTTTGCCGGTGGGAGTGGTTCGGCATAAGTTCGGATTGGCCAGTGAGGATCATACATATCTAACTCTGGCGTGATAGCAGCCTGATCGAGGTTAGCTTGCCAATAAGCATCCAATGTACCTACATCACGCCAATAATCAGGGGCATCGGGTGAGGTGGAAACACAAGAGAGCGAGAACGGATGTGCCCAAACATAGCCTTGTTCAGTGATCTTCGGCAAGATATCTTTGCCAAAATCGTGGCTGCTGTTCTCATCGATATGATCATTTGTGAGTAATTCGAACAGGAATTCAGCGTTAAAAACATAAATCCCCATACTGGCCAGGCTGCGATCTGGTTTACCGGGCAGCGTTGGTGGCTCTTGCGGTTTCTCCCAAAACATCTTCACTTGCAGCTCTTCGGAAACCTCCATCACGCCGAAGGCATGAGCGTCCTCTTTCGGCACCTCAATACAGGCTACGGTGCAGGCCGCACCGCTTTCCGAATGGTCTAATAGTATGCGTGAGTAATCCATTTTATAGATATGATCCCCGGCCAAAATCACAATATATTCAGCTTTATAGCGGCGGATAATATCCAAATTTTGAAAAACAGCATCGGCGGTGCCGGTATACCAGTGCTCTCGCCCTTGGCGCTGTTGCGCGGGTAATAAATCAACAAACTCATTCATTTCTTCGCTAAGAAATGACCAGCCATGTTGAATATGTTGTACCAAAGTATGAGATTGATACTGCGTAATTACCCCGATACGGCGGATGCCTGAGTTGAGGCAATTAGATAATGCGAAGTCGATAATGCGGTATTTTCCGCCGAAGTGAACGGCGGGTTTCGCCCTGACGGATGTAAGATCTTTAAGACGTGAGCCACGACCACCTGCAAGAATCAGTGCTACGGCTTTGTTTGGAAGTTGTCTTGCCGACATGGCTCTGTCGATATCGCCTGTTTTCCGCATGTCAGACTCCTTATGATTTATATGTATAGCCGTCGAATTAACGAGCTACACTCAACAATCCTAATATGACAAAGGCTTTCCGATGAGTAACCGGAGGGGATTTCTGCGTTATACCTCCTTATATGTATAAATGCTGTTAATACCATAATCGGCCAAATGCCAATCTCACAATGAGAAGAGAATCAAGTTTAGTGCAATTTATACTGTTTTTTGTCGATCAACCGCATGAGGAGGGATATTTTGCCGGGTTCGTTAAATATGTTAACCGCATAACTTTTTTCTGCTGCCATCTGACGGTTTGTTATTTCTGTGCATTGTTGGCCTAACGTTCGTCGACCATACTCGAACAGGTGAAAATATTGGCAGTTTTAATGAGGACATAAAATTATGACAGTATTAAAGAACAGCCTACAACTTTCTGGGCTGGTGTTGATGTTGAGCGGTTTCACAGTGACGGCGGCCCCACAACCAGCCGGTTATACCTTAGAGCGGGTGGTTATCTTGAGTCGTCACGGTGTGCGCTCTCCGACCAAACAAACTCAGTTGATGAATGACGTCACACCGGATAAGTGGCCGCAATGGCCGGTAAAAGCAGGGTATTTAACGCCTCGCGGCGCGCAATTAGTGACGCTGATGGGGCAGTTCTACGGTGACTACTTTCGTAGCAAAGGGTTATTGCTTGCGGGCTGCCCGGCAGAGGGCGTTATCTATGCACAGGCAGATATTGATCAACGAACCCGCTTGACGGGGCAGGCATTTCTTGATGGCGTGGCTCCTGATTGCGGTCTGAAAGTACATTATCAAGCAGATTTGAAAAAAACAGACCCATTGTTCCATCCGGTTGAAGCCGGTGTATGCAAATTAGATGCTGTGCAAACTCAGAAAGCCGTTGAAGAGCATCTTGGTGGGCCGTTAAGTTCGCTGGGGGAGCGCTATACCAAACCTTTTGCTCAAATGGGCGAGGTGCTGAATTTCGCGAAGTCACCTTATTGCAAGACACGGCAACAGAATGACAAAACCTGTGATTTTGCCCATTTTGCCGCGAATGAAATTAAGGTTAATAAAGAGGGGAGTAAAGTGTCGCTCAACGGCCCACTCGCCTTATCATCGACATTGGGTGAAATCTTTTTACTGCAAAACGCGCAAAACATGCCAAATGTGGCCTGGAATAGGCTGAGTGGAACAGAGAATTGGGCCTCACTTCTGTCGCTTCACAATGTGCAATTTGATTTAATGGCAAAAACGCCGTATATCGCCCGCCATAAAGGGACGCCACTGTTACAACAGATTGATGCAGCCTTAACGCTCCAACCTGACGCACTTGGGCAAACGTTGCCGCTATCGCCGCAAAGCCGGGTGCTATTCATTGGCGGCCATGATACCAATATCGCAAATATTGCAGGCATGTTGGGTGCCAGCTGGCAACTGCCGCAGCAACCGGATAATACCCCACCCGGTGGTGGTTTAGTGTTTGAGTTATGGCAGAATCCCGATAATCATCAGCGTTATGTCGCGGTGAAAATGTTCTACCAAACAATGGATCAGTTGCGAAAGGCAGAGATGTTGGATTTGAAGAACAATCCAGCCGGCATGATTTCAGTTGCTGTTGAGGGTTGTGAAAACAGTGGCGATGACAAACTGTGCCAGCTTGATACCTTCCAGAAGAAAGTTGCTCAGGTCATTGAGCCGGCTTGCCATATTTAGGGGGAGAGTATCCGGCTGACAGGAATGCCAGCCGGATATATAAAGCGTATTATTAGGTAATATATATGATTAAGCTAAATAGGCCGGGCGTAAATAACTTAGCCGGAGTGCTGTTATTGACAACCCGCTAATAGTAATAACAAGCTAACCCCGGCAAGTAAATGGCAAGATTATAAAATAATGTTATTTGCAGACAGAATATATTGATGAACAGACAATTAACCTAATCTGACCAAGTCAAAAGGAACATAGCGTTCACCGGTATGTTGCAACTCAACAACTTTTGCACGTTCAGCCTGAACAGGGGCCAGCCCTTGTGCATGGATAGCCTTGGCAACATCAACCTCCCCGGTTTGTGCAACCATGACACGTTTCCCTGGGATAATCTGGTTTCTATTTCTGTCATAGACTTTAACCATATTAACCTCCAATGATAGGTGCTATTTCACTCGGGGGAAATAATATTAATTTTTATATCGGTGATCAAGATGCTGCGTTAATTTTTTAGGCGGTTAAGCATACAAATAGTTTGGCAGGACAATCAAGTCTCATCAGAGAAACCCGCTGATGCAGCGGGTTAGATCGCCAATAATACCTTCGTCGTTATATCAGCGTTTTATTTGTCAATGTTTCCAATATTTTTAGCGGTGAATGTTGGGGGTTTTTCATTCCATCAACTGGTAGTAGGAAGGTCTGCTCTAACATAAACTGCCCCCCCATTGCGGCGTGAGGTGTTTGATCAGAAAAACAGATCCAGCTACTGCCGGAGGGAAAATCAATTGCCTGTTGCAGCCCGTTTTGCTGATAATCCAAATCTGATTTCATTTTATCATGCAACTGAAGCATCAGATGATCGTAATGGCTGCGGCGGCGCTTGGTAATACCGAGCTTATGTTGCAACCAACTACTGAGGGGGGAATAGCGCTCAAGTTGCGGCAAATAACGGCGGGCGAGCTGAGTAAAGTCTTCACCTACGCGCCATGCGCGAGGTTCGCCATACGGATTTATATTGGTAAATATGCGAATGATACGTTCACCGTAGTTGGGCCGAGAGGGAAACGCATCAACATGCAGGCGACTATCATCTTTTCTCCATGAGGTTTTGTCGCGCCAGGCTGTCACCGGGTGTAATCTGAGGCTATTGGTCGGGCTGCGCAGTACGGTGGTATATTCTGGCAGTAATTGCTTCACCAGGCTGAGGCAGCTCTGGTAATAACGCTCGAGTAACTGGCGGATTAACACAACTTTGCTTTCGTCTGTGATACCCGTTAGTACGCCTTCTAATGGTTTGAAGCTGATATTTTTGCGCTTTACGTCAACCAGTGTCGGGTCAAGCAGTTGCTTCTCCTGCTCACTCAGCCCAAAACAGAGATGCGGCAAAAAGAGTACCTTACCTTGCTCCAGTGGCTCAATAGCACTCAGATTGCCTGTTTCAATCTTGCTCCAACTGTCGTAGGGCAGCGTTTGAATCAACGAGTCTTCTGGCATCTGATTTAGGATATGGGTACTCATTGTGGGTCCATTTTAAATATCTATATAATTAGGTTAATGATAACTCTTTATTATAGGTAAAGTGAGCTTCATCACACAGATTTTAACTTTTTGTACTCTTTGTTGGCTGCACTAACGGGGGCAAGCGCCTTGTAACAGGCGACTTTTTGACAATCGAGGTATGGGTTTCCGCTTGTTCTGCCCAGCGGTCAATGATTGTATCTAATTGTTCTATCGAGTGAATATAGAGGCGACAGATAAAACAATCATCACCAGTCACCTTGTCGCACTCAATGCATTCCGGTGTTTCCTGAATGATTTTCTCTACTTTATTCAGCATTCCTACTAAGGGCGTGACGCGAACAATGGCTTGTAAGCTATAACCGAAAGCTTGGGGATCTAAATCCAGGGTGTAGCTGCGGATAATACTGTGCTCTTCAAGACGACGCAGGCGTTCAGACGTGCTGGGGGAGGAGAGGTTTACCTGCTGAGATAATTCTTTCAGTGAGACTCGTGCGTTCCCCACTAAAATTGCAATCAGTTGCTCATCAATTTTATCCATGACTACCCGCCTCTTATAATTAGGTTAAGCAGTGGATTATAGACAAAAATCTAATACGTTGGCGGTATCTGCCTAACAATTTCTATCTATCAGATAAATCGGCCCACCAGATTTAGTTTTACGGTGGGCGTGAAGAGAGCGATAACGGGGATTATCTGAGGGCAGAAGTGCTGGCAAGTGGTGCATTAGCACTGGGTTCACTGATGTGTTGTGACTTTTTTGGCAGGTAGGCCAAGTCGTAAACATCATAGAAATCTATTTCGCCTTTGTTATTAATTATATGTTTAAAACGAAGTTTAAAGTCATCACTGATATTTTTATTATTTAATATTTCGTCAATTGCCTGAGTCGATAACGCACGACTAAAGAACCACTCCCCGTTGTAGCAAACACGTAAATCAAGAATACCTATATCTTCAAACTTAAATATCGGCTTGATTTCCATCATTAAAATGGTAGACATCAGTGCAAAGAAAACGGTAAAGGCAATCATATAGCCAGAACCGAAATAGGGCGTTAAGTACATTAAGACCAAGACAAAAACATAGGAAATCAACATCGCCAGACACAGGTAGGGATGTTTGTAGACAAAATCGCTGTTAAATTTTAACCGACCGTCTCTTTTTTCTTTTAGATTTATCCGTGCGATATCGTCGATTAATATTTTTTTAATTATGTCCATAATTATGACCTTGTGATTAATGACTTATTCAAATTAAACCATTACGGCTTGTTATAGATTAGCATGGAAGGCTGAATTCAAAGTATATCAGTTTAATAAATTAGTTAGCTAAACTGTTATAGGTTGTGGTGAGTTTCTATACCATAATACTATTATGTTATAGCTGAATCTGGGGGCAATGTGAATGTCTGCTATGGTCCATCCGGTGAGATAATGCTGCTTACGCATTTTTTTTCACCGGATGAAGGGGGATAGTGATTATCTTATAACGATTAATTTTACCGCTATTAGCTATTAGCTATTAGCTATTAGCTATTAGCTATTAGCTATTACAGCTATTAACGGCGCTAAACTGTCAGAACAATCTTGCCGATATGCGTGCTGCTTTCCATCAATTCGTGAGCTTTTGACACCTGCTCCAACGGGAAGGTGCGGAAGATTTGTGGTTTCATTTTACTCTCGCCCAATAGCGGCCACACTTGTTGCTCCAACTCTCTGGCAATCAATGCTTTTTCCGCAACACTGCGCGAACGTAATGTGGAGCCTGTATGTGTCAGGCGTTTTAACAACAGCAGCATAAGGTTAAGATCTTTAGCATTGCCATTCTGTGTGCCAATTTGAACAATGCGGCCATTCATGGCTGCCGCCTCGTAATTTCGCGCGACATAATCACCGGCAATTAAATCGACAATAACATCCACGCCTTTGCCGGCGGTGGCGCGTTTAGTTTCAGCCACAAAGTCGTGGGTGTGATAATTAATGGCAACATCAGCCCCCAGCGACAGGCAGGCCTGACGCTTCTCCTCCGACCCAACAGTCACGATAACCATCTTTGCGCCAAATGCCTTACTCAGTAAGGTGGCCGTTGTCCCTATGCCAGAAGACCCACCATGAATTAACACGGTTTCACCGGCGGTAAGATGCCCACGTTGGAACAGGTTGGCCCAAACCGTAAAGAATGTTTCCGGTAAGGCCGCGGCTTCTATGGCAGTAAGCCCGGCGGGAATTCGTAAGGCATTTGTTTCGTGTATCGCGCAAAACTGTGCATAACCGCCTCCGGCGATCAATCCACACACTTTATCACCGATTTTAAAGCGGCTGACATCTGCGGCCATCGCGACAACTTCACCGGCGACTTCTAATCCTGGGATATCTGATGCCCCTGGTGGCGGTGCATAATGACCACGGCGTTGCATGACATCGGGGCGGTTAACGCCGGCGGCTGAAACTTTAACCAGAATTTCGCTGGCGGCAGGCATCGGTGTTGGGCGAGTTACTGCGCTTAAGACTTCAGGCCCACCAAACTGGCTGATTTCTATCGCGACCATATTCGCCGGGAGATGAGTTAACGATGTCATAATATTCCTCTTATCGCGTGGCGGTGCTCAATCAGACACAATGCTGATGACTGAGTCAGTATCTTAGTCTGGTAAGCGAAACAATTCATGGTGTGAATGTGCGTAAGCTGCGGGAAAGGGCAGTCTGTAAGAACTGTGAGAGGCTAAAAAAAAGCGCCCAACAGTGTGGGCGCGGAAATTTTGCAAAAGAATAATGCATGTATGGCTTACTTGCATTTGACAATCAAGACTAAGAGAGACTTGGGGCACATTGATTGTATGAATATTCTATTTTTATCGATATAGGTATAAATCCGAAATTGCGTTAAGCCATTATAGTTATGTATCAATATGTTACTTATAATTCATTTCAGCTTTTGTATTGCCAGCATACCTGATACTGATAAATCTCATTGGTCAGCAGAGCGTCAGTATGGACACTGGGGCTCCATGAATCGTCACCACCGACCCCCATATGGAAGCCATCAATGTTCAACCAGGTGCCTTGTTCTGGTTTTAGCTGATGTTGGTGGCTGGTGTTCATCAATTGCTGGGTGCTGTAACGACCTATCCCGAAATGGAACTGGCCTGTTATTGCCCAGTGGCCATAATGCATCGCGTGGGTTCCGCAACGTAAGCCATTCTCGCTGGGGAATGTATATGGTGTATGCATTTTCTCCAGCGATTGTTTCCAATGACTGTACTGTGCTGCAAGCTGGCGGTCAGGGTAGTTCTCATGCGGCCCCATCCCTAACCAGCTCACGTCAGAATTGACCTCAGATAATTGGCAACACATGCCTATTCTGGCCGGTGCAGGCAGTGACGTTGCCACTTGTACATTGACATCAATGGTCATGCGGCCTTGATTATCAAAGGAGTACAACCAGCGGCTACGCAGCAGTTCCTGTTGCTCAAATTCATAACAGTACTCGGCACGAATTTGGATTGACTGAGATAACGTATCAGCCTGTAAAGCGGCACAACGCGGTGCTAATTGATACATACCGGCTTTTTTCCAGCGTTCAACCCAGGCATGGGGATCGATATGCGTTGCTTCACTGATACCGATATCATTATCGAGCGGTGCGCGAACAAACTGATCTTGTAATGGGCTGATTAGCAGCGCTTTGTCGCCCACCCACCATTGTTCTAGCAAGCCACTCTGGCGACTAAAGTGCCAGCGCTGGTGCTGATGAGACACAATAATCGTACTTTCATTGTGATGCAGTTGCAGCTCATTGTGCTCTTCTGCCGGGTTACGTTGTGTTATCGGTGAACGCAGTGGCTGAGGTAAACGCCACTGATGCCAGGCGCACCGATGATTAGCCGCTGACCAAGGCGTCTCTTCAGCCTGCCTTACTTCAACGTTCAGCCATAAGTGGCCTGATTTGTTGAGTGAGGGTAAGTGCTCTGCCAGCAAGTAACTTTGTGAGCTTTCAGGAGCGAGTTTCAGTGGCAGGTTACCCTCCAACACGGATTCACCATCTTGTTCAATTTGCCAATACAAATGCTCATTGTCGCTGCTTCTAAATAGATATTCGCTGGTTACCTTTATCTGCAACGGGGCGGTACTGAGCAACTCGAACTGGAAGAATTGTTGTGCACACTGCGCTTCATATAAGCTCGGGTGTGGGCTACGATCGGGGAAGACCAATCCGTTCATACAGAATTGGCGGTCGTTAGGGCTATCGCCAAAATCACCACCATAGGCCCAATGAGGCTGGCCATTATCATCTTGGCGCGTCAGGCTTTGGTCGACCCAATCCCAAACAAACCCCCCTTGTAGACGTGGATATTGGCGAAACGCTTGCCAGTAACGGGCAAAACCGCCAAAACTGTTGCCCATCGCATGAGCGTACTCACATAAAATCAGCGGGCGTGATTCATTAGGTAGACCAATCCACTTTTTAATCGACCACTTTGGAACCGCCGGGAATGGCTGGTCTTCATCAACGCGGGCATACATCGGGCAAACGATATCGGTTGCTGGGGTATTCGCGCCGCCGCCTTCGTATTGCACCGGGCGCGTTGGATCGGTCGATTTAATCCAACGGTAAAGGGCATCATGGGTTGCACCGTGACCAGATTCATTGCCCAATGACCAGATAATGATACAAGGATGGTTACGATCCCGCTGCACCATGCGCGTGACCCGCTCACTGAACGCAGAAAACCACTGCGGATCGTCAGCCAACCGACTCATGGGTTGCATACCGTGCGTTTCAATATTCGCTTCATCAATAACATACAGGCCATATTGGTCGCACAGCCGGTACCATAAAGGGTGGTTTGGGTAGTGAGAACAGCGCACGGCATTAAAATTATGCTGTTTCATCAACATGATATCTTGCATCATGCTCGCTTTATCTACTGTCTGGCCTGTTTGTGGATGATGCTCGTGACGGTTTACCCCTCTTATCAAAACGGCTTTACCATTAACTTTAAGTAAACCCTGATCAATTACCACCTGACGAAAACCGACATCATAAGCCTCCGCTTCCATTAATTCTTGTCGCTCATTGAGCAGCGAAATGACGGCGCGATAGAGTGTCGGTTGCTCGGCGCTCCATAATTGTGGCTGGGTGATTCGCAGCTTCAGGCAGGTACGGTCGCTATAGTGGCCCCGCTCATCAATGGTATCCGTCCCAAGAGGTTGTTGCAGGCTACCCACTAACTCATTTGCCAACCAAAGCTCGAGGCGAATCTGATAGGTGGCGGTAATTAGTGGGTTATTGATATTCAGAAGGGGGATATTAACCGATGCCATTACCGCTAAATTAGCCGAACTGAATTCCGGAGATAAATGTGTTGTGACGTGAATGTCACGTAAATGAATATCTGGCTTATGCAGCAAACTGACATCGCGGAAAATGCCGCTCATGCGCCACATGTCCTGATCTTCCAGATAACTGCCATCACTCCAGCGCAACACCAAAACCGCAAGACGGTTATTCCCAACCTGCAAATGAGGGGTAAGATCAAACTCGGCCGGCAGGCGGCTGTCTTGTGAGTAACCCACCCATTTCCCGTTACACCACAGATAAAACGCCGAACTGACACCATCAAAAACAATGCGCGTTTGACCTGAGGCTAGCCAATCGGGTTGCAGCGTGAATTCACGCGAATAGCAGCCGGTCGGGTTCTGTTGTGGCACCCGCGGCGGATCAACCGGGATAGGGTACTGCACATTGGTATAAATTGGCGTGTCGTAACCATGCAGTTGCCAGTTGGCGGGAACCGGTATCGTTTGCGCTTCAGCCAAGTCCTGCTCAACCCAGTGGTCGGGCACTAATTCAGGTTGTGTGAAGTAGCTAAATAACCATGGACCGTTGAGTGGTTGCTGCTGTGCTGAGAGAGCATCTCGTTGGGCGTCTGTGGCATGACGCCAACTGTGAAAAGGCGGGTGTGCTTCGAGACGATGATAGTGCGTCACTTGCGGATTCTCCCAATCGCGGCGAGATAAAATGTGCGATAGGGGCAGGGCAGTCTGTTGTTGTGCCTTTAGTTGTGACGTCATGATGCGGCCTTATTGCTAAGATGACTGGTAAAACTGTGGTCGCGACATACTCGCGCTACACGCCATAAATTAATTTACAGTAATCCTGCTGATTATTCGGCATAAAAATGTGAAGCAAGTGTATAATAAGTAGCTTTTTTGGTTTCTTTTTAGGCATGAGGACCAGAATCTTCTGTTTGCTCGCTAAAAAGAGTTGCTATTAAAAGCCGGTCATGAGTTAATGCGTCTCGGCCTGTGGTACAGACCTATTTATGCACGACATCTTGAGTAAAGTGGTTCATATTTAAAGCGTTATCGTTGATAGCTCTTCACTGACGAATTTCCTTCATAGTGCCTCCATAAGTAACGACTGATAACCGGCTATAACACGCCCATGGTGGCAAAATTTTTTAATAAAGGAAATACACATGTCTAACATGATGAAAGGTCAAGTAAAGTGGTTCAACGAGTCTAAAGGCTTCGGTTTCATCACTCCAGCTGATGGCAGCAAAGACGTGTTCGTTCACTTCTCTGCAATCCAAGATCAAGGCTTCAAGACCCTGGCTGAAGGCCAGAATGTACAGTTCTCTATCGAGAACGGTGCTAAAGGTCCGTCTGCAGCAAACGTAACTGCAATCTAATTGGCCCTTGGCTGATTATAAAAAAACCCGCTAAGGCGGGTTTTTTACTTTGTACAATAAGCTAAATCTAAAACGCCTCCTCTCTTAGCCTTGTAACGCTCCATTGTCACTGCCCTCTTAGGTAAAAAATCCTTTTTTGCTCCCTGATATTTGTTCTAAGAAGTATGTCGTTATCGCTACGTAAACCTTATCATTCTCACCTAATTCTGTACTACACTAGCAGCATTAATTGATTTAAAGGTAATAGCATGAAAGTTAATGATCGGGTGACCGTAAAAACCGACGGCGGCCCTCGGCGCGAAGGGGTTGTTTTAGAGGTAGAACAGTTTAGCGAGGGTGTCATGTATTTGGTTTCATTGGAGGATTATCCGGCAGGGGTCTGGTTCTTTAATGAAATTGATAGCCATGATGGCACCTTTGTTGAACCACTACACAAGTAGCACTCATTCCTCCCTCGGTTTGTGCACAACCTAGCGCATTACATTGCCTTTTGTACTGAAATAAAACCGGAGGATGGTTTTCACTTTATCCTCCGGTTCTGCCTGGTACTCTTTCAATTTAGCTGGACTGATTTTTTGTTAACTCAGAACTTTTCCCAATTGAATGAATCATCATCTGTCTTCTTATTCACGCTGGTACTTTTCAGTTTGGTTGATTGTTTAACCGTTGGCGCAGGGCGATGGCCGTTTAGACGAAATACTGCGACAGCCTGAGTCAGTATTTCACCTTGTTGTTCCAAAGAGGCCGCCGCCGCTGAAGCTTCCTGAACCAAAGAGGCATTTTGTTGCGTAACGTCATCCATTTCAGATATTGCTTGCGCAACCTGGCTGATACCACGACTCTGCTCATCGGATGCTGATGCTATTTCGCCCATAATATCAGTAACATGAATAACAGCCGTCACGATCTCATTCATTGTTTTACCGGCATCTGAAACCAAAATGGAGCCATCACCAATGAGGTCAACTGACGCTTCAATCAAAGATTCGATCTCTTTGGCGGCATCTGCGCTGCGCTGTGCCAGATTGCGCACTTCACTGGCCACAACCGCGAATCCACGCCCTTGCTCACCGGCTCTTGCTGCCTCTACCGCTGCATTCAGTGCCAGGATATTTGTTTGAAAAGCGATGCTATTGATAACATTGGTGATTTCAGCAATTTTCATTGAACTGAGAGAGATTTTGTCCATCGTGCTGATAACATCATTCACAATATCGCCCCCTTGAACCGCTTTGCCTGACGCATTGGCTGCGAGTTGGCTGGCGTGATGGGCATTTTCAGCGTTCTGCTTCACGGTCGCGGTCAATTGTTCCATGCTGGCGGCAGTTTGCTCCAGTGCTGCCGCTTGTTGTTCGGTGCGAGCAGAAAGGTCGGTATTGCCTAATGCTATTTCGCTGGACCCCTTATAGATAGATTCAGCACTGCTACGAACGGCTTCAACCGTGGTAGATAAAGAGTCTTGCATCTGCTGAATGTTCTTACCTAACACCCCAATTTCATTACGACCAAATGAGCCGCAGGCTTGTGTCAGGTCACCTTGAGCAATGCGCTGAATGCGTTCAACCAACCAATTAATCGGGTTGATAATAACTTTACTGATCACCAAAAAGGCAATGGCCGTCAGTACGATAGCCAGAATAAAGGCACTGCCCATCAGAATATAACCGAGGCGTGCTTCCTGTTGTGCGGTCTGATTAATCAGATTAGCTTGTTCAGTACGATATTTTACCGCTTTCAGCAATGGTTCATCATAAGCCTCATCCAGCGGATTGAGTTTTTCTGCCTCAAGTGAGATAACTTCTTCGAAATGGCCTTCTTTAGTCGATGCGAGCATGGGTTTTATCCCATCATCACGATACTGCTCGTAGGCTTTTTTCAGTGGGACATCCAAAGCGGTGTCAGTTTCAGATTTAATAGGGCGGTTATAGTAGAGATCAAACATTTGTTGTGACTGTGCAATGCGTTCTGCTGCATTTTTCAAACCCTGTTGATAACCGGTAGTGTCACCAATACGTGCGGATGATGCAGCCTGAATCAAGATCAGGCGGGCTGTGCGCAGATGATTTGAACTGTTAGACAGCCCCAAACGGATGTCCAGTTCTTGCGTCGCTTGCGCCAGTGATTGGTTACTCTGTTTTAAAAAGTAGCCAGAGGTACCGATTGCTGCGGCAAATAACAGCAGTATTCCCGCCAATATAGCGATAAACAAAGTAACCAGACGCAGGTTATTAACAAATAATACTTTCGTATTATTAGGCTCTGGGGCTATTTTTATGTCCAATGGCTGATGCGTACTTCCACTTTTCATTGTTAGTTCCGTTTCTATAATCGCTGGAGGAAAATTCCTTGTCTGACGGGTATCGTTAGGTAAAGTTAATCCACCTCTTATCTTAAATTTTCTTAACAATCCTTTAAGAATCTATCGGCAACGGTCCTAAAATAGTTAGGGTTATAAATGAGATCTCAGTCGCAATTTGGCTTAATGATTCACTCTATTTCTGTAATTACGTCAATGACTTGATATGAGTCGTTGCCGACAGCGCGTGTGGTGGCAATATTTACTGCTGCTGTTGGGTAGAGAAGGGAAGTTAGGTACACCAACACGGATTAGCTCAATAGATTACGATATCTTTTTCTGCTGCAACGATGGCATTAGTATGGCTTGATGAGATGATCCTTTGGCTGCGGCAAACGCAATTTGGTTTGCTTAAGGCATCGATGGTAATGCCAATTATTTTGACTATATATTCCTATGGTTAATACTATTATTTAATTTGTCCTCGCTGGTTTAAGCTTTGTTTAGAAATATAACCTTTACATAATTATCACTCGCAATTATACTCTTGAAAAATTTCGGTGGAGAAACTAATGGACACGCAAAGTACTAGTCAAATAAGCAAGGCAAGCTAACCGATCTTTCTTCTGATTTGTTGCTTGCCGAAAAATGGCGGGCAGCACCCTCTCTTATTCCCTGAGTTGTGCAACCCCAAATGACGATTTAACTCGATAATCATTTATCGAGGGTGTTAATTTGGAATTTTATTATGTTATTTAACAGCCACGCACTATTTCCTCCAGATAGCCACACTGGTTATTGCTGAGTAATACCCTAGGGTATATAGCTCGGCACAATTACCTGTGTGCTAAATAGCACATGATTATTCTACCAATGATTATTTCATGGAGAGAATCATGGCATTAACTCCTTTTGTTGTGAATTTATTACTGGCGATGTGCTTGGGCGCATTAATTGGTGCCGAAAGACAATGGCGTCAGCGTATGGCGGGTTTGCGCACTAATGCATTAGTTGCTACCGGTGCCGCCGTCTTTATTCTTAGCTCTTATGCGACATCACCCGATAGCCCCGGTCGCATTGCTGCACAAGTTGTCTCTGGTATTGGCTTTCTGGGGGCCGGTGTCATTATGCGTGAGGGCATGAATATCCGCGGTCTTAATACGGCAGCTACGCTGTGGTGTTCTGCGGGTATTGGTGTGCTTTGCGGCCTTGGCTTGTATTGGAATGCGGTGGTTGCGACCGGTGTCATCCTGTGTGCCAATATATTATTACGTGAGGCTGCGCAGCGTATTAATATGCAGCCGCAGCAGCAAGCGGTGGATTTAGAAGTGCGTTATCGGATTCAGGTTACTTGTGGTGCCGAAGATGAAGTATTGGTCCGTACTCTAATATTACAAGCGCTAAATGGTATGGCATTACGGCTACAGTCACTCTGTAGTGCTGATATTGCCCGGCCAGGGCAATTGGAAGTCTGCGCTGAAATAATGGCGACACCAGCAGCACAAAAAGAAATTGAAAATATTGTTTGTCGCGTGAGTTTGGAACGCAGTGTTAGTGCTATTCATTGGCGTATTGCGTCTGAACTGCCTGTTTGACGGAGAATAAAATAGAGTACGAAAGTACTGTTCTATTTAATCGTAATTTTATTAGGTTATTTAAAATAACACTAACCCTTGTGGTAGTAAGGAGTTGTTATGGACGAGCACCCCGGAGTTAAGTTAACTAGCTGCTGCTAATTAAATATAATATTGGCAGCGCAATGATAGTTCAGCACATTTACCTCTCAATAATAGAGCGGGTAAGTCCTGTGCGTTTAGAATTAAAAGAGAAGCGTTATGACCAAATTTAAAAAAACAGGAACCAGCCACAGCAATAATAAAAAGCCTTTTGTTATTGCGCGGGAGGCTAAAAATAGTCTGGATCAAACATTATCCAAACTGAATGCGAATTTAACCGGGCTGACAGAAGAAGATGCCAGAGAGCGGTTGGAGTTATACGGAATTAACGAAGTTGCTCATGAGAAAGCGCCGCCCGCACTGATCCAGCTTCTGGCGGCATTTAATAATCCTTTTATTTTTGTGTTAATGATTTTAGCGGCGATCAGTTTCTTTACTGATTATTGGTTACCGCTACAGAAAGGTGAAGAAACAGACTTGGTTGGCGTTAGCATTATTGTGACGATGGTGCTAATCAGTGGGCTGCTGCGTTTTTGGCAAGAATACCGGACGAATAAAGCGGCAGAAGCGCTAAAATCAATGGTACGCACCACCGCAACAGTACTGCGTCGTAGTAGCTACAGCGCCCAACCGGTCAAACAAGAAATAGCCATTAAGGAGTTGGTGCCGGGCGATATCATTCTGTTATCCGCCGGGGATATGATCCCTGCGGATTTACGCTTGATTAAATCCAGAGATTTATTTATCAGCCAGGCTATCCTGACCGGGGAAGCCATCCCGATCGAAAAGTATGATGCAATGGCTTCTATCAGCCACAAATCAGTCGATGGGGTGGCCAATAGTGAAAGTGAATTACTTGAGTTATCGAATATTTGCCTAATGGGAACCAACGTGGCCAGCGGAACCGCGATGGCAGTGGTGGTCGCCACGGGTGGGCATACTTATTTCGGGTCGCTTGCTAAGTCCATTGTCGGCAACCGCGCTCAAACCGCATTTGACCGTGGTGTTAACAGCGTTAGTTGGTTATTGATTCGTTTCATGTTGGTGATGGTACCAATTGTATTACTGATTAATGGTTTCACTAAAGGGGATTGGACTGAAGCGGCATTGTTTGCACTGGCGGTTGCCGTTGGGCTGACACCAGAAATGCTACCGATGATTGTAAGTTCCAATCTGGCCAAAGGTGCCATTGCGATGTCACGGCGAAAAGTTGTGGTTAAGCGGCTGAACGCAATACAGAACTTTGGTGCTATGGATGTGCTGTGTACAGATAAGACCGGCACCTTGACCCAAGATCGCATCATTCTGGAACACCATATAGACGTCTTTGGTAGTAATGACAGCACGGTGTTACAACTTGCGTGGCTGAATAGTTATCATCAAAGCGGTATGCGCAATCTGATGGATCAAGCGGTTATTAAATTCAGCCGTGGTAAACCAGAAATTGATGCCTTACGTAGCTTTAATAAAGTCGATGAGCTACCGTTTGATTTCATCCGTCGCCGTCTGTCTATTGTGGTAAAAGATGAGCATCAGCACCAACGGCTAATCTGTAAAGGTGCCGTGGAGGAGATGCTCAGTACCTGTACCCATGTGCGTGAAGGTGATGAAATATACCCACTGGATGACGCCCGTCGCGCTGCATTACTGGCACTTTCTACCCAATATAATGAAGACGGTTTTCGTGTCCTGTTACTTGCCACCCGCGAGTTGGGCACTGAGCTGAGTAAATTGCCGTTAAATATTGGCGATGAGCGTGATTTGGTAGTTCAGGGCTTGCTGACTTTCCTTGACCCACCTAAAGAGAGTGCTGAAGAAGCTATTGCTGCATTGCGGGAAAATGGTGTCGCAATAAAAGTCCTGACCGGTGATAACCCGGTAATTACGGCGAAAATTTGCCGTGATGTAGGGCTTGAACCGGGCGAACCGCTGAGTGGACGTGATATCGAAATCATGGATGACGAGACGCTGGCACGCGAAGTCGAGTTGCGCACAGTGTTTACCAAACTGACTCCGATGCAGAAATCGCGCGTGTTGAAAATGTTGCAAAGCAATGGTCATACGGTCGGTTTCCTCGGGGACGGTATTAATGATGCTCCGGCGTTACGTGATGCAGATGTGGGGATCTCGGTCGATACTGGCACCGATATAGCCAAAGAGTCTGCGGATATTATTTTGTTGGAAAAAAATCTGATGGTGTTGGAAGAGGGGGTCATTATTGGCCGTGAAACCTTCGGTAATATCATCAAATATCTGAATATGACTGCCAGTTCTAACTTCGGTAACGTATTTTCAGTGCTGGTTGCCAGTGCATTTATACCGTTTTTACCGATGCTAGCTATCCACTTGCTGCTACAAAATCTGATGTATGACATTTCGCAGCTTTCCCTGCCGTGGGATAAAATGGACAAAGAGTTTTTACGTAAACCACGTAAGTGGGATTCCAAAAACATTGGCCGTTTTATGCTCTGGATCGGGCCGACCTCCTCAATTTTTGATATTACGACATTCGCTTTGATGTGGTTCGTGTTTGCCGCCAACAGTGTTGAACATCAGGCTTTGTTCCAATCAGGTTGGTTTATTGAAGGATTGCTGTCGCAGACGCTGGTGGTTCATATGCTTCGAACGCAAAAAATTCCGTTTATTCAAAGTACCGCAGCATTACCCGTGCTATTAACCACTGGGGTGATTATGGCGATTGGTATTTATATACCGTTCTCTCCATTAGGTACTTTAGTCGGATTGGTACCACTGCCGTGGGAATATT
This sequence comes from Yersinia aldovae ATCC 35236, assembly GCF_000173735.1. Classification (GTDB taxonomy): domain Bacteria; phylum Pseudomonadota; class Gammaproteobacteria; order Enterobacterales; family Enterobacteriaceae; genus Yersinia; species Yersinia aldovae. Next base: position 71,488 of record NZ_ACCB01000009.1, on the reverse strand, counting down.
TCCCGTGGTTGGCCGGCACGCTGGTGAGCTACTGTATCGTTGCGCAACTGATGAAACAGTTTTACATCCGCCGTTTCGGTAAGTGGTTCTAACAGTTTCATTTATACCGATATAACATCAGTTGATAAAGCGCTATCCGGGGTCAGTTGACCCCGGAATCACAAGTGCTATTCGTTACTTACCCGAATGACCAGTTTGCCAAAATTCTTGCCCTCAAGCAGGCCGATAAAGGCTTGCGGTGCATTCTCCAATCCTTCCACCAGATCTTCGCGGAATTTGATTTTCCCCTGATCAACCCACTGCGTCATTTGTTGTAGGAAATCATCATAATGGTGGCCGTAGTCATCAAAGATGATGAAGCCCTGCATACGGATACGTTTGCGCAAAATAATGCTTTGCAGCAATGGCAAGCGGTCTGGCCCGTCGGGAAGTCCAGTGTCGTTATAACGTGCAATCAAACCACAGACAGGAATCCGGGCGCGTGGGTTGAGTAATGGCAATACTGCGTCGAATACTGCACCACCGACATTCTCATAATAAATATCAATTCCCGCTGCGCAGGCTGTTGCCAGTTGTTGGGTAAAATCGGTTGACCGATGGTCGATACAAGCGTCGAAACCCAATTCTTCCACCACATAACGGCATTTTTCCGTGCCGCCCGCAATCCCGATGACTTTACACCCTTTCAGTTTACCCATTTGGCCCACCACAGAACCGACGGCCCCACTTGCGGCTGCGACAACCAATGTCTCTCCTGCTTTAGGTTGACCGATATCCAACAACCCCATATAAGCGGTAAAACCGGGCATTCCCAGTACACCCAAAGCCCGTGATGGGTGGGATAGTTGTGGGCCAAGATTGCGGATACCCGAACCCTCTGAAAGTGCATAATCTTGCCAGCCACTCCCGGCCAGCACCCAATCACCCACCTGAAAATCAGGATGACGGGAAGCTTCAACCCGCGCAACTACCGCTCCAACCATCACTTCACCAATCTCAACGGGAGCCGCATAGGAGGGGGCATCACTCATCCGGCCACGCATATAAGGGTCAAGAGACAGATATCGGGTTCGAAGTAATATCTGACCGGCATCCGGTTGTGGAATAGGTTGGCTATCCAGGGTGAAGTTTTCACAACTTGGTGTGCCGTGTGGACGCGAGGCTAACAGAATTCGGCGATTGGTTGTTTTATCTTGAGGCATCAGATTCCCTTAGTTGTTTATTGAGTTAAAGGCCTATGTGTGATGAAAAGAAGGTGCGGAGTAAAAATGATAAATCGCAGTGCTATAAGACCAACTGACATATTAATGTAGAAAATAATAGTAGAACTCTGCGTAAAGGCTTCAGCTAATAGTGCTCACAGAGAACAACCACGATTTTTTCTCAGACAGATTTTTGAACGATGGAAAAGATGATCGCGGATTACAGTGGGACGATAAGCACATCCACCATGCTGGCGTTAATCAATCGGGCGGCGGAACAAGAAAACTTGTTCATTAGGTGGGTGCTGTGATTGCCACAAATCACCAGATCAATATGCTGCTGTTTGCAAATGTAAGCCATGCTATCGGCAAACTCGCCATGAACGATATTTTTGTGCTCAATTGGGTAACTGGCGTTGACTTCCAACTCTTCCATAAATAGTTGAGCCTCTTCCTGGATCACTGCGCGAAGGTCGCCGAGCATAGGGGCTGCATAGCTATTGTACATTTCGGGTTCAGTCGTCAGCGTAATTAAAGAAATTACGCCATTGTATGGTTGAACAATGGAAACGGCTTTATTAACCAGTTTTTGGCTATCAGGCGAAAGGGCAACGGCGACCAATACATTTCTATATCCCATGATTTGGCTCCCATAAGCACAACTTTTAAAGAAAGGTTAGGGGATTGCACCATTTATAAATGAGATATCAGTCACAACTTAACATTGGCTAAAAAAGAATACGATTTACAGCAATTAGTTAGTGAGAGTGTCGGTAACTTCGCGCCTGCTATGAGTTATTTTATAAACATTATTAATTATTATCACATACATTTCATTTACAATTTTTTGAGGTTTTAGGGATATGAATCCATGCTGAAAAAGAACTATCGGAAAGATATGTAGTGTAGGTTGAGTGAAATATAGAGTTACCTTTATTGCCTTTTTTAATACGTTCTGGGGTTCTCTATAAAGATAAATAGTGATCAGATTAATTATTAGTCGCTAAAAGAGTATTTTTAATCTGCATAAATATTCGTAGAAATAAAATAGTTATATTACGTTATTATATGGTTATTAAGTAATGACAGCAGCATTCAGGCGTTAGTATGGATAATTTTAGGTTATGACAGATTTTTGTTCTGCTATTTTGGTTTAGGAATGCATTTGTTCGAATTGATCTCAAAATGATAAGAATTAGGCCGATATAGATAGCTTTTTAGCTACTTTCTGACTTATGGTTGTTTTTTGAACTTACAAGTGGATGGTAAGTGATCAAAAGTAACGGGGTGAAACAACTTTATATTTTATCTTTGTGATACGCGTCACATTACATTTAAAATGAATAGCTAGTTACGTTGTATGTGCTAACGATTCGGGAGTAGAGTTGGGCCTCTTTAGGAATAATCCTAATGCTTTGTAAGTAAAGTTTTATGTCGAAGGCGAGCGATTAGATCAACGTAAAATGTACAACAGCCATACCTCTTGACATGTTATTTCATACCGGAATGGTATTTTTTGTAACCTAACGCAACTAGGCTGTAATTACCTTGAGTTTTATAGGTTCAAATTAACTGTATAACGGGAAGGATCCCAGGTCTTGGGTGATGAATTCTATCATCCAACTTATGTTTTAAAACATAATCAGTCGGGATGTGTAAGATGAGTACATCTGAATTACTCAAACATATTTATGATATTAATTTATCGTATTTGCTATTAGCACAACGGTTAATTAACGATGAAAAGGCCTCTGCGATGTTTCGCTTAGGTATTACGGATGCAATGGCCGATGCATTATCACAGTTAACTTTGCCGCAAATAGTGAAATTAGCAGAAACTAACCAATTGGTCTGCCATTTCCGTTTCAGCGATCATAATACTATCCATCATTTGACGAAAGAATCTCGCGTGGATGACTTACAGCAAATCCATACCGGTATTTTATTGTCTAGTCACTTACTCCACGAACTATCGTTAAAAGACGGTAGTTCACCTAAAAAAAGAGCATGACTAATGGCTGAGAAAAGTATTGTTCAGGAAGCCAAAGACATTCATTTGGCGATGGAGTTAATTACTTTAGGTGCGCGTCTGCAGATGCTTGAGAGCGAAACGCAACTCAGCCGAGGCCGTCTGATTAAGCTTTATAAAGAGCTAAGAGGCAGTCCGCCACCTAAGGGAATGCTACCATTTTCGACAGATTGGTTTATGACTTGGGAACAAAATATTCACTCATCGATGTTTTATAACGCCTATAGCATCTTGCTAAAAAGCGGTCAATGCACCGGTGTCGAAGCGGTAGTTAAGGCTTATCGTCTTTATTTGGAACAGTGTCCTGAGCAGTCCGGAGTGCCGCCATTACTGGCGTTGACCCGTGCCTGGACGCTGGTTCGCTTCGTTGACAGTGGCATGTTGCAACTTTCTGGTTGCAGTTGCTGTGGTGGTACTTTTATCACTCATGCACACCAACCGCGTAACAGTTTTATTTGTAGTCTTTGCCAACCACCTTCCCGCGCAGTAAAAAAACGTAAACTTTCCCCGCAACCTGCCGATATTACTTCACAACTGCTGGATGAGCAGGTTAGACGCGCAGTTTGAGTTTATTTGAGTTATCAGAATTTTTGGCTACAGCATCGGTATGGATACCGTTGCTGTAATGTTCTAAGACAACTCATTGCCCTCAAAGGGTGCTAACGCCTCACCTTCCACCCACACACTTTGCTAAGGATGTCGCGTGTTAGTTATTTTGGGTTATATCGTGGTCTTAGGTGCGGTTTTCGGTGGCTACATGATTGTCGGCGGCCACCTTGGTGCACTTTATCAACCCGCTGAATTTTTAATTATCGGCGGAGCGGGGATTGGCGCATTTATTGTGGGTAATAACGGCAAAGCGATAAAAGCCACAATGAAAGCCATGCCAAAATTGATGCATCGCTCTAAATATAACAAAGTTCTTTATATGGATTTAATGGCGCTGCTTTATCGCTTATTAGCAAAATCTCGCCAACAGGGAATGTTGTCATTGGAGCGCGATATAGAAAATCCACTGGAAAGTGAAATTTTTTCTAATTATCCACGAATTTTGGCCGATAAGTTATTAGTGGAGTTTATTACCGATTATTTACGGTTAATTGTCAGCGGGAATATGAATGCTTTTGAAATTGAAGCATTGATGGATGAAGAAATAGAAACACATGAACAAGAGTGTGAAGTTCCTGCGGGTAGTTTGGCAATGGTCGGCGATTCTCTTCCCGCATTCGGTATCGTGGCTGCGGTAATGGGGGTGGTTCATGCCCTTGCATCTGCGGATCGGCCTGCGGCCGAACTTGGAGCGTTGATTGCTCATGCGATGGTGGGGACGTTCCTGGGTATTTTGCTGGCATATGGATTCATTTCACCTTTGGCGACATTACTGCGCCAACAAAGTGCTGAAACCACGAAAATGATGCAATGCATCAAGGTGACTTTGCTGTCCAGTTTGAATGGGTACGCGCCACAAATCGCGGTGGAGTTTGGTCGTAAAACACTCTATACCACAGAGCGTCCGTCGTTCATTGAGCTCGAAGAGCATGTGCGCAGAGTGAAATCACCTGCACCGCAAGCGACAGAAGAGGACGCATGAAGCATCAGAACCACCCCGTTATTCTGGTCAAAAAGCGAAAAGCCAAGCATGGCGCGGGTCATCACGGTGGTTCATGGAAAATCGCTTACGCTGACTTTATGACCGCGATGATGGCTTTCTTTCTGGTGATGTGGTTGCTATCGGTTTCCAGCCCACAGCAGTTGACGCAAATTGCAGAATATTTTCGTACACCGCTGAAAGTGGCCTTAACCAGTGGTGATAAGAGCAGTGATAGTACCAGCGTCATTCCCGGTGGTGGTGATGACCCGACGCAACAAATAGGCGAAGTGCGCAAGCATATCGATTCGGAAGAAAGCAGGAAAGAAGAGTACCGACTCAATAAATTACGGGAAAAACTGGACCAATTGATCGAATCTGACCCAAGACTGAAAGCATTACGGCCACATCTGTTGATTAACATGATGGATGAGGGGCTAAGGATTCAAATAATTGATAGTCAGAACCGGCCGATGTTCAAGATGGGGAGCGCTCAAGTTGAGCCTTATATGCGCGATATCTTACGCGCTATCGCCCCGATTCTTAACGACATACCGAACAAGATCAGTTTATCAGGCCACACCGATGACTTGCCATATGCCACTGGTGAGCGAGGTTACAGCAACTGGGAGCTATCGGCTGACCGGGCCAATGCCTCACGACGTGAGTTACTGGCGGGTGGGTTGGACGATGGAAAAGTTTTACGCGTGGTGGGTATGGCCTCAACAATGCGACTAAAAGAACAAACATCGGACGACCCGGTCAACCGTCGTATCAGTATTTTAGTCCTCAATAAGCAAACCCAACACGATATTGAGCACGAGAATCTGGATAACAAAGCATTGGATATCGAAAAAGCGGCAAGTCTAAAGCAGCTTGATACCAGTGCTAGTGCGCCAGCTGTGGCATCACCAACCGAACAACCTGCTACGGTTGCACCAGTAGCGGTGGCTCCAGCGCCGGCCGTACCGGTAGCTGCCGGTTCAGCAACGGCAGTAGCGGTTGATGCGGTAAAAACAGCATCACCAGTGGTCACTGATGAACCGGTGAAACCAGCGCTACCGTCTGCAACAGTAACGCAGATACAACAATCGAGCACGGTGATTATTACCTCAGCGCCCCGACCAACGACATCGTTGCCAGCGGCACCTGCAAGTGATACTCCGGTCTCTCCGACAAGCCGCGACGCACAGTAGAGGTGACACCGTGAGCATGGATATTACCGCGTTTTATCAGACATTTTTTGATGAAGCAGACGAATTGCTGGCAGATATGGAACAGCATCTGTTATTGCTGGACCCGCTGGCTCCTGATAATGAACAACTCAATGCCATTTTTCGTGCTGCTCATTCGATCAAAGGTGGCGCAGCAACGTTTGGTTTTACGGTATTACAAGAGACAACCCATCTGTTGGAAAACCTGTTGGACGGTGCCCGCCGCGACGAAATGCGCCTGAGCACTGATATCATCAACCTGTTTTTGGAAACGAAAGATATTATGCAAGAACAGTTGGACGCCTATAAAACCGCTCAGGAACCCAATACGGAAAACTTTGAGTATATCTGTCAGGCATTACGGCAACTGGCGCTTGAAGCTTTAAAGCAACAAGAGGCTGCTACTCAGGTATCAGAATTAGCCAACGGCACGCCGCTATCTGCTGATACAAAAGTTACCGGTAAGTCCCCGGCGCTGGTTCAAGGCGGAATGCGCATCCTTCTGTCTGGCTTGAAAGAACAAGAAATCCCGTTAATGCTGGAAGAGTTGGGCAATCTGGGAGAAGTGAAAGATCCTCACCAGGGCAGCGATAGCCTTGAAGCGACCTTGATTACCTCTGTCAGTGAAGACGATATCAGCGCGGTATTGTGCTTTGTGCTGGAACCTGAGCAAATCACTTTCATTCAGGCCGATACAGGAAAACAGGCGGACATTGAACCGATTGTGACACCGGTCATCGCAACGCCAATGCCCGCCATCCCCACCGCCGTTACTACTATGTCGAGCAGTGCGGAATACGTAAAACCTAAAGCAAAAGCCAGCGAATCTACCAGTATTAGAGTTGCCGTTGAGAAAGTTGACCAACTCATCAATCTGGTTGGTGAATTAGTGATCACCCAATCTATGCTTGCTCAACGCTCCAGTTCACTGGATCCGGTGATTAACGGTGATTTGCTCAACAGCATGGGGCAATTGGAACGTAATGCACGCGACTTGCAAGAGTCAGTGATGTCGATTCGTATGATGCCAATGGAATATGTGTTCAGTCGTTTCCCGCGTCTGGCTCGTGATTTGGCCAGCAAGCTTAATAAGCAGGTTGAACTGACCCTATTAGGCAGTTCAACCGAACTGGATAAAAGCCTGATTGAACGCATCATCGATCCCCTAACGCATCTGGTGCGTAACAGCCTTGACCACGGTATTGAAAGCCCGGAAACCCGCATCGCTGCCGGTAAACAACCCATCGGTAACCTGACACTGTCCGCAGAACATCAGGGCGGCAACATTTGTATCGAAGTGCTTGATGATGGGGCGGGGCTTAACCGGCAAAAAATTCTGGCAAAAGCGCAATCTCAGGGGATGGCAGTCAATGATCATATGAGCGACGAAGATGTCGGGATGCTGATTTTTGCACCGGGCTTCTCCACCGCTGAACAGGTGACCGACGTTTCTGGCCGCGGTGTTGGGATGGATGTGGTTAAACGTAATATTCAAGAGATGGGCGGCCATGTGCAGGTCAGCTTCCAGGCAGGTTTGGGGACTTCTATTCGTATCCTGCTGCCATTGACGCTGGCTATTCTTGATGGGATGTCCGTAAAAGTCAGTGACGAGGTATTCATCTTGCCATTGAATGCCGTGATGGAGTCACTGCAACCATTGGCAGAAGATCTCCATCCGTTAGCCGGCGGTGAACGAGTGCTGCAAGTGCGCGGTGAATACCTGCCATTGGTCGAGTTGTACCGGGTGTTTGATGTTGAAAACGCAAAAACTGAAGCCACTCAGGGTATCGTTGTGATACTGCAAAGTGCCGGACGCCGCTACGCATTGTTGGTAGACCAATTGATTGGTCAACATCAGGTGGTAGTGAAAAATCTGGAAAGTAACTACCGGAAAGTACCGGGTATTTCCGCCGCGACCATATTGGGAGATGGCAGTGTGGCACTCATTGTTGATGTGTCAGCGTTACAGGCATTAAACCGGGAAAAGCGTGTTGTGGCGGATGATGTTGTCGCAGCATAGCCGATGCACCTGTATAAAACCCGTATAAAACCCGTATAAAACCCGTATAAAAACAGGTATGGGGGCAAAACCTGTCCTCAGCCTTAAAAACAAACATAAACACAACCTATTGATTTAAGGGTGAAAACATGGCAGGACTAGCAACCGTCACGAAGCTGGCTGGCGAAACGGTAGGACAAGAGTTCCTGATTTTTACACTGGGCGATGAAGAATACGGCATCGATATTCTGAAAGTACAAGAGATCCGTGGTTATGACCAGGTAACGCGTATTGCTAATACTCCATCGTTCATCAAGGGCGTGACTAATTTACGCGGTGTCATTGTTCCCATTATTGATTTACGTGTCAAATTTGCACAACAAGGCGTCACTTATAACGAAAATACAGTGGTGATCGTGTTGAATTTAGAGCAGCGCGTCGTGGGCATTGTGGTTGATGGCGTATCTGATGTGCTGTCATTAACCAATGAACAAATTCGCCCAGCACCTGAGTTCGCCGTGACGCTGGCGACAGAATATCTAACGGGTCTAGGCTCGCTTGGCGAACGTATGTTGATTTTGGTCGATATCGAGAAGTTGCTGAGTAGTGAAGAGATGTCGTTGATTGATGCCGTGGCAAAGGGTTAGGGTGCTCAGATTTCAGTTAATGATAATCTTGGTTGAACCCATATCATCAGACCTCCGATAAGCGCCATCGGAGGTCTGTCGTAAAGGTAAAATATATCCATAGCCCTGCATATTTTGATTTAGAATTATCGCGTTAATGGTGTATGAATTATTTTAATAAGGCCCGCATAAAAATTTCCCTGCGCATTTAATTTTAAGTATTCATTTGGTTTTATTTGTTTTGCTTCACTTGTCGTTTTTAAAAACTGACTTGTGATGGTTCCTGGTTTAGTAAGTTGACGGCCTTGGTTGATCCCAGCAAATTGAGTTCCAAAACGATTTGTTACTGAATTTACTCTCTCTTTTAATGACTCAGATGTTTTTTGTCCTTCTGTACTGCGACGGTTATGGGAGATAGTCGGTGCGGTATATGCTTTAAAAAACATGGATTTCCCCTCTATTCTTTGAAAAAAGACTTTACTATCAGCCACGATAGTAAAGTGGTTTGCAGATGGGGGGTATCAAAAAGCGCATCACTTCCGGGGTTCCGGGTTGCCTATCCTCATAATACAAACTGAATTAACGTCCCATATCAAAATAAGCCAGAACCGCTAAACAGGTTCCTCAAAATGCCAATATCGGGTATCGCCTGGCTAAAATAATCCCTCTCTTCGGTAAAGTTCCTCGATTTGATGCCGATAATACTAGTAATTGGCGTCTGGTATTTGGCGCACTCGTATTTTGACGTACTTATGAAGGGATAACATGTTCAAGCGTATGAAAGTGGTCACCAGTTTGCTGCTGGTGTTAGTGCTATTTGGTGCCTTGCAATTGGTTTCTGGCGGACTTTTCTTCAACTCGTTGAAAAATGACAAAGAAAACTTTGCTGTTTTGCAAGTTATCCGTCAGCAACAGTCGGTTTTGAATGAGAGTTGGGTAAGTCTGCTGCAAACACGCAATACACTAAACCGTGCTGGTATCCGTTACATGATGGATGTGAACCATACCGGCAGTGGCCCTACGGTCAATGATCTTTTAGCATCAGCCAAAGGGACATTAGGTGTGGCGGCAGAGCGGTTTAAAAGTTACGAACAGATCCCGTTGGATAGCCAACAGAATCCGGATTCTGCACAAAAATTAAAACAAACGTATGATCAATACTTCGGCGCACTGACCGAACTTATCCAGTTGATGGAAGCGGGCAAGATCAATGAATTCTTTGACCAGCCAACCTCCAGTTTTCAAAATGCTTTCGAGAAAGATTACAACACTTATCTAGTACAAAATGACCGCCTGTATGCCTCCGCCGTTGAAGACAGTAACCAATCCTTTAGCTTTGCGATGGGGGTGATTATTGCTGTCCTGATCGCAGTAACCACCGTGATCGTGATTGTGTGGCTGGGGATGCAGCGCATCCTAATTAACCCGCTAAAACACTTGATTGGACAGATCAAACATATCGCCAATGGTGATTTAACCCAGAACATTGAAGTGCATAGTCACAACGAAATGGGCACCTTGGCTGCCAGCTTGAAACATATGCAAGCTGAATTGATAACGACGGTCAGTCATGTGCGTTTAGGTGCGGATGCTATCTACAGTGGCGCGTCAGAAATTGCAGCGGGAAACAATGATTTGTCTGCCCGCACGGAGCAGCAGGCCGCATCATTGGAAGAAACGGCTGCCAGTATGGAGCAGTTGACCGCCACAGTGAAACAAAATGCTGAGAATGCGCGTCAGGCCAGCCAATTGGCCTTGAGCGCTTCAGAAACGGCACAGAAAGGTGGCAAGGTCGTGGCGAATGTGGTTCAGACCATGCACGACATTGCTGGAAGTTCACAGAAGATTGCCGACATTACCAGCGTAATCGACGGTATTGCGTTTCAAACGAACATTCTGGCATTGAATGCTGCGGTGGAAGCTGCGCGTGCTGGCGAGCAGGGCCGTGGCTTTGCGGTGGTCGCCGGTGAAGTGCGTAATCTGGCGCAACGCAGCGCGCAGGCAGCAAAAGAGATCAAAGGGCTGATTGAAGACTCAGTCAACCGTGTAGACATGGGATCAGTGCTGGTTGAAAGTGCCGGTGAAACGATGGGCGATATTGTAAGTGCAGTAACCCGCGTGACTGACATTATGGGCGAAATCGCATCCGCCTCCGATGAACAAAGTCGCGGTATCGATCAAGTGGGTCAGGCGGTAACGGAAATGGACCGTGTGACACAACAAAATGCTTCATTGGTGGAAGAATCAGCCTCTGCCGCCGCCGCACTGGAAGAACAAGCCAGTATGTTGACCCAATCCATGTCCGTATTTGTTCTGCGTATGGATAACGGTAATTCCACAAAAGATGTCAGAAAAACAAAGCAGCCGGCACAGGACTTGAACATCACGGCTAAAAAAATACTGGGAAGTGACCTGCAAGACAATTGGGAAACCTTCTAGTCCCCTACAACCCTTCATACTTGAAATTGCAGGGGTGTTAGCTGCGCTCACTCACCCGAATCACTTGACTGCGTAAGCTCATCGGGATTCGTTTGCTGGCTGCCTACCTGCAACTCCAATTATTTTGGGTGGAAAAAAATAGATAAAGCCGGCCAATGAGCCGGCTGAGAAGAGGTTACGATGTTTGGCCGAATCCGGATTTCTACCAGCTTTTTCCTGTTACTGATGTTTATTTGCTCTATACAGTTAATCTCAAGTGGTCTGTCATTTACGGCGTTTCGCTCAGACTATCAAAATTTAAACCGTGTGGATCTGAGCAGTCAGCAACGGGATGCATTAAGTCTCAGTTGGGTATCCTTGCTTCAGGCGCGTAATACCTTAAATCGAGCGGGGACTCGCTCGGCTCTCAAAGTCCCACAGGAGCAAGTCAATGCATTAATGGGCAACGCACGTAGCTCATTACAGAAAGCAGATCTCTATTTTAATCAGTTCCTGGCTGTGCCGCGCCTTGATGCGAGCGATACCGGCGCAGAAATGCTGGAGGCTACCCAAAACAGTTATCAGAACTTACGTACTTCGTTACGACAATTAATCGATTTTCTGGAAGCCGGTAATCTACAAGGTTTCATGGATCAACCTACCCAGAAAACGCAGGACTTGTTCGAAGCTGATTTTGTGCAGTATTTGCAGTATGCCAATGATGTCATAGCCAAAGCAGGTACTCAGAACCAGCAGGCTTATCATCTCTCCATGTGGATATTTGGTGGCGCGATTCTGATGGTGATAGTGATGGCCATTTCATCTCTTATTTGGTTGCGTAATATGTTTATGAAACCACTGACGACGATGGGGCAGCACTTTGATCGCATAGCACAAGGGGACTTGTCAGGCAGGATCTCGGTGTCAGGCCGTAATGAAATTAGTCAACTGTTTGCCAGTTTGCACATTATGCAGCAGTCGCTGATTACCACGGTCAGCCATGTGCGTGACGGTACCGAATCCATGCTTACCGGCATCCAGGAAATTTCGGCCGGTAACAATGACTTATCAGCAAGAACCGAGCAACAGGCAGCGTCATTGGAACAAACAGCGGCCAGCATGGAACAACTGACGGCTACGGTAAAACAGAATGCCGACAACGCCCGGCAGGCAACACTGTTGGCAAAAGATGCGTCAGGTACCGCCGCACGAGGCGGGGAGCTGACGAGCAGTGTAGTGACAACTATGCATGATATCGCCACCAGTTCGCAGAAAATTGGCGCTATTACCAGTGTTATTGACGGTATTGCCTTTCAAACCAATATTCTGGCACTGAATGCGGCGGTTGAAGCTGCCCGCGCTGGCGAACAGGGCCGGGGCTTCGCGGTGGTCGCCGGTGAAGTGCGTAATTTGGCACAGCGCAGTGCGCAGGCGGCAAAAGAGATTAAAGGGTTGATCGATGAATCGGTCAGCCGTGTTCGCCAGGGCTCCACACTGGTTGAAAATGCGGGTACTACCATGGAAGAGATTGTTCGCTCAGTGACTCGGGTTACCGACATTATGGGTGAAATCGCTTCCGCTTCGGATGAGCAAAGCCGGGGCATTGAGCAGGTTTCACTCGCAGTAACTCAGATGGATCAGGTCACTCAGCAAAACGCCGCATTAGTGGAAGAGGCTGCGGCTGCGGCCAACGCATTAGAGGAGCAGGCAAGTATGCTCTCCGATGCAGTGTCCGTTTTTCGTTTGGAGCAGGATAGCGACAGCGGTGAGGGGCAGGCGGCAGATGGCAGAGATAAGCAACGGGTTGTAAAAGCAACTGCCTCAAAGGAAAACCCAGATTGTCAAACGGCGTAACGAAGGCTTTGCAGTGGGGTGAGGGCGGATGAAACCATCATCGATGAAACAATCATCTTTAAATCTGGCTCCCCAGCCATCACCCCAAGAGTCAGGTTCGATACTGACCCAGATGGTTCAACGGCTGCCGCTGTCGGATGTCCACTTCCGGCGTATCTGCCAACTTATTTATCAACGGGCCGGCATCGTTCTGGCCGATCACAAGCGGGAAATGGTCTATAACCGGCTAGTTCGGCGGCTAAGATTGCTGGGCATTAACGATTTTGGTCAGTATCTGGCATTGCTGGAATCTGATCCGAATGGTGCGGAGTGGCAGGCATTTGTGAATGCATTAACCACTAACCTGACGGCATTTTTCCGTGAGGCGCACCATTTTCCGATTTTGGCTGAACATGCACGTCAGCGGTCGGGAACGTATTCTGTCTGGAGCACCGCTGCATCTACCGGTGAGGAGCCTTACTCCATCGCCATGACTCTGAGTAATGCGTTGGGGAATCGGGCCGGATCTTGTCAGGTATCGGCCAGTGATATTGATACTCAGGTACTGGAAAAAGCCACCAGTGGCGTGTATCGGCAGGATGAGTTGCGTTCGTTATCGGCACAGCAGATGCAACGTTATTTTCTGCGTGGTACTGGTCCGCATCATGGCATGGTGCGGGTGCGGCCAGAGCTTGCCAATATGATTCAGTTCCAGCAACTCAATCTGTTGGCACCAGAGTGGGCATTACCGGGGCAGTTTGACGCTATTTTTTGCCGTAATGTGATGATTTATTTTGATAAAGAGACGCAGGAACGCATTCTTCGTCGCTTTGTCCCTTTACTAAAACCTGGCGGTCTGATGTTTGCAGGCCACTCGGAGAATTTCAGTCAAATCAGTCGGGAATTTTATTTGCGCGGGCAGACCGTTTATGGACTGACCAAGGAGAGGTGATGAGTAAAATCAGAGTATTGTGCGTTGATGATTCTGCACTGATGCGTCAGCTAATGACTGAGATTATCAACAGTCACCCGGATATGGAGATGGTTGCTGCGGCACCGGACCCGCTGGTTGCCCGTGATTTAATTAAAAAATTCAACCCGCAGGTTTTGACCCTCGATGTTGAAATGCCACGGATGGATGGGCTGGATTTTCTCGAAAAGTTGATGCGCTTACGGCCAATGCCGGTGGTGATGGTTTCATCATTAACCGGTAAGAACTCTGAGATAACCATGCGTGCGCTGGAATTGGGGGCAATCGATTTTGTCACCAAACCTCAGTTGGGTATTCGGGAAGGGATGCTGGCATACAGCGAGTTAATTGCGGAGAAAATCCGCACCGCAGCCAAAGCCCGATTACCGCAGCGCGGCCCAGAACATGCACCGGTTATGCTTAGTCATACGCCGCTGCTCAGTAGTGAAAAGTTAATTGCAATTGGTGCCTCTACCGGGGGGACTGAAGCGATACGTATGGTGTTGCAGCCGTTGCCGCCAACCAGCCCGGCGCTACTGATTACTCAGCATATGCCGCCAGGTTTTACCCGTTCTTTTGCAGAACGGCTTAATAAGCTGTGTCAAATCACCGTCAAAGAGGCAGAAGACGGTGAACGTGTATTGCCGGGACATGCCTATATAGCACCAGGGGATCGGCATATGGAACTGGCTCGCAGTGGGGCGAACTATCAAGTGCGCATTCACGACGGGCCTGCGGTTAATCGCCATCGCCCCTCAGTGGATGTTCTTTTCCGCTCAGTTGCACAATACGCTGGGCGTAATGCGGTTGGTGTGATTCTGACGGGAATGGGCAATGACGGTGCGGCGGGCCTGCTGGAAATGCATCGGGCGGGCGCTTATACCATTGCGCAAAACGAGGCCAGTTGTGTGGTCTTCGGGATGCCACGCGAAGCTATAGGTATGGGCGGTGTGAATGAAGTTCTGGAGTTGAATCAGATAAGTCAGCGTATGTTGGCACAGATAAGCAGCGGCCAAGCCTTGCGAATCTAGTCCCCTGAATCCTTGACTTACAGCGGTGTTAGCAGCGCGCACTTACCTGAATCACTTACTTACGTAAGCTTATCGGGATTTGTTTGCTTGTTCCCTTGCTGTAACACCAATGTCTTTGGGGCGAAATTTTCCGGTGTAAATCGGGCGTGGTATTTAATCGCTCAGCGGTGAGCAACAAACCTTAGGAGTTGGTATGGCGGATAAGAATCTCAGATTTTTGGTGGTAGACGATTTTTCGACCATGCGTCGTATTGTCCGAAACCTGCTTAAAGAGCTGGGTTTTAACAATGTGGAAGAGGCCGAAGATGGCGTAGACGCATTGAATAAATTACGTGCGGGTGGTTTTGATTTTGTGGTTTCAGATTGGAACATGCCAAATATGGATGGCCTGGATCTGTTGAAAACTATCCGTGCCGATGGTGCTCTTGGCTCTTTACCGGTGTTGATGGTGACTGCCGAAGCTAAAAAAGAGAATATCATCGCAGCAGCACAAGCCGGTGCCAGTGGTTATGTAGTGAAACCTTTCACTGCCGCTACCTTGGAAGAGAAACTCAATAAGATTTTTGAAAAGTTGGGTATGTAAGGAGGCGAGATGAGTAACCATCAAATGCCCGCAACAGATGCGGCATCAGCCAGCGATATCATAAGCCGCATTGGTCAACTGACGCGGATGTTACGCGACAGTTTGCGCGAGTTAGGGCTGGATCAGGCGATTGCGCAAGCAGCAGAAGCGATTCCAGATGCGCGTGACCGCCTGGATTATGTCGTTCATATGACGGCCCAGGCTGCTGAAAGGGCACTAAATTGCGTTGAAGCGGCGCAACCGCGCCAAAATGAGTTAGAATCATCGGCAAAGGCGCTTACTGTTCGCTGGGATGAATGGTTCGCCAACCCAATCGAGTTATCAGATGCCCGCTCGCTGGTGAGCGACACGCGTGAATATCTGGATGTGGTGCCACAACATACCTCATTTACCAATGCGCAATTGTTAGAAATCATGATGGCGCAGGATTTCCAGGACCTTACCGGTCAGGTTATCAAGCGCATGATGGACGTGGTGCAAGAGATTGAGAAGCAACTATTGATGGTGCTGATGGAGAATATTCCAGATATGCCAGCAAAACCGCAAAAACCGGCAGACAGTTTACTCAATGGGCCACAACTGGATAAAAATGGTGCTGGCGTTATTGCCAACCAGGATCAGGTTGATGATTTGCTCGACAGTTTGGGTTTCTAAGCTGACAGTCACTTATAAAGTGCAGATGAGGAACCCCTCATCTGCCATTATCATCTTGATTTATTTATCTTTTCGATAAGCTCGTTTGATTTAAGTTGTTCTTAGCCCTCTCAAACCACATCGCTGTCATCTTTTTTCCATTCTCTGCCTGACTTATTTTATATAACACTCAACCTGTCTATTTCCTCAACAGGGGCATTTAAATGTCGACCAAGGCCGGTTATCCATTGTCAACTAACGGCACTCATTCGTGAAATAACCGCCTAATTGTCGCTTTGTTCCAACCATAGACTTGATGAATATTTGTCATCCTAGACAACAATTTTGTTATTTACTCATTTTCCGACATGGAAGCGCTCACGCTGAACAGTAACATTTACGCCAACAGAGGCCATTGCTGTGGCTGAAGATAGCGATGCAGAAAAAAGCGAGGAACCCACAGCACATAAGCTGGAAAAGGCTCGCGAAAAAGGACAGATCCCGCGCTCGCGTGAATTGACATCGATGCTGATGCTCGGAGCCGGTTTGGCTATCTTGTGGATATCCGGTGAGTCGATGGCGCGCCAGTTGGCCGCCATGATTTCCCAAGGACTGCATTTTGATCACGCCATGGTCAGTGATGATAAGCAAATGTTGCGGCAAGCCGCCATGCTATTAAAGCAAGCTGTTATGGCTTTACTACCGGTCTTTGCGGGATTGGTTATTGTGGCATTGGCAGTACCGATGCTACTGGGTGGCGTGCTATTTAGCGGCGAATCCTTCAAGTTTGACCTGCAACGCATGAGTCCTCTGGCCGGGCTAAAGCGGATGTTTTCCTCACAATCACTGGCTGAACTATTAAAGGCTATCCTCAAAGCGACGCTGGTCGGTTGGGTTACAGGGTTATTCCTTTGGCACAACTGGCCACAAATGATGCGGCTGATTTCCGCACCACCTATTGCCGCATTGAGCGATGCGCTTAATTTGATTATTTTTTGCGGATTTGTGGTGGTCTTAGGGCTACTACCGATGGTTGGTTTTGACGTATTTTACCAGATAACCAGCCATATCAAAAAGTTACGTATGACCAAACAAGAGATACGTGATGAATTTAAAGATCAAGAAGGGGATCCGCACGTCAAAGGACGTATCCGCCAGCAGCAACGGGCAATGGCTCGTCGCCGTATGATGGCTGATGTGCCCAAAGCCGATGTGATAGTCACCAACCCGACTCACTATGCGGTGGCATTGCAATATAACGAATCGAAAATGAGTGCGCCAAAAGTGCTGGCAAAAGGCGCGGGCGCGGTAGCACTGCGTATTCGTGAGCTGGGTGCCGAGCACCGTATTCCTTTATTAGAAGCCCCCCCACTGGCGCGGGCGTTATTCCGCCACAGTGAGGTCGGGCAACATATTCCTGCCACCCTTTATGCGGCGGTCGCCGAGGTCCTTGCCTGGGTTTATCAGTTGAAACGCTGGAAGCGGGAAGGCGGGCTGGTACCGAAAAAACCTGAACATCTGCCGGTGCCGGAAGCATTGGATTTTGCAACAGAGAGTGAGACTGACTAATGGCTAATTTGGCTGCCCTGCTACGTTTACCGAGCAATTTCAAAGATACGCAGTGGCAAATCCTCGCAGGACCGATCCTGATCCTGATGATTTTGTCGATGATGGTATTGCCACTGCCTCCCTTCGCGCTGGATTTGCTATTTACCTTTAATATCGCACTTTCCATCATGGTGCTATTGGTCGCCATGTTTACCCAGCGCACGCTGGATTTCGCGGCTTTCCCCACTATTTTGCTGTTTTCTACATTGCTGCGTTTATCGCTCAACGTTGCATCCACCCGTATCATTTTGATGGATGGTCACACCGGAGCCGCTGCTGCTGGACGGGTTGTCGAAGCTTTCGGCCACTTCCTGGTTGGGGGCAACTTTGCTATCGGCATTGTGGTGTTCATCATTTTGGTGATCATCAACTTTATGGTGATTACCAAAGGGGCTGGGCGTATTGCCGAAGTGGGGGCGCGCTTCGTATTGGATGGGATGCCCGGTAAACAGATGGCGATTGATGCTGACCTGAATGCCGGACTGATTGGCGAAGATGAAGCGAAAAAGCGCCGTTCAGATGTGACACAAGAAGCTGACTTCTACGGTTCGATGGACGGTGCCAGTAAGTTTGTGCGTGGTGACGCGGTCGCCGGATTGCTTATCATGGTAATAAACGTGGTCGGCGGCTTGTTGGTCGGGGTGATTCAGCATGGCATGGCGCTAGGACATGCCGCTGAAACCTATACCTTGCTGACCATCGGTGACGGCCTGGTCGCCCAAATCCCCGCGCTGGTTATCTCAACTGCCGCCGGTGTGATAGTGACCCGCGTTAGTACCGATCAGGATGTCGGTCAGCAGATGGTGACTCAGCTATTTAACAACCCGCGAGTGATGGTCTTGAGCGCCAGCGTGCTGGGTCTGCTGGGTATGGTTCCAGGGATGCCTAACTTTGTCTTCTTGCTGTTCACCGCCGCACTGCTGGCATTAGCCTGGCGTTTACGCGGCAAACAAATGCAGCAACCTGTCGCTGAGCAAGCGCCGGTCGTCCAAGACCAACAACAGGCCGCAGAAGCGACCTGGTCAGATGTGCAACTGGAAGATCCTCTTGGAATGGAGGTGGGTTACCGGCTGATTCCAATGGTTGATTTTCAGCAAAATGGTGAGTTGCTGGGGCGTATTCGCAGTATTCGCAAGAAGTTTGCTCAGGAAATGGGGTATCTGCCGCCAGTGGTGCATATTCGCGACAATTTGGAGCTGCCACCGGCGAGTTATCGGATATTGATGAAAGGGGTTGAAATCGGCAGTGGCGAGGCTCATCCAGGGCGCTGGCTGGCGATTAACCCCGGTAATGCCGCCGGAACACTGCCCGGTGAAACAACCCATGATCCTGCCTTTGGCCTGGCAGCGGTATGGATTGAAAGCGCCTTACGTGAGCAGGCGCAGATTCAGGGCTTTACGGTGGTTGAGGCCAGCACGGTGGTGGCAACGCATTTGAATCACTTGATTAGCCAGTATGCCAGTGAGTTGTTTGGTCGTCAGGAGACGCAGCAACTGCTGGACAGGGTTACCCAGGAAATGCCTAAGCTGACCGAAGATTTCGTCCCCGGCGTGGTGACACTCACTATCTTGCATAAGGTACTGCAAAATCTGCTGATGGAACGCGTTTCGATTCGCGATATGCGCACCATTATCGAGACATTGGCTGAACATGCGCCTAATCAAACGGACCCCTATGAATTAACCGCAGTGGTGCGGGTGGCATTAGGGCGCTCGATTGCCCAGCAGTGGTTCCCTGGCAGCGGTGAAATTCAGGTTATCGGGCTGGATGCAGCATTGGAGCGTCTATTATTACAGGCGTTGCAAGGCGGTGGCGGGTTAGAACCGGGTTTGGCAGACCGGCTACTGGAGCAATCCAAACAAGCGCTACAGCGGCAGGAAATGCTAGGCGCACCACCGGTATTACTGGTTAACCATGCATTGCGGGCGTTACTGGCGCGTTTCCTGCGTCGTAGTTTACCGCAGATGGTGGTGCTATCTAATCTGGAAATTGGCGATAACCGCCAGATCCGCATGACTTCAACGATAGGCGCCGCCTGATGCTGATTCGCCCCTTGGCTTTTGTGATTGGTGTGTTGCCATTATTTGCCTGTGCGGTGTCCGGCACTTGGGTGGCGGACGGTATTGGTGTCACGCAGAGCCTACGCGGAGTGGTGACCTCATCGGCAGCGCTGCAATCGCCGGTTGCACTGGCCGATAAAGATGCGCGGATCGTTTCGATAGGATGGCGCTACCAGCTCATGTCAGCAGCGCCAAATGGTTTGGAAGTGAGGCTCTGTACGTCAACCCGTTGTATGCCTCTTGACGGGGGGAGTGGACAGAGCAGTATGCTGGCAGGTGAAGCCGCCGCGAATCAACTGTTCTTTGTTTATTTCATTGCGGGCAAAGGCAGGGTGAATCCACCGCTGCAAGTGATCAGCAACCAAGTGCTGGTCAACTATCGCTAAAACCATACAAATGGGTAATAGCAAGTGATACAGAAATAGACCGGCTGTTCGGCCGCATCATCGGCCCGTGCTGTTTGACTGATTGAGAGTGCTATCGCACTACAAAAAAACCATCCCAATAGGATACTTACACGCTGTTTTTTCATTTATCCTCTTTGTAACCAAGCGTTGTTGCCTGGTTTCAGCAGACTAACGCATTACAAGCAAACAGAAAAAACCATTTTGTGAATGGGTAGGAAGCATTGGTGTGGTGATTGAATTAGACGAAACTGGGGTACCAAGCGGATATAATCCCCGGCAGTGCGGCGGGTTATATCCGTAGGGATAGTCTGTTAAATCCCAATCTTACGGCCCAGCAAACTGGCACCTTTGGATTGGCCATCGGGGCCATACAGTGATTGGCCATGACGGGTGTTCAAGACAGCCAGAGCCTGAGTGTTATGCTCAATGTGCTGTTGTAGCAACAATCCATTATGTAAGTTGCCGTAGTGCAATTCTTCGGCTAATTGCAAAATACGTTGCCAGCGTTCGGCTAATGCCGCGGCTTGGTTGTAAGGTGCTTGTACATTGATTGCTGCTTGCGTGGTGAGTCGGGCCTGATCCAGATAAGCCAGCGTGGCTAAGATTGAGCTTTTTTGCTCCGTAACACCTTGTAGTACCACGCCTTGAATCCGGCCAGAGCACAGTAACTGCTGTTCTTGTGCCACCACGGTTTTCAGTGATTCGAGCAGTTCCAGCTGCTGGTCCAGATTGGTCTGTAATCTTTCCACCACCACGTATCCTTTTATGTTTACGGCGAGCTATTTGTTGCAACTAACTGTTCTTGAGGTCATCCGCCACATTTTTTAACAAGGCATCGGCAATTTTACCGGTGTCCATCGTCAATTGACCGGAGCGAATGGCCTGTTTTAAGGTTTCTACGCGTTCAACGTTGATGTCCTGGCTGCCCGGTTGCATCAGCTTCGCCTGCGCATCACTCAATTTAACCTCGGTACCACTGACGGGGGTTTTTGTCTGGGTTGCCGGTTTGCGCGTTTGTTGCGCGATGTCACTGGTTTCCCGTGGCTGCACTTGTGTTACCGGTAATAGCGGCTGAGTGCGATCAATACTCATGGTGTTGCTCCCTTTATAGCGGGATTGACGTTTATCGACCCGCAAGACTTTTATCTTTCAGTAAAAGAATGGCGGGATTGTCACTTTTTACCCGCAGATAACTGCATAACAGTGTTATCGGCACCGGTTAAAAAAACTTTAATCACTATAACATTATCTGAATCGTACCATTGTCGGCCACAGTTCCACTGACGATTTGCCCAGACGCCATGCGTACCCGGACACTATCTTGCACCGCTGCGTTGTTCATGGCCTTGCCTGTGCTGTTAATATTGAACCCTTCGCCCTGCGCTAATATTTGTACATCCTGCCCGGCTTTAATTACCCACAGGCGGCGTAACATATTGCGCGTTAGCGGTTGCCCGGCATTAATTTGCCGCAAGCTAACCGCACCCTGTGCAAAGTGTGTGTCGAGCAGCGCACCCGGCGGCAGGGTATCGAGGCGGCCTTGTTTCATTTCAATATCCGGCATACTAATTTTCTCACCCGCAGCCAGCCGCCGAGTGGCAACGGCATAACGCCCACTGACTTGCACCTGGGTTTGAATAAAGCGCCGTTGGCCATTACAACGAACCGACAAACTGACATTCCCCCAAGGGCGGGAATGGGTTGGCAGGGTGATGTCAGGCATCCCACATTGTGGCCATTGGCTTTGGGGCGTTTTGATAATAACTGCGACCTGACTTTCTTTATCGGGATATTGCTGCTGGAAAAATTGATTTACCTGTACAGATAGATCTGCGGCTAAAGCCTGATGGATGAAGGCCTGACTGGCAAGTAGCAGCCCAAGAGCCAATGTCATGACACTATTACTTTTCATTATCATCAGTTTTCTTTTTGCCCCCGCTATTGGCTAAACCCTCGATCCTGCTAAAGACGGCTATTACCTCTTCTGCACACTAGTGTACCTGTACCTCGCTAAGGTTAAGGGAACAAATAGCGACGCATTTTGCCCTTATTCTGGCGATAGGCTTACCTATACGGCGTTTATGCTGTCGACTCCAAATTCTAACCTTGCGGGGGGACTATGCTCGACAAACTGGACGGTGCTCTGCGTTTTCAACAAGAGGCGCTTAACTTGCGCTCTCAACGCCAGGAAGTCCTGTCATCCAATATTGCAAATGCGGATACACCCGGCTTTCAGGCACGCGATATCGATTTCTCCAGCCAACTGAAAAAAGTGATGGAGCAAGGGCGAGTCAATGGTACTGGGGTATCGCTCAGTTTAACGTCAGCTCGACATATCCCGGCAAGTACGGTTCAACCGCCGGATCTGGACTTGTTATTCCGCGTACCAGACCAACCGGCGATGGATGGTAATACGGTTGATATGGACCGCGAACGTACCAACTTTGCCGATAACAGCCTGAAATATCAGACCAGCCTGACCGTTCTTGGCAGTCAGATCAAAGGGATGATGTCAGTGTTACAACAAGGATAAACGTATGTCTTTACTGAATATTTTTGATATTGCCGGTTCTGCATTATCGGCTCAATCGCAGCGGTTGAACGTCAGCGCCAGTAACATGGCCAATGCCGAAAGTGTGACCGGCCCGGATGGTCAGCCTTATCGTGCCAAGCAAGTGGTGTTTCAGGTTGCCGCTCAGGCGGGGCAGGAGACCGGCGGTGTTCGTGTGTCTCAAATCGTTGATGATCCGGCACCGGACCGTTTGGTGTTCCAGCCGGGTAACCCGCTGGCTGATGCCAAGGGCTATGTACGTATGCCTAACGTTGATGTAACCGGTGAAATGATTAACACCATTTCTGCTTCACGCAGTTATCAGGCCAACGTTGAAGTTCTGAATACTACAAAATCCTTGATGCTTAAGACGCTGACACTGGGTCAATAACAGGAGCCTGCATAGATGGCCATTACCAATTCCCTGACCAATAGCGATTACGGTATTAACAGTACTGCCGGCACCAGCTCTACCTCTGGTAGTGGCAGTACCAGTCAGGATCTGCAAAACAGCTTTTTGACCTTGCTGGTGGCGCAGTTGAAAAACCAGGACCCGACTAATCCAATGCAAAACAACGAATTGACTACGCAATTAGCGCAGATCAATACCGTGAGTGGCATTGAAAAACTGAATACCACTCTGGGTTCAATTTCCGGCCAGATTGATAGCAGCCAGTCGCTGCAAGCCAGTAGTTTGATTGGTCACGGCGTGATGATACCGGGTACGGCAATATTTACCGGCAGCAAAGATGGCACGGTGACTACCACGCCATTCGGCCTTGAGCTGGAACGTCCTGCCGATAAAGTCACCGCGACTATCAGTGACGGCAATGGTCAGGTGGTGCGTACCATTGATATCGGTAGCCTAACAGCGGGCGTGCACTCATTTACCTGGGATGGCTCACTGGACGCGGGTGGCAATGCTCCAGATGGCGCTTACACAGTAAGCATTGCCGCCAGCAATGGTGGTGAATCGTTGGTGGCAACGCCGCTGAGCTATGCCGTGGTCAATGGTGTAACCCGTGGTAGCGATGGCTCCAAGTTAGATCTCGGTCTGGCTGGCACCATCACTATGGATAAAGTGCGGCAGATTTTGTAATTCAGTGATGGCACTTATGAGTCATCACTGACGTGGTAAGCGAACCGTGTGGTGAGCCATTCAGATGTAATGGCTGGCTTCAAATTTTAAAAATAGCGTTTGATATCTTATCAATACGTCAGGTCTGTAATGGACCCCCGAATCTAACGGAGAAGAAAATGGGCTTTTCTCAAGCTGTCAGCGGTTTGAACGCAGCATCCAGTAATTTGGATGTGATCGGTAACAACATCGCCAACTCGGCGACATCAGGTTTTAAAGCCGGCTCAGTTTCTTTTGCCGATATGTTTGCGGGTTCCCAAACCGGTATGGGCGTGAAGGTTGCCGGGATTACTCAGGACTTCAATGACGGTACCCCAACCACCACCAACCGCCGTTTGGATCTGGCTATCAGCCAGAACGGTTTCTTCCGTATGCAAGACAGCAGCGGCGGTGTTTACTTTGCCCGTAACGGCCAGTTCAAACTCGATGAAAACCGCAATATCGTCAACATGCAAGGCTTGAGTTTGACCGGTTATCCGGCAACCGGTACCCCACCAACCGTTCAGCAAGGCGCGAATCCGGTGCCGCTATCTATTCCACAGGACATGATCACGGCCAAAGCAACCACATCAGGCAACATGGTCGCTAACCTGACCTCTACCCATAAAGTGATTACCGACGCATTCGACCCGCAAAAGCCAGATACCTACAGCTTTGTTAATAATATGACTACGTTTGATAGCTTGGGTAACCGCCACGATATCAATGTGTATTTTGTTAAGACCGCTGAAGATTCCACCGGTGGTAACACCTGGACGGTGTATACCAAAGACAGCAGCGCGACACTGAAAGATGTCACTAAGCCATATGATCCAACTGATCCGGCCGCCGCATCAGCGCGTGGCACAATGGTATTTGATACCAATGGTGCGCTGAAAAGTGTGACCCCAACCGGCAGTACTACCAGCACCACCGACTTCAATATGACTATCCCGATGGGTGTGGTTAATGGTGCTCCGGCACAAACCTTTGATCTGAATGTGGCGGGCAGCAAACAGCAGAACACCGGTACTGACAGTATCACGGCACAAAACCAGACGGGCTATGCCGCAGGGGAGTTCACCGGTTTCCAGGTCAATAAAGACGGTTCCGTGGTAGGAACATACTCCAACCAACAAACCCAGTTACTAGGTCAGATAGTACTGGTCAACTTCTCTAACCCTGAAGGCTTGGCCTCTCAAGGCGATAACGTCTGGAAAGAAACCCAGTCATCCGGTAACCCAATCCTTGGGACGGCGGGCGGTGGTGGTTTTGGCTCATTGACCAGTGGTGCGTTGGAATCCTCTAACGTGGATTTGAGCAAAGAACTGGTAAACATGATTGTGGCGCAGCGTAACTATCAGTCTAACGCGCAAACCATCAAAACCCAGGATCAGATCTTACAAACTCTGGTTAACCTGCGTTAATCAAACTGACGGGGCTAGCTCATGGATCACGCAATATACACCGCAATGGGGGCTGCCCGGCAGTCACTGGAAAAGCAGGCGGTTACGGCGAATAACCTGGCTAATGTGGCAACGCCAGGATTTCGCGCACAGCTAACTGCGATGCGAGCAATACCTATTGATGGACCGAGCTTGATGACCCGCACGATGGTCGCCGCATCGACGCCCGGTGTCAATATCAGTCAGGGTACGATGAACTACAGTGGCCGCCCATTGGATGTCGCCTTGCAGCAAGATGGCTATCTGGCAGTGCAACTGCCCGATGGCACTGAAGCCTATACCCGTAACGGTAACATTCAGATTTCATCCAATGGGCAAATGACGGTGCAGGGCTATCCGCTGATGGGGGATAACGGCCCGATTGAAGTGCCACCGCAGGCCGCGGTCACCATTGCCGCCGATGGCACTATCTCAGCACTCAACGCTGGCGACTCACCCAATACCATTGCTCAGCTTGGTCAGATCAAACGGGTCAAGGCGACGGCGGGTGAAGTGATGCATGGTGATGATGGGTTGTTCCATTTAACACCGGCAACACAACAGGCGCGTGGCGCGCAACTGGCAAATGATCCGCTGATCAAGATAATGCCGGGAGTGTTGGAGGGCAGCAACGTGAAAGCGGTTGAAGCCATGACAGACATGATTGCCAATGCCCGCAGTTTCGAAATGCAGATGAAAGTCATTCACAGCGTGGATGAAAACGAACAGCGCGCTAATCAGCTGTTAGCAATGGGTTAAGCGCGCAGGCGCAGAGGAATAAACTGATGATCCCATCATTATGGATTGCCAAAACCGGTTTGGATGCACAACAAACCAATATGGACGTCATCGCCAACAACCTGGCGAACGTCAGTACCAATGGTTTTAAACGCCAGCGGGCGGTTTTTGAAGATTTACTGTACCAAACCATGCGCCAACCGGGGGCGCAATCCTCCGAGCAAACTACCTTGCCATCTGGCTTACAGATTGGTACCGGGGTTCGCCCGGTGGCGACCGAGCGTTTGCACAGCCAGGGTAATCTGTCCAAAACGGATAACTCGAAAGATATCGCAATTAAAGGCGAAGGGTTCTTTCAGGTGCAAATGCCCGATGGCACCAATGCTTATACCCGTGATGGCTCTTTTCAGGTTGACCAAAACGGCCAGTTAGTGACATCAGGCGGTTTTCAGATTCAACCGGCGATCACCATTCCAGCGAATGCGCTGAAAATGACAGTGGGGCGTGACGGGATAGTCAGTGTCACTTTACCGGGGCAAACCGCCACCCAGCAGGTTGGGCAACTTACCCTCACCACATTCATTAACAACAGTGGGCTGGAAAGTGTCGGTGAGAACTTATATCAGGAAACCGCCAGCTCTGGTGCGCCGAACGAAACCACGCCAGGTCTGAACGGCGGTGGCTTGCTGTATCAAGGCTATGTTGAAACCTCTAACGTCAATGTGGCGGAAGAGTTAGTTAACATGATCCAGACGCAGCGAGCCTATGAAATCAACAGTAAAGCAGTTTCAACCTCAGATCAGATGTTGCAAAAACTGACTCAACTGTAAATCCGCTTTCAGGGGGCAATTTAGCCCCCTGACGGCCACAGAATAATGCGTATTTGAGGCTGGCTATCGCGGCCTCCAACAGGTTACAGGACTGATAATCAGAGATGGACAGAAAGCCGCTGCGCAAATCAGGTGAATTGAAATGGATCTGTATGCCGTTGACGGCGATGCTGCTCAATGGTTGCGCGTATATTCCGCATAAACCTCTGGTGGAAGGCACCACCTCAGCACAGCCCGCCCCCGCCAGTGCGCCATTGCCAAATGGTTCTATTTTTCAGGCAGCTCAGCCGATGAACTATGGTTATCAGCCTTTATTTGAAGACCGCCGCCCACGTAATATCGGTGACACGTTAACCATCACTTTGCAGGAAAACGTCAGTGCCAGCAAAAGCTCTTCAGCCAATGCCAGCCGCAATGGTTCCAGCAAATTTGGTGTGGCGACCACGCCGCGTTATCTGGAAGGATTATTGGGTAATGCGCGTGCTGATATGGATATCTCTGGTGACAATACCTTTGGTGGCAAGGGTGGCGCGAATGCCAACAACACGTTCAGCGGTACCATTACCGTGACCGTCGATCAGGTGCTGGCTAACGGCAACCTGCATGTGGTCGGTGAGAAACAGATTGCAATCAATCAGGGAACCGAATTCATCCGCTTCTCTGGGGTAGTTAACCCACGCACCATCAGCGGCAGCAATACCGTTACCTCAACCCAGGTTGCGGATGCACGTATCGAGTATGTGGGTAATGGTTATATCAATGAAGCGCAAACCATGGGCTGGTTACAGCGGTTCTTCCTTAATATCTCACCGTACTAAGAGGCCCAATGATGCGCAAACAGTCACTCTTCATTTTATGTATTACCTTGATTTCGCTGGTATGGATGCCGGCGAAAGCCGAGCGTATCCGCGATTTGGTGACCGTTCAGGGTGTGCGGGATAACGCGTTGATCGGTTATGGCCTGGTGGTCGGGCTGGATGGTTCTGGCGACCAGACCATGCAAACGCCGTTTACCACGCAAAGTCTGAGCAACATGTTGTCGCAACTGGGGATTACTGTGCCGCCGGGCACCAATATGCAGTTGAAAAATGTGGCTGCGGTGATGGTGACGGCCAAATTACCACCATTCTCCCGCGCCGGGCAGACCATTGATATTGTGGTTTCTTCAATGGGTAACGCTAAAAGTATTCGCGGCGGCACATTGCTGATGACCCCATTGAAAGGGGTGGATAATCAGGTCTATGCCCTGGCTCAGGGGAACGTGTTGGTGGGCGGTGCCGGTGCTTCATCGGGGGGGAGCAGTGTTCAGGTAAACCAATTAACCGGCGGGCGGATCAGCGGTGGGGCCACCATTGAGCGTGAATTGCCAACTACTTTTGGTACCGATGGCGTGATTAATCTGCAACTGAATAATGAAGATTTCACCCTGGCGCAGCAGGTGAGTGATGCCATTAACCGTCAGCGTGGATTTGGCTCCGCCACGGCGCTCGATGCGCGAACTATTCAGGTGCGGGTTCCGCGTGGTAACAGTTCTCAGGTGCGTTTCCTGGCTGATATCCAAAATATCCCGGTGAATGTCGATGCCGGTGATGCCAAGGTGATTATCAACTCCCGCACCGGTTCGGTAGTGATGAACCGCAACGTGGTATTGGATTCCTGTGCCGTGGCGCAAGGGAATCTCTCCGTGGTGGTGGATAAACAAAATACTGTCAGTCAGCCAGATACGCCATTTGGTGGTGGCCAGACCGTGGTGACACCTAATACCCAGATTTCGGTACAGCAGCAAGGTGGTGTGCTACAGCGGGTTAATGCCAGCCCGAACCTGAACAATGTCGTTCGCGCATTAAATTCACTGGGGGCAACGCCGATCGATCTGATGTCCATTTTGCAAGCGATGCAAAGTGCCGGCTGCTTACGGGCTAAATTGGAGATTATCTGATGAGTGATTTGATGGCTATGTCCGGGGCGGCTTATGACGCCCAATCACTGAATTCACTAAAGCGCGATGCTGCCATCGATCCACAGGGCAATCTGAAGCGGGTTGCCCAGCAGGTGGAGGGGATGTTTGTGCAGATGATGCTGAAAAGTATGCGCTCCGCGTTGCCGCAAGATGGGGTGATGAACAGTGAGCAGACCAAACTTTACACCTCGATGTACGATCAACAAATTGCGCAGCAGATGTCGGCTAAAGGATTAGGGCTGGCCGACATGATGGTTGAACAGCTCTCCGGTACCACCTCGCCGAGCGAAACCGCAGGTACGGTGCCAATGATGCTGGATAACGACGTGCTGCAAACGCTACCGGCACAGGCGCTGGCACAAATGGTACGTCGCGCCATGCCGACACCGCCAGCCAACAACTCAGCGTCATTGCCACAAGGCACCGGTAATTTCGTGGCGCGGATGTCTATTCCGGCGCAAATTGCCAGCCAGCAAAGCGGCATTCCTCATCAATTGATTGTGGCTCAGGCGGCACTGGAGTCGGGCTGGGGTCAGCGCGAAATTCCGACGGCCGACGGCAAAACCAGTTACAACGTCTTTGGCATCAAAGCGGGTAGCAACTGGGATGGGCCAGTCAGCGAAATTACTACCACCGAATATGAACAGGGTGTGGCGAAGAAAACCAAAGCTCGCTTCCGGGTATATGGCTCTTACGTGGAGGCGGTGAGTGATTATGTCAAATTACTGACACAAAACCCACGCTACGCCAATGTTGCTGCCGCCCAAAGCCCTGAACAAGGCGCTCATGCTTTGCAACGTGCCGGTTATGCGACTGATCCGCAATATGCCCAAAAACTGGTGAGTGTCATTCAGCAAATGAAGAATGCCGGCGAACAGGCGGTAAAAGCCTACAGCAGCGATTTGGGTGATCTCTTCTAATGGGTTATTTTGGGATTGGGCAGTATTCGGTCTGCAAAATCTCCAATATCTATTGGTGAGGGGAGGATAGGCAGAAGAGTAAAGCGTCCGCGCCAGGGAAGGGTTTACGGCGTCTTTATGATCTGCCTGTCCTCACTGTAACGTGCGCGACTTTATTCATTGGTTTTACTGGCAATAACACCCATATTTTCACTCAAGTTTTCTAAATTCGGGCCGATAATACCCAAAGTAATTGGAGTTGTAGCACGGCAGCAAACGAGCGAATCCCGCTGAGCTGACATCAGTCAGTGATTCGGGTGAGAGAGAGCAGCTAACATAGCTACGGCTTCAAGTAAGAAGGGTATAGATAGGCTGTGCGGGGGCTTAGGTTTCCTCAGGCAGTATCCCAATATTAATTAATGCAGGCGCTGCGTTGCTCGTCGTCTGCGGTAAAAGGATTTCTTTATGTCCAACAGTTTAATGAATACTGCGATGAGTGGTCTGAGCGCCGCGCAATATGCCCTGAGCACCGTCAGTAATAACATCACCAACTTTCAGGTGGCGGGTTACAACCGTCAGAACGCTATTTTTGCCCAAAATGGCGGAACGCTAAGTCCGGCCGGTTTTCTGGGTAACGGCGTGACGATTACCGGTGTTAATCGTGAATATAACGCCTTTATTACTAACCAGTTACGTTCTTCACAAACGCAAAGCAGCGGGTTGACTACCTATTATCAGCAAATTTCGCAAATTGATAACTTGCTGTCAAATAGCTCAAACAACCTCTCTACCACCATGCAGGGTTTTTTCAGTAACCTGCAAAATCTGGTAAGTAATGCCGGTGATGACGCTGCCCGTAAAACGGTGTTGGGTAAAGGCGAAGGTCTGGTTAATCAGTTCCAGAATGCAGACAAATATCTGCGTGATATGGATGTTGGTGTAAACCAAAAAATCACCGAAAGCGCAACGCAAATCAATAACTATGCTGAGCAAATCGCTAAGTTGAATGACCAAATTACCCGCCTACGGGGTAGCAGTGGCAGCGAGCCGAATGCGTTACTTGACCAGCGCGATCAACTGGTAACAGAACTGAACCAGATTGTCGGCGTGACGGTGACTCAGCAAGATGGCGATGCTTATAACGTCTCTTTTGCCGGGGGGCTGTCACTGGTACAAGGGCCGAATGCGTATAAAGTTGAAGCTATTCCGTCCAGCGGGGATGCGACCCGTTTAACCCTTGGCTACAAATATGGTAGCGGCGATACACTCGAAGTCGATGAACGCCGCCTGACGAACGGTAGCCTTGGTGGTACCTTGAAATTCCGCAGTGAAGCCCTGGACAGTGCCCGTAATCAATTGGGGCAACTGGCACTGGTAATGGCTGACAGCTTCAACACCCAGCATAAAGTCGGGTTTGATGCTAATGGCGATGCCGGTACTGATTTCTTCAGTTTTTCCGACCCGACCACGCTGAAAAATGCCCGCAATCAGGGTGATGCCGGTTTGAGTGTGTCTTACACTGACACCTCAAAGGTGAAGGCCAGCGATTACAGCGTTGAGTTTGACGGCACTAATTGGCAGGTTACCCGCTTATCTGATAATACCAAAGTGCCAGCGAACCCTGTACTTGATGGCAGTGGTAAAACCACCGGTCTAAGCTTTGATGGCGTGGCGGTCAGCATCGATAACGGCACTGTTGGCCCGCAGGCAAAAGACAAATTCACCGTGAAAACGGTATCTAACGTAGCGGCCAATTTGCAGGTTGCTATTTCTGACTCCAGCAAGATTGCGGCTGCGGGAACCAAAGATGGCGGTGCCAGCGATAATACTAACGCACAAGCGTTATTAGATCTGCAAACCAAGAAACTGGTGGATGGCAAAGCGACACTCTCGGGTGCCTATGCCGGTTTAGTCAGTAACGTCGGTAACCAGACCGCTACTGCGAAAACCAACAGCACGGCGCAGGCTAATATCGTCAAACAGTTGACCGCCGAGCAGCAATCTATTTCTGGGGTAAACCTGGATGAAGAGTACGGCGATTTGCAGCGTTTCCAGCAATATTATCTGGCGAATGCGCAGGTTATTCAAACTGCCTCGACGCTATTTAATGCGCTTCTGGGTCTGCGTGGTTAAGTGATTACCTGCGGTTATTTGTCGTGCCGTAACTTATTTTATATCGAGTTAAGCCCGTATTATTGTTGAGAGACATTCGCGGGCTTGGCAATTGCTAAAAGGAACTGACATCGTGCGCTTAAGTACCAGCATGTTGTATCAGCAAAATATGCAGGGCGTGACTAACGCCCAATCACTTTGGATGCAGTCGGGCCAACAACTTTCTACGGGTAAGCGCGTCGTCAACCCATCGGATGACCCGATGTCCGCTTCTCAGGCCGTTATGGTATCGCAAGCTGAGTCAGAAAATAGCCAATACGCACTCGCACGCAGCTTTGCACGCCAGAGTTCATCATTGGAAACAACGGTTTTGGCACAAGCTACCAGTACCATTCAGTCGATTCAAAGTATTATTATCAGTGCTAAAAGTGACATATTGAGTGACGATGATCGCGCTTCTTATGCCACTCAGTTACAGGGTTTGAAAGACCAGTTAGTCAATCAGGCTAACACCACTGATGGCAACGGTCGTTACATCTTTGGTGGCTTCAAAAGTGACAAGCCTCCTTTTGCGGTCAGCGCAACTGGTGCGGTAACTTATCAAGGTGGCGATGTAGCGATTGAACAAAAAAGTGGATGCCAATCGCTCAATTACGGTTGGGCATACCGGTTCCAGTGTTTTTATGGCTCTGACCAGTAACGCAAAACCAGAGCCTGATGACGCGATGGGGACACCGGTTGCCTCTGAAGCTAATATCTTCAATACCATTGATACCGTGTTGAACTCGCTGAAGGTGCCTTTGCAGGGTGCAACAGATGCAGTTAAAGATCAGGCCAATGCGGATATGGACAAAGGTATCCGCGGGATGGCTAACTCATTGAATAATGTCTTGTCTGTGCAGGCAGAAATTGGTACTCAACTACAAGAACTGGATAATCTGGACAGTTTGGGCAGTGACCGCACGCTTATCAATAAACAACGATTAAGCGATTTGGTGGATGTCGATTGGACTGCGACCATCTCATCCTATGTGATGCAGCAGGCGGCGTTACAGGCCTCGTATACCACGTTCACCAATATGCAGGGCTTGTCGCTGTTCCAACTGAATAAGTAACTCGTCTATGGCCCGTAGGCTTGCCCTGCGGGTTGTATCCCCTCAATAGCGTTAACCCGCCATACCACTCAACACCCCAGCCAGCCGGTCAAAAATTTCGCCGAATAAATGTTCTGCGAAGGGGGCCAGCAGCGGCATCATTAATCCCATTGAAATAATACCAATGGTTAAGGTGAGCGGGAAACCTATCACGAACACCGAGAGTTGTGGTGTCATGCGGTTGAGCATCCCTAACGCCATATTCAGGGTTAGCAGCAGGGTTATCATTGGCAACGCCAACATTAGCCCGCTCATAAAGATTAAAGAACCGACTTGAGTTAATGCCAGAAAACCGTTGCCATTGAGGGGTTCTAATTGAATAGGGATCGTATGAAAACTGTCTGCCAGCAATGAAATTAACCATAAGTGGCCATCAAAGGATAAGAACAGCAGCATTGCCAGTAAGTTAAGGAGTCGTGCCAGTACCGGCATATTCGGGCCGCCGGAGGGGTCGAAGAAGGTCGCAAAGGATAATCCCATCTGCAAACCAATCACTTCACCGGCCAGGCGGATCGCGGCAAAGGCAAATTGCATGGTCAGGCCAATCGCAACACCAATAAGCACTTGTTGGCCAGCAACCCAGATTGCGCCAATGGAGGCGATAGGAATATTGACTGGCGGCAGGGAGGGAGCAATCAGAAAGGTAATCAATACGCCTAAGCCGATCTTAACTTTGCGGTTTATCTGCTTCTCATTCAATATCGGTGCCGTGCTGATCAGCGCCAGTACGCGGATAAGTGGCCAGAAGTACTGGCTGACCAATGCGCTAAGTTGAGTGGTATCAATAGATAACATGTTTAACCAATCAACGTGGGCAGGCTGGTAAACAGATTACGCATGTAGTCCAGAATTAGATTTAGCATCCACGGGCCGGCAATCACCATTGTGGTAAAAACCGCCAGTATTTTGGGGATAAATGACAGCGTCATTTCGTTGATCTGGGTGGCGGCCTGTAACAGACTGACAATCAGGCCGCTTATCAGTGCGGCTAATAACAAGGGTGCCGCCAGAGCAAGGGCGATTTTCATTGCCTCAACGCCGAGGGCCATTACTGATTCAGGTGTCATGACAGTCTACCTTAGCTATAAAAACTCTGTGCCAGAGAACCCAGTAGCAACTGCCAACCATCAACCAGGACAAATAGCATTAGCTTGAAGGGCAGCGAAATACTGGCCGGGGGCACCATCATCATCCCCAATGCCATTAGCACGCTGGCTACCACCA
Organism: Yersinia aldovae ATCC 35236; assembly: GCF_000173735.1. Taxonomy (GTDB): domain Bacteria; phylum Pseudomonadota; class Gammaproteobacteria; order Enterobacterales; family Enterobacteriaceae; genus Yersinia; species Yersinia aldovae. Next base: position 37,257 of record NZ_ACCB01000009.1, on the reverse strand, counting down.
GATCGATAATCAGGAAGGGAATAAACACGGTAAAACCGATTTGGAAGGCGGTTTTTAGCTCGCTGGTGACATAAGCAGGTAGCAGAATGCGCATCGGTACCACCTCCGGCCCTTCCAATGGCGGCAGATTGGCTAGACGGGCGTACAGGGCTAGATCAGATTCACGCGTTTGGCGCAGCATAAATTCACGCAACGGTTGCGCGCCTTTATCTATTGCCACTTCCATGCTTATTTTGTCCTGACTGAATGGCAGATAAGCATCCTGATACACCTTGTCAAACACCGGTGACATAATAAAAAAGGTCAGAAATAGCGTCAGACCGAGCATCACCTGATTCGGTGGAGCAGAAGGGGTGCCCAAGGCGTTGCGCAGCAAGCCAAGCACGATAATGATGCGGGTAAAACTGGTCATCATCAGCAAAGCGGCGGGCAGGAAGCTCAGCGTGGTGATAAAAACCAGCGTTTGCACCGGTAAAGACCAGCTTTGGCCACCGTTTGCCAGTGGCTGGCTGATAATGCCGGGCAATTGAGCCAAGGCCGCCGGAGAGCAGAGTAGGGTGAGCAGCAGCAAAGAGACTTTATTTATGAGTGGACGTAAAGACATCATGCTGATTTTTCCGGATGTTTCAGGATTTTGTTCAGTAACTGGCGGAAATCAGCCGGTTTTGTGCCGCCTACCGACAGCGGATTATCTGTCTCTTCGACCGGCGGGCGCACCAGCGTGTGCAGTGGTGTAACTTGTTGTGCGGTAACACCCAGCACCAGCCAGGTATTATCCACTTCGACAATGACCACCCGCTCACGCTGGCCAACCTGACAACTGGCGCGTACATTCAATAGCTTGCTGTTACGTGCCTGCGGCGCAAAACCTAAACGGCGCACCAGCCAGGCGGCGCACAGAATGAGCAGTAAGATCCCCCCCAGCACACTGCCTACTTGCGTTAAAACACTACCGGCAGGCATCGCAGCAGGGGCTGATTGCACCGCAATACCAGGGTGGCTGGCGGCAAAGCCGGTTGTCGGTGTTTGCTGTAGGGCGGCGGTTGTCTCTGCCACCGAGCTAACAGGCTGTATCTCAGCGCTCATTAGCGGCTCAGGCGACGCATACGTTCGGACGGTGTAATAATGTCTGTGATGCGCACGCCGTATTTGTCAGCGACTACCACCACTTCACCTTGAGCAATCAGATAACCGTTAATCAGAATATCCAGTGGCTCACCCGCCAGGCCATCAAGGGAGACTACCGAACCTTGGGACAGGCGCAGTAACTCTTTAATGGTCATTTTGGTGCGACCCAGTTCAACGGTCAGCTTTACCGGGATATCCAGAATTAAATCGATATCTTGCAGGTTACCCAGTGCGTCCGGCGCTTCCAGCGATTTGAATACGCCTTCGGTTGTGGCCGCTGGTTTCTCTGCTGCCTGCTGCTCATCAAACGCATCAGCCCACAGGGAGTCAACGGATTCCTTTCCATCACCAGACGGAAGCTTAGGGTCACTCATTGGGCTGTTCCTCATTCAGAGCATTCAAAATAGGGTTAATCAAATGTTCAACTCGCAGGGCATATTGTCCGTTTAATGTCCCGTACTGACTGGTCAGTACCGGTACGCCGTCGACATGGCCAATCAGTCGATCCGGTTTATCTATCGGTAACACATCACCCGGTTGTAGCTTTAGGATCTGCGACAGGCGCAGGGGGATATCGACGAAATTTGCCACCAACTCCAGCTCGGAATGCTGCACCTGTTTAACCAGCGTTTCACGCCAGTGGCTATCTTCCTGACGCGAGTTTTCCAGCGGCGGATTGGTTAGCAATTCACGCAACGGTTCTATCATGGCGAACGGAATACAGATGTTGAACTCGCCGCTCAACGCCCCGATCTCCACCTGAAAAGGGGTCGTGACCACGATATCGTTGGGGGAGGTGGTGATATTGGTGAATTTCACCTGTATTTCAGAACGGACATATTCCACATCAATTTTATAGATAGGCGCCCAGGCATCACGGTAGGCATCCAGCGCCAGCCGTAACATACGGTTAATCACGCGTTGTTCGGTGTGGGTAAACTCACGGCCTTCCACTTTTGTCGGGAAGCGACCATCGCCGCCAAACAGGTTATCAACCGCAATAAACACCAGGCTTGGGGCGAAAACGAACAACGCCGTTCCCCGTAGCGGTTTGAGGTGAATCAGGTTGAGATTGGTCGGTACGGGCAGATTGCGGGCAAAGTCATGATATGGCTGAATTTTTATCGGGCCAACGGTGATGTCTGGACTGCGGCGCAACAGGTTAAACAGCCCCATGCGGAACTGACGGGCAAACCGTTCATTGATGATCTCCAGCGCATGTAGGCGCTCGCGCACTACACGTCGCTGGGTGGTCGGATCGTAAGGTTTAACGTCTGTTTCATTACCGGCCACCGCCACTGGCTCTTCGCCACCGCTATCACCGTTTAACAGTGCGTCAATCTCTGCTTGTGAAAGAATGCTATCGCCCATAATGATTATCGCAGTATAAATGCGGTAAACAGCACATCGCTGATTACCTGATTAGGTTGACCTTTAACCATTGGCGGGCTAAGTACGTTTTTAATTTCAGCCACTAAGCGCTGTTTGCCTTCCTCATTAGAGAGACTATCGGCTGACTGACGGGAAAGCAGCAATAGCAAGCGGCTGCGTACTTCGGGCAGGTAGTCGTTGAGTTTGGCGCGCGTGGTATCATCTGGCAGCCTTAACGTTAATCCGATATAAAGCACGCGATCCAGATTGTTATCTGGTGTGATCAGGTTGACCGTAAAGGTTTCCAACGGCATAAATACCGGGATAACAGGAACAGCTTTCGCTGTGGTGGGTTTACTCTTATTGAGAACCCACCAGCTATAACCGCCGCCCGCACTGGCTGCGACCGCAACCAGCACCAGCAGAATCACCCAAATCGAACTTTTACGCTTGGCCGGGAAGGTATTATCAGACATGGAGAAGACAAATTCCTGTTTCGGTATCAAACCGGTGAATCACGATAATATCTTGGGGCAACTTACCCCAAGGTATCCGAATTATTACTGACGATTATCCCGCGTATCTTCAATGCCAATAGGCAGAATAGGCGGAGAAAAACGGCCCAACTTGCCCGTTTGTCCTTTTTTGGCGAGAATCACCTCAATATTAGGCGAAAATATCAACGCCCCCATTGCCGTTAGCTAATGACTGCAACGCCGCAGGGGTGACCAATGGCGTTGAGGCGAGCGAGTCAGCGGTTGCCAATTCGCCATAAGCTGGCTGCCGGCCGGAGGCAAAGCCTTGCTGATTCTGCTGGTTTTGCTGTTGCGCCTGCTGCCATTGGCCTTCGCTACCAACGCTGCTTTGACCCAATTGAATTCCACTTTCGGCCAACGCACTGCGTAAGCTCGGCATTGCGGCCTCAAGTGCAGCACGCACCTGACTGTGTGCTGAGGCAAAATGCAATTGTGCCTGGTTATCGTCCATTTTCAGGCTGATCTGCAATGCCCCCAACTCTTGCGGATGCAGGCGTAATTCGGCATTTTGCTGGCCATTACGACTGAACATCACCACCTGTTGATTCAGTGATTGCTGCCACTCCTGACTACCCAATTGCGCACTTAAATGACCGCTGACCGGTGCACTGACCAACGAACTCGTCGTCGCAGGCATCACCAGGCTGGAAACCGGCGGCAGAGAGGGGGTGATCGTCGTTGATGTTAAAAGTGTTTTATCGGCACTGGCTCCGCTGAGGGCGTTTTCTACCTGCGCGGTCAACGGGGTTGCTTTGGCGGTGATACTGCTATCGACATCTTGTGCATTCAAACGCAGCAACTTATCTTGTGCGGTTGTTTTGGTTTTAGCCGAGATACCCGGTAGCAAGTCACTGCCTGCTGTGGTTTTATCACTCTTTACATTGCCCACGGTGCTGCCAATCAGTGCCGCCAGGCCTTTGTCCTGCGAGGTTAGTCCGACCAGTGTAGCCGCATCTTGTTGGGTACTGCCTGCATTGCTCAGGTTGCTGCTATCCGCTATTGCAGTTTTTTGCCCACGGCTGGCGCTGCCAAGCGTGGTGGCAACCTGATGCGGTAGCATTGCCAGCAAGGTTTGCAATGCGCTAAGAGAGGTACTATCGCTGGTTTTATCTGAGGCACTATCATCTTTGACGGTGGTTTTTTTTACTATCCGCCGTGTCACCAGTTTGCCCTGCATGGGTCAGACCGGCAGGCAGGGTGGCGCTGATGTCGCCTAGCGCGGCCAATAACTGATTTAGTTTGCTGCTACCGGTGGTTGATTTCCCACCATCATCATCAGCAGTGATATCGGTTGTTGCTGCCAAAGAGGACTTCAGCGTCGAGGCATCCAGCGCCGTTAACTCTTTGCCTAACTGGTCACCCAATAATCGGGCAAAATCGGCGGGCAAGCCTGCATCGGTGAACAATGCGGCAATAGATGAAGACGATGCACCTTCAGTTTCACTGGTGGTCACCGTGGCAGGCAATAGGGACAGATTCATTAATTAGGACTCCTTTGTGAGGCGCGCTGAGCGAACTCATCCATCAATTTTTGATCCAAACGGTTTTCAAGCAGGCGCTGTGAGGTGTCAGCCCGTTCCTGCAAGGTTTCAAACGCATTCAACCGCTGCTGCTTTTCTTGCCAATGCTTCACTGCCTGTTCAACTTTGTCATTCCACTGCGCCAACTGAGTACGGTGTTGGTCGATAGCCAGTTCTAATGTCTGGATAAACTGCTGATAATTCTGCCAACTGGACGATGCCATGCCGTTGCTTAGTGTGTCATTTAACCGCATCCGGTACTCATCCTGATAAGTCAGTAACATCGTCAGTTGCTGTTCAGCATTTTGGTACGAGAGGCGTACCTGCCCCAATCGGGTGCTCGCTTGTTCGACCCCCTTCTGGGCCAGTTCGCACAAGGTGACGAGAGGTGATTGACTTTTCATCGTATTATTCCTATGACAAAGTGCAGCATTCCGAGTACCGGCTATCATCTTGATTCCGGTTTATTAGCCAGGAAACAGGCTTTTCAGGTGCTGGCAGGCATCGTCGTAGCTGCTGCGCTCAAACATGCCTTGCTGCAAGAAGATCTCCATTTGTGGATAGAGGGCGATTGCCTTGTCCAATAATGGGTCACTACCGGCGGCATAGGCTCCGACGCTCACCAGATCGCGGTTACGCTGGAAACTTGCCAGCAGTTGTTTAAATTGGCGAACCTGGCTGTAATGGTTTTCATCTATCAGTGAGGTCATGGCACGGCTGATGGAGGCTTCAATATCGATGGCCGGATAGTGGCCGGATTCGGCCAGACGGCGGGACAACACCACATGCCCGTCAAGGATGGCGCGCGCTGAGTCAGCAATCGGGTCTTGTTGATCATCGCCCTCAGTCAGTACCGTATAAAATGCCGTAATCGAACCGCCACCGGAGACGCCATTACCCGCTCGTTCAACCAGTGCCGGTAATTTGGCAAATACGGAGGGCGGGTAACCTTTGGTGGCTGGAGGCTCACCGATCGCCAGTGCTATCTCACGTTGTGCCATCGCATAGCGGGTAAGGGAGTCCATGATCAGCAGCACATGTTGGCCACGATCGCGAAAATCTTCGGCAATCCGCGTGGCATAAGCCGCACCCTGCATACGCAGTAACGGCGATACGTCAGCTGGAGCCGCGATGACGACGGAGCGTGCACGCCCCTCAGCACCTAAAATATTCTCGATAAAATCTTTGACTTCACGACCACGTTCACCAATCAGGCCAACCACAATCACATCGGCTTTGGTGTAACGGGCCATCATCCCCAACAGCACACTCTTACCGACACCGGAGCCGGCGAACAACCCCATACGCTGTCCGCGCCCCACTGTGAGCAGGGCGTTAATGGTGCGCACGCCAACATCTAATACCTGCTCGATAGCGGTACGCTGTAATGGGTTAATTGGTGGAGTGATGAGCGGTGCACGATAGCCGGTTTCAGGTGCCGGTAGGCCGTCGAGGGGTTTGGCGCTGCCATCCAGTACCCTGCCGAGAAGTTCCGGGCCGAGGGGCAATTGTTTGCTGGCAGAAGTACCGCCGGAAGTGATCCGCGCATAGACTCTGGCTCCGGGTACAATGCCTTCTACCTCTTCTAATGGCATCAGAAACAGGCGTTGACCATTAAAACCGACCACCTCACTTTCAACTTCCTGCACTTCGCCGCCATCATGACGTTCAATCAGGCACGTCGCCCCCAGTGGCAGTTGCAGGCCGGTGGCCTCCAGAACCAAGCCGGTGGCGCGGGTCAAACGCCCGTAACGGCGGATGGTGGTTGATTGACTGATGCGTTCCTCGAATTTATCCAGAGAAGAAAGCCAGCGGCCAAGGCGAATGGTCATCATAATTCTCCTGGTGCCGCCAAGCGGCACAGTTCATGCCAACGGGTTGCCAGGCTGGCATCCAGGTCACCTTCCTCAGCACTGACTTTGCAGCCGCCCGCATGAACCTGGCTGTCACCCAATAAGCGCCAGCCATGCAGGCTCAAGGTCGAGCCTAAGCGTTGTTCAACCACGGCTAAATCATTCGGATTCACCCGTAATTGCGGCTTACCGGCAAACATGGGTTCCTGCTGAAGCATTTGCTGGATTTGCGCTAGCAACGCCGTGCCATCACAAATCGCCGGTTGCCCCAGAATCTGCTTCGCTGCCGCCAGCGCCATTTGCATCAAACGTGAGGCGATAACACTGTCCAGCGCATCAAGGGTGTTTTGGAAATCTTCCACCATGAGTTGCCAGTGGGCGGTCATCGGTGCCAAATCTTTCTGAGCATCGGCCAGTGCCTGCTGATGGCCTTCGGCCAGACCGGTTTGGTAGCCTTTATCCAGCCCCTCTTGCAGCCCTTTGGCAAAACCTTGCTGACGGCCCTGTTTCTCTGCTTCAAGTTGCAAATTGACCAACACTTGATGCTCATCAACGTCGGTGGGAGTCGCGTTAGCATCCACCTCATCGGTAAACAACATACTGAGGTCCGGCGCAGAAATTTGTGTCGGCGTCTCAGATGGGCTGGCAAAATCGTTGAGTGACCACGGTTGCCAGGGCAGGGCGTTAATCCCATCAGACATAGATATCCTCGCCACCACCAATTACTATCTCGCCACTTTCCGCCAGACGACGGACGATAAGCAAGATGGCTTTCTGTTCGTTTTCGACCAGCGACATACGTACCGGCCCACGGGTTGCCAAATCGTCGCGCAAGATTTCCGCTGCACGCAGTGACATATTGCTGAGGAAACGCTCGCGCAATGCTTGATCGGCACCTTTCAAGGCAATCAGCAGCGATTCGTTGTCGATCTCTTGCAGTAAACGCTGAATACTGCGGTCGTCGACACTGACCAGATTTTCGAACAGGAACATTTCGTCGATGATTTTCTGTGCCAGTTCACCATCGTATTCGCGCATAGCATCCATAACGGTCTCTTCCTGCTGAGTTTTCATCAGGTTGATAATCTCAGCCGCCGTGCGGATACCGCCCATTTTGCTGCGTTTAAGATTCTGACCATCGAGCAGGTTGTTTAACACTTCGGTCAATTCAGCCAGTGCTGCGGGCTGAACACCGCCGAAGGTGGCGATACGCAACATGACATCATTGCGTAACCGTTCATCGAACAGCGCCAGAATATCGGCCGCCTGAGCGCGTTTAAGATGAACCAGAATGGTGGCGATGATCTGCGGATGTTCGTCGCGGATCAGGTCAGCCGCCATCTGTGGCTCCATAAAGTTGAGGGTTTCCATGCCGCTGGTGGTTTCGCGTGATTCGAGAATGTCTTCCAGCAAACTGGAAGCCCGCTCCTCGCCCAGCGCTTTTATCAGCACGGTGCGCAGGTAGTCGCTGGCGTTAACACTCAGTGCTGCGTATTGTTCAGCATCGTCTTCAAATTCAGCTAAGACATCGATCAGTTGCTGATGAGAAACCTGACGCATACTGGCCATAGTGGTACTGAGTTGCTGCACTTCGCGCGAGGATAAGTGCTTGAACACCTCTGCGGCGTGGTCTTCACCCAGGGTCATTAGCATGATGGCGCTTTTTTCAGTTCCGGTCAGGCTCATTGGTCATTACTCATCCATTGACGGATAACCAGCGCAACAACACGAGGGTCTTTATCCGCAAGTTCGCGTATACGCTGGGCCTGAACTTCAGCACTTACTTTTTGCTGATTTTTCTTACGCAGGGCCAGCTCTTCTTTACTCTGTTTCGCTGTTTCAGACGCTGCCGCTGTCTGAACAATGTTATTGACCGATGCCGCGGCATTATCTGCAACTTGCTTCTTGGCTATCATTGGACGAACCAGTTTGCGCCACAAGATCCACGCCACCAGTAGAATCAGCAGATAACGACCCGCATTCAGCAGTTGATCAAAGAATGACGGCTGTTGCCAGAAGGGTAGGGAATGACCACCGGTATCGTCGGATGCGCTAAAGGGCGTATTCACTACATTTAACGTGTCGCCCCGTGTTGTGGAGAAGCCCATTGCTTCACGGGTCAGAGATTCAACCTGTGCCAGTTGATCTTTGGTCAAAGCAATGGGTTTACCGGCTTTATCACTGCCGTAATTGACCACCACGGCCACCGATAAGCGCTGCACCATACCTGCTTGCTGCTGGGTGTGGCGGATAGTGCGGTTGACTTCAAAGTTAGTGGTTTGATCGTGGCGGCTATTGCTTGAGGTCGCACTCGATTTCGCGGCGGTCGTGGTCGCTGGGCGATTAGCGGTATTGGCTGTGTTCGCGGTTGCCCCCGCCGCAGGAGCCGCCTGAGGCGCTTCAATTGGCGCGACGGGTGCAATTGGCGGTTGATTAGATAAGGCTCCCGGCACACCACCGACATTTGTGCCACCTAATTGTTCGCTGGTGCTGACTTGTTGGGAACGAACCGCGCCCTGATTGGCATCTTGGTTGGGTTTGTACTCTTCGTCGGTTTGCTCTCGGTTGGCAAAATCAACTTGAGCGGTGACTTGCGCATGAACATTACCGTTGCCAACCATGGGGGCCAGAATGTTTTCAATCCGGCGTTGGAAACGGTTCTCGACTTCGTTGGTAAACTTAAGCTGCGCGGCATTTAAATCACGGCCTGCGCTATCGGACTGGGTCAGTAAACGGCCCATTTGGTCAACGACGGTCACATTACCTGGCGGCAACCCCGCTACGCTGCTGGAAACCATGTACACGATGGCATTGATTTGGCCATCATCCAAGGCACGGCCGGGTTGCAGGGCGAGGGTTACCGATGCCGTAGGGGATTTTTGTTCACGGACAAACAGTGAGGGTTTTGGCATCGCCAAATGAACCCGCACATTCATCACTGGGCCAAGGGTGCCGATGGTTCGAGATAATTCGCCTTCTAATGCGCGTTGATAGTTGATTTGCTCGCTAAATTGGCTGATGCCAAATTTTTCCTGATCCAGCAATTCAAAACCAACCGCGCCGCCTTTCGGTAAGCCTTGTTGTGCCAAACGCAGGCGGGTTTCATGCACCTTTTCCGCCGGAACCAACAATGCTCCGCCATTATCAGCGAACCGATAAGGAATATTCAGTTGTGTCAGTTGGGTGACAATATCACCCCCGTCACGGTCACTCAGATTGCTATAAAGGACACGGTAGTCCGGGCTTTTAGCCCACAGCATCAATGCAACAATGATAGCGACAGCCGCTGCTGCCGCTATCAGCAGCGGGATCTTGGGATTCGCGCGCAGGCGTGTCAGTGTCGCCGTAAAGGTGTTTTCACGATTTTCACCGCCAGTTATCGAGGCATTCATACACGTCCTTGGCCAAGCTGAACAACGTTTGAGTTAATATTCTTTATGTAAGCAGTGTGTCGAAACAAAGCAGACTCCCAAGTGGCGATGAGCAATAAAACATCAATAGCTGTTCTCCCCTTTTATGGGCAGGCCATTATTTGCTGTAAGTGATGAATTCGATGGCTCAATAAGCCGGTATTTTTGTGTCTAATTAGCCGCTTTAGCACAAAAATGATGTGTTAGGGTGTCATCCTGAAAAAAGTGATATGGCGTCATCGACTGAAATATTCTGAGGGTATGTATGTCTGTTCAAGGTATTGAAGGCGTTTTACAGCAGTTGCAGGTGAGTGCTTTGCAGGCATCAGGTTCGGTAAAAACACTGCCAGCTGAAGCTGGCTTCGCCAGTGAGCTAAAAGCTGCCATTGGCAAAATTAGTGACAATCAGCAACATGCGCGAACTCAAGCGCAGAATTTCACACTAGGCGTACCCGGCGTTGGCCTGAATGATGTGATGGTAGATATGCAGAAGTCATCAGTATCATTGCAACTCGGTATTCAGGTGCGTAATAAGTTGGTTTCTGCCTATCAAGAAGTAATGAATATGGGCGTGTGAATTGACTTATACGGTTTCATGCGACAGCGCCCATAGATACAGCGATGCGGTGGTGCCGTAAGGCGCATAGCGGCGGCGATAGCGCTCAAAACGCTCACGCGGCAGTGTTTTGTGGTGATATAAATTCATCATGCCGCGGCGGATAGCTAAATCCCCCCAACTGACAACATCGGGTCGTGCGAGTGAGGAGATCAACAGCATTTCGGCGGTCCAGATACCGACACCATCAAGGCGTGAAAGCTGGCTAATAACTTCATCATCAGATAGCAGTGAAATAGAGGATAAATCCAGTGAGCCATTAAGCGCAGCATCAGCGGCCCCCTTAATGTAACCGGCCTTTCTCATGGTCATGCCACAACGCTGGATAGCTTCCACTGTTGTTGCTGCAACCGTCATTGGTGTTACCGTGCCCAGTAGTGCTCGCAGGCGTGCATTGACCGTTAGCGCGGCTTTGACCGAGATTTGCTGGTCAATAATATTTCTTATCAGCGCAGAAAACAGGTCACGAGATAACGGGCGCGTTATCATCCCTAGCCGTTCAATCGCTGCCGCCATTTTCTTGTCTCGCTGCTTGAGATGATTTATCTCTGTTTCACCATAGATATAAAACACGCGCTGACTCCAATTTGTATCAGACCGAGTAATAGCTGATTGTGAGTAATAAATCGCCATTCAGCCTAGCCTGAATAACCGCCTATTACCCTCCATTTATTGCGGTTAGAGTAAACTAAGGCAAAGAGATATCCTGATGACCGATCCTCTGTAATAGGGCAGAAACATCAATCGTATCTACTTTATCGGCTTGCAAATGCACGATGGCATATTCATGCCAGATACCGGATTGTAGGAACAAAATAAACAGTTCCCGGTCCAGATGATTCTCATTCACCATATTAACCATAATATTCAATGCGTCAGATAACATTTTCCCCGGCTTATAAGGGCGGTCAGCTGCCGTGAGTGCTTCAAATACATCGGCGATGGCCATCATTCTGACGGGAATACTCATTTGCTTGTAGTTAAGTTGATAGGGATAGCCTTTACCGTCCATACGTTCATGATGCCCACCTGCTATAACCGGCACATTAGACATGGTACGCGGAAACGGCAGTTTTTTTAGCATCACGATAGTTTGCATAATATGTTCGTTAATCTTGTAGCGATCTTCCTCGGTAAGAGTTCCGCGTCGAATACTTAGATTATAGATCTCGCCCCGGTTATAGAGGAACGTAGGTTCCGGAACTTTAAAATCATAATACTCCGGACGTTTATCTTTACTGCTACGGTAAATAATGTGTTCTTCTTTATCTGCCAGCATTGGCTCCTCTACCGGCAGGATAGGGACAGGTTGTCGAGCTTTACGCATACGTTCCTCAGCAGAAATACCAGCCGTATCATCTAATGTTCTGGTCCAATGATAATCCGCAATCTGCTGAATTCGAGCGATTGCCTCATCAGACATAAATTCCCCCCCTACATTACAGTGAGCGATAAAGTAGAAGTCCTCATCTAATTGGCTTAATTCATCATTCAGTTTTTTTTGTGCGGCATCTGGTATATCGGTAGCACTGTAATGACGTAAGAACTCGATTTCTTTTTCGCGTTTTAATACTTCAAACCGCATACGAATTTCATGAATTCTGTCATAGATTAACTCCAGCTTCGTCGATTTATCGACCACAAATTCGGGCGTGGTTATTTTGCCGCAATCATGCAACCAACAAGCCGTATGCAGCTCCTCCCACTCATTTTCGGATAAATCAAAATTGGCAAAAGGCCCCTCTTTGGTATTTACTGCGGCACGAGCGAGCATTTTTGTTATTTCTGGAACACGTTGGCAGTGCCCGCCGGTATAGGCACTCTTGGCATCAATCGCTCCGGCAATCAGTTCTATAAAGGCGTTGAGAAGATTTTTCTGCTCTTGCAATAGCCGTTGGGCTTCGACTGATACGGATAAGCTGCCTACCAAAGCATTAACTAGTTGAATTTTTGAGCGTTCTCGATCGGCATTCAATTCGTAAGGATTGAATAATAGTAAGAAGCCTAATAGCTGGTCATCGTGTGTTTGCATCGGAACAGCCACAAAATGCAGCGGTAAATAGGGCTGTATAAAATCACGCAATTGGCTGAATATATTGTCTTTATTAAGCGTTCCAGTGACGGTTTTGCCTTCTAAGACCGGTTTGAGTGTGGTGGAATTAACTCCCTCAATCAGCAACGAGGACATAGTTGAAACCGGAATATTTTTACCATCCCAGCGAAATGCTGTTGGTGTAAATGTTTCCCCATTCTTATCGGCCAGAAAAATAATCCCACCGGTCATGGCGGCGATATCCGTTGTTTCGTTGAGCAGCCCCTGCATTTGGCGGAAGAAATTACTTTCCGCAGTCAACATATTACCCATTGAAATAAACTGTTTGAGTGTCGACTTCATTTTCGACATTGATTTGTGCAGTTCATCAACCTCTTCAATTACCGAATGTTCTAATTCACGTTCCTCAAAATACAGATTGCTAATGGCATCAGCATCCTGACGTAGGCGAATAAGAGGTTGGGATATTTTTAGTGAAAAATACCAGACTATTGGCAAACTGAGCAGCAAAAGGATAAATGCAATTAAAGTGGAGTGATTGCGGATAGAGTTAGCATCGGCGGTGAGGTAGTCTGCTGGGGTTGCAATCACCAACTGGTATTTATTACTGCTGTTGTTGATATCGACGATTGAACCAAACCATTGCTGGTTTTGTGCTTCAAACATTATGCTACTGCTGTTGTTACTTAGCGCTGCATTATTTTGTGCAGGAACCCTATTTTTGTAGGAATATTATTTTTCGCGTCTAACAAGACCTGTAATACGGGAGATTTCTTGGCTAAACTTGGTTCATTGACCACTGAACTGGCGTTATTTTTTGTTTTTGGCAGACTGGCAATAACCTCACCACGAGAGTTGATAATAATAGCCTGGCTGCCGGGGGGGAGATTTTGTCTGACTAAAAACTGCGACAGTGAAGCCAAAGAAACATCAAGTCCAATAATTGCCTGTTTATTCTCCGCCTGGCGGCTATAAGTAAAGCCAGCTTCACCTGTCCCTTTAAATATATAAATAGGAGAAGTGATAAGTGTGGGACTTGCCGATGCTAAAATAAACCAATCACGACGGCGCGGATCATAGTTGTCGTTATCTCGTGGCATAACTGAGATAACCTGTAACTGGCTAGTGAGATAAATAAATTGCTTATCTGGCAAACTGTCTAAAAAACGATTGCTTTGCACCATCCATGCGGCATTGTCAGGGGCATGGAATAATAAACGGTTATCGTCGGTCAGGCGACGTAGCATAAACATATCACCATTGATGTAAGCACTATACACAGCGCTGGCGTAGTTATTCTGCTTTAAAATCTCAACGAATTTACTAATAAAAGCCATTCGTTGCTCAAGAGTGGTTAGTTCTGTTATCTGCATACTGGCGAGAATATTTACCGACATCATCATTGGGCGGGTGACGGCATCTAACTCGGCAGCAATCGCTGTGCCGGTTTTTTGATACTGACGATTAGTGCTGATCTCAGTCAATTTTGTCAGTTGACTGTGGCCGTAAATAATAATTACCGTGCCGATTGAGACGATCAGCAAAGTAAATAGAGCCGCAATCTGAATATGCAAAGGATAGCGGTTTTTGAGTCCGAACAGGTTACTTAGCATCACAACCTTCCCAGAAGTTTAATATTTATTCTTGTTTAATAGTAGGAGGTACTGGCGTAACTGACATATTGCGCTTATATTCAGTAACTTATGATTAACTAATTGATTTGTAGTATTTTTTAATATCAACGTTCTGTTTTTGGTGGAAAAACCTAATCATCGTTAGAAAAATAAAGGTTTAATGCGCCAAATATCAAAAAGCAGTATTTAGCAGTCCAGAATATTGTTGTTAAAAAGGATATAATGAGCGGAAGAATAAATGTGATGCTTAAGTATCAGGTCGGGATGTCAAAATTCTCGAGCGCAAGGCCAGAGGTGGTCCCACCGTTTTTTGGTGTCAGGAGTATGAAGGCTTGAAAAAGCCATTATAAGAATCAAGTGGTGGATCATTATCCGCAGGTTGTAAGCGGTGATGACCACGAATAGCGGTTGGAGCAAAACCAAACCGCTTACGAAAACGTTCTGCAAAGCGTGAAGAACTCTCGTAACCCACCTGGCTGGCAATCAGTGAAATGGGCCAATCAGTACCTTGTAATAAACGCAACGCACTGGTCATTCGTACGTCGATCATCAAATCACGCAATAATGTATTTTCTGCTGCCAGCTTCCGACGTAATACGACCTCGCTCATCGCCATATACTCTGCTACTTCTGAGGCTGACCATACTTTATGCGGGTCAATAGCCAGACAACGGCGTACTTTTTCACTTAGCGTATTGCTTTCATTTAATATGAATTTGACACCACGTTGTGCCAACCAAAGTAACAGTTCAAGCATTCTATGCCTGATTATTGTAGGTGGAATATTGCCGTTATCTGATATTGCTTTAAAAGTATTCCCGAAAGTATTAATAAACTCGGGTGCCAAATTACGGATCGGCATTACACCCGGAATAAGCTCTAGCCCCGCCGACGCAGGGTGGTTGGCAAAGGTTGCTATCAAACACGGGTCGCAACGAAGTTGGTGGCTAAAGAATAAGCCAGCATCCGATAAGCTATTAATTACGTTAATAGTTTGCCCACTATTTACTGCGACTATCTCACCTGCCTGAATCATGCATTCTTGATTATCCCAGCGGATTACCTTGTGTCCACGGTTAACCATAATGAGCAACGGTTGTTCGACATAAACTGAAGTGAGCAGTAGCTCTGTGTGCTGAATAACATGCGCTGAGCTACCAACACCTGGACAAAATTTAATTGTACGTTCCATCGATATTCATTTCACAGTTTTGGTCTGAGAATATCTTTACGCTTTGAATGGCAGACTAGCAACTTATTTTAATGGAAATTTACCGTAACTGACTATTCTTGCGAAAAAGTATTAGGAGTGAGAATAATAGCCAATGCATGTAATTAGTTCTCAACAAGCCGTCCATATGTAACTATTTATATAACCAGTCGCTACTGTGTTTCACCCAAAAGTAATGCATGGTCAGGGAATTGACCATAGGTATTATTTACCGACTGCTGCCGGGTAGATTGTCCTACCAGTTCACTTAATTCATCCAGGCGGCGTTGTAACAG
This sequence comes from Yersinia aldovae ATCC 35236, assembly GCF_000173735.1. Lineage (GTDB taxonomy): Bacteria > Pseudomonadota > Gammaproteobacteria > Enterobacterales > Enterobacteriaceae > Yersinia > Yersinia aldovae. The sequence goes on along the minus strand of NZ_ACCB01000009.1, from coordinate 21,630 downwards.
GCGCTTAATTTCCATTTCATTCTCCAAGATGGCTTTTAACTTATCCCGTAACAACTCTTGCAATACGGAGGATGAACAAGAAGAAATGGTGGTTTTAGCAACACCTTCGATAGCTTTGAGATAAGTCATTTCTAGATCAACCAGCGCATCCCAATTCCCCTCAATTGCCAATGCAAGCATTTGCTCACTGAAAGTCAGGATTTGTTGATATTCGGACAAAAGGTGCTGGTGACGTTCCATTAAATGGGGTCCTAATCAGGTTGATAATTTGGGCCGATCTGCCGCCAGGCATCCGCAATGTTTTCGAGCAGGACAGAAACTTCATTAATAGCCTGTTCGTCATTATGCAAGTTAGCATACAGTAAGCGCCGTGTCATATAGTCATACAATGCTGACAAGTTCTCGGCCAATTCACCACCTTTTTCCATGTCCAGCCCTGCGCTCAGTCCATTATCAATGATATTAATGGCTTTGGACAATGCAGCACCTTTGGCCGGAATATCGCCTTGATTCATCAATATGCGTGCACGAACCAGGGCGCTTTGCGCCCCGTCGAATAACATCACGATCAATTGATGAGGGCTAGCGCTCATTACGCCACTTTCCATTCCTACCTGTGCGTAAGCCTGGACACCTGATCGGTTGTACATGATCTATCCTTTATGAAGAAAATTGCTGAGTTAAGAAATTGCCGGTGTTGGTTAATGAACTCACCAATTTATCCAATTGGGTAAATTGTGCTTTATACCGTTCAATGGTAGCGTTAATGCTGTCAGTGGTCGAGATGACCTGTTTCTCTAATGATTTTAGTGATTTATTGATTCCATCTGTGGCTGTTTTTAATGAGCCTTTAGTGGTATCTAACGCAGTATTGAGCAGATTATCCATTTGAGTTGCAAAACCTGTGGTTTTACCGTCACCGACAAAAAATGCAGTCACGTTATTAGGTTGGTCAGTCAACGCTTTATCAAGTTTTTTGGAATCAATAACTAATTTTCCATCAAGATCTTGAGTAATTCCCATTGCAGCCAGTGTTTTTACATCACCCCCTTGCGCAGAGGCTAACTGACTTTTTAGCTGGGTCTGAATACTGCGTAATGTGCCATCCCCGACCAATGCGCCATTGCTGGTCGATTGATCTTTACCCGGTTCAACTGCGGTATATTTGGTTAAAGAGGCGAACGTTGTTTGTAGTGAGTTATAAGAATCTACGAACGTTTGAATCGCCGCTTTTGTTGCTGTGGAGTCACGCGAGATAGTCAGTTGTTCCGGTTCATCTTTTTTTGTCACCGCTTTCAAGGTTAGAGTTACACCTTGTGGAGCGTCAGTAATGGTGTTGCTTTGGCGGGTAATTGCCACACCATTAACTGTTAATTTTGCATCTTCTGCTTTGACTTTTTGTGTCATAGCACCGCTGCCACCGGTACTGCTCGGTGTGTAATTGAGCAAATTATTTAGGGTGTCATCTCCGCTGACGCTGACTGTCATTTCTGATTTAGTGCCTGTTTCCTTTGACGTTAACGCCAGGTAATAGGTGTCATCATCCGCTTTCATGATACTGGCAGTAACGCTACCTTCTTGCTTATTAATCGCATCGCGAATACCGGTCAACGAGGTCTGTTCACTGGTTAGCTTAACTTCTAATGGCTTGGTTTGACCGGGTTGCTTAATCGTTATGGTACGGCTGTCGTTACCATTACCCAGCTTATCTGTCACGTTTGGAACATCAGTAGAAAGCAGTGATTGCGCTTTGGCCAGGTTAGTTACTTCGATAGTGTAACTCCCTGACGTCGCGCCACTACCGGTAGTCGCTGCAAATGCCGTATTCGTGCTGACCACCGAGGTGGTCGCCAGTGTATCGGCTTTTTTCAGGGCAGCCGATGCAGTTTCTAATTTTGCTAGCGCGCTTTGTAAGACACCGTAAGCGGTGAGTTTACCTTTATAGCTGGTCTGTTGGCTGGTTAGCGGAGTTAAACGAGTCTGTTCTGAGGCACTTAACTTATCCAGTAAAGTGCCTAACTCCATATTTGAACCGATACCCAGAGAACTGATACTTGCCATTTCTAATCCTTAATATTCAAGTGTCGTTACAGGGGTTATCGGCCAAGGAGTTAAAAAGTTTACACATAAAATAGAATTTATGATGGGAAGAATAACGGGGGATAACAGGGGGTTATTTGCCCCATTGAATAGAGTGTTAATTAGAAAAGAGATAAATAATAATTTTAAGGAAATTTAAAAATTATTTGTCGTAATGTCTAAAGGTTCCTTGAAGATCGCCGATACAAGTTGGGACGGTGATGAAGCCGTGGGCAGTAAGCCCAAACCATAACCCAATAAGCATTTAAGGAATATCACTATGGCGGTAATTAACACTAACACCCTGTCTCTGACGACTCAGAACAACATGAATAAATCACAGTCCTCTTTAGGCACCGCCATTGAGCGTTTGTCTTCTGGTCTGCGTATTAACAGTGCAAAAGATGATGCTGCGGGTCAGGCAATCGCTAACCGCTTCACTTCTAACATCAAAGGTCTGACTCAGGCTTCTCGTAACGCAAACGATGGTATCTCTCTGGCGCAGACAACTGAAGGTGCGTTGGGCGAAATCAACAACAACTTACAGCGTGTTCGTGAGCTGAGTGTTCAGGCTGCAACCGGTTCTAACTCATCTTCTGACCTGAAATCAATTCAGGACGAAATTCAACAACGTCTGGACGAAATCGACCGCGTATCTGATCAAACTCAGTTCAACGGCGTGAAAGTTCTGGCTGGCAACAGCAGCATGAAAGTTCAGGTTGGCGCAAATGATGGCGAAACTATCAGCATCAATCTGGAAAAAATCGACTCAAAAAGCCTGGGTCTGCAAGGTTTTAACGTTGATGGCGCTAAACAAGCGACTGTTAACGATCTGACCTCTCAGTTCAAAGCCACCGGGACTAACAACTTTGATGTGGGTGGTGTGGCTTATAATACCGATATCAACAGCGGTGCAGTGACTAAAGCAGGTGCAGCACAGTATATTGATGCAGGTACCGGTGCATTCTCCAGCACTACAACTACCGCTAACGCTGCATCTGCAGCCTATACCACCACAGCAACAGCAGGCGCAGAAGCCACTTCTATCGCTGCCGCGTCAGTTGGTAAAGCGGTTGGTGATAAGTTCACCGCTCAAGGCATGGAATTTACTGTTAAAACTGCGGCTGACGCGAATGGTAACGGTGTATACAGTGCAACTGTTGATGGTAAAAGTGTTGATTTCACAACTTCAGCCAGTACTGCACCTGCCGGTACCGCTGCTGAAGTGAAAACTTCTAGCGCCTTACACACCTCTGTTGTTGGTGGCGGTTTAACCACAAAAGCTGCTGAAAACAACCGCGCAGCAACCTTGGCTGACCTGGATTTACAAGGTGCGGCCAAAACCGGTAGTACCCTGACTGTTAATGGTACCGCGTACACTGCTAACGCTAAAGGTGATGAAATCACCAATGGCGCGGGCAAAACTATGTTCATGTCTCGTACTGCGAACGGCACGACTACCTTGATCAACGAAGATGCGGCTGCATCGCAGAAATCAACTGACAACCAACTGGCTACCGTTGATAAAGCATTGGCACAAGTTGATGCGCTGCGTAGTGGTTTGGGTGCGGTACAAAACCGTTTCGACTCAGCCATCACTAACCTGGGTAACACTATCAACAACCTGACCTCAGCGCGTAGCCGCATTCAGGATGCTGATTATTCTACTGAAGTATCTAACATGAGCCGTGCAAACATCCTGCAACAAGCAGGGACTTCTGTACTGGCTCAGGCTAATCAGGTTCCACAAACTGTTCTGTCACTGCTGCGTTAATTCGCCAGAAACACAACATTATTTCAACCCCGCTTCGGCGGGGTTTTTATATCACTTACCGGAAATAGATAAGAGTGCTATTTCCCGTAGGAATAAGTTTAAGACGGGCGCTAATTGTTTATTTTTATTGGTTTTTAAATCTATTTATCGCTCTGTTTTTTCAATGGCAGCAACGTGTTAACAGTAAAAGTCGCAGGCATAAGCCAAATAGCTGCCATTTTATAGGCCTATTCCGACGATTGTCTGACTGACCTGACAGGATAATGGTACGACTCTCTTACCCTTAGGTGCCTGTCTAGTGAGCGATCTGTATACCGCCGAAGGCGTGATGGACAAAAATTCCCTCTGGCAACGCTATGTTCCTCTGGTTCGCCATGAGGCACTGCGTTTGCAGGTACGCCTGCCCGCCAGCGTGGAGTTGGACGATTTATTGCAGGCTGGGGGAATTGGTCTGCTGAATGCTGTCGAGCGCTACGATGCTTTGCAAGGGACCGCGTTTACCACTTATGCGGTACAGCGTATACGGGGGGCGATGTTGGATGAACTGCGTAGCCGGGATTGGGCACCGCGCAGTGTGCGCCGTAATGCGCGTGAAGTCGCGACAGCGATGCAAAAGGTTGAACAGCGGGTAGGGCGTCCTGCGACCGAACAAGAAGTGGCGCAAACCCTTGACATCGAGCTGTCTGAGTATCGCCAGATCCTGTTGGACACCAACAATAGCCAGCTTTTCTCTTATGACGAATGGCGTGAAGAGCATGGTGAAAGTGTCGAACCCCTGCTGGAAGGGCACGAGGATGCCAATCCATTACAACACTTGTTGGAAGGAAATCTGCGCCAGCGCGTGATTGACGCGATCGAGGCTTTACCGGACCGCGAAAAGATGGTGTTAACGCTGTATTACCAGGAAGAGCTGAATCTGAAAGAAATTGGAGCGGTGCTTGATGTGGGAGAATCCCGCGTTAGCCAGCTTCATAGTCAGGCGATAAAACGCTTGCGTGCCCGCCTGAATAACGACTCTTAATTCATTTTCGCTCAGTGATATCACACTGTTTTACTTTATTAATGTAGGTCTTCTTATGCCAGGGATTCAGTTAAAAAAGCGGCCATTAAGCCGTTATTTAAAAGATTTTAAGCACGGCCAAACACATTGTTCGCATTGTCATAAACAACTCGATCGGATGGCGCTGGTATTCCGAGGACAAATCATTAATAAAGAAGCTATTGCCGGTATGGACCAGCCTATCGACGATCAGGTGTGGTTAAAGCTTCAGGATGAACTGACAGCATTATGTCGTTTTTGTAGCGAAATATATTGCAATAGCGCACCCGGCTATTTCGACATTATGGCGTTCAAACAGTACCTATTTGAGCAAACTGAGATGAGTCATAGTACGGTGCGTGAATATGTGGTTCGTTTGCGTCGTTTAGATGAAATGCTGGTAGCAACGAATTATCCGGCAGAAAAGTTTGCCAGCGAAACCATGCATCAGCGTATTATTGATGAATTACCTAATGCGGCACATAATAATTACCGTATAGCCTTGCGTAAATATGACCAATATCTGGCCTGGCAAAAGAGTTATTGATCTCTGCGATACACACAGCAAACGTTAAGATAACGCTCAGAATTTTGTCAAAAGTGCCCCTGCGACAGTATTCGACTTTTGCAGTCTCACTCCTACGCCCGGCAACGCTTTCCCTCTGCTGGGCGTTTTATTCTCTCTCTCTATATATAATTAAGCGATTCCCCTGCGCTATTGACTACTCACATCTATAATAAAATCAGTGATTATTCAGGATACATCTGATAAACCTATGTAATAGATGTAATTCAATAATTGTTTGGGGGACGGGTGACGTTTCAACACAAATTAGCGCAATTTCCGCGATTGGATCTGGTCGGTAATACAACACCGCTGGAAAAACTGTCCCGACTCTCTGACTTTTTGGGGCGTGAAATTTATATTAAACGTGACGACGTAACGCCTTTGGCGCTGGGTGGCAATAAGCTGCGTAAGCTTGAGTTTTTAGCCGCCGATGCTTTGTGTCACGGAGCTGACATGCTCGTTACCGCCGGGGCAATTCAATCTAATCATGTGCGGCAAACCGCAGCAGTAGCAGCAAAGTTGGGGCTGCATTGTGTTGCTCTGCTTGAGAATCCTATTGGCACCAAGCAGGATAATTATCTGACTAATGGCAATCGATTACTGTTGGATTTATTCAATGTCAAAGTGGTGATGTGTGATGAATTACATGATCCGAATGCGCAGTTGGCTGAGCAGGCTACCAGAATGGAGGCTCAAGGGTTCCGCCCCTACGTGATACCGGTGGGGGGATCTAATGCGTTGGGTGCGTTGGGCTATGTGCAATGCGCATTGGAGATAGCCGCTCAATCAACAGGGAGAGTTACTTTTAGCTCTGTTGTTGTTGCCTCTGGCAGTGCGGGAACCCACGCCGGATTAGCGGTAGGTCTACAACAGCTACTACCCGATGCTGAATTGATAGGTGTTACCGTATCGCGTAACGCTGATGAACAGCGGCCTAAGGTCGTTCATATTCAACAAGAATTGGCAGCATCTTTAGGCATTAGCGAGCAGCAGGCAGAGATAGCCTTGTGGGATGACTATTTCGCGCCGCAATACGGGATGCCCAATAAAGAAGGGTTGGCAGCTATAAAACTTCTGGCGCAGCAGGAAGGCGTATTGTTAGACCCGGTTTATACCGGTAAGGCAATGGCTGGTTTGCTTGACGGCATCAGCCAGCAAAAATTCCGTGATAACGGCCCGATTCTGTTTATCCATACTGGTGGTGCGCCGGCATTATTTGCTTACCACCCTCATGTGTAACCTTTAACGATTGCTTATTCCATTTATAGCTATCGTTATTAGTTTATATTCCTTTATTCCATTAACAGCACTGTTAAAGTGCTGAATATCAAAAGATAAACATGACAGTCGGGGTATTTATGAGTTTTTCAATGGTACGGCGCAAGGCCGCTCTGGGCATGATGGCGCTTACATTGGCGGCAGGTCTGAACGTGAAATCTTATGCTGCGGATTCTCTGCTGGGTCAGGTCAAAGAACGCGGAACCCTGATTGTTGGATTGGAGGGAACTTATCCGCCATTCAGCTTTCAGGGCGAGGATGGGAAACTCACTGGTTTTGAAGTGGATTTTGCCAATGAACTGGCCGAACATATGGGCGTCAAAGTAAAACTGGCCCCAACAAAGTGGGATGGCATGTTGGCTTCGCTGGAGTCAAAACGCATTGATGTGGCGATTAATCAGGTCACTATCTCTGATGAACGTAAGAAAAAGTATGATTTCTCAACGCCTTATACCATTTCAGGTATTCAGGTGCTGACCAAAAAAGGTAATGAAGGTAGATTCACCAAACCGGAAGACTTGGAAGGTAAAAAGGTGGGCGTTGGTTTGGGCAGTAACTATGAGCAATGGTTACGGGCTAACCTGAAAGGTGTTGATATTCGTACCTATGATGATGACCCAACCAAGTATCAGGATCTGCGTGTTGGCCGCACCGACGCTATTCTGGTTGACCGTTTAGCCGCATTAGATCTGGTGAAGAAAACTCACGATACCCTTGCGGTGGCCGGCCCCGCGTTTGCGCGTCAGGAGTCTGGTGTGGCATTGCGTAAGAATAACCCTGAGCTGTTAGCCGCAATCAACAAGGCTATCGCTGAAATGCAACAAGATGGGACGTTGGCCAAGATCTCAGAGAAATACTTTGGTGCGGACGTAACTAAATAATGCAAGAAAGTATCCAATTGGTGCTGGATTCAGCACCATTTTTATTGAAAGGTGCCTGGTTTACCCTTCAACTGAGTCTGGGCGGGATGTTTTTTGGCCTGGCACTGGGCTTTATGCTGGCGATGATGCGCTTATCCCGCTTCTTGCCGTTTTCACTTCTCTCCCGCTTTTATGTCTCAATTTTTCGTGGCACTCCGTTGATTGCTCAGCTTTTTATGATCTACTACGGCTTACCGCAATTTGGCATAGAACTGGACCCAATGCCCGCGGCACTGATCGGTTTATCACTTAATACGGCGGCATACACGTCAGAAACATTGCGTGCAGCAATTTCATCTATCGAGAAAGGGCAGTGGGAAGCCGCCGCCAGCATCGGGATGACACGCTGGCAGACACTCTATCGGGTGATATTACCGCAAGCGGGGCGCACGGCTTTACCGCCACTGGGTAACAGTTTTATTGGTCTGGTAAAAGATACCTCGCTGGCAGCGACCATTCAGGTACCTGAGCTTTTCCGTCAGGCGCAATTGGTCACATCGCGCACGTTGGAGGTATTCACGATGTATCTGGCCGCATCGCTGATTTATTGGGTCATGGCGACGTTGTTGTCAGCATTGCAAAACCGCCTCGAAGCGCATGTTAATCGTCAGGATCAGGAGTAGCCATGAGTGCCATCGACGTTAAGAAATTGACCAAACAGTTTAAAGGTCAGCAGGTACTGCACGGCATCTCACTTGAAGTTAACAGCGGCGAAGTGGTGGCGATCATCGGCCCTAGTGGTTCGGGCAAGACGACGTTGTTGCGTAGTATTAATCTGCTGGAGATCCCTGATTCAGGGATTATTCGCGTTGGTGATATTGAGATTGATAGCAGTAAACCCATTAGCAAACAGCAACGTCAGGTGCGTGCACTGCGACAACAAGTGGGATTCGTTTTCCAAAGCTTCAATTTATTTCCACATCGTTCGGTGTTGGAAAATATCATTGAAGGGCCGGTTATTGTTAAAGGTGAGAAACGTGCTTTAGCTGAAAAACGCGCCCGTGAGTTGTTAGCAAAAGTAGGGCTGAGCGGCAAGGAGGATGCTTATCCGCGCCGTTTGTCCGGTGGTCAGCAGCAGCGGGTAGCGATAGCACGGGCATTGGCGATGCAACCACAGGTAATTTTGTTTGATGAGCCAACGTCAGCCCTGGACCCTGAGTTGGTGGGTGAGGTACTGAGTACCATCCGAGCCTTGGCTGAAGAGAAACGCACCATGGTCATTGTCACTCATGAGATGAGCTTTGCTCGCGATGTCGCCGACAGAGCCATTTTTATGGATCATGGGCGCATCGTAGAGCAAGGCCCGGCAAAGGAGCTGTTTGCCCATCCGCAGCATGATCGCACCAAACAGTTTCTTGATAAGTTTTTAAATAACCGCTAGCCAGATAATTTATTTCGACATGATAATGAGTTAGCTCATGAGTGGATCAAAAGTACGTGGGTAATATTGCGAGAAGGTATCAGAAGAAAAACGCTGTTTTTCAGTTTTACATGGGGGGGAATGCGAGTGGTATCGCATCATTTCTGGCGTATTATTTCCAGCGTTTAAGCAAAAAATAAGACCCCGAAGGGTCTTATAGGATAGGTCTTAGTGGTAAAGCTGGCGGATTAACCGATGGTCATCAGGCTGGCGTTACCCCCTGCTGCTGCCGTATTCACGCTAAGCGAATGCTCAATCAGCAGACGTTCCAGCAGAATGTTGGTTTCACCGCGTGCAAAACCTTGCACCGAGACGATTGGCCCGTCAATTTGCGCAATTTGCTCACACAAAATCCGCAGTTGATCGGCATCACCATGATAGATAACCGCATCAAAACTGATATTGGCCGCTTGCCAATCATTGGTCAGAGTAATACGCGATTGCACCGCCTTAGGTAATTTGCGGAACAACTCTTTTTGTACGTCATTTTCCAGCCATAAAACCTGACTGCCGATTGCCAACACCGCAGCCAACTGAGTCAGTGCATCCGCTTCAGTATCCGCCAGACAAAAAACTTGTTCACGCGGCAGCAGGGCATAGGTGTTACGTTCGCCCGTCGGCCCTGGAAGTAGCCGAACGGTGCCGCTCTGAGCATATGTGGCGTAACGCTGTGCTCGCTGAGTCAACTCGTTATCTTGCTGTTTCTCTGCCCATTGAACCAGTTCACGATGCGCAGTCAGCAGCGCCTCGCGGCCCGCAACATGCTGTACCTGTGCGTTATCCTGCTGCACCAGCGTGTTGGTCACGGCATCTTCCGGGCGACTGCACAGAAGACGATATAGATAGAGTGGGCCACCCGCTTTCGGCCCAGTGCCGGATAAACCTTCGCCGCCAAAAGGTTGCACACCTACGACGGCACCCACCATATTACGGTTGACGTAAAGGTTGCCTACTTTGGCTTTTCCGGTGACACGCGCGATAGTTTCATCAATACGGGTGTGAATACCTAAGGTCAAACCATAACCCGATGCGTTGATTTGATCGATTAAAGCCTCAAGATTTTGGCGTTGGAAACGGACAACATGTAGCACTGGGCCAAAGATCTCTTTTTGCAGTTCATCAAAGCTGTCCAGCTCAATTAACGTTGGTTTGATGAAAGTACCGCGCTGCCACTCTTTTTCATCCAAACCATTGGCTCGGGCCGCCTGATAAACTTTGCGCCCCTTGGCGCGCATCGCCTGGATATGGCGCTCAATACCCGCTTTAGCATCGGCATCAATCACCGGCCCAATATCGGTAGATAAGCGCTCTGGATTGCCCATACGACATTCGGCCATTGCGCCACGTAACATTTTCAGGGTGTGTTCGGCCACATCATCCTGAATACAGAGAATACGCAGAGCAGAGCAGCGTTGACCCGCGCTGTCAAACGCTGACGCGACAACGTCGGTTACCACCTGTTCCGTTAATGCTGATGAGTCAACAATCATGGCATTCAGACCACCGGTTTCGGCAATCAGTGGTGTCGGGCGGCCTTGAGGATCGAGTCGACCTGCGATACTACGTTGCAAAATAGTGGCGACTTCGGTTGAACCGGTAAACATCACGCCGCGGACACGGACATCATTAACCAGAGTTGCGCCGACGGTATCCCCCTGGCCTGGCAACAGTTGTAGAACACCGGCTGGGATGCCCGCTTCCAGCAAAATACGAACGGCTTGCGCGGCAATCAGCGGTGTTTGCTCTGCGGGTTTGGCCAACACACTATTACCGGCCGCCAGCGCTGCCGCAACCTGACCGGTAAATATCGCCAGCGGGAAGTTCCACGGGCTGATACACACCACCGGACCGAGTGGACGGTGGCTATCATTGGCGAAGTTATCGCGCACTATTCCTGCATAATAATTTAGGAAATCAACGGCTTCACGCACCTCTGCGATAGCATTACTGAAGGTTTTCCCGGCTTCACGTACCAGAATACCCATCAGCGTTTGCATTTGGCTTTCCATCAGCTCGGCTGCGCGGACCAATATGGCAGCACGTTCAACCGGTGGTGTGGCAAACCAGATAGCACCTGCGCTGGCGGCCGCATCTAATGCACGGCTGACTTCAGCCTCTGTTGCCTCGCGGACATAACCGACGATATCACTAGGTTCTGCGGGGTTAATAACGGGTTTTTCTACGCCGCTATCAAGATAGGCATCGATAAGAGGTTCGGCCCGCCACATTTGACTGGCGCTGGTCAGCAGCGCGCTGGAGAGTGAGGCCAAACGGTGTTCGTTGGCCAGATCAAGCCCGCTTGAGTTAGCGCGTTCTTTACCATATAACTCACGAGGCAAGGGAATACGTGGGTGGGGCAACCCTAATTGGCCTTCACTTGCCGCCATCGCCTCTACAGCACTCACCGGATCAGCTACCAGCTCATCGAGCGGTAATGTGGCATCGGCAATACGGTTTACAAACGAGGTATTCGCACCGTTCTCAAGCAGGCGGCGCACCAGATACGCCAGCAAGGTTTCGTGAGTACCGACTGGGGCGTAAATGCGGCATGGGCGGTTCAGCTTGCCATCGGCAACTTTTCCCACAACCTGCTCGTAGAGCGGTTCACCCATACCATGCAGACACTGGAATTCATATTGGCCGGGATAGTAATTGTGGCCAGCAAGGTGATAAATCGCCGAGAGTGTATGGGCATTGTGGGTGGCAAATTGCGGATAAATCAGGTTAGGTACCGCCAGTAATTTACGCGCGCAGGCCAGATAAGAGACATCGGTATACACTTTGCGGGTATAGACCGGGTAACCTTCTAATCCATCGACTTGGGCGCGTTTGATTTCGCTATCCCAGTATGCCCCTTTGACCAGACGAATCATTAGGCGGCGACGACTGCGCTGCGCCATATCAATCACGGCATCAATGGTGAACGGGCAGCGTTTCTGGTAAGCCTGAATAACAAAGCCAATACCATTCCAACCCGCTAACTTTGGCTCAAAGCAGAGTTTTTCCAGCAAGTCGAGGGAGATTTCCAGCCGATCAGCTTCTTCTGCATCAATATTAATACCGATATCATACTGACGGGCTTGCAAGGTCAGTGACAATAAACGTGGATAAAGCTCATCCATTACCCGCTCATACTGCGCGCGGCTATAGCGCGGGTGCAGGGCGGATAACTTGATAGAGATCCCCGGCCCCTCATAGATACCACGGCCATTTGAGGCTTTGCCGATAGCATGAATAGCTTGTTGGTAGGAGAGCAGATAAGCCTGCGCATCGGCCTCCGTCAATGCGGCTTCACCCAGCATGTCATATGAGTAACGGAACCCAGTATTTTCCAGTTTTCGGGCATTAGCCAACGCTTCAGCAATGGTTTCACCGGTGACAAACTGTTCCCCCATCAGACGCATTGCCATATCCACGCCTTTGCGGATCAGCGGCTCGCCACCTTTACCAATAATACGGTTCAGTGAACTGGAGAGTTTGGTTTCATTATGGGTAGACACCAAATGACCGGTAAATAGCAAGCCCCAGGTTGCAGCATTGACAAACATTGACGGGCTGCGGCCCAGGTGGGCGTGCCAGTTGCCGTTGCTAATCTTATCGCGGATAAGCGCATCGCGGGTTGGCTTATCTGGAATACGCAATAGTGCTTCGGCCAAACACATCAAAGCCACGCCTTCCTGTGAAGAAAGGGAGAATTCTTGTAGCAAGCCTTGCACCATGCCCGCACGGCCATTAGCGCTTTTCTGATTACGCAGTTTCTCCGCAATGGAATAGGCCAACTTATGGGTTGCCAGTGCCACATCTTCTGGCAGCCGGGCTTGTTCCAATAACATTGGAATAGCTTCAGTTTCCGGGCGGCGGTAGGCCGCAGTGATAGCAGCACGGATAACCGACTGAGGTAGAACTTGTTCTGCAAAATCAAGGAATGGCTGGTGGGTGCTTTCATCAGTTTGCGGCATAATATCGTCCGCTTCTTGGATAGCGGCGCTATTAACTAGCGGAAGTTCCGGTATTTCACTGTTGGTTTCCAGCCGTTCCAAATAGTTAAAAATAGCCTGCTTAATTAGCCAGTGCGGTGTGCGGTCAATTTTTTGTGCTGCGCCCTTGATGCGATCGCGTGTCGCTTCGTCAAGTTTTACACCCATCGTAGTGCTGCCCATACTGTCCGGCTCCTTTATTTTAATAAGGGAAGTTATCGTTTCAATCCTGACAATATTAGCCATGTTGCAACTTTGTGCAACCGTGTTAAATAAGTCATGTGAGTGAAGTGTGAATTCAGTCTTGTTTTTAACAATTCACTCGGTCATGGCGGGGGCTGAATATTATGTGTAGTAAGCATTATTGCTAACAATGGCAGGTGGAGTCAGGTATTAACCTAAGGTGCAACTCATTTTGTAATGGAAGGTGTAACTTTTTACGGTGCGTAATGTGATGCAGGGTGAGTTTTTTGTAAAATATTTGTTGAAGTTGTTGTGGTAAGTGAAAGGAGTCCTCTAGGATAGCAATCGTGAGATATCCATTCGCTTGCGAATAGTTGTTATGGATAGTTCACCTGTTGCTAATTATTCTTCTCTGGTGTAATTCAGTGTCACGTTCCGACAGGGGAGCCAGAGGTGGGCATAAAATCGCCTTAGCGAAAACGACTAAAAATAGCGAAATGTATTAAAACGATAATACGCACTATGGAGATACTTCATGATGATGAATACACCAATGTTGGTGACTTTTTTAATTTACATTTTTGGCATGATATTAATTGGCCTAATGGCTTACCGGGCAACCAATAACTTTGATGATTATATTTTGGGCGGACGAAGTTTAGGCAGTGTGGTTACCGCATTATCTGCCGGGGCTTCTGATATGAGTGGTTGGCTATTAATGGGGTTACCGGGCGCTATTTTCCTCTCCGGTATTTCCGAAAGCTGGATAGCTATTGGTCTGGTCATTGGCGCTTATTTTAACTGGAAACTGGTTGCTGGCCGTCTACGGGTTCATACCGAGGCCAATAATAATGCCTTGACCCTGCCTGATTATTTTACCAGCCGTTTTGAAGACAAGAGTAAATTACTGCGGGTAATATCGGCGGTGGTCATTTTAGTGTTCTTTACTATTTATTGTGCTTCAGGGATTGTCGCCGGTGCGCGTCTATTCGAAAGCACTTTTGGCCTCAGTTATGGCACGGCCTTATGGGCGGGTGCTGCGGCAACGATTGCTTATACCTTTATTGGTGGTTTCCTCGCAGTCAGTTGGACGGATACTGTGCAGGCGACTTTAATGATTTTTGCCCTGATCCTGACACCGATTATTGTTATTTTGGCGGTGGGTGGCATCGATACTTCGATGATGGTGATTACCGCTAAAAACCCGGCAAATGTCGATATGTTTAAAGGGCTTAATCTGGTTGCGATCCTCTCGCTGCTTGGCTGGGGCTTGGGTTATTTTGGACAACCGCATATCCTGGCTCGCTTTATGGCGGCAGACTCGCACCGGACTATCCGTAGCGCGCGCCGCATCAGTATGACCTGGATGATTCTTTGTCTGGCAGGGACTATCGCGGTGGGCTTCTTCGGTATTGCTTACTTTGAAAATCATCCAGAACAGGCGGGAAATGTCACTCAAAATGGCGAGAGAGTATTCATTGAATTAGCCAAATTACTGTTCAATCCGTGGATCGCCGGTATTTTGCTTTCAGCTATTTTGGCTGCGGTCATGAGCACTCTAAGCTGCCAGTTACTGGTGTGCTCAAGTGCACTAACGGAAGATTTGTACAAAGCTTTCCTGCGTAAAAAAGCCAGCCAAAAAGAGTTAGTGTGGGTTGGGCGTGTGATGGTGCTGTTGGTGGCGTTGATTGCCATTGCGCTGGCGGCAGACCCAAACAACCGGGTCTTGGGCTTGGTAAGCTATGCATGGGCGGGCTTTGGTGCTGCATTTGGCCCGGTGGTATTAATTTCAGTTATGTGGCCACGCATGACCCGTAACGGTGCGCTGGCTGGGATGTTGATTGGGGCTATCACGGTTATCGTCTGGAAACAGTATGCGTGGCTGGATTTGTACGAGATTATCCCAGGCTTCCTGTTTGCCAGTATTGCCATTGTGGTCGTTAGCCTAATGGGCAGCACGCCGAGCAAGACAATTACTGAACGTTTCCGTCAAGCAGAAGCTGAATTCAAGACGGTATAATCCCGCGACGGGGTTTACTTAATTAAACGTACTCGCGCTAATCATGGCCTCCTGTCACGCAGGAGGCTATTTTTTAGTTGAAATTGTTTATTGTCGGTGGCTGTTTTCGCAGAAAAATAGATTTTGCAGTAAATCCTATCTCAATGAATTATCTTGTTATTTAACTGGGCAGAAACAACTTGCCACAGTTTTGTTAACAATATTCTTATTCCGCCTCTTGAATTTCTTTTGCTTAGAATGATAATCACTATCGTTTTTAGTTTTACTTTTCTTTACGTAAATTGACGCTATCTATCATTACACATTTATACCCATATCCACCGCAGGGGTGTTCAGCATGTTTGTCCCATTTCTTATTATGTTTCGTGAAGGGCTGGAAGCCGCGCTGATTGTTAGCCTGATCGCCAGTTACCTTAAACGTACTCAACGCGGTCAATGGATGGGCGCTGTATGGATTGGTGTCGTGACAGCCGCAGTGCTTTGCCTGGCTATCGGCATTTTTATCAATGAAACCACCGGCGAGTTCCGCAGAAACAGCAAGAGCTGTTTGAAGGCATTATTGCGGTGGTGGCAGTTTGCATTTTAACTTATATGGTTTTCTGGATGCGCAAAGTATCCAGGTCAGTCAAAGTCCATCTGGAAGGGGCGATTGACCATGCATTAAGTTCTGGCCGCGGTCAGGGCTGGGCATTGGTGGCAATGGTCTTTTTTGCTGTAGCCCGTGAAGGGCTTGAGTCAGTTTTCTTCTTACTGGCGGCTTTCCAGCAGGATGTTGGAATTGGCGCACCGATCGGTGCAATACTGGGGCTGAGCTGCGCCATTCTGGTCGGTATGGCCATCTACTGGGGCGGTATTAAGCTGCACCTGGCTAAATTCTTTAAATGGACCAGTCTGTTTATCTTGTTTGTCGCTGCTGGCCTGGCTGCCGGGGCGATCAGAGCCTTCCATGAAGCAGGTTTGTGGAACCATTTCCAAGACATTGCTTTCAATCTGACGGCGGTACTCTCCACCCATTCACTGCTTGGCACCTTCCTTGAGGGCATGTTTGGCTATCAGGAAGCGCCGACAGTCAGTGAAGTCGCGGTTTACTCTATCTATCTGATTCCGGCATTGATTTTCTTTTTCCTTCCACCACGCACCACGGCGGCCTCAACCTCATCTGTTGCGCAGAAAACTAACCAATAATTCAGGGATTTTCACATGTCTAACCGGTTCTTCCGTCGCACTGCCTTACACGCCGCGCTGTTGGCTCTGCCTGCTGTGGCTATCAACGCACAAGCGGCTGATATTCCACAAGTTAAAATTACCGTTAATGATAAGCAATGTGAACCAATGATGTTGTCCATTCCTGCCGGTAAAACCCAGTTTATTGTGCACAATGCCAGCCAAAAGGGGCTGGAGTGGGAAATCCTCAAAGGGGTGATGGTGGTTGAGGAGCGTGAGAATATCGCGCCGGGCTTTACCCAGAAAATGACCGCCAATTTGGAACCGGGTGAATACGATATGACGTGCGGCTTACTGAGCAATCCAAAAGGGACGCTGACCGTCACTGCGGTGGGCGATCACACGGCGGTAAAACCAGATGCGATGGCACTGGTTGGGCCGATTGCTGAGTATAAAGTCTATGTAACACAAGAAGTCACTCAGTTGGTGACCCAAACCAAAGCTTTTACTGATGCAATCAAAAACGGTGATCTGGCATTGGCGCGCAAGTTGTATGCACCAACGCGTCAGCACTATGAGCGTATTGAGCCGATCGCCGAATTGTTCTCAGATTTGGATGGTAGCATTGATGCCCGTGAAGACGATTTTGAGCAGAAAGCGGCTGATCCGAAATTTACCGGATTCCACCGTTTAGAGAAAATCCTGTTTGGTGATAACACCACCAAAGGCGCGGATAAATTCGCCGACCAACTGTATCAGGACACGCGAGAACTGCAAAAACGTATTACTCACCTGACATTCGCACCGAATAAAGTGGTAGGTGGGGCCGCCGGTCTGATTGAGGAAGTTGCCGCCAGCAAAATTAGCGGTGAAGAAGACCGCTATAGCCGCACTGACCTGTGGGATTTTCAGGCTAACGTCGATGGCGCACAGAAAATTGTTAATCTGCTGTGGCCATTACTGGAAAAAGCCGATAAGCCGTTGTTGGATAAAATTGATGCCAACTTTAAAACGGTTGATAGCGTGCTGGCGAAATACCGTACCAAAGAGGGCTATGAATCCTACGAGAAGTTAACCGATGCTGACCGTAATGCCATGAAAGGGCCGATTACAGCGCTGGCGGAAGACCTGGCTCAACTGCGTGGTGTATTAGGTCTGGATTAAGGTTGGTTAAGATGAATAAGAAAACCGGCCCGCAATACGGGCCGTATCCACAGGATAATGGGGCGGCTTTGCCGTCCCGGCGGCGTTTACTGCTCGGTATGGGCATGATGAGTGGGGCATTGGCGCTCGGCGGGGCAAAAATAGCTCGCGCGGCGGATTGCACTGCACCCGAATCTGCACCCGTGCAAGATGAGCGCTGGCAGAAACACCCTTTTTACGGCCCGCATCAGGCTGGGGTATTAACCTCGCAGCAGGCGGCGATGATGTTGGTGGCTTTTGATGTTTTGGCCACAGACAAAGCGGCTCTGACGCGTTTATTCAAACTGCTGACTGAGCGACTGGCCTTTCTGACGCGTGGTGGTCATGCGCCCGCGGTAGATGCCAAGTTACCGCCGCTGGATTCCGGGATTATGGGGCCGGAAATTTATCCCGATAACCTGACCATCACGGTTTCTGTCGGTGACTCGTTGTTTGACGAGCGTTTTGGTTTACAGGGGCAAAAACCACTGCGGCTACAGAAAATGACCCGCTTTCCCAATGATTCACTGGATGCTGGTTTATGTCATGGTGATATCTTGCTACAAATCTGTGCCAACACCAATGAAACCGTCATTCATGCGCTGCGCGATATTATTAAGCACACGCCGGACTTACTTAGCGTGCGCTGGAAGCGCGAAGGCTTTATTTCTGCTCACGCAGCTCGCAGTAAAGGCAAAGAGACGCCGATCAACTTGTTGGGTTTTAAAGACGGTACTGCCAACCCTAAAACCAGCAATAAGCCGCTGATCAATCAAGTGGTCTGGGTTCAGAAAAATGCCGGAGAACCAGATTGGGCCGTGGGCGGTAGTTATCAGGCTGCACGGATTATTCGCTTTAAAGTTGAGTTTTGGGACCGCACGCCATTACAGGAGCAGCAAACCATTTTTGGCCGCGATAAGCACAGCGGCGCGCCATTGGGGATGGTTTATGAACATGATGAGCCAGATTATGCCCAAGACCCTGACGGCAAAGTCATTAAAATGGATGCGCATATTCGTTTGGCAAACCCACGGACGGCAGAAACCCAGAATAACCTGATGTTACGTCGTGGTTACAGTTACTCATTAGGCGTTTCAAATTCGGGACAACTGGATATGGGGTTGTTGTTTGTCTGCTACCAGTCTGATTTGGAAACAGCATTCCTGGCGGTGCAAAACCGCCTCAATGGTGAGGCGCTGGAAGAGTATGTTAAACCGATCGGCGGGGGATACTTCTTCGTCTTACCGGGTGTGGTGGATGCCAACCACTATTTAGCACAAAGGCTACTTGAATCCTGAGCTTGAAATCAAGCACCACTTTAGTGGTGCTTTTCATGATAATTCAACGGGTTAATTTAGCGGTAATCTTCGCCACATGCTCGCCCTGGAAACGGGCGATGGCGAGTTCCTCAGCGCTTGGCTGGCGAGAACCATCACCACCTGCAATCGTGGTAGCCCCGTAAGGAGTGCCGCCGCGCGTCTGCGAAACATCGAACAATTCTTTAGCGCCATAGCCGATAGGCACAATAATAAAACCGTGGTGTGCCAGTGTCGTCCAGGTGGAGGTAATAGTGTGTTCCTGGCCACCGCCAGTACCGGTTGAGGCAAATACGCTGGCGACTTTACCGAACAATGCGCCAGACGCCCATAAACCACCGGTTTGGTCAAGAAAAGTGCGCATCTGCCCGGCCATATTACCAAAGCGGGTTGGGGTGCCGAAAATGATACCATCGTAGTCAGCCAGTTCCTTTGGGGTGGCGACTGGCGCTTGTTGGTGGGTTTTACCGCCTGCATTAGCGAAAGCCTCCGGTGGCATGGTTTCCGGCACCCGCTTGATGGTCACTTCAACGCCGCTGACTTTTTTTGCACCCTCGGCAATGGCCCCGGCCAGTGTTTCGATATGCCCATACATGGAATAGTAAAGCACTAAAATTTTCGCCATCTCGCGATACTCCAATCAGATTTATTGAATAATGCTGATGATGTCATCATAGTTGCTGTTAATGACACCTATTAACCATACGCCAATACGCTCAGGCTGCAACTTTAGCTGTACCCAAAGTTAACCCTTTAGCGGCTGTTTTTAAAGGTATCCTCCACCGCTGTTGTTCTTTCACAATAATAGGGTGAGCTGTGGTTAATACTATTCCTGATAGCTAAATGCTACTTGCTTAATATGTATTGAGTTTGGTGTCGGTTAATGCTGTTTGGTTAGCAAAATAGGCGTCAGAGAAACGCTGACGCCGTAACATTTAATGATTATTACTATCGTACAAACGGGTTCTGCGTTTCTTTAAAATAAAATAACCGATGCTCAGAATGACAAACCACAGCGGCGTTACAATCAGCGCCTGGCGGGTATCACTTTCAAGGGTTAATAGCACCAATACAAAAGCGAAGAATGCCATGCAGAGCCAAGACATAAAAATCCCAGCGGGCATTTTGTAGATGGATTTTTTATGTAACGCAGGGCGTCTTTTGCGATACACCAAATAAGAGCAAAGGATGATGGTCCAGACGAACATAAACAGAATCGCCGAAACGGTGGTGACCAACGTAAATACGGTCATCACGTTCGGAATGAGATAAATCAGTACCACGCCGCCCAACAAGCAGATACACGAAAATGTCAGGCCGGAGGCGGGAACCGAGCGGCGTGATAGTTTACCAAACTGCTTTGGTGCATCACCTTCTTTTGCCAAACCGAACAACATACGGCTGGTGGAGAACACTCCGCTGTTAGCTGAGGATGCCGCAGAAGTTAAAACCACAAAGTTAATTACGCTCGCCGCTGCGGGCAGTCCAACCAGAACGAACAACTCGACAAACGGGCTTTTATCCGCAACAACAGAACCCCACGGCGTTACCGACATAATCATAATCAATGAGAAAACATAGAACATAATAATGCGGATAGGGATGGAATTGATTGCGCGTGGTAATACCACCTCAGGATCTTTGGTTTCCGCGGCGGTAGTCCCAACTAATTCAATACCCACAAAGGCAAAAACAGCAATCTGGAAACCAGCAAAGAAGCCGCTGATGCCTTTCGGGAACATTCCGCCATCATTCCATAAATGCGTAAATGATGCGGTTACCCCCGATGGTGACTGATAACTCATTAAGACCATGGTCAAGCCGGCAAAAATCAGAGCGACAATTGCCACAATTTTGATCATGGCAAACCAGAACTCCATTTCGCCGAACATTTTTACGGTTGCCAAATTCAACGACAGCAGCAGCAAAACGACTAATAATGAGGCCACCCATTGGGAGAATCCAGGGAACCAGAACTGCGCATAAGCGGTAATGGCGACAACATCGGCAATGCCGGTGATGACCCAACAAAACCAATATGTCCAGCCAGTGAAAAAACCGGCCCAGGGGCCAAGCAGGTCGGCGGCAAAGTCACTGAATGATTTATATTTTAAATTCGAGAGCAGCAGTTCACCCATGGCCCGCATCACGAAAAACAGCATAAAACCGATTATCATATAAACGAAAATAATCGACGGCCCGGCAAGGCTGATGGTTTTGCCTGATCCCATAAACAACCCGGTACCTATGGCACCGCCAATAGCAATCAATTGGATATGGCGGTTGGAGAGACTCCGTTGCAGGTGCTCTTCAGGTTCCGGCAACGATTCTGCCACTATCTTGGATTGGTCTACCATCTTTCCCATTCCCTCTTCCTGTATTTGTGAGATTTTGAGCTCTATGCTGGCTCTTTGGTCTTAACTTGTCTGTCTGGTTTTTCTATGCATTAATAATAACTTGCCAATCATTTAATACCTTAGTAACAATAATTACACAATACTCTCGCTTTTCCACCGTTTATATTTCATCCGCTGGATTTTGTTAAGTTCATCACAGTATAAGGAATTACAACATGAACTTACATAACTAACAATAAACGCAAATACTAGATGAATAATTAATCCATCGCAGTGGATATAACACCGTACAAAAAAGAAAAATCCGATGAAAGGTTTGACAGCAGGGGCTAACAGGAGAATAATTATCCCCG
>NZ_ACCB01000010.1 GCF_000173735.1 Yersinia aldovae ATCC 35236 | reverse complement strand
GTAAGTGATTCGGGTAAACGAGTGCAGTCAACACACCTGCGGCTTGAAAGATGACGGGTATAATTACTGGCGATTATCATTCGCCTGACGCAATAATGAACGGCTCTCCATCAAGAAGCGCTCCGCATAATCACCAAACCAACACTCAACTTTCTGGAAACTTTGCACAAAGGCTTGTTTGTCATTTTGCTCAAGCAAGGTGATCGCCTCACCAAAGCGTTTATAGTAACGCTTGATCAGCGCCAGATTATCTTCCGACGACATAATAATATCAGCGTACAGTTGTGGATCTTGTGCGAATAGCCGCCCCACCATTGCCAATTCCAGACGATAGATTGGCGAAGAAAGCGCTAACAGTTGTTCGAGTTGCACATTCTCCTCGGCCAAATGCAGCCCATAGGCAAAAGTCGCAAAATGCCTTAATGCCTGAATGAACGCCATATTCTGGTCATGTTCGACCGCGCTGGAACGATGTAATCGCGCGCCCCATACCTGCAACTGCTCGAGCAGCCACTGATAGGCTTGCGGGTCACGCCCATCGCAATACACCACAACCTGCTTCGCCAGGCTGCCAACATCTGGCCCAAACATCGGGTGTAGGCCGACAACTGGGCCATCATGAGCGGCTAGCATCGCTTGCAACGGCTTATTTTTGACTGAAGCAAGATCCAGCAAAATACAATCTGACGGCAATTTAGGTAACCGGCCAATCACTTCTTCCGTGATATGAATCGGTACGCTGACAATCACCATCCCGGCATCTGCCAGAATAGATTCAGCCTGCGGCCAATCGTCGTGTTCCAGCGTTTTTATCTGATAACCGGACAGTGTGAGCATTCGGCTAAATAAGCGCCCCATCTGCCCTTCACCACCGATGATAACCACCGAGCGCAATTGTGGGCACAGGGTTTTAAAACCTTTATCATTTTCGCTGGTATAAGACTCACGCATCACCCGGCGCAATACATCTTCAATCAAATCAGGGGGTACGCCTAAAGCCTCTGCCTCTTGCCGACGTGAGGCCAGCATTGCGGCCTCACGGTCTGGAACATAGATAGGCAAACCATAGCGGCTTTTTACTTCACCGACTTCTGCCACCAAATGCAGGCGTTTTGCCAGCAAATCCAATAGTGCTTTATCGACTTCATCAATTTGATCACGTAAAGCGGTCAGTTCAGCCACCATACTTACTTTTCCTTTACAGTCCGTGTCGCCAGCGCTGAACGCAACGCCTGGCGCATACCGCGTAACAGGGTCTCGGTGCTTTCCCAGTCAATACAAGCATCGGTTACTGAAACACCGTAGCGCATATCGGCACGAGGTTGCTCAGATGACTGATTACCCTCATGGATGTTACTTTCCAGCATCACACCCGTGATAGAACGATTACCCGCCTGAATCTGTTCAACCACAGATTCAGCAACCGCAACCTGACGACGGTAGTCTTTATTCGAATTACCATGACTGCAATCTATCATTAAGGATGGAACGAGTCCTGCATCCTGCATCTGTTTTTCACACTGAGCGACATCTTGTGCGCTGTAATTAGGTGTTTTACCACCGCGCAAAATCACATGACCATCTGGGTTGCCCTGAGTTTGCAGTAGGCAAACTTGGCCCGACTGGTTAATCCCCATGAAGCGGTGTGGCATAGCGGCGGCGCGCATCGCATTGATAGCAGTGCCCAAACTGCCGTCAGTACCATTCTTAAACCCAACTGGCATGGATAAACCTGAAGCCATTTCACGGTGAGTTTGCGATTCGGTGGTGCGCGCACCGATTGCCGACCAACTAAACAGGTCGCCTAAGTATTGCGGGCTATTCGGGTCCAGAGCCTCCGTTGCCAATGGCAATCCCATACCGACTAAATCCAGCAATAAACGACGGGCAATATGTAAACCCGCTTCCACATCAAAGGAACCGTCCATTGCCGGATCATTAATGAGACCTTTCCAGCCTACCGTGGTTCGTGGTTTTTCAAAATAGACTCGCATAACGATATACAGGCTATCACTCAATTGTGCAGCGAGGGTCTGCAAACGACGCGCATAATCCAGAGCGGCATCCACATCGTGGATCGAGCATGGGCCGCACACCACCAATAGGCGTGGATCGCGTCCCTGAACAATGTCAGCAATGGTTTTGCGTGCGGTTGCAATCGCATACTGATCATTGGCGCTCAATGGAAACTGGTTTTTCAGTTCTTCCGGCGTTATCAGTATTTGTTCAGCACTGATATGGACATTATTGAGCGCATCTTTTTGCATGATCATATTCTTTACCTGTCTCTGTTTAGCGGATGTCATTTTGCGTATTTATCGTTTGAGAGCTTTACAATACCATGACGTGTAAAGTTTTCAATCCATAAGTGTAAATAAATAATTACCACCGAGTTTACAGGCACATTTCAGTCTAACGTTTGCGGTAAGTCTCAGTTTACACCGATGGTCTCAACCTCCCTCGAAGGCCATGATAAAATGCGAGAAATTTGTGGAGGCTATATGTTAAGAGTCATCATCGTCGACGATGAACAACCTGCGCGTGAAGATTTACGCGAGAGATTAAGTGAAGAACAGGATATTGAGATCGTCGCCGAATGTAGCAACGCACTGGAAGCCATCCCTGCAATCCAGCGCCTACAGCCTGATGTCATATTTCTCGACATCCAGATGCCCAGAATAAATGGCCTGGAGCTGGCATCAATGCTGAATCCCGACAACATGCCACATATCGTTTTTGTCACAGCTTACGACGAATATGCCATTCGTGCTTTTGAAGAACACGCCTTTGACTATCTGTTAAAACCACTCGACCAGCAGCGGTTAGCCAAAACGCTAGCTCGCCTCAGAAGAGGTCTTTGTGTAAAAAATAATTTACAAAAAATCACAGAACCGATGCTGCGCCATATTCCTTGCTCTGGTCACAATCGTATCTTTTTACTCAAAATTGAGGAGGTGGAATATCTCAGTTCTGAGCTAAGTGGGGTGCATGTCATCGGAACGGTGCAATCCGGCTATACCCAGTTATCACTCAAAACTCTGGAAGAAAAAACCCCTTTTGTTCGCTGTCACCGGCAATATATGGTCAATACCGAGCAGTTAGGAGAGATTCAGTTGATGGACAATGGCTCCGCAGAAGTGATCACCCGTTCCGGTAAACATATTCCTGTCAGCCGTCGCTACCTGAAACCCCTAAAGGAAAAGTTGGGGATTAGCTGAGGGTTGGCAATCCCATAAGTTACGGACTATTGATAATTTAAAACCACAATGTAACGATAAATACATTTCGTTAGATAATTAACACATTAAAACAAAACAATATTAATACATTATTTTTACATTTTAACTTTTATATATCCTTAATTTTCCGGCATACCACTTTATTTAATTAGAAAAGTCAGCATGGCGATAAAAATAGAGGCAGCTCTCAGATTTAATTAATTACATAACTCAACAATACTCCCTTGATATTAGCCCAAATTTAATCAATGCAATTTATTCTCTGATAGAGAAAGACGAATAAGAGCCATACTCATTGCTTAAAAAAAGCAAATACCACACTGAATTTCATTCATGTCGGAAGCAAGGGAACGTTATGATAACACTGCAATTTATAATTATAATCCTCTGTCTATTACTGGGGACTCGCTACGGTGGTATGGGGCTAGGGTTAATAAGTGGTATTGGCCTCTTTATTCTAACCTTTATCTTTGGCCTCGAACCCGGTAAACCGCCAGTCGATGTCATGCTGACAATATTAGCCGTTATTGGTTGTGCTGCTGTATTACAAACTGCCGGTGGCTTAAATGTCATGATGCAATTTGCTGAACGATTATTACGAAAACATCCTCAGCACATTACGCTATTAGCTCCCTTCACAACCTGGTCATTAACCTTTTTATGCGGCACCGGGCATGTTGTTTATACCATGTTCCCTATTATTTCTGATATTGCCATTAAAAAAGGCATTCGCCCGGAACGCCCAATGGCGGTGGCATCAGTTGCCTCGCAAATGGCAATTACCGCATCCCCGGTATCGGTCGCGGTGGTGTCATTAGTATCAATTATTGGTGCCAATCATGGTATCGGCCATGCATATAGCATTCTGGAAATTTTAGCCGTATCAGTCCCAGCCTCTTTGGTCGGGGTACTGATGGCCGCATTATGGAGCCTTCGCCGCGGCAAAGATTTAGATAAAGATCCTGATTTTCAGGAAAAAATCAAAGACCCAGAACAGCGCGCTTTCATCTATGGCTCAACAGATACGTTATTGAATCAGGTTTTCCCAAAACAAGCTTATTGGTCGACCTGGATATTCTTCGCAGCTATCGCAATCGTAGTATTGCTTGGTGCCTTTGCTGATCTGCGCCCTGCATTTGAAGTTAAAGGTAAAATGCAATCATTGTCGATGAATCTGGTTATTCAGATGATGATGTTAATTGCCGGCGCAGTTATTCTTATTGGCTGTAAAGTTAAACCCAGCGATATCTCTAATGGTGCGGTGTTCAAAGCAGGTATGGTCGCCATATTCTCTGTATTCGGTGTTGCCTGGATGAGTGATACCTTCTTCCAGGCCCATATGGGTGAATTGAAGTTGGTATTAGAAGATGTGGTGAAGAGCCAACCGTGGACCTATGCCATTGTACTGTTCCTGGTATCCAAACTGGTAAACAGCCAAGCTGCGGCACTCGCAGCCATTGCACCGATGGGCTTACAGTTAGGTGTTGACCCTAAAATGCTGATTGCATTCTTCCCGGCGGCCTACGGTTACTTTGTTTTACCGACTTACCCAAGTGACCTTGCCTGTATCGGTTTTGACCGCTCCGGAACAACTAAAATTGGTAAATTCATTATTAACCACAGTTTTATCATTCCAGGTCTTATTGGCGTCATCTGTTCTTGTATTACCGGTTACCTGCTGGTAACGACGTTTATGTAATAGCGATTATAAAACCTCAGAGGCCGATTTATTTCGGCCTTTTTCATTTATTTCCAACTATTATCTGGCGATAAAGTCAATTATTGACATAAAAAGGTGGAGTATTTCGATGGTATATTCACCTCATTAACAATGATATCAACCGAGTGCTGCCATAGTTTATTATCGTTTTATGTTCTTTCACTTCAAAACACACTTTCCCTTTATTACATTTTAAGAATCAACTCATTGGAAAATGACAGTTGTTATAATTAATTATTTAATCGGAAATATCTTCTGAATAACTTTTATCACACCTGATACAATGCGGGCCGCATCACAACATCGTTTTTTCACCATAGGCCTATTATGTTCTCTTTGCGTCATACCAGGGCGTTGCCGTTTTATCTCAGCACACTCGCGTTATCTCTTTTCAGCACTTCTGTTCTTGCTGATGGGACTGTTTTTACTGCCTTAGACGATCCAGCCACAGCCAAAAAGAGCTTCGATGGTACCGTTGAAGCAGGCTATACCGCACAGTCAGGCAATACCACCAACTCGACATTGACCGCTAACTCAACCTTAACCTGGTTCCAGCCTAACACCGCTTATAGTTTGTGGGGAGCGGCCCGTAATACCAGTGCTAACAATGAGCGCTCTTCCGAACGTTATCAGTTAGGTGGCCGTACTCGCTACAATCTGACTGATCGTAACTATCTATTTGGGCAAGCCAGTTGGTTGAGTGACCGTTATAACGGTTTTGATTCCCGCTCTGTTTTAACCACGGGTTATGGTCGTCAGATTATGACCACACCACTGCATAATCTGCGGGTGGAATTTGGTCCGGGCGTTCGCCATGATGAGTTTTATGGCGGTGGACGTGCGACGAAAGCATTGGCTTATGGCGGTGCAAACTATACTTATCAACTGACCGATAATACGGTGTTCAGTGAAGGTGTTTCTGCATTAGCAAACGAAGAAACGACGTTGAACTCCGAAACGGCGTTGAATGTTGCTATCAATAAAAGTTTCGCATTACGCCTGGCTTATGTCGTGACCTACAACACTAAGCCACCTGCCAGTGCACCAAAAAATACTGATACCACAACATCGGTAACTCTGGTTTACGGCCTCTAATCATTATCTATAGCGTGGTGTGATGCCACGCTAATTCCCTCTGATATCCCTTCTATTTATCTTCTATACCCTAAATAATTCGAGTTGCACAAAGGCAGCAACGGAGTAAACCCCCTGGAGCTTGCACGAGTAAGTGACTGGGGTGACAAATCTGCTGGGAGCAGATTTGAACGCGGCTCGCAGCGAAGGCAACTAACGCATATGCAGCTTGAAGTATGACGAGTATAGGAATAAAAAAAGGGGTTAGCACATGGCTAACCCCTTCATAACTATTAACTTTTGGATGAAGCCTGAGCTGTACCTTAGTTAGTGCGGTTAAGGCGCTCTTTGATACGAGCAGACTTACCAGTACGCTCACGCAGATAGTACAGTTTCGCTTGACGAACGGCACCACGACGTTTCACAGTAATGCTGTCGATTACTGGGGAGTGAGTTTGGAATACACGCTCAACACCTTCGCCGTTGGAAATTTTACGAACGGTGAACGCAGAATGCAGACCGCGGTTACGAATAGCGATAACCACGCCCTCGAATGCCTGCAGACGCTTTTTAGAACCTTCAACAACCCATACCTTAACTTCCACGGAATCACCCGGACGGAATGCAGGCACGTCTTGCTTCATCTGCTCTTGTTCGATTTGCTTGATAATATTGCTCATAATAAGTCTCTTACCCTAGGTAAACTGATATATCAGGAAGTTGGCACGCGGCACAACATTCCTTTCATAGTTCTGTTGCTTCAGGGCTTGTGTTCCCGTTGGAACTCAGCCAGCAACACCATTTGCTCGTCAGTCAGAGCTAGGCTTTCCAGAAGTTCAGGTCTTCTAAGCCAGGTACGGCCCAGCGACTGCTTTAAGCGCCAGCGACGAATCTCGGCATGGTTACCCGACAGCAAGACTGGCGGTACTTCCATCCCTGCTAACACCTCAGGACGAGTGTAGTGTGGGCAATCCAGCAATCCATCAACAAAGGAATCTTCCTCCGCCGAAGCCTGATGACCTAGTACACCCGGAATAAACCGGGAGACTGAATCTATCAGCGTCATTGCTGGCAGCTCGCCACCGCTGAGAACGTAATCACCAATTGACCATTCTTCATCAATTTCGGTTTTGATTACGCGCTCATCAACGCCTTCGTACCGACCACACACCAGAATCATCTTCTGATTGGTAGCCAGTTCGCAAACACCCTGTTGGTCCAGTTTGCGCCCTTGAGGTGACAGATAAATCACCTTTGCTCCCTCGCCTGCCGCTGCTTTTGCTGCATGGATGGCTTCCCTTAGCGGTTGCACCATCATCAACATCCCCGGGCCGCCACCATATGGGCGGTCATCCACGGTACGATGCCGATCGTAGGTAAAGTCACGAGGACTCCAACACTGCACGCTCAGCAGGCCATTCTTTACTGCCCGGCCAGTCACCCCGTAATCGGTTATTGCGCGGAACATCTCGGGAAACAGGCTAATAACACCAATCCACATTGTTTTGTTCCACTCATTTTTGCCGTTTAATTCGGAGGTCAAAAACCAGGATCCCAATCTACTTCAACACGTTGAGCAGTGAGATCGACTTTCTTGATAACCTGCCCATGAAGAAACGGGACCAACCGCTCCTTCATACCGAATGCATCTTTCAGGTTTGCCTTCACTACCATCACATCGTTAGAACCGGTTTCCATCATATCGATGATTTTGCCCAGTTCGTAACCCGTGGTTGTTACTACCTGACAACCCATAAGGTCTTTCCAGTAGTAATCATCCTCTTCTAGTGTGGGTAGTTGCTTGGAATCTACGATAATCTCGCAATTAGTCAGTAAATTCGCGGCATCCCGATCGTCAACATCTTTAACTTTGATGATCAGATCTTGACTGTGGCGCTTCCAGTCTTCCAACTCGACATGCTGCCACTTACCACCCTGCTGGATAAACCACGGCTGGTAATCAAAAATGCTTTCGGCGTTCTCGGTGGATGAAAATACTCTGAGCCAACCGCGAATGCCGTAAGTTGAACCCATTTTACCGAGAACAATCGGCTGTTCGGGAACCACTGGATTGAGTTGCTTGCTCATAAAATAACCACCACCGCGACAGATTAAGCTGCTTTCTTAGCGTCTTTGATCAGCGCAGATACGCGATCAGAAACTGTTGCACCCAGGCCAACCCAATGGTTGATACGATCCAGGTCCAAACGCAGAGCTTCAGCCTGACCAGATGCGATCGGGTTAAAGAAGCCTACACGTTCGATGAAACGGCCGTCACGAGCATTACGGCTGTCAGTCACTACTACTTGATAGAACGGACGCTTTTTAGCGCCGCCACGAGCCAAACGAATTGTTACCATAACATCCTCATTAGTTAATAAAACAACTGGACCCCATCGGGGAACGGGGTCCAGTTGCAATATAAAAAGCCCGAAAATTTTACTCATTTTGGCGCAAAAAGCAATCTAAAGCGTAGATTCCTATGCGCTCACTTTGGAATGAGTACAATTTTCTTCGTTTACCGCCATTTTCAGCGGGAAATCTTTGCTCATCATACGCCGGTTAGCACCACTGCGTAAAATGATGTTTAGCGCCCTGGGAAACCCGGTGGCATCATACCTTTCATGCCACGCATCATTTTGGCCAGGCCGCCATTTTTCATTTTCTTCATCATGCGCTGCATGTCATCAAACTGCTTGAGCAAGCGGTTAACATCCTGCACTTGCACACCAGAACCAGTGGCAATACGGCGCTTACGTGAACCTTTGATGATTTCTGGCTTGGCGCGCTCTTTCGGCGTCATCGAGTTGATGATGGCCTCCATCCGCACGGTCACTTTATCATCCATCTGCGATTTCACGTTATCTGGCAACTGGCCCGCACCCGGCATTTTACTTAACATGCTGGCCATACCGCCCATATTGCGCATTTGCTTTAGTTGATCCAAGAAGTCATTGAGATCAAAGCCATCACCTTTTTTCAGCTTGGTGGCCAGTTTTTCCGCTTGCGCACGGTCAACTTTGCTTTCGATATCTTCAATCAGGGAGAGTACATCGCCCATCCCCAGAATACGTGAAGCCACACGATCGGGGTGGAAAGGTTCAAGCGCATCTGACTTTTCACCGACACCGAGGAATTTAATCGGCTTGCCAGTAATATGACGAATCGACAGCGCAGCACCACCACGGGCATCACCGTCAACTTTGGTCAACACCACGCCGGTGAGCGGCAGTGCTTCATTAAATGCTTTCGCTGTGTTAGCCGCATCCTGACCGGTCATGGCATCCACGACAAACAGAGTTTCAACCGGGTTAATCGCGGCATGAATCTGTTTGATCTCGTCCATCATCGCTTCATCGACGTGCAAACGACCGGCGGTATCGACAATCAGAACATCATAAAACTTAAGTTTTGCCTGTTGCAGGGCACGATTGACGATATCAATCGGTTTTTCCTGTGCATCAGACGGGAAGAAATCAATGCCAACACCCTCAGCCAGGGTTTCCAACTGCTTAATCGCCGCAGGGCGATACACGTCAGCGGAAACAACCAGCACTTTTTTCTTCTGTTTTTCTTTAAGGAACTTACCCAGCTTGGCCACACTGGTGGTTTTACCCGCACCTTGCAGACCAGCCATTAACACCACGGCTGGCGGTTGGGCGGCCAGATTCAGTTCGTTATTGACCTCGCCCATCGCGGCGATAAGTTCATTTTTAACGATTTTGACGAATTCCTGCCCTGGCGTGAGGCTTTTATTCACCTCATGCCCGACAGCACGCTCTTTTACCCGGTTTATAAAGTCACGAACCACCGGCAGAGCCACGTCAGCTTCCAGTAACGCCATGCGCACTTCACGCAGCGTTTCTTTAATATTTTCTTCTGTCAGCCGGCCACGGCCGCTGATATTGCGCAGTGTGCGCGATAATCGATCAGTTAAGTTCTCAAACATCGTCTCATACTCAACGTGGAAACAGGCCGCTCTGGCGACACAATGGGGGGATTATAACACGAAGCTTAAACGATCTCTGCCCTCAAGTCTGAGAACGGTTGGAGAGGAACGCGCTCAACGCTATACTGGCTATCTAATTCACTTAGCCGATGCTTAATATACCGCTATGCCTGTGTTCTCCATTTTGGCTTTGATCGCTTATTCACTCAGTCTGGGGTTGATTATCCCAAGTCTGGTGCAGAAAAACAGTGCTTACCGGCGATTAGCGCTGGTTTCTGCCGTCGTGGCGCTAGTGTGCCATGCTATTGCCCTAAAACATCAGATTTTTGATGTCGGCGGCGGACAAAATCTGACGTTATTGAATATCGGCTCAATCGTTGGGCTAATGATCTGCACTATCATGACCATTGTCGCCTCACGGGGACGTGGCTGGTTCTTGCTGCCCATTGTTTATAGCTTCGCTATGATTAATTTGGCACTGGCCAGCTTGCTACCCGGTGAGTTTATTACCCATTTGGAAGCCAGCCCCGAGATATTTGTTCACATTGGATTGGCGCTGTTTGCCTATGCAACACTTATCATCGCAGCTCTCTACGCGTTGCAGTTAGCCTGGCTCGACTATCAGTTAAAGAATAAAAAACTGACATTTAATGCTGACATGCCGCCATTAATGAGTATTGAGCGTAAGATGTTTCATATCACCCAGATTGGGGTGGTATTGCTAACACTGACGTTATGTACCGGTTTACTTTATATGGACAATATATTCAGTAAAGAAAATGTCCATAAAGCGGTGTTATCGATCATGGCCTGGTTTGTCTATATTGTTTTATTATGGGGCCATTATCACGAAGGCTGGCGCGGGCGCAGGGTTATTTGGTTTAGTTTTGCTGGCGCATTTCTGCTTACGCTGGCTTATTTTGGTAGCCGTTTGGTTCAGGAAATCATGGTTAGCTGATACATGTAACAGATGCCATCGTTAGTTACCCCGGCCACAGCCACTAGCTCATGGCCTGTTGAACTGGCAAGGTCCTCACCGTAATAAGGAACACTGCGTTGGATCACGTATCAACTAGCACGCTGATCATCATTCTGGTCATTATGGTCGTGGTTTCGGCGTATTTTTCTGCTTCCGAAACCGGCATGATGACACTTAACCGTTATCGTCTGCGACATCTCTCAAAACAAGGTAATCGAGCCGCTCGCCGGGTTGAAAAGCTACTACGCCGCCCCGATCGCCTAATAAGCCTGGTATTAATTGGCAATAATCTGGTCAATATTCTGGCTTCAGCATTGGCAACAATTGTCGGTATCCGCTTATATGGCAATGCCGGGGTCGCCATAGCCACCGGCGTATTAACTTTTGTGGTGCTTATTTTTGCTGAAGTGATGCCAAAAACAATTGCCGCCCTTTATCCTGAGCGCGTCGCCTTCCCCAGCAGCGTTTTGCTGGCTCCGTTACAAAAAATCATGATGCCACTGGTGTGGTTGCTCAATACCATCACGCGGATACTGATGCGTCTATGTGGTATTAGAGGGAATGTGCACAGCAGTGATGCGGTTAGCAAAGACGAATTGCGCAGTATTGTGAATGAATCACACTCACAAATATCCCGTCGTAATCAGGACATGCTGATATCGGTACTGGACCTGGAAAAAGTGACGGTTAGCGACATCATGGTGCCACGCAATGAAGTTGTCGGCATTGATATCAGTGATGATTGGAAGTCTATTATGCGGCAACTGACGCACTCACCTCATGGCCGCATCGTGTTATATCGCCAATCACTGGACGATGCCATCGGGATGCTGCGCGTACGAGAAGCTTATCGGCTCATGACCGAGAAAAAGGAATTCAATAAAGAGAACCTGTTGCGGGCAGCGGATGAAATCTACTTTATTCCCGAGGGCACGCCTCTGAATGTTCAGTTGGTTAAATTCCAACGGAATAAAGAAAAAGTTGGCATGATTGTCGATGAATATGGTGATATTCAAGGGTTAGTTACCGTTGAGGATATTTTGGAAGAGATCGTCGGTGACTTCACCACCTCCATGTCTCCTAGTCTGGCAGAAGAGGTCAATCCACAGAGTGATGGTTCGGTACTCATTGATGGGAGTGCCAGTGTGCGGGAACTGAATAAAGCGTTCAATTGGTCGCTACCTATTGATGCCCGTACTATCAACGGCATGTTACTGGAAGAACTCGAAGAAATCCCGCAAGTACACGCTCAGGTGCGGATAGGCAGTTACATTATTGATGTACTGGATGTTCAAGACAATATGATTAAGCAGGTGCGGGTAAAACCGATGGCTAACGGTAATAATTCTGAATAATCACCAGCCACACACTTTGCTGGACGAATAAAAAAGACGCCTTATCAGCGTCTTTTTTGCATTTCTCTTTCCAAAACTAGATATGTAGCTCAGCCAGTTTTGTTTCCGATAGCGCCAGTTTTTTACTGTCGTTAATACCCACACCTTGGTCAATAATCCTTTTGGCAATCACCTGCGCTTCTTCCAACGAATGCATATGATAAGTGCCACACTGATACTCATTCAGCTCAGGGATTTTCCGCTGGTCGGTTACCTGCAACACATCAGCCATTGCCGCTTTCCAGGCATCTGCGACACGTTGCTCATCTGGCGTACCAATCAAGCTCATGTAGAAACCCGTTCGGCATCCCATCGGCGAGATATCAATAATTTCCACACCATTACCATTGAGGTGGTCACGCATAAAACCGGCAAACAGATGTTCCAGCGTATGAATTCCTTTCTCTGGCAACACGTCTATATTCGGTTTACAGAAGCGTAAATCAAATACCGTTATCTCGTCACCATGAGGCGTTTTCATCGTCTTAGCAACACGTACAGCCGGCGCCTCCATGATGGTATGGTCTACGGTAAAGCTATCCAATAATGGCATTTAGTCGCCTCCTCATAAAAAAATAATTTTTTATCTGATCTTTTTTCGCAACCCGTGAAACTTTTTCGAATACTGAACGTCTTAATAGGTGAAAGACGCGCATTTGTTATCATCATCCCTGTTATCAGAGATGTTAATTTGGCCACAGTAATGTGGCCTTTTCTTTTTACTGACCGCCGTGAAGCACCAAATACTCTTCAAAGCTTAGCTTATCTTTAAGTTCCAGCTCACGTTGACGCAGCCAAGAAGCAGTCCCCTCTTCGGATAATTGCTCCTCAGTTAGTAATTCCAACGGTTCACTTTGCAGCATTTCCCTGTAGCGCTCCGCTAACTCAAGGCCAACACCGCCAATACCGCCTTCTTTCATCGTTTGCAGAATTCGTGCAGAGAACGTCAGGCTCGGATCATCAAAATATGCCACAAGCTCATCACAAACCTGTTGATATTCAGTGCTATTTTTGCCATCCAAGACTTCTGCAACCCGGCGCAAATCGGCAAACAGATCTTTTCCGACCTGTTGTAACGGCTCTCGGGTATCGTTACATCCCTGGCCGATAGTCTGCCCCGGTTTACGTCCTTCCAAGATGACCCGATTCCAGTTCTTACGGGTACACAGCAGCTCATCACTGCTCATTTCAGGCGCATCCGCCAGCACACACCAGATCAAGAACAGATCGAGGAAGCGCGCTTGTACCGCATCCACACCAATCGGTGAGAATGGATTGATATCCAAGGAACGGACTTCAATATATTCAATACCGCCACGCAACAAAGCATCAGATGGGGATTCGCCAGCACGGGTAACCCGCTTAGGTCGGATAGGGGCGTACAGCTCATTCTCAATCTGCAATACATTGGTATTCAGTTGCAGATGGCGCTCACCGTCTTTTAGCCCCAACGCTGCATATTCTTCTGATGGCGTGTGGATCGCACGCTTCAGCCCATCGACATAGGTATGCAGGTCATTAAACGTGATACCCAAATTGCTTTGTGATTTATTGGTATAACCGAGATCACTGAGGCGCAATGACGTCGCATACGGTAAATAACACATCCCTTCATCATTACGTTCAAACGGTAATGCGGTTTCACGCCCTTGCAGGAATGATGAGCAAATCGCCGGGGAAGCACCGAACAGATAAGGAATAACCCAGCCAAAGCGATAATAATTGCGGATCAGGCGGAAATAACCCGCTGATATCTCTTCTTTGCCACTTTTCTCATCGGTAACACCGGCCCATGCCTGCCAAAATTCCAGCGGCAAAGAGAAGTTATAGTGCACACCGGAAATAGTTTGCATCAACGCACCGTAACGGTTTTTTAAGCCCTCACGGTAAAGTGTCTTGAAGCGACCAATGTTAGAAGAGCCATATTTAGCCAGCTCAATATCCTGCTCGGCCCCAATAAAGCAAGGCATACTCAGTGGCCACATGCGTTCATCACCCAGCTTACGTGCAGTGTAACGGTGAATATCACGTAAGAAAGTCAGTAAATGGTCAATATCACCATCCA
Source organism: Yersinia aldovae ATCC 35236 (assembly GCF_000173735.1). Taxonomy (GTDB): domain Bacteria; phylum Pseudomonadota; class Gammaproteobacteria; order Enterobacterales; family Enterobacteriaceae; genus Yersinia; species Yersinia aldovae. The sequence goes on along the minus strand of NZ_ACCB01000010.1, from coordinate 102,163 downwards.
CCGGAGTAATAAATTCCAGCAGTGCCTCAGCAAAATCAGTGGTAATCCATTGGTGTGTCAGGGCAGCACCCAATGACTCCGGGTGGCCCGTCGAGGCTAATTGGCCATCGGCAGTCACTCTCAATGTTTCCCGCTCGATACCGCGGCGGATCCCTTTCAGGGCTTTAGGGTGCGCTTCCAGCCAAGTCAGCGCGTGTGATACATCCGGGATCAAATCGACCTCCCGCTCTTGAAAACCATAACTCGCCAGCATACTGAAACTGCATAGATGTGACTACGTAAGTTTGTCACACGCTTTACTGCCACCAGGCGATTCCTTGTAACGTAATTACCGTTAACACGATATAACGCAACGCTTTTCCCAGACACAGAAAAAAAACCACAAGACCCCAGGGCATTCGCAACCAGCCTGCCAACACACACATCAAATCGCCTACTATCGGTAGCCAGCTCAATAACAGAGCCGCCGGGCCAAAGCGCTGGAGCCAGCCAAGTGCTGTGCTCATCCCACGCTGTGACTTTAGTTCCGGTAATAAACGGCCTATAACAATATTTGTTAGCCCCCCCAAGGTATTTCCGACAGTGGCAGATAACACCAGCATAATAGCCGGCGCACTGCTTGCCGTTAATAGGGTGACTAATAGAATTTCAGAACTTCCCGGTAAGAGCGTCGCACTGAGAAAGCTGCTGCCAAATAATGAAGCAACAGCCAGCGTGCTACTCACAGCAGACGCACATCAACAGCCGCCATATTTGCTCGCCTCGCGGCCTCGATACCAAAATCAGCATCTTCAAAGACCACACATTGTTCCGCTCTTACGCCCAATAATGCCGCGCAACGTAAAAATGTCTCGGGTTCGGGCTTATGTTGGGTAACATCATCAGCACCGACGATAGCATCAAAATACTTGCGCAGACCTAGATGGCGTAGAAGCAGCTCAGCCATAGCATGTTCGCTTCCGGTGCCTACAGCCATAGGTTTACGCCCATGATAGGCTTTCACCACGTCTATGAGCGGCAGAGGCTTCACATTGTCCAACAGCATCGTTTTCACCAATGCGGTTTTCTCTGCTGCCAGAAAATGTGGGTCCAAATCTGATTGATGATTGGTAATAATTACATGCGCAATCTGCCAGGTTGGTGAACCATTTAGCGCAACCATCGCCTGTTCATCAAAATGCATACCGTAAGGCTTTAGCACCTGCCGCCATGCCTGCCGATGGGTAGACTCGGTATCCAGAATGGTGCCATCCATATCAAAAATCAGGCCCTCATAGCGATCGTACATCGTAGCCCCAAGACCATGAATAAAATGAAAAGCTACTTTATCGCAAACTAACTAAATTGTCGCTCATTGTATAATCAATTGAATTTACTGAATAAAGAATAAGGAAGGCTAAATGAAGTTGCTATTTGATATAGGAGAAACCAATGAATTGAAGTGTTGATTGCAAGATAACAGAATTCAGGTATTTCGCTTTTGCGGGGTGATAGGGAGAAAGAGGCAAAGGCCATAAAGCAGAAAACCCCGCCGTAGCGAGGTTTCATAATATGGTGCACCCAGGAAGATTCGAACTTCCGACCGCTCGGTTCGTAGCCGAGTACTCTATCCAGCTGAGCTATGGGTGCGATTTTTATTTCTAATTTTACGGGGGCGTTTCACAAAGTGAAACTTAACAACAAGATGTATGACCTAGAAGATGGTGCACCCAGGAAGATTCGAACTTCCGACCGCTCGGTTCGTAGCCGAGTACTCTATCCAGCTGAGCTATGGGTGCAATTTAATTCTTTGACACTACCTGATGTTCATTTGACTATTTCACCATACTGCAAAATATGGTGCACCCAGGAAGATTCGAACTTCCGACCGCTCGGTTCGTAGCCGAGTACTCTATCCAGCTGAGCTATGGGTGCATAGTAAATGGCGGTGAGGGAGGGATTCGAACCCTCGATACAGCTTTTGACCGTATACTCCCTTAGCAGGGGAGCGCCTTCAGCCTCTCGGCCACCTCACCATACGCTTCTTTCGATTTGTACCTAACTTGCTTTTGAAGAAGCTCATCGGCACTGCGTGGCGCACATATTACTTTCCCGCACTTATAAGTCAAACAATTTTTCCCAACTCACGTTTATTTGCGCAATTCCCACACAACATGACCAGTTTGACGCCAAAAAGAGTGTTTTATCAACAGGCAAGATTGCATTTTATCAGATATCGCAAAACAGAGAAAAAACAGAAATGATGCAGAGCACGGTGATTAAGCAGCGAAAAAGGATAAATCGTCACGGCCACGGGATGTTAAAAAGAGGAAGAAACGGTGAAACGGGGATAATAAAGAGACTGTAATTAAAATTGTGTATCTGCCTGTTTTTGATATGTTCACTCCAACAATGGAGACAGGCAAATTATGGACGAAAAGAAACTCAAAGCGCTCGCTGCTGAACTGGCTAAAGGCCTTAAAACCGAAGCCGATCTCAATGCGTTTTCCCGCATGCTGACGAAATTAACCGTCGAAACGGCGCTGAATGCTGAATTAACTGATCACCTCGGCCATGAGAAAAATGCCCCAAAATCAGGCTCGAATACCCGCAATGGCTATTCATCCAAAATGCTGTTGTGCGATGATGGCCAGATTGAACTGAGCACACCACGTGACCGTGAAAACACCTTTGAGCCTCAGCTCATCAAGAAAAACCAGACACGTATCACACAGATGGACAGCCAGATTTTATCCCTGTACGCCAAAGGCATGACCACGCGCGAAATTGTCGCCACGTTCAAAGAGATGTACGATGCGGTTAAAGAACAGGTGACAGAGTGGCAAAACCGACCTCTGGACGCACTGTATCCCATTGTTTATCTTGACTGTATCGTGGTGAAAGTTCGTCACGGTGGCAGCGTGATTAACAAAGCCGTATTCCTCGCGCTGGGCATAAATACCGAAGGCCAGAAAGAGCTGCTGGGTATGTGGCTGGCCGAAAATGAAGGGGCGAAGTTCTGGCTCAGTGTGCTGACCGAGCTTAAAAACCGGGGGCTTCAGGATATACTGATTGCCTGTGTGGACGGCCTGAAGGGTTTCCCGGATGCGATAAACAGCGTTTATCCTCAGACACATATCCAGCTCTGCATTATCCATAGGGTGCGTAACAGCCTGAAATACGTGTCGTGGAAGGACTATAAAGCCGTCACCGGCGGGCTGAAAGCTGTGTATCAGGCTCCGACAGAAGAAGGCGCGCTGATGGCGCTGGATACGTTCGCGGATGCCTGGGACGATAAATATCCGCAAATCAGCAAAAGCTGGCGTGCGCACTGGGAAAATCTCAACACCTTCTTCGGCTACCCGCCCGATATCCGCAAGGCCATCTACACCACGAATGCCATCGAGTCGCTGAACAGCGTGATCCGACAGGCGATAAAGAAACGGAAAGTGTTCCCGACAGATGACTCAGTGCGAAAAGTTATTTATCTGGCGATCAAGGATGCTTCGAAAAAATGGAGTATGCCGATCCAGAACTGGCGGCTGGCGATGAGTCGTTTTATTATCGAGTTCGGTGACCGCCTGAGCGATCACCTTTAATACGTTGGCAGTTACACAGAATTATGGACAGGCTCATAATAAACAGCAGTAGCGCCTCGTGTAACACGAGACGCTGCTTCAAAATCAGTAAGTCGTCGGTTGAGACTTTTCTGCTTGGATGCGCTGGTAGATTTCTTCACGGTGAACAGAAACCTCTTTCGGAGCATTTACACCAATTCGAACCTGGTTGCCTTTAACCCCTAATACAGTAACCGTAACCTCATCGCCAATCATGAGTGTTTCACCAACTCGACGAGTCAGAATAAGCATTCTTTGCTCCTTGAAAAATTAAAAGAGTCGGGTCTCTCAGTTTCCCCGCCATTATCCATCATACACCGTGAAAACGTAAGCTATCACATTCACATAAAATGTAAGTAGCTTGGTCGAGTCTCTAACTAATACAAGTTTAGCTGAAGCAAACAACTTTGCGTTTAACTTTGTTTTCGAACTATGACAGGAAAATCGAAAAACGCCATACCTGGTACAGAGATATGGCGCATTGATTTAATAGATCATTATTTATTTACAACCGAGACGCTACCCATGCCTCTACGCTCGCTAATGCTGATGGCAATGCTTGCACATCAGTACCGCCAGCCTGAGCCATATCAGGGCGTCCACCACCTTTACCGCCTACCTGTTGGGCAATATCAGCGATTAGCTCACCCGCTTTCACTTTGCCCGTCAGATCTTTGGTCACACCAACAATCAAGCTCACCTTATCGTCTGCGGCCGTTGCCAGAACAATAATGGCTGAACCCAGTTGATTTTTAAGATCATCAACCATAGTCCGCAGCATTTTTGGTTCAACATTATCCAACTGACTGACTAACAGCTTCGCCCCTTTGACCAATTTAGCGCTGGAAGACAAAGACGCACTTTCCTGAGCTGCCTGCTGATCTTTTAGCTGTTGGAGTTCACGTTCAAGCATTTTACTGCGATCCAGCACCGCACGAACTTTATCTGCCAGATTATGGGTATCACCTTTCACCAGATGAGCAACATCCTGTAGCAGGTCACTTTGCTGATGTAGTTGCGCAATAGCACCTTCACCGGTCACCGCTTCAATACGACGGATACCCGCAGCCGTTCCTGACTCTGACAAGATACGGAACAGACCAATATCACCGGTACGGCTGGCATGGATACCACCGCAAAGTTCGGTAGAGAAATCGCCCATAGTCAAAACACGAACCTGGTCGTCATACTTCTCGCCAAACAGTGCCATCGCACCTTTTTCTTTCGCAGTATCCAGTTCCATAACTTCAGTTTCAACTGGCAAGTTACGGCGAATCTGCTCATTCACCAGATCTTCTACCTGACGGATCTGTTCTGGCTTCATCGCTTCAAAATGAGAAAAGTCGAAACGTAGATATTTGTCATTAACCAACGAACCTTTCTGCGCCACATGCTCACCCAAGGTCTTACGTAGAGCTGCGTGCAGTAAGTGAGTTGCTGAGTGGTTCAGGCGAATGCGATTACGGCGAGCGACATCCACTTGAGCGTCAACACTGTGATTAACCCGCAAAGTACCTTGAGTCAATTGGCCCAGATGACCAATAGCCTGGCCGTATTTCTGAGTGTCCACCACAGTAAAGACCGCAGTCGCATTTTTCAGTTCGCCTTTATCGCCAACCTGACCACCAGACTCACCGTAGAATGGCGTTTGGTTCAGAACAACAACGGCCTCTTCACCTGCATGAATCTCATCAACAGCTTCACCATTGCGGAACAACGCAGTCACGGTTGCCTGCTGATGAACATGGTCATAGCCCGAGAACTGGCTTGCGCTATCGACGCGGATTAAGCTGTTATAATCGGCACCGAAACCGCTGGACTCACGGGCTCGGCGGCGCTGAGCTTCCATTGCTTGCTCAAAGCCAGCTTCATCCACTTTCAGATTGCGCTCACGGCAAACATCAGCGGTTAAATCAACCGGGAAACCGTAGGTGTCATACAGGCGGAAAGCGGTTTCACCATCAAGGGTATCACCGGTCAGTTTGCTAAGTTCTTCATCCAGCAGGGCTAAACCGCGTTCCAATGTGCGAGCAAACTGCTCTTCTTCGGTTTTCAGCACTTGCTCAACCATTGCCTGTTGCTGTTTTAGCTCATCAGCGGCAGGCCCCATAACGGCGATTAATGGCGCAACCAACTTGTAGAAGAAAGTCTCTTTCGCACCCAACATATTTCCGTGACGAATGGCACGACGAATGATGCGACGTAAAACATAGCCACGGTTTTCATTCGACGGAATTACCCCATCAGAAATCAGGAAAGCACAAGAGCGGATATGGTCGGCAATGACTCTCAGCGATTTGCTGGAAAGGTCAGCCGCACCCGTAACTTCCGCTACCGCTTTAATCAAATCGCGGAACAGGTCAATTTCGTAGTTGGAGTTAACATGTTGTAATACCGCAGCAATACGCTCAAGCCCCATACCGGTATCAACCGATGGCTTAGGCAATGGCAGCATGGTGCCATCAGACTGGCGGTTAAACTGCATGAAGACGATGTTCCAGATCTCGATATAGCGATCACCATCTTCTTGCGCAGAGCCTGGAGGCCCACCCCAAATATGGTCACCATGATCAAAGAAAATCTCTGTACATGGGCCGCAAGGACCGGTATCCCCCATTTGCCAGAAGTTATCTGACGCAAAAGCACCACCTTTGTTATCACCGATACGAATAATACGTTCACAAGGAACACCAACTTCGTTAGCCCAGATTTCATAAGCTTCATCATCGGTTTCATAGACGGTTACCCAAAGTTTTTCTTTCGGTAAGTTAAACCACTGTTCGCCGGTCAATAATTCCCAGGCAAAACTGATAGCATCATGTTTAAAGTAATCACCAAAGCTGAAGTTACCCAACATTTCGAAGAATGTGTGATGACGCGCGGTATAACCTACGTTTTCCAGATCGTTATGCTTACCACCTGCACGCACACAGCGCTGAGAAGTGGTTGCACGAGAATAGGCCCGTTTGTCCAAACCTAAGAAAACGTCCTTAAACTGATTCATCCCCGCATTGGTAAACAATAGCGTCGGGTCATTATTAGGAACCAAAGAGCTGCTTGATACAACCTGGTGTCCCTTGCTATGGAAGAAATCGAGAAACGCTTGACGAATCTCAGCGGTGCTCTTGCTCATAATTGCCCCGGAAACAAGCTAAAAGAATGGCCCGTAAGCATATTGCGTATCAATAATTGATAGCGCCGTGGGTAAGCTCACGAACAAAAAGTGGGGATAAGATAAATTTTCTTAGGAGGGAAGTAAAATCCCGCGTGCAATCATTCGTCAAAATCATTGTAAATCGACTGAATTTCTTCCTGAAAGAAGCCACGATAGAGAAGATAACGCTGAACTTTGGCCTTTTCTTTCCATTCAACAGGCAAAGTTTCACTAAATTTACGTTGTGCAACTTCTTTTGCCCGCTGGCACCAGTCGATCTCACTGATTTCAAAAGCGGCCTGAATTCGTTCTTTAGCGACACCTTTTTGCATCAATTCCGAATGGATACGCTGTGGCCCATATCCTTTCCGACTACGGCTATTGATATAACTGGTTGCAAAGCGGGAATCATCTAGCCAATCGTGTTGATAGCAGTAAGCGATGACTTGTTCAATCATTTGAGGGGTGATATCTGCAACAGGGTCGCTATTTTCATTGCGGGTACGTTTCCCCCAATTTCCTTTTGCTGAAAACGGCTGTACTGCCAGCTTACGGCGCACTTCAGATTCACTATGGTCACGCTGAGATAGCAATCTCATCGCGCGACTTAACAGGTCATTCATATACCCTTCTTACTTGAAGTTACCACTGTGTTAGCTGCAACTCCAATTATATTGGTTATAGGCATACCTTGAAGCCTCTATGTTCACCATCATTTACTAAAACGGCCCACTTATTGAGTGAGCCGCTTGTTAACTGCTTAATTTATCAACCAGGTCGATAACCTTGTAGATTAAAACTCTTCGCTGGTTTCGTCAGTTTCATCGGCCAAGGCTGCTACAGCCACAACAGGTTGCTCTCCATTGCCACCATTGAGTAGCATTTCACGCAATTTTTTATCCAATTCAGCGGCAATTGCCGGATTTTCTTTTAAATAATTGCTGGCATTCGCTTTACCCTGACCAATCTTGTCACCGTTGTAGCTATACCATGCACCGGCTTTCTCAATCAGTTTATGCTTAACACCTAAATCAACGAGTTCGCCGTTAATATTGATGCCTTCGCCGTAAAGAATCTGGAATTCAGCTTGTTTAAATGGCGCTGCAATTTTGTTTTTTACTACTTTAACGCGGGTTTCACTACCGACGACCACATCACCATCTTTCACGGCACCGATACGGCGGATATCCAAACGAACCGAAGCATAAAATTTCAGGGCATTACCGCCAGTCGTGGTTTCAGGGTTACCAAACATAACGCCGATTTTCATACGAATCTGGTTGATAAAGATCAGTAAGGTATTTGCATTTTTTAGGTTACCAGCAAGCTTACGCATCGCCTGGCTCATCATACGTGCCGCAAGGCCCATGTGAGAGTCACCGATTTCACCTTCAATTTCAGCTTTTGGTGTTAATGCAGCTACGGAGTCGACGATGATAACGTCAACTGCGCCCGAACGAGTCAGCGCATCACAGATTTCCAGTGCTTGCTCGCCGGTATCTGGCTGAGAACACAGTAAGTTATCAATATCTACGCCTAACTTTTTAGCATAAATTGGGTCAAGAGCATGTTCCGCATCGATAAATGCGCAAGTTTTGCCTTCACGCTGCGCAGAGGCAATAACCTGTAACGTCAGTGTCGTTTTACCAGATGATTCAGGGCCATAAATCTCAACGATACGCCCCATTGGTAAACCACCCGCCCCCAACGCGATATCAAGAGAAAGTGAACCGGTAGAGATGGTTTCAACATCCATTGAGCGGTCTTCGCCAAGGCGCATGATAGAGCCTTTGCCGAATTGTTTTTCAATTTGGCCCAGTGCTGCTGCTAACGCCTTTTGTTTATTCTCATCAATAGCCATTTTTACTCCCTCTCTGGGATGCCGGGTTGCCCCTGTCATCACCACTGAATGTTGTTTTGTGCAGGAAATTACCGCTAATTATACTGTACAATCATACAGTATCAAGCCTATTTTTACAGAAAATCATCGAATAGTGTTTGTAGTGCGAAAACAGCCGCTTGCAGCCTGACTTCGTCACGATCACCGGAGAATATTTGTTTTTTTGCACTAGCCTGACCGTCACGCGTCGCAAAAGCGAACCACACAGTGCCTACCGGTTTCTCCGCAGTGCCACCATCAGGCCCGGCAATTCCGCTTATCGATACCGCGAAGTCTGCATTAGCCGCTCGCAATGCACCCCATGCCATTTCCCGAACAACAGCTTCACTGACTGCGCCATACTCGGCTAAAGTGCTTTCTTTTACACCCAGTAAATCATGTTTTGCCGCATTGCTGTACGTGACAAAGCCGCGGTCAAAATAGGCTGAACTGCCCGCGATATCAGTCAATGCTTTAGCAACCCAGCCTCCAGTACAGGATTCAGCACAGGTCACCCAAGCAGCCCGCTGTTTAAGCTTACCCCCAATAGCAATACTGAGCTGGCGTAATTGTTTCTCGCTCATTGTTGCCCCTATTTTAGTTAATTTTCCTCTGGCCGATAATAACACTTCTTTCGCTCGTAATAGTGGCCGCTGTTAGTTATGCGAAACGTCTCGCAGGATGTAATGAAAAAAAGTACATTCCCGTACAAAGCTTTACCTCAGGGGCTTAGCTGTTAGTATCCAAATAAAGAAGATGCGACTGGCGACATTTGGAGTACCGGTAATTCACCGGCATGATGAACTTAGGACGTGACAGTGAAAAAGATTCTCAACGCCTTCTTCCCCCTCTATAGCGCGACGGTGCTGATGCTATTAGGGTCAGGTTTATTAACCACCTATATCTCGTTACGCTTGACTGCCATCCATGTTTCCGGCGCATTAATCGGGGCAATCATCGCTGCAAATTATATTGGTTTGGTGATTGGAGGCAAAGTCGGCCACTTCCTGATAGCTCGGGTAGGCCATATCCGTACCTACGTAGCCTGTGCGGGTATTATTACGGCTGCGGTATTAAGTCATGGCCTTACGGAATATATCCCTGCCTGGGTGGTTCTACGCTTGATTATTGGTCTCTGTATGATGTGTCAGTTTATGGTGTTAGAAAGCTGGCTAAATGATCAAGCGGAGTCTAACCAGCGCGGCACCGTGTTTGGCTTTTATATGGCGGCAACCTATGCCGGTATGGCATTGGGCCAGGTCGTATTGATGCTTCAACCTGAGCTGGGTTTAAGCACTCTCATGATTATTGCCTTGTTTTTTGCCCTGTGTCTGGTGCCAGTTGCATTGACGACACGCAGTAATGCTCAGCAGATGTCACCCGCGCCGATGGAGTTAAAATTCTTTATCGGTTCGATTCCCAAAGTGCTTGCTTCAACACTCGTGATCGGCATGATTGTTGGCTCGTTTTATGGTCTTGCCCCGGTTTATGCCAGCCTGCAATCGCTATCAACACAAGAAACCGGGCTATTTATGGCATTGTCTATCTTTGCTGGGTTAGTCGCACAACTGCCACTGAGCTGGTTGTCAGATCGGTATAATCGAACCCTGTTAATTCGTATTAATGCCCTCTTACTGGCATTGACCGCGCTGCCATTAGCTTTGGTTCCCCATATTTCTTTCCATTTTTTACTGGGGCTGGGGTTTATCGTCAGTATGCTGCAATTCACGCTTTACCCGCTCGTAGTCGCCCTGGCTAATGATCTGATTGAACCAGAGCGTAGAGTGTCGCTGGCGGCTTGTTTACTGATGTCATTTGGTGTCGGGGCCAGTATTGGGCCGCTTGTGGTGGGTGCACTGATTCAACCTCTGGGTGGCAATATTCTGTATGCGTTCTTTGCGTTATGCGGTGTTGGCCTCATTACACTGAGCAGGACGGTTAAACAGGATCAGGATGAATTTGTCAACGATGCTCCTGTGCCACATATGGCTATACCCGACAGCCTGGTCAGTTCTCCGCTGTCACCGGCGCTAAACCCTAGCTTTGACGAGCAAATGATCCACGATGTTATGCCGCCGCCAGACCAATCAGAAGCAGAACAAAAACCCGAAGAAAGCCTGTCAGGAGGGAGACATCAATAGTAGTAACACCAATCATGACATACATGGGGATATCAATACCTGCTGATTTCCTTAGTATTAATTAACGTCAGCAAGCTACAACAAGCCGTGATCCATTCGACGGAATAGAGTAATGCCAATCGACATACTCGATACAAATACAGTGAGCCATCTATTTCGACGCCACCCTAATGTTTTGATAAACATACAACAGGTGAAACTTTCAGATATCGGTATCTCCAGTATTACAGAAGCTGAATTGCTCTACGGAATGGTAAAACGCTAAAAACAACAGTAGCAACCTTTCTGGGCTCGGTGACCTTGTAAACCTGGGATAGTGAGGCAGCAGAATGCTACAGCAAACTACGTGCAAAAATGGAAAAGAAAGGGCATGTGATGGGGGCGCTGGATCAATTGATTGCTACTCATGCGCCCAGTATTGGAGCCATTTTAGTGACAAACGATAAAGCATTTTCTATGGCTCCAGCCTCCCCAGTAGAAGACTGGGCCAAAGAAAGCAAGGGCTAATCAGTTGGGGAAATACCCGTTAGTGGGGTATGTATTCTTTTAGCACTAGCGATATAACTCAACTGCTGCCGGTGTCACCTGCAATTCATGTTGCCAATGGGTGAGCGTCAGGGTTGCCAGTTGAGCCAGCCCTTGATAAAACGGGTGCCCGGCGTCAGATTGCAGCAAAGCCAGATAGCGATAACCCCAAGGCAGTAAGTAATCTGCCAGTAACTCGGGTAAATCGGCTGGTTGATGCTCTGCCAGCCAGGCTGCCATCATTAGCATTAAACCAAACTGATCTTCCGGCTCATCCTGATCCAATGTTACTTCCACTTGCTGCTGCGCCATCCAGTGACGCAGTTTTAAGGTGGAATCACCAAATAACACATTCTCTTTATCGAGATAAACAGAACCCCAAAGCGGCGCAGGCAAAGCATAAGGGCCAATAAACAGCCGTTGCCAAGCCTCTTCTCGCGTTTCTTCGGTTACTGATTGTGCCAGTAAAGCCGCAATAGCTAGCCGTTGCTGCTCCGAGCCATAAGGCCACTGTGCCGCCCATAAACCATGACTTAATTGCGCCACAATATCATGGCATGCCGGGCTGTCTGGCTCGCAATAAAACAGTGCGCCCAACACCCGGCCTGTCAATGCAATCTGCTGATAAATCATGTCATTCCTACCGTCATATGCAGCCCGTAAAACACGCCGCGGCCAATCAATTCAGCGACAATAATCAATAACATGACAAATATCATCCCCAGTGTCATAGGTGTGCGCCCTCGAATTAAGGGGCAAATCCAACAGCCTAATCCTAATACCAGCAACACTAAACGCCAGACCATCAAGGTGCCGTAATCAGGGATGAGCTGAGAGGCTTGCTGCACCGAGCTGTAAATCAGCGGCAAACTCGCGGCCTGCGTAATGACACTGGCGAGACTGATAATCAGCGCTAACACACTGATCATCGGCAGCTGTAGCATCGCCCGCCCATTGATATCCGCCCATTGCAGCAGTAAATAACCCAACATTGGCCCGCCAATAAAGACGGTCAGCACGAAGCCCAGCGGGGTATAAAGGTTATCCCAGGTGGGTACTGTATCAATGGAGTAAACCCGACACATGGCATAAACGAATACCACGCCCAGCATCATTGCCACCACCAACCAGATTTTACCAAGCAGCGCGGGCATCTTATCCAAAATCGCCAGCAACCAGTAAAAACCCGCTACGGCAAAGAACACCGAACCGGCGGCTATCTCATTACTCAGCGCCGATTCTCCGACCCGATTTAACGAGTTGAATGCTCGCATGGGCGAACCCAAATGCAGTGTCGAGGCAATGAAAGCCAAGGCCATCAATATCCACAACGCAAACATGCTGCGGTGAACACGCTGTTGTTGCCCACGACTCAAACCGCCAAATATCAATGCCAGCCCAAGAACAATAAAGCCTCCGACTACGCACTGCCCCAGTACCGTAAAGACCATCAGTGGCCATTCATGCCATCCCATACCCATGCTATACCTCCTTCGGATTTGCCAGATGACCGGTGGTATCTCTGACCGGGCGGCTGTTGGCATTCGGTTTCACGACAATATTCGGTAAGGTGAAATGCGCGGCAGGCAGCGGAGCAACTTCGGCCAATTCACCGTATTTCTCACGCAGCTCATCGATAGGTGCCATATCCAGCGCTCGTAATGGGCAGGAGTCGACACAAATCGGCTTCTTACCGGCGGCGACTCTCTCATAGCAGCCGTCACACTTGGTCATATGCCCTTTTGCTTCGTCGTACTGCGGCGCACCATACGGGCAGGCCATATGGCAGTAACGGCAACCGATACAAATATCCTCGTTCACTACCACAAAACCATCATCGCGCTTATGCATCGCGCCAGTCGGGCACACTTTGGTACAGGCGGGGTCACTACAGTGGTTGCAGGCAATAGAAAGATAGTAAGCGAACACATTCTGGTGCCATGCGCCGTTAGCCTGCTGCCAGTCACCTCCGGCATATTCGTAAATGCGCCGGAAGCTCACATCGGTTGATAAGTTTTTGAAATCTTTGCAAGCCAGCTCGCAAGTTTTGCATCCCGTGCACCGGCTGGAGTCGATGTAAAAACCATATTGCGTAGTCATCAGTCAGCTCCTTATGCCTTGGTAACTTGAACGAGGTTGGTATGGGATGGGTTCCCTTTAGCCAACGGAGAAGGGCGCTGTGTGGTCAATACGTTGATACTACCCGCTCTGTCGATGCGATTTTCATCCGGGCTGTACCACGCCCCTTCCCCCAGTGCCACAACGCCCGGCATCATGCGCGGCGTGACTTTGGCGTTAATCTGAACTTCGCCACGGCCATTGAATATCCGCACCATATCGCCATTTTTGATGTCGCGTTCTCTGGCATCGAGTGGGTTAATCCACATTTCCTGACGGCAAGCGGCTTTCAGTACCTCGACGTTGCCGTAAGTCGAGTGAGTTCGGGCTTTGTAATGGAACCCGGTGAGTTGTAATGGATACTTCTGGTTTAGGGGATCGTCAAAACTTTCGAATCCCGCGGCATACACTGGCAGCGGGTCAATAACATCATCCGGTTGTAGCTCCCAGGTCGCGGCAATTTGCGCTAACTCGGCAGAGTAGATTTCAATTTTGCCCGATGGCGTGGTGAGCGGGTTAGCAACCGGATCGGCGCGGAAGGCTTTATAGGCAACATGATGCCCTGCCGGATCGCGTTTTTTGAAAATGCCCTGTTCGCGGAATTCCTCAAAAGAAGGCAGTTCAGGAATGGCTTCCTGTGATTGCTGATAGAGATGACGCAGCCAGCCCTCTTGTGTGCGCCCTTCGGTAAATTGCTGCTCCACCCCCATACGTTTTGCCAACTCACGGGTCATTTCATAGATGTTTTTGCACTCAAAGCGCGGTTTGATGACCTGATCGGCGAAGATCACATATGCCATGTTGCCACTCGATGCATCGAGGCAGAAGTCCATCTGCTCGGAAGCGGTACAATCTGGCAGAATGATATCGGCATATTGAGCTGACGAGGTCATATGGTTATCGATGACCACAATCATTTCGCATTTCTTATCATCTTGCAGAATATTATGAGTGCGATTGATATCTGAATGCTGGTTAATCAGGCAGTTGCTGGCATAGTTCCAGATAAACTTGATGGGTACATCCAGCTTATCTTTACCCCGGACTCCGTCGCGGGTCGCGGTCATTTCAGGGCCGCGCTCAATGGCATCAGTCCACAAAAACATCGAAATGCTGGTTTTAATTGGATTTTCCAACGTCGGCATTCGGACAAACGGCAGGCCATAGGAACCTTCACGCGCCCCAGAATTACCACCATTGATCCCCACGTTACCGGTCAAGATAGCCAGCATGGCAATTGCGCGACTGGTATTTTCGCCGTTAGCATGGCGCTGTGGCCCCCACCCCTGCGCGATATAAGCGGGTTTCACCGAGCCGATTTCGCGGCCCAACTTAATTATTTTTGCGGCAGGAATACCGGTGATAGCCTCCGCCCACTGTGGCGTTTTGGCGGTTTTATCTGTGCCCTGCCCTAAAATATAGGCTTTATAATGACTATTCTTCGGCGCACCTTCGGGGAGGGTTTTCTCGTCATAGCCCACGCAATATTTATCGAGGAACGGATGATCCACCAGATTCTCGCTGATCATGACATAAGCCAGTGCGCAGGCCAGTGCAGCATCCGTCCCCGGCCGCAGCGGAATCCATTCATCCTCACGGCCTGCGGCGGTATCGGTATAACGCGGATCAATAACAATCATTTTGGCGTTAGACTTCTCCCGTGCCTGCTCCAGATAATAAGTGACGCCGCCTCCGCTCATCCGGGTTTCGCCGGGGTTGTTGCCAAACAACACCACCAGTTTGCTGTTTTCAATGTCTGATGGGCTATTACCGTCGGCCCAACCGCCATAGGTATAATTCAGACCGGCTGCAATCTGTGCGGTGCTGTAATCGCCATAATGATTAAGATAGCCGCCGCAGCAATTCATCAATCGGGCCAATAAGGTTGAACCCGGTGGCCACGAGCGAGTCATAGTGCCGCCTAGCGTTCCCGTGCCGTAGTTCAAATAGATGGCTTCATTTCCATACTCATTAATGATGCTTTTCATGCTGGCAGCGAGGGTATCAAACGCCTCATCCCATGAAATACGTTTAAACTTGCCTTCCCCGCGTGCGCCCACGCGTTTCATTGGGTATTTCAATCGGTCGGGGTTATACACCCGCCGACGCATTGAGCGGCCGCGTAAACAGGCACGCACCTGATGCAAACCCTCAAAATCATCGTCACCGGTATTATCCGTTTCGACGTATTTAATTTCCCCATCAACCACATGCATCCGTAGTGGGCAACGGCTGCCGCAGTTAACGGTGCAAGCACTCCATATCACTTTGCCATCATTAGCCGGGTTTATTGCAGATTGAACAGCCTGTGCGGTGCGGGAAAACGGCAGCGAAAACGCCCCGGTTGCCACGGCAAGGCCGCCGACGACTGTCGTTTGGACAAGTTTTCGGCGCGTAATTTCTGCCGTTAACAGTCGGGATTGGTTGGTCTCTTTCATAAGACTCCCACTTGGTTGCATTCCAGAAAAAGGAGAACATCGCAAAGGATGAAATCCGATTAATTCAAAAAAATGAGTTATTCAGCGGGAGGGATGGTTAAGGCAGAGCGCAGTGGCTCAGTTATAGCCGTTGTTATAGTTAGGATATTAAATCGACCTTCCCGCAGCCATTGACCCTACCCCTTTTGGGTAGGGCGGGAGTTGTTTGGTATCAATAAAGTCATGAGGATTAAACTTTCCTCATGACTTTATAACCAATTTGTGACGAATAACCGTTCTTTCAGCAAGCTTGATGATAAAGCGTCATAATCTCATCAACCGAGGCTTCACGCGGATTGCCCCCCGTGCAGACATCGGCAAAGGCTGCAACCGCCAGTGCGGGAATATCATCAGCCCGCATCCCAACAGCACTGAGAGAAGCTGGGATACCAATATCACGATTCAGTGCAAATACCGCCTGAATGGTTTGCTCGCGCACCTGATCCAGCGGCAAACTTGATGCATTATCCAGCCCCATCGCCACTGCGATTTGACGGAAGCGCTCACCGGTATAAGCCGCGTTATAGCGCATGATATAAGGCAATAAAATGGCATTAGCTACGCCATGTGGCATGTTGTAAAACGCCCCAAGCGGGTGAGCCATGCCGTGGACCAATCCTAACCCCACATTGGAAAAGCCCATACCGGCAATATATTGCCCAAGCGCCATATCTTCGCTCGCTGTGGCATCACCTTTTACTGCTGCGCGCAGGGAACGGCTGATAATCTCAATGGCTTTGAGATGCAAAGTATCGGTCAGTTCCCAAGCGCCTTTGGTCAAATATCCCTCAATAGCATGGGTTAACGCATCAACCCCGGTCGCCGCTTTTAGCGCCGCGGGCATGCTGTCCATCATATCGGCATCAATAAATGCTACGGCGGGAATGGCATGAGGATCGACGCAAACAAATTTACGCCGCCGCTCTTCGTCAGTAATCACATAATTAATGGTCACTTCCGCAGCCGTCCCGGCAGTGGTAGGGATAGCGAGAATAGGTACGCAAGGTTTACGGGTATTTGCAACACCTTCCAGACTACGCACATCGGCAAACTCAGGGTTATTGATAATAATACCAATAGCTTTGCAGGTATCCTGTGGCGAGCCGCCCCCCAGGGCTATCAGGTAATCCGCCCCACTTTGGCGAAAAACATCTACTCCTTGTTGCACAATACTGATCGTCGGATTGGGTTTAACGGCATCAAAAATGGCGAAATCCAAACCGGCCTGTTCCAGGCGACTGATTAAACGGGTCGCCACACCACATTCGAGCAGCATTTTATCCGTGACGACCAATGCTTTTTGATAACCCCGCTGGGTAACCTCATCGGTCAATGCCGCCAATGAGCCACGACCAAACCACGCCGTTTCATTTAAAATCATTCTATTCATGATTGATTCCTCAGTGTTTTTGTCCACCTGCTATTTTTAGCCACAAGCTAGTCTTCAACCCGCAAACCGTAGGTTTTGAATTTCTCCAATACCACACTGATCTCTTCTTTCGATAACACCGGCACCTCATCAACAATCGGTAAAATCGCCAGTAGCAATGTGGCCAAAACCTCCACCTCATGGGCCAACCACAGTGCTTTCGCCAGGTTTTCTTCACAAGCAATCAGGCCATGATGCTGCAACAAAGTGGCTTTACGATTTTTCATCGCCACAGCGACATGTTCAGAAAGCGCTTTGGTGCCAAAGGTGGCATATGGCGCACACGGGATATCATCGCCACCCGCAGCAGCAATCATGTAATGAATGGCAGGAATCGGACGATTTAGAATCGAAACTGCCGTGCAATGAACTGAATGGTTGTGCACCACAGCATTAGCATCGGGCCGGGTTTGGTAAACGGCCTGATGAAAGCGCCATTCACTGGAAGGAACTTTGCCCGCCTCGTGGTGACCGTCGGCATCAATATAAACAATATGTGACTCGGTGAGCTTGTCATAAGCAATACCGGACGGCGTAATCAAAAAACCCTCTTGATAGCGCACGCTAACATTACCAGCCGTTCCCTGATTCAGGCCTAAGCGGGTCATTTCAAGGCAGGTATTAATAATGTCGCGCGCCAATGCTTCTTTTTTCATTTGTTCCTCTCCTGGGATGCAAATATCTAAATGTAAAAATGCATTAAATAATGTATTGGGTTAACAATCGTGAATATGAGACATATTTTTCGCTCATTTAATTAAAGTAAAAAATGAAGCACGCAAAAGTGTGAGCCAGGTCATAAGTATTCATTGTTTAATGCCGATTTAAGTATTGTTTATTTTTATAAAATGTCCGTTTGAAAATACAATATGACTAAACGGTCAAATATCCATTTACATATATATTTATGACTAATTGACCGTTTGTGACAGAAATAAAATAATCGGTCATTAGCTGTGTGTATTTGAAACACAATTCATTTCAAACGGTCATGAATTGTTTTTATTTAAAGTGATTACCATCACAAAATATCAGCATTGAGTTATCAATGTGATTCAGCTCATACTTTTTAGCTATTTTTACCTTATAAAGAACGGGACTTAACGCAATGAGGATATTTTAATTTGGACTCAGACAATTCATGTCGACCAGAGAGAAATATCATTCATTAAACAAAAAATTTCCGTCGAATATTACGAACTTTCGAACGAGTGAAGTATCTGACGAGGGCACCATGGGAAATATTTTAATACAAACAGATAGCACCAAAATTTCCGCCTCGGTAAGTGACGAGTCGGCAAATAAAAAAAGATATCTGATTCCTTTCGCGTTGCTGTGCTCGCTGTTCTTTCTTTGGGCAGTAGCAAACAACCTAAATGATATTTTATTACCTCAGTTTCAGCAGGCATTTACGCTAACCAATTTTCAGGCTGGCCTGATTCAATCCTCATTCTATTTCGGTTATTTCCTGATCCCCATCCCGGCTGGCATCTTGATGAAAAGATTCAGTTATAAAGCGGGGATCATCACCGGTCTTCTGTTCTACGCCTTTGGCGCAGCCCTGTTTTGGCCTGCCGCAGAGACGATGGATTACACTTTGTTTTTAATCGGTTTATTCATCATCGCAGCCGGTTTGGGTTGCCTGGAAACAGCCGCCAACCCCTTCGTTACCGTATTAGGGCCTGAGAAAACCGGCCATTTTCGGATCAACCTGGCGCAGACATTTAACTCCTTTGGTGCCATTATCGCCGTGGTATTTGGGCAAAGCTTAATCCTCTCCAATGTCCCCCATCAGACACAGGAAGCATTAGATAAATTGTCGGTTGAGGATTTGAATAGTTATCACCATAGCTTGGTCAAAGCGGTACAACTACCCTATTTGATTATTGTGGCAGTGGTTATTTTTGTTGCGCTATTAATTCTTATCACTCGGTTCCCTGCAATAAAAAGCGAGTCTGATGACACGCACAATGGCTCTTTCTTTGCATCATTACCACGTTTATTAAAAATAACCCACTGGCGCTGGGCAGTATTAGCGCAGTTCTGTTATGTCGGCGCACAAACAGCCTGTTGGAGTTATTTAATTCGCTATGCTATAGAAGAACTGCCAAATGTCACACCCGGATATGCTGCTAATTATTTAACGGCCACTATGGTGTGTTTCTTTATCGGCCGATTCAGTGGGACTTGGTTAATTACCCGCTTTGCGCCTGAGAAAGTATTAGCCGCTTATGCATTAATTTCAATGTTACTTTGTATTATCTCGGCAACCTTTGGGGGACATATTGGATTATTAGCGCTGACATTATGCAGCATGTTTATGTCAATACAGTACCCTACCATTTTCTCTTTAGGCATTAAGAATCTAAATCAAGACACCAAATATGGTGCGTCCATCATTGTAATGACTATTGTCGGTGGTGGTATTGTGACACCTATTATGGGGCTGGTCAGTGATGCAGCGGGAAATATACCGACAGCAGAACTTATTCCGGCACTGTGCTTCGCTATTATTTTTATTTTCGCCAAGTTCAAAACTGTACCTACGAATTAATTTCGCGGGCGACTGATAAATTAAATTTGCTACAGAACATAAGGATCTATTATGAAAAAGACAATTCAATTACCAAAAATTGGCATTCGTCCAGTTATTGATGGCCGTAGAATGGGGGTGCGTGAATCGCTGGAAGAACAAACCATGAAAATGGCTCGTGCCACCGCAGAATTTCTGCAAGAAGTGGTGCGCCATCCGTGTGGAACCCCTGTTGAATGCGTCATTGCTGATACCTGTATTGCTGGCATGGCAGAATCTGCCGCTTGTGATGATAAATTCAGCGCACAGAATATCGGGCTGACCATTACCGTGACACCTTGCTGGTGCTACGGCAGCGAAACCATTGATATGGACCCATTCCGTCCGAAGGCTATTTGGGGCTTTAATGGCACCGAACGCCCAGGAGCCGTTTATCTGGCAGCGGCACTGGCAGCACATAATCAGAAAGGCCTACCCGCGTTCTCAATTTACGGCCATGACGTACAGGATGCCAATGACACCCGTATCCCCGCCGATGTGCAAGAAAAGCTGCTGCGTTTCACCCGTGCAGGGTTAGCCGTCGTCAGCTTGAAAGGCAAAAGCTACCTGTCACTGGGGGGCGTCTCTATGGGGATTGCCGGCTCCATCGTTGACCATAACTTCTTTGAATCCTGGTTAGGGATGAAAGTGCAAGCGGTTGATATGACTGAATTGCGCCGCCGTATTGATCACAAAATCTATGATGAGCAAGAACTGGAACTGGCGTTATCCTGGGCCGATAACAACTTCAAGTTCGGGCCAGATAAAAATGCCGAACAGTATCGCCGCTCACCACAAAGCAGCCGCGCGGTTCTGCGGGAAAGCCTGCAAATGGCCATTTGTATCCGCGATATGATGCAAGGTAACGCTAAGCTGGCAGCCAAAGGTTTTGGTGAAGAAGCCTTGGGTTATAACGCCATCGCGGCCGGTTTCCAGGGGCAGCGTCACTGGACGGATCAATACCCGAACGGTGATACCGCCGAAGCACTGTTGAACAGTTCATTTGACTGGAACGGGGTGCGTAAACCTATGGTTATCGCCACCGAAAATGACAGCCTAAATGGAGTGGCGATGCTGTTTGGTCATACCCTCACCGGCACCGCACAAATCTTTGCCGATGTGCGTACCTATTGGTCACCGGAAGCAGTATTACGGGTAACAGGGCATCAACTTGAAGGAGCAGCCGAACACGGCATTATCCACTTGATTAACTCGGGTTCCGCCGCACTGGATGGCACTTGTTGCCAAAACGATGCGCAGGGTAAACCCACCATCAAACCACACTGGCAAGTCAGCCAGCAAGAAGCCGATGCCTGTTTGGCGGCGACTGAATGGTGCCCGGCTATCCATGAATACTTCCGTGGCGGTGGCTTCTCTTCACGCTTCCTGACTCGGGGTGGTGTGCCATTTACCATGAGCCGTATCAACCTGATTAAGGGAGTCGGGCCAGTATTGCAAATTGCTGAAGGCTGGAGTGTTGAGCTGCCAAAATCGGTGCATGACACGCTGGATAAACGCACCGATTCAAGCTGGCCAACAACCTGGTTTGCCCCACGCCTGACTGGCAAAGGGCCATTCAGTGATGTGTATTCGGTAATGGCGAACTGGGGGGCTAACCACGGCGTACTGACTATCGGCCATGTGGGTGCCGACTTGATTACATTGGCATCGATGCTGCGTATTCCGGTTTGCATGCATAACGTGGAAGAAGAAAGTGTTTACCGGCCAACGGCTTGGGGTGCACACGGTATGGATATTGAAGGACAGGATTACCGTGCTTGCCAGAATTACGGCCCATTATATAAAAAATAATACGGTGTTTGAGTAAGGTCGCAGGGAAGCGGCTCTTATCAGACGGCTAATAACATCAAACCAAGAGGAAAGCCCCTTGGTGCGAGTGACAGGAGCCTTTATGAAGCGCGATGTGGTCATCGTTTTAGATTGCGGCGCAACCAACATCCGGGCGATTGCAGTCAATCCTCAAGGTGTCGTGGTGGCCAAAGCCGTTCAGCCAAACCACAGCCAGCCCGATCCGGCCAATCCGCAATGGCAATTGTGGCCGCTGGAGGGCATTTTGCAGAGTTTTGCCCAGTGCTGCCGCCAACTATTGCCGCAGATCTCTCAATGCAAGATCCACGCGGTGACCGTAACCACCTTTGGCGTGGACGGCGCTTTAGTCGACGCCAGTGGCAACATGCTGTACCCGATTATCAGTTGGAAGTGCCCGCGCACAGTGGCGGTCATGGACGATATTACCCGCTATATGTCTGCCGAAAAACTACAGCAGATATCCGGCATTGGTCAGTTCAGCTTTAACACCTTATACAAGCTAATTTGGCTGCAAGAGAATCGGCCAGATTTAGTCAAGCAGGCCCACGCCTGGCTATTTATTTCATCATTGATTAACCAGCGCCTCACCGGGGAATTTACCACGGATCGCACGATGGCTGGCACCAGCCAGTTGTTAGATGTGAAACAAGAACAATTCAGTAGCGCTATTTTACAAAAGATAGGTATTCAGGCCGATTTATTCCCTCCGATGGTCGCCGCAGGGGAAATCATCGGCCAGTTGTTACCGGGCATCGCCTCCGACCTGGGGTTACCGGCAGGTTTACCGGTGATTTCAGCCGGTCACGATACTCAATTCGCTTTATTTGGTTCAGGTGCAGATTTAGACCAACCGGTACTGTCATCCGGCACTTGGGAAATTTTGATGGTGCGCACGCCGAATGTGAATACCACCCTGCTGCCACAATTTGCCGGTTCGACCTGTGAGTTGGATAGTTGCCCGCGCTTATTTAACCCCGGTTTACAGTGGCTAGCCTCTGGCGTGTTGGAGTGGGTCCGCCAACTCTATTGGCATGACGATGCCTGTGCCAACGTTTATCAGCAGATGATTGCCGAAGCGACCACTATTGCACCCGGTGCTGAGGGCATGCGCATGGATTGTAACTTGCTGGGAAACTCGCACCATAACTTGTCCGGCGGTTGGCAAGGTGTTTCGCTGTCGAGCCGACGTGGGCACTTTTACCGATCCGCATTAGAAAGTCTTGCCTGGCAATTGAAAGATAACCTGGCGGTGCTGGAAAGGATTGGTGAGTTCCGTACTCGGGAATTGCTGTTAGTCGGTGGTGGCAGCCGCAATGCACTGTGGAACCAGATCAAAGCCGACGTGCTAAATCTGCCCGTCAAAGTTATTGATGAGTCTGAAACAACCGTGCTGGGGGCGGCGCTGTTTGCCTGGCACGCAACAGGTTATTACGCCAGTGCTGAAGAGGCCCGCGCACAGGTCAATTATCACTATCAATATTATCAGCCAGGCGACCAACAGCCGCTTTATCAGGCAATTACCGCGATGGCTGCGACTATATCGCTAAAAGGAGAGTGTCATGCTTAAAACCATCTCGCCACTGTTGTCACCACAACTGCTAAAAACATTGGCAGAAATGGGCCACGGCGATGAAATAATTTTCTCTGATGCCCATTTCCCCGCCCATGCCATTGGTAAAAATGGTGGGCCGCAAGTGATTCATGCCGATGGGCTATCGGTCAGTGCCTTGTTGCAGGCCACCATCCCTTTATTCGAATTAGACAGTTATGCCCCGCCACTGGTGATGATGGCGGCAGTCGATGGCGACACGCTGGATGCTTCAGTGGAGAAACGCTATTTACACGCCCTCTTCGGCACAGAAAACCCCTTGCCGGTAGAGCGCATTGACCGCTATGCCTTTTACCAACGCGCCGAACAAGCATTTGCGATCGTCATCACAGGAGAGACCGCCAAGTATGGCAATATTCTATTAAAGAAGGGGGTGACGCCTGTTTTTTAAATCGATGATCACGTAACCTCACGCCTTTAGCCATGTATTTAGTGCTGGTATTAATCTGGCATAAGATACATGGCATCGCTGATGGAGAAGATCATGAAAGCGTCCCGTCACCAGGAAATCCTGCAACATATCAAACAGCATGAAACGCTGACGACGGCAGACTTGGCTAACTTACTTGCGGTCAGTCAGGAAACTATTCGCCGCGACCTGAATGAACTCCAGACGCAAGGCTTGATCATCCGCCAGCACGGGCGAGCCAAAAGCATTAAACGCGCCACTAAAGACAGTGGTGATCCTTTCACCACCCGTCTGAAAAGCCATCTCTCCAGCAAAGCCAGCATTGCCGCACATGCTTTATCTCTGATTGATAGTGGAATGGTGATAGCACTGGATGCCAGTTCCACCTGCTGGTATTTAGCCAAAAAACTGCCGGATATTGATATCACGGTGTTTACCAACAGTGTGCGAATTTGTCAGGAATTGGCGAAACACCAAAATATCGAATTGATCAGTGCCGGGGGGCAGTTACAACGCAAATATGCCTGTTATGTGAATCCGGCTCTTTTTTCGTTACTGAAAACTATCGAAATTGACCTGTTTATCTTCTCATGTGAGGGTATCGATACTGACGGCATTATGTGGGATTCCAACCCATTTAATGCCGAATTCAAGACCATGATCCTTAAGCGCGCCACACAATCCATTTTGCTGATTGATAAAAGTAAGATGTGCAGAACCGGCGAAGTGAAAATCGGCACACTTGATGATGTTGAACAGGTTATTTCGAATATCGATGCTGAATAACGCCCTGTGGCGTAGTCGCCATCAGGCGGGGCAAACAATAGGGCCATAGAAATAGCCGGTACATGTGGTGCCCAATGCGGAAAAAAACTCAATGTTAAGAACACACATTGAGAAATTTAAGCGCACCACCGAGG
This sequence comes from Yersinia aldovae ATCC 35236, assembly GCF_000173735.1. Taxonomy (GTDB): domain Bacteria; phylum Pseudomonadota; class Gammaproteobacteria; order Enterobacterales; family Enterobacteriaceae; genus Yersinia; species Yersinia aldovae. Next base: position 77,504 of record NZ_ACCB01000010.1, on the reverse strand, counting down.
CGCTGAACACTGTCATGTAACTGTGTGACATGCAGAATTTAGCGATAAAAAACAGGCTTATTGCAGCGTTAGATATTGGCAGTCGGTCAGTGTCCCACCATCATCCTGCCAGCACCATCGATAAGTGCGGAAAATGAGATCCACCCTTTATAAACAGGGCGGAGCCATCGCCTCGCACCGACAATCTATAGTAAAATTCTTGTTAAAGTCATATCCCCAAAGAGATTGCAGCGGCAGGTAGGCGGCAAGTAAATGACAAATCGGTCGGAGAGCGGTTTGAACAGCGCTTGTGCTGGCCCGTAGGGTGAGTGAACGCCGCTAACCCCCAGTGGCTTCAAGTTCGAAGGGGAAACAAAAAATATCGGCTTGGTTCCACTAACGATTGTTTCTGTTACCGAACACTTTCGCTAACTGATGTTGAATGTGAGAAAAATATGTCAAACAAACCGTTCCACTATCAGGATCCCTTCCCGTTAAAGGAAGACGATACTGAGTATTACCTTGTCAGTAATAATCATGTTTCGGTCACACAGTTTGAAGGCCACGACATGCTGAAAGTCGAGCCAGAAGCCCTGACTCTCCTCGCCCAACATGCTTTTCACGATGCCTCGTTCCTGCTCCGCCCCGCTCACCAAAAACAAGTTGCGGCCATTTTGGATGACCCACAAGCCAGCGAAAACGATAAATACGTAGCCCTGCAATTCCTGCGCAATTCTGAAATCTCCGCCAAAGGGATTTTACCGACCTGTCAGGATACCGGCACCGCCATTATCGTGGGGAAAAAAGGCCAGCGCGTTTGGACCGGCGGGAATGATGCCGAGGCACTGTCGCGCGGCGTATATAACACGTTCATTGAAGACAACCTGCGCTACTCGCAAAACGCGGCGCTGGATATGTACCAAGAAGTGAACACCGGCACCAACCTGCCAGCGCAAATCGATCTGTACAGTACCGAAGGTGAAGATTACAAATTCTTATTTGTCACCAAAGGCGGTGGTTCGGCGAATAAGACTTACTTGTATCAGGAAACTAAGGCTCTGCTCTCTCCGGGGAAATTGAAAGACTATCTGGTTGAGAAAATGCGCACCTTGGGTACGGCTGCCTGCCCGCCATACCATATCGCCTTTGTTATTGGCGGCACCTCGGCTGAAAGCACGCTCAAAACCGTTAAACTGGCTTCCACCAAGTATTACGATGGTCTGCCAACTGAGGGCAATGAGCACGGGCAAGCTTTCCGTGATATCCAATTGGAGCAAGAACTGCTGGAAGCCGCACAGGATTTGGGTCTGGGCGCGCAATTTGGTGGTAAATACTTTGCGCATGATGTGCGGGTGGTGCGTTTGCCGCGTCACGGAGCCTCCTGCCCAGTCGGCATGGGGGTTTCCTGCTCTGCTGACCGGAATATCAAAGGTAAAATTAACCGCAAAGGTATCTGGCTGGAGAAATTGGAGCAAAACCCAGGAAAATATATCCCTGAGCACCTGCGCCATAGCACCGAAGGCAAAGTGGTTAAAATCGATCTTAACCGCCCGATGGCCGATATCTTAAAAGAGCTGTCACAGTATCCGGTATCAACCCGCCTGTCGCTGACCGGCACTATTATTGTTGGCCGTGATATTGCTCATGCCAAATTAAAAGAACGGCTGGATAACGGCGAAGGTTTACCGCAATACATTAAAGATCATCCGATCTACTACGCGGGGCCTGCGAAAACCCCGGAAGGTTATGCTTCTGGTTCACTAGGCCCCACCACCGCTGGGCGCATGGACTCCTACGTTGATCTGCTGCAATCCCACGGCGGCAGTATGATCATGTTGGCAAAAGGCAACCGCAGCCAGCAAGTCACCGATGCTTGCCACAAGCACGGCGGCTTCTATCTGGGCAGCATTGGCGGCCCCGCAGCCGTCCTGGCGCAAAACAGTATCAAGAGTTTGGAATGTGTGGAGTACCCTGAGCTGGGTATGGAAGCTATTTGGAAGATTGAAGTGGAAGACTTCCCGGCCTTTATCCTGGTGGATGATAAAGGTAATGATTTCTTCCAGCAGATTCAGGCATCAAGATGTAATCGTTGCGGCTAAATAAACTGAGTGAAATCGGCCCTGATGATTGATATCGGGGCTTTTTTTGCGCGTAATGCTGCACATAAGGACAAATCTCACACTCTTGCTCGCAATAAAAATGTGATCATAATCGAAATTTTGTCGTCAATATTATTACCACTCAATGACTCAATTCACTTCGACAGATGCTTCGCTGTCGACTCATCAGTGGTCGCATCATTCTCCACCACACTCAACAATACATCCAGCAAGCCTGGGAAGCGGGCATCGATATCATCACGCCGCAGTGACAGCAAACTCTCGCGCCCACAAGGGCGTTGCCAGATAACACCACTTTCCCGCAGCACCCGCCAGTGATGGGTCAGCGTGGATTTAGATAAGCCGTGTACCAAAGTACCACAGGCATGTTCTCCCCCCGCTGCCAGCCTGCGCACTACTGCCAACCGCAACGGATTACCTAAAGCCGTCAGCACATTTTCCAGCCGGATCTGCTCACGCTCAGGATGATTTGCAATCATAGTATTCCTATAAATAAGTGACAGGCCAAACTGCCTGATTCGGCTACTGCGACACGCTCTTAGCGCGCGGCAATATAGCCTATTCCCCATGCTGACCCTACAAATAAGTCTAGTACTACGCTGCCACCTCAGGCATTACTCGCGGCTATTGTTGCACAATTTAAGAACTAATAATTAAATTGTACGTGTATATTCGTACAATTAGAATATACTGATCACGATCATATGAAGGTAAACAGTAACGTAAAACATAAACCAACAACTTCCCGGCAGAGCAGCAAACCGCCCGCCCCGAAATTGCCATTATCTTTTAAGGACTTAATATGGCACGTAAAACTCCTATCGAGCGCTATCGCAACATCGGTATCTCCGCCCATATCGACGCCGGTAAAACCACCACCACTGAGCGTATTTTATTCTACACCGGCGTCAGTCATAAGCTGGGGGAGGTGCATGATGGTGGTGCGACAACTGACTGGATGGCTCAGGAGCAGGAACGTGGCATTACCATTACATCGGCTGCCGTGACCTGCTTCTGGCAAGGGATGGACAGAACCTTACCCGAGCACCGCATTAATATTATCGACACCCCCGGGCACGTGGATTTCACCATTGAGGTGGAACGCTCCATGCGGGTACTCGACGGTGCAGTCATGGTGTATGACGCGGTCGGTGGTGTGCAGCCACAATCGGAAACCGTCTGGCGTCAGGCCAATAAATACCGGGTTCCACGGCTGGCATTCGTCAATAAAATGGACCGTCCGGGCGCTGATTTTTTCCGCGTACGCCAGATGATGATTGATCGTCTGAAAGCCAATCCAGTGCCAATTGTGATTCCCATCGGCAGTGAAGAGCACTTTACTGGCGTGGTCGATTTACGGCTGATGCGTGCCATTATCTGGGATGAAGCCTCTCAGGGCATGACGTTTAGCTATGAGCCAATTCCGGAAAACTTACTGGCAACCGCCAATGAGTGGCGTGAGGAAATGGCCTCCGAGGCGGCTGAAGCCTCTGAAGCGTTGATGACAAAATATCTGGAGACAGGCGACCTGACGGTGGATGAAATCACCCAAGGGCTGCGTATGCGTACCATTGCCGGCGAAATCCAGCCAATGCTGTGCGGCAGTGCCTTTAAGAATAAAGGCGTGCAACGGATGCTTGATGCGGTAGTTGAATTGATGCCCTCGCCAGTGGATATTCCGCCGGTCAGTGGCACCGATGAAGATGGCAACGACGTCAGTCGCCGCGCCGATGATAATGAAAATTTCTCGGCGCTGGCGTTCAAACTGATGACTGACCCTTACGTCGGCCAGCTAACCTTTGTGCGAGTTTATTCCGGCGTACTGAGCAAAGGTGACAGCGTGTACAACCCGATTCGCGGTAAGAAAGAGCGTATTGGCCGCATCGTCCAAATGCACGCCAATAACCGGATAGAAGTGGATGAAATCCGCGCTGGTGATATCGCCGCTTGTGTGGGGTTGAAAGATGTCACCACCGGAGAAACCCTGTGCGACCCGGATGCCGTCATTACCCTGGTGCGCATGGAATTCCCAGAGCCGGTGATTTCGCAGGCGATTGAACCAAAGACCAAAGCCGATCAGGAAAAAATGGGGATCGCGTTGCAACGGTTGGCGTCAGAAGATCCGTCTTTCCGTATTCGTACTGACGAAGAGTCCGGCCAGACCATTATCTCCGGTATGGGTGAGTTGCATCTGGAAATCATTGTTGACCGCATGAAACGTGAGTTCGGTGTCGAAGCCAATATCGGTAAACCGCAGGTGACCTACCGTGAAACCGTGCGCAAAACCGTAACCGACGTTGAAGGTAAATTCGTGCGCCAGTCCGGAGGGAAAGGGCAATATGGTCATGTGGTTTTCACCCTCGAACCACAACCCACAGGTAGCGGCTTTGCCTTTGTTGATGCGACTAAAGGCGGCGTGGTGCCGCGTGAGTTTATCGGAGCCGTCGAAAAAGGTGTGCTCGAAGCCACTAATACTGGTGTGCTGGCCGGTTATCCGGTGGTGGATGTGAAAGTCACCTTGACGTTCGGTTCCTATCACGAAGTGGATTCATCGGAATTGGCGTTTAAAATGGCCGCGATTTTTGGTTTTAAAGACGCCGCCAAACTCGCCTCACCGGTGATTCTGGAGCCAGTGATGAGTGTGGAAGTGGAGACACCAGAAGAGTACGCCGGTAATGTGATGGGCGACCTTTCCTCTCGTCGGGGCCTGGTGCAAGGGATGGAAGAAATGATCGGTGGCGGGAAAATTATCCGTGCCGAAGTGCCGTTATCCGAAATGTTCGGCTACTCCACCGTGCTACGTTCCATGTCACAAGGCCGTGCAACTTACACCATGGAGTTCAAACACTATGCCGAAGCGCCACGTAATGTTGCCGACGCCATTATTGCCGCGCGGAGTACCAAAGACTAAAGCTGAGTAAAGGTTGAATCGCAGTAAACTATAACGCCGCAGGCCATTTTAACCTGCGGCGTTTTATTGTGATGAAAAGCAATCAAATCCTCGCCGTCGCAAGATACTTTTTCATCTCTTCGCCAGGAACCATACCGCCGCCGGTTGCCCACACCAGATGGGTCGCATTGTGCATTTTTTCCGCGCTAAGATGCTGATTACGCAAATAGTCAGAACTCATACTCACCCGTGCAGGGCCTGGCATCCCAGCCAGTGCAGAAGGTTCCAATTGAATGCCCTCATCACGATTTAACAAGCCCAGCAGGGCATACATTTCAGCATCACTTAAAGTATAAAAACCGTCGAGTAAGTGTTCCATCGCACGGCCAACAAACCCTGATGCCTGACCTACCGCTAAACCATCTGCGGCGGTTATGTTGTCGATACCGATATCCTGCACAGAAATACCATCGTGCAAACCGGTGTACACCCCCAATAACATGCACGGTGAATGGGTTGGCTCGGCAAAAATACAGTGTACATGATCACCCAATGCCAGTTTCAGGCCGAACGCTACACCACCGGGGCCGCCACCCACGCCACAAGGTAGATAGACAAACAGCGGGTGATTTTCATTCACCACAATCTGCTGTTCGGCAAGCTGCCTCTTCAACCGGTTGCCCGCCACCGAATAGCCAAGGAACAGGGTTTGCGAGTTCTCATCATCAATAAAGAAACAATTCGGGTCAGATTCGGCCTCTTTACGCCCTTGCGCTACCGCCACGCCATAGTCCTGTGCATACTCAACCACGTTTACCCCATGCTCGCGGAGTTTCTGTTTTTTCCATTCGCGCGCATCGGCAGACATATGCACACTGACGCGAAATCCCAGCTTGGCACTGATGATGCCAATCGACATGCCCAAGTTACCGGTCGATCCCACCGCAATGCGATATTGGCTGAAGAATTGGCGGAAATCATCCGAGAACAATTTACTGTAATCATCGGTTTCAACTAATAAATCGGCATGTAACGCCAGCTTTTCAGCATGGGTTAACACTTCATAAATACCGCCGCGCGCTTTAATCGAACCAGAGATAGGTAAATGGCTGTCTTTCTTCAATAACAGTCGACCGCTAATTTCAACGCCGTATCGCTGTTGCAGCGTCTCTTTCATGGAGGGAATCGCCACGATATCAGATTCAATAATGCCGTGAGTCTTTTGTGTTTCAGGGAATGCCAGACACAAATAAGGCGCAAAGCGTTGCAGCCGTGCCTCGGCATCCGCGACATCGTACTCGGTTAATCCAACATACGGCAGCCCCTGCTCTAGTGTGGTAGCAAGCGGGTTAAACCAGGTCACCGTCTCTAAATTGATAAGCTTTTTGACCAAAGGGAAGCCGGCAACTAATTTATCAATGTCAGTGCTGTTCATAAAATGTCTCTTTTCGATCATATGATGTAAGGAAGCAGGAAAGTGATACCCGATGCGATAACGGCGGCGGTGGTATCATATTTAACAGACTCATTCAGTGTCATACCACCGTATTGTTTACCCGCCAGCATAACGAGTCAGTGACAATGGTGAAACCAATAACTCCGGAACTAATCGATTTATGAGCTGATATTTGGATACGCCGTTAATATCGGTGCCGCAATTATTATCGCATCCATCATGGTGACAGTGGCAGAACCCACAGCCGCATATAGAATCTACCACTTAATTCAGCAGAATTGGGTTACTGACAAACACCAATATTGAATAAAGCGCAGTACCTTTCCTCTATTAATTTCTAACGAGTGGCATAAATAGGCTTCTTCATACTTAACCATTTTCTAAATTGTTATTTTAATAAGTTAGCGAAATAGATTAACTACGTTCGTAAAGTAGCCTGATGTTATCATCAGTAAGAATAAAACATTGAAGCGGAAAATATATCCGAGGTCGACACTGATGCTGAAGATGCCGTCTAATAAATCATATTTATCATTACTTCTATATGATAAATAAAAGAAAAAATGCTGATTCTAGCTAGAGAGGTCTCCCACACCTTTAAGTGAGAACTTTCCTACAACGATGGACACAGATTCCCATACTTTACCTAAGGTTATCTAGTTACTATCCCTTTCACGGCTTAACATAATAAATACTCATTAAATTGAATGCATCGTATTTAGACTAATACGCAATAATTCTCTCTATTTAATTATCTCACCCCAAAAAAAGCCTGAATAATAATGCATCAATTGAGAATGCATGAAAGCTAATGACTTTATAAAATAAAATTGGAATTTACCTCTATGAATAAAAACATCAGGAAAACTTACCTTAGCGTAGCTATTTCATCCATTATTTACACCTCAAGCTCGATAAGTGCCAATGCAGTGCCCTGTGTCGGATATGTGGTTACCGGCATTTGTGAACAAACAAAATCTGGCGAAGGTGAATTTCACAGTATTTCATTAGGTGATGGCGTAATTACTGGCACTGAAGATAATCATTTTATATTTAATGGCGAAGGATATAAATTATATTATCCTCACGATCATTTCTCCGCAGCAATCGCCTTAGGTACTATCCGTTATACCGAAGTGAATAACAGTACTTTTACCATAACTGGCACCCATTATCAGGGCGGCCCAACTTATGAAGGTCGTGCAGAAAATACTACGTTAAACAATAGCCTGATGTGGGTTATGACCTCGGCTGACCAGACGATAGCCAAAGGCAATTCAGCAATAATTGTTTCTACCCAGTTTGCTATGAATGGCTCAACTTATACTGAGACGAAAGAAGACGACAGCATTGAATTTGATCCCTACATCACCAATAGCCGCTATCAAGATACCTCTTATGAAATGCTGTGGGGTATGAAAAAGAGGCCAAAAACTGGGATACCAAAGCCACATCCTATGACTCAGAATTTGTTGACTCCAGCCGACAGATCGTTGCGGCTAATGGCCATAGTGTTGATGCGAAATTTTACGACAAAGCTAATCAACGTATTGATGATACTGGCCTTGTCAGCGCTGCAACCTTTAATGGCACTGCTTATCAGAATATCTATTCCGGCGGTGAATCACATAACACCACCTTACTTGATAAGGCCTATTCTTGGGTGCGCGCCGGAGCAAAACTAACCGGCCTGACGCAGGTAAACAATGCAGCTACAGTCTATCTTGATAGTGCGGCAACCACTGGTGCATATGCTGAAAATGTGGTTCTTAATGGCGAAAATACCCGTTTGATGGTGCGCTACAATGCGGCAACCGATGCCGCCGCAACCGTTGATAATCTGGCGTTGAATGGCGGCAGAGTGGTTTTCCAGTCAGGAACGGAGGTGAACTATACCTCGTTGAATATCGGCAACCTTTCCGGTTCTGGCGCTTTCCAGTTCAATACGTCTATCGCAGAAGGTAAAGGCAACTTTGTCACTATCGCTAATGGCAGCGGCTCACATAAAGTCATCGTAAACGACTCAGGTAGTGAGATAACCGCACCGGATACGACAACGCTAGATCTTATCCACGATCTCAGCGGTGATGCGACATTCTCACTGGCTTCACTCTCAGGTGCTAACATCACCGAAGTGGATGGTGGTACTTATGTATATAGCTTGAATAAATGGGATAACACCACACGGGCAGGGGGCAATCTATGGTATTTAGGCAGTGATCTGAATACCGGTGTCGCGCCTGCACCTGAGCCAACGCCTGAACCAGCACCTGTGCCACCTGCTCCTGAGCCAGAGCCAGAACCTCAACAACCGAATCCTACCCAGCCAGGCCCAGCCGCCAAAACAACGCCATCAACGGATGCAGTATTAAGTATGGCTTCATCCAACCAATTTATTTTCGATGGTGAATTACAAAACCTGCGCCTGCGTAAAGGTGACCTTAACCGCAGTAAAGGCGATAACGGCGGTGTTTGGGGCCGCTATTTAACCAATAATAGTCGTATTAATACCGCGCACGATGCTGCTTACCGCTTGCAGCAGAATGGCGTTGAAATCGGTGCTGATAAAGTATTGGGGCTTTCTTCCGGCCAACTGGTATTAGGTGGTTTTACTTCTTATAGCAATAACCGAGTGAAACATGCTCGTGGTGGCAATAGTACCGTCGACAGTTATAGCCTGGGTGCTTATGGCAGTTATTTCGATAACACGGGTTATTATATTGATGCGGTACTTAAAGCGAACCGTTTCAATAATTCTCTGAATGCAAATATGACCAATGGTAGCCAGGTCAAAAGCGATTATAACCAGAATGCAGTAGGTGGATCGCTGGAAGCGGGCTACCACTACAGACTGTCTGAGAATTGGTTTGTCGAACCTTATATCCGAACCAGCTATTTTACTGCACAAGGCAAAGATATTGTGCTGAATAATGGCATGAAAGCAGGCCTTGATAATAATCGTTCGGCTAAAGGTGAAATAGGGACTCAAATAGGAACAGAATTTGACCTAAAAAATGGCGCTATCATTCGGCCTTACGCCAAAGTTGCGGTTGAAAGAGAATTCATTAAGTCAAACAGCGTCACTATCAACCAAGTTAATGACTTTAATAATAATCTCTCTGGCAATACCGGAAAATATGGTTTGGGAGTCGACCTCAATTTGACCAGACAAGCGTCAATTTATGCGGAAGCTAACTACCGTAAAGGGAGCTACGTTGAGTCCCCCATCATGGCTAACATAGGTTTCCGGGTTAATTTCTAACATACTTAGCAATAATGGGTTTCTCGCAGTATTTGATCGTAAATGCTGCGGAAACTTTTTATTCCCCTCATTGTGAACTCACCCTAAATAAATCCTGGAACATCCTTAAAAAATACAGAATATTCTTGTAACCCTCTGGAAGTGAATGCTTTTTTTAAAAGTTTATTGCTTAAAAATAAGACATAACGTTATTCTCATAGATACATATAACAAAAATGCAATAGAAATCCAGATAGGAGAAGTCTGTATGGATCGTCGTACCCTTTTAAAATCGTCAGGTTTGCTGCTGGGTGGGTTAACGTTAAATAGCCTTATTCCTAGCGCGCAGGCAAATAGCGAAAAAATAAAACAACCCGTACCGGTGCCTGGCGAGCTGCGGCCACTGCTGTTAAATTTTAATGAGAATTCACTGGGAATGTCGCCTAAAGCACATCAGGCCATTATCGCGGTACTACCGACAGCATGTCGTTACCCGGATGCCGCCCGTGAGCAATTAATTGAAAATATCGCCACAGAATATCAACTAAAAACTGAAAATATTTCATTGGGAAATGGTTCATCTGAAACTATTCAAGCGATAATTCAAGCCATCATCCGCCAGGCCGAACAGGATAAGACGCCAATCCAGCTAGTGGTGCCAGACCCAACCTTTAATTATGCCGAGTTGTATGCCAAACCTTTCGCTATCCCGATTGAGAAAGTCGTTCTAACCAAAGAAATGGCCTTTGATCTGCCCGTTATGCAGAAAAAAGTGGCAGATTTCAAGGGCCGCTCGATTGTCTATCTATGCAATCCCAATAACCCGACTGCCACCATCACCCCAGCGAATCTGATTGAAGCCTGGGTTAAAAATGCCTCACCGGATACGTTGTTTATTATTGACGAAGCTTATGCAGAATTTGTCAGTGATCCTGCGTTTCGCAGTGCTATCGGACTGGTACAGGCCGGTCATAAGAACCTAGTCGTGACACGGACATTCTCAAAAATATTTGCGCTGGCAGGTTTAAGAATAGGTTATGGCGTCGCACACCCAGAACTGATTGCTGCTGTTGAGAACTTCGTTTCGTTAGATAACACCAATACAGCCGGTGCTGTCGCGGCATTAGCCTCATTGCAGGATAAGCCTTTCGTGCAATACAGCCGCCAGTCTGCTGATCAGGCCCGCCGTATTGTTACGACCGCGTTGGATGAACTTAAATTGATTTATGTACCATCGCAGGCAAACTTTGTCTTCCATCAGGTAAATGGCGATGTCAAAACCTATCAAAACCGGATGAAGCAATATCATGTGTTTGTCGGGCGTGAATTTCCCCCCGCCGTAGGTTGGAATCGCCTAACGTTAGGAACGCCGGAAGAAATGATGGCATTTGTTACGGTGTTAAAAATGTTCCGCACCAAAGGCTGGGTGTAATCCTCGCGAAACAATCGCGGGGGATAACCTCCGCTATTGTTACTCTGATTGGCCCTACCCGTCTTTTATAAAAATAACAGGAGTAAAAATGAAGAAATTATCGCTGGGAATAATGGTATTGGCTTTAATCAGTAGCCAGCAAGTATTGGCAAAAAATTGGCAGGAAATTAAGCAAAGTGGGGAATTACGCATTGGCGTGCCTGGTGATTATGCTCCGCTGGCATTTCACGATAAGCAAGGTAAGTTAATTGGCTACGATGTGGATATGGCAAAATCACTGGCTGATAACCTAAATCTTAAGGTTAATTTTGTCATGACCAGTTGGCCAACACTTTCCGAGGATTTGGCGGCAGATAAATTTGATATCGCGATGGGCGGTGTAACGGCAACACCGGGACGCGCAGCACAATTTGTCTTATCCAACGCCGTAGTGAAAAACGGTAAAATTGCTCTCGCCAATTGCCAGCAATCCCAGAAATTCCCAACGTTGGAGGCTATTGATCGCAAATCCGTTAAAGTCATCGTCAATCCGGGCGGCACCAATCAATCGTTTGTTGATGCCAATATCAAGCAAGCGCAGATTATCCGAACCAAAGATAATGTAGCTAACTTGCAAGGCGTGCGGGATAAGAGCGCTGATATTATGTTCACCGACTTGATCGAAGGGGATTATTATCAAAGCAAAGAACCGGGCGTATTTTGTGTAGCGACAGCCGAAGTATTACCCGGTACTGGCAGTTATAAAGTTTATATGATGGCTAAAGATAATAAGCATCTGCTAAATGAAGTTAATCAATGGCTGAGCGGTCAGACAAAATCCACATTGGCACATAAATGGAACATCTCAGAATAAACGAATAATAAATTGTTATCTCTTAATAGTAAAAGACGACCGTTGATGACGAGAGTCTTTTGCTAATAAAGACTTAAGCTGTCAAGCCACCGTCCAATACCAGTGTTTGGCCCGTCATATAACGGCTATCATTACCAATCATAAAGGCACTGACGCGCGCGACTTCCTGTGCATTCCCCAAACGCCGCAGTGGGATCTGTTTGCGTAGCCCTTTTAAAGCTTCCGCAGGCATCGCGCGAGTCATATCACTATCGATCACCCCCGGCAGCAGGCAGTTTACCCGAATACCAAAGCGCCCCATTTCCAGTGCCAGCGAGCGACCAAGGCCAATCATCGCAGCTTTACTGGCAGCATAAGCGCTCTGCCCGACGTTACCCTTAATGGCCGTAACCGACGACATCAATAGCACCGCCCCCTCTCCCTGTATCATCATTTGAGGTAATAGATGTTTATTCCAATAAAAAACCGCATTCAAATTGGTATCCAACACATTACGCCAGTTATCACCATCTTGCTGAATATGTAGGCCATCGCCAGTGATACCCGCATTATGGATGACGGCACCGGGTGGCCCGTACTTTTCCAGTAACTGCGGGGCCAATGCATCGACATCACTCTGATTGCTGCCATCACAACGATAACTTTTCACCCAGCCAGCCAGCCCTTCACAGTGACTGATCACATCACGACTTTGCTGCTCATCATTGCGCCAGGTAAAAATAACATTCCACTCGTTAGCCAGCTCCTCAACCAAGGCTCGTCCAATACCGCGACTGCCTCCGGTAATTAACACCCATTGCCTGCTCATAATATTATTTCTTCTGTTCTGCTAACTTCTGGCAAAGTTCGCCTAAAGTCATGTTGGGATTTTCCATAAACATCTCGGCATTCAATGTGGCAGCAAACTCACGTTTAGCCAGCACCATCAATTCGACATAATCCAGGCTATCCAGTTTTAGTTGATGCAGTGACATCTCAGGCGACAGCACTGACATTTCCAGATCTTTAGCGTCACACAACATTTCGCAAACGGTGTCATAAACCTGTTGATACTTTTCCATGATGAACTCCTGTTAATGCGCGGCTAATGGCCACGTTTTTAATGTTACAGCGGTGGTGATTAAAGGCCCGGCATCTGAACGGGCCTGAATAGCCGAACGCAATACCCATCCATCATATTGATTTCCCACGATTAACGTCGGTTCAATGGCATAGTGCAGGGCGCTACGAACAAATAAATGTGGGTTATTGATACTCATGAAATCAGCACTGAACTGCACGTCATGGTGGGTCTGAATGACCGGGACGTGGCGGAAGATGTCAATCAAGGTATCGGCCTGAATAACCGATAAAATTTGTTTAGCCGCTACCAGCGTTTGCGGGGCAGCAATTAACAATTTAAACAGCAATGCATCGAAGAACCCCCAACACTCAGCAGCTGATGTGGCATCGCCCGGAAACTGCTGGCTAAATTGATGTACTTCGCTGCCGCCAAGCGAAGCCCACGATCCGCATTTAGTCAGTGTTAACGGGGAGGTGCTGCGCAATTTGCTGCTAAAGCAGTTCTCACCACTGCCGCTATTAATCAGGTTAGCGCTAACCTGCGCGTTCGCCAGACTCAGTTGCAACTGATAAGCGCTATCGCACAACACCGGTTGGCGCAGACGGGCGTTAAAACGCAAAAAATCAGCGGTTGGCGATAGCGGCAATAGCGCGCGGCTAAGTTGGTACTTAAGATCCAGCATCGCCCGCATTCCATGCACTGTAACTTGTTGTTGCCCCAGAAGTTGTGCATGTTTAAGATCAAAGTGGATCGGATTATGATCACCAGAAAATTCAGCCCAGCGTTCCGCATCACTGCGACTGTAGTTATAGCTAAACGTCGTGTTGTCGTTGGCTATCATACTCAATCCAGCCCGATGACCAGTGCGGCATTCGCCCCGCCGAAACCAAAGCTAAGGTTCAGGGTATTGCGCAAGGCTTTTGGCCGGTGGCCCTCTTTGATGTAATCCAGGTCGCACTGCGGATCGGCATTTTTAAGATGACAAGTGGCTGGCATAATCTGGTGTTTCAGTGCTTGCAGGCAGATAATCGATTCAAAGCTGCCAGCCGCAGCAATCAAATGGCCCGAATAGGATTTGGTACTAGACAGTGGCGTGCTATATGCCGCGTCACCAAACACCTGTTTGATGGATTGAGTTTCATTGAGATCGTTAAGCTGGGTCGAGGTGCCGTGAAGATTGACGTAATCAATCTCTGCTGCGCTCAAACCTGCTTGCTCGATAGCGCGCTGGATGGTTTTAACCCGCGCCACTTTATCTTCTGCTGGTGCAGTAAAATCAAAGGCATCGGAATAGTTACCGTAACCTTTAATCTCGCCAAGGATAGCAGCACCGCGTGCCAATGCCGCTTCCCGCTCCTCCAAACACAGCACCGCAGCACCTTCGGAAAGCACAAACCCGTTGCGATCCAGACTAAACGGGCAACTGGCTTTAGTGATATCGTCCTGCTCGCGCGCTAATGCACCGAGAATATCGATATTCCATATCGCCGCATCACTGCGCAGTGATTCGCCCGCGCCAGCCAGCATCATAGAGGCCCGCCCGCTGCGGATCACTTCAAAGGCATCGCCGATGGCAATCGTCCCGGTAGCACAAGCAGCGATGGGCGAATTCTGATAACCACGTAACCCCCAATATAAGCTGCACGCCGCAGTACCGGCATTGGGCATCGACAGAAAACAACCAAACGGCGTGCCTAATCCAGTTTGCAGAAAACCGTCATAGTTATCATGAGTTTCATCCTGCCCGGCCCAACCGCTGCCGATGATAGTGCCGCAATCCAGCAAATCATAATAATCGTCAAGCGACTGTTCGCCGAAAGCCATTCCCATCGCCTCCCGTGCTGCCGCCAGTGCCAGGCGAGCATAACGAGGCAGACGACGGCGAATAGCCGCAGGCACTGATTTCAAATTAGGTTCGGCATCCAGCAAACCAAAAAAGCGCGATTGGATCCCCTGCGCAGATTTGTCGTAATCGCGATAACCCAATTGATAATCCATGATAGCCGCCCAGCTTTGCTCCGCATCCATGCCCAGCGGGGTGACAGAGCCATAACCGGTTACCACCACACGACGCTGTTTTGCTGTATTTGTCATGATTTAATTCCTTTACTGTCATCGCTACCACCGCCTAACGCCAACCACAATTTCATGGTGGCATTCAGGTAGTTATATTGAAGTTCGAGCAAACTGGTTTCACTGGTTAGCAGAGCATCCTGCGCATCCAGTAAGGTCTGAAATGAAACGGCACCGGCCTGATACTGGCTGCTGGTCAGGGTAAGCCGACGCTGGCTGAGTTGCAGGTTTTGCCATTGATTCTCTTTTTGCAGTTGGTAACTCACCCGCTGAGTCATTGCGTCATCCACATCTTTCAACGCACTGTAAACTTTGCGGCGAAAATCGACGGCCGCCAGTTTCACATCCAGCGTTGACTGTTCGATGGTGAGCTGCACGGTATTCCACTGTAAGAATGGCAGCGCACTGCTTACGCTTAAGGTGCGGCTGGGGTTGCTAAACCACTGTGAGAAGATGGCGCTACCAGCATCCAGACTGGCACCGAGCGAGAGCGTCGGGTAAAAATTGAGTTTAGCCATATCCGATCCGGCCAATGCAGCCCGCAAACGCCACTCGGCAGCTTGCACATCAGGCCGCTGGGCGATGACCTGTAGCGGTAAACTTGCGGAGATTGGCACTTGTTGCTGTAAATCCAGTGAGTTACGTTCAGCCTGACGGTAGTCCGGTGCACGGTTAAACAGCACCGCCATTGCATTGCGCGCCGCTTCCCGCTGCTGTTGCAGATTCTGATACTGATTCTGTCTGTCCAGCAGTGCCTGCTGCGCCTGCAATAACTCAATCTCACTGGCATCCCCCGCCCCTAATCGTGAACGCACCAGCTTGAGGCTGTCCTGCGCGATAACCACTGCCGCCTGTTGATAGCGCAATTGCTGATTGAATTTAGCAATCTGCCAGTACACGTCAGCGGTAGTACCAATCAGGGAGAGTGCTGTCTCCTGACGGTCTTGCTCGGTGGCATTTACTGTCCATTGTGATTGATCACGGGCGCGGGCCAGTTTGCCCCACAAATCCAGTTCGTAGCTCAAACCTAACGAAGTGCTGTAATTCTCACGCGGTTGGGTATTCTCATTCAAAGAGCGGGTATTACTGCCAGCGCCATTCAGCGTGATATTGGGATGCAAATTGGTATTAGTCAGCCCAGCGCTTAGCCTTGCTTGCTGCAACTTAAGCCCGGCAACCGTCAGATCATTGTTGCTGACCAACATGCGGTTGATATTTTCAGTGAGCGTTGGATCATCAAAATTCTCCCACCAATGCACACTGTGATTCAGGTAACCGCCACCGCTATCCTTGATGCGCCAGCTATCAGGCACCGACAACATCGGCCGCTGATAATCACTTTTCAGCATGGAACCGCAACCGGTGAGCAGCAGTGTAATAATTACAGTATTGATGACTCTTTTCATTCTCGGGCCAACGCCTGTGTTGGATGCAAACGGGCTGCATTGCGCGCTGGGAAAAAGCCAAATCCCAAACCAATCAGTGCGGAGAAACTGCACGCCAGCACCATCGGTAACCAGGTAAAAACCAAGGTGAATGCTTGAGTAAACCAGGAGAAAATCACCCCGGCCAGCGCAGAACCGGCAATGCCAATCAAACCGCCTAGGGTGCAAATAACCACCGCTTCAATCAAAAACTGAAGCATGATGTCACCGGGGCGAGCACCCACCGACAGGCGGATACCGATTTCGTGAGTGCGCTCCGTGACCGAAACCAGCATGATGTTCATCACACCCACACCGCCCACCAGCAGCGAGATTGCAGCAATCGCGGTAATTAGCAGCGTCATTGAGTCTGAGGTTTTCTGAATTGCGCGGGTCATCTGGTCGTTGGTTAGAATAAAAAAGTCACGCTGCCCGTGGGCCTGCTCCAGTACCTTTTCGACATCACGCTGCACCTCATTGAGGTGATAACCTTCCCGTACCCGTAAGGTAATTAATTCCAAAGGCATATCACCAGAGATACGTTCAGTCAGTGAGGTATAGGGCATCCACGCCGTCAGTAACCCACCAAACTGCGTTCCTTTTCTTTTGGCGATAGCAATCACTCGCAACGGAATTCCCTCCAACTGTACAATTTCGCCAATCGGGTTTTCACCCGCAGCAAACAGGGTGTCTCTCAGTTCCGGTTGCAGAATAATGACCGCTTCACGCTCGTTAACATGGTGCTGGGTAAATCCAGCACCTGCAATAAAATCAATCCCTTGCACATGGAAAAATCCGTTACTAACACCCGAAAGTGTCACCATCACTTGTTTATCACCACGCACCGCAGCGGCCACTCTACTCACCACCGGCGACAGGCTTTCAACATAAGGTTGACGACGCAGCAATTCGACATCAGCCAGTGTGAGTGAACGCTCAAAATCAGGGCGAGGCTTATCCCAACCCAATCCTGGGCGGATATCCAGATTACTGGTACCAAGCTGACTGATTTCACTGAGAATCTCCTGACGAGCGCCTTCCCCTACCGCCATTGAAGATATTACCGACGAGATGCCGATAATGATCCCCAGCATCGATAAGAAGGCGCGGATACGGTGGCCGAGCAGTGAGCGCCAGGCCATTTTTATTGCTTCACGCACACTCAACCACCAGTGTGGGCGGCCTGTGGCGGCAGTGGCAGGCAGCGCAGCATGTGCTGCCGTGAGGTTTAATGCCACGTTATGACCATCGGCAATGATTTCGCCGTCGCTTATCTCGATAATACGCTGTGCCTGATTAGCGATATTGCGGTCATGAGTCACGATAATAATGGTATGACCGGACTGGTGCAGGCCGTGCAAAATCCCCATCAATTCTTGCCCGCTGGCACTGTCCAGCGCACCGGTGGGTTCATCTGCCAAAATGATGCTGGCACCGTTCATCAGTGCTCTGGCTATACTGACCCGCTGTTGTTGCCCCCCCGATAGCTGAGCTGGCTTATGCAGCAGATGGCCACCCAGCCCTAAACGATTGAGCAGGTAAACCGCACGCGTCTGACGTTCAACCGGCGTCATCGCGGTATAAAGTGCCGGAATCACGATATTTTCGGTGGCAGTTAAATAAGGCATCAAGTGATAGCGCTGAAAAATAAAACCGATGTACTGGCTTCTCAATTGCGCCAACTGTTCACTGCTTGCCTGGCCCGTCGGGATGCCGTGGATAGCCATTTCCCCCTGCGTCGGTTTGTCCAGGCAGCCAATAATATTCATCAGCGTCGATTTACCCGATCCGGAAGCCCCGATGATAGCCACCATCTCGCCACGGTTTATCGACAGTGAGATATTCTTCAATACCGCAACAGACTGCGTTCCGGAGGTAAAGTGGCGATAAATCCCCTTTAACTCGATCAGCGCCGAGTCTTTTGCACTGTTTTCGCTAAACGTCTTTATGATCATAATGATGCCCCCATAACGACCACCTGATCACCTTGCGCTAACCCCTCTTTCACCTCGGCATACTGACCATCTCGCAGGCCAACCCGCACCCAGCGCACAGCACGCTGTTGACCATTAATCACCTCGACCCGATAACGCTTATCGGGCTGCTGTACCCCTAATGCAGACAAAGGCACCCGCAGCACATTCTTCGCCTGCGCAGTGATGATAAATACCTGCGCCGTCATAGAGGTGCGTAACAAACGTTCGCTATTGGCGATACTGAAAATACCGTTGTAATACACCGCGGAAGGCTGCGAATTACTCACCGATCCAGATCCATCCTCACGCAAGCTATCGGCAGACGCCTCTTGAATGGCATCCATCCGGCTCTCGTAACGGCGATCGGGATTCGCCACCACATAGAACCACAACAGCTGCCCGACACTGACTTTGAGAATGTCAGTTTCTGAAATACGGGTGTGGACGGTCATGGTATCGACATTCGCCAATACCAGAATGGTTGGCACCGTTTGAGAGGAAACAATGGTTTGCCCCTCTTTAGTGACGATACCCAGCACTTCGCCATCAATCGGTGCCATGATGCGGGTAAAACCCAGATTGGCTTTTGCCGTTTCCAACGCCATCTGGCTCTGCACTATCTGCGCTTCATTGACGCGAACTTGCGCCAGTTGGCTGTCGTACTGCGCCTGCGCTTTTTCCAGTGCACTTTTTATCCCTGAACCTTCCCGAGCCAGTGTTTTCTGCCGCTGAAACTCCAGCAAATATTGCCGTGAAAGCGCCTGAGCCGCTTGTTTTTGCGCCTGCGCACTTTGTAATTCAGCTTCAGATTTGCGCAGCGCGTTCTGTTGCAATGTGGGATCGATCTCTGCCAATAACTGGCCGCGCTTAACTCGATCCCCTTGTTTAACATAGAGTTTGGTTAACTGACCGTTGACCTGTGCGCCAACATTAACCTGCAACGACGGCTTTAAACTGCCGGTCGCCATGACATTCTTTTCTATGTCACCACGACTGAGAGTTTCAGTTAACGGCGCAGCCTGTGGCGTGCGCTGACTCAACGAAAGTGCAATCCCTACGCCAATAATAATCAGCAAAACGATAAGCCCGATAAGCGACAGGCGTTGTTTTGGATTTTTCAAGTTGATGCGCATCATTGAGCTACCGCGGGCGTCAGGTGATTTGATGCCATTGGCCGAGAAAAACGCGCCAATTGGCTGTCATGCAAGCGGAAGATCCGGTCAAACATCGGCAACACACTTTCACTGTGAGTCACGGTAATCAGGGTTTTACTATATTCGCGACAATGAGACAGCAAGGTCTGCATCACCTGATGAGCCGTCTCTTCATCCAGATTGGCCGTCGGTTCATCCAGCACCAGCACCGGACAATCGCTGTACATCGCCCGCGCCAGTAATAAACGCTGACGTTGCCCAAGTGATAGCGCAGCATGACTCTCCCGCACCAACGCACTTAAGCCGCCGGGTAATTTATCGATAACGGGGGTTAATTGCAGACCTTGTAATGATTGTTCGATACGCTGACGTTTGGCCGCATCCAGATGCCCGTCGAACAGAGTAATGTTGTGTAATACCGAGGCATTAAACAGAATATCTTCCTGACTTTGCAGGAAGAACAAGCTATGCGCCTGCTGAAAATCAACGGCTTGCCCATCCACCAGAACTCGCCCTTGCTGTGGCGGCAACAACCCGGCCATCACTTTTAGTAGCGTGCTCTTCCCGGCACCTGACTCCCCGACAATCGCCACACTTTGGCCGCGCGCAAGCGAGAGCGAGAGATCCCGCAACACCGGCTGGCTGGCGTCATAAGCAAAACAGATATCCTGATAAACCAACTGACGACTAAACGCCGGAACAGCCGCAGGAATAGATGAATCAGTTGAGGCGGGCGTTTGTTGCCCGGCAGGGAACAGATCACGGGCACGGATATCAATCACATGCAGTTGGTTTTTCTGCAAAATGGCATAGAAGATCTTGGTGATATAGGAGGTGAAAATCTCGCGCACAAAACTATAAGCAAAAAACTCCCCTAAACTCAGTGTACCCTGCTTTAACATCGGCAATGCCAGCAGCATAAAGAACACCATTTCCAGGCTGCCGATCAGCTGATACAGGCTATTTTTGACCTGATCGTAGATTTTTTTCTTCTGTAACGCACTGAACAGTGACAGTACCAGGCCAGCAAATACACTCTGGCGCTGGCTGGCTAAACCCGCTGATTTAATGGTAGAAAAGCCCTGAATCGTTTCCAGAATAAAATCACTTTGCTCAGCGCCTTTTACCTGTAACTGTTGGGTGTAATAGCGATCGCGATAAATAGCCCAAATACTGATCAAGCCCATCAATATCACGCCAACGACAGAAACCATCGCCAGTAACAGGCTCATATAACACATCACCGCTAATGCAATGGCACCGATTATCCAATCAGTCCGCAGGCCGTTATCCAGCTCGATTTTCTGTGTTGCAGCCATCTGCCAATTTGAAAAACGGCTGAAGATATCCCCTGGGGCGCGTTTATCAAAAAAATTGAGAGAATGGCTCAGTAAGCGAGAGAATCCGGCCACACTGCTCAGCACCACAAATTGTTTGATATAGCGCTCGGTGATGTATCGCACCACAAAAGCTAATGATGTAGCAACCACGAAGGCCAGCAGAAAATAGAAATAGGGGAAATCAGTCTTTCCGACAGAAGAAAACACGTCATTAATTGCGCTGCTGACCATCGTCGGCATGATAAACAACGTCAGCGAGATCAAGAGCGCTAACGTCATCAGCCAATAGATGCC
This sequence comes from Yersinia aldovae ATCC 35236, assembly GCF_000173735.1. Classification (GTDB taxonomy): domain Bacteria; phylum Pseudomonadota; class Gammaproteobacteria; order Enterobacterales; family Enterobacteriaceae; genus Yersinia; species Yersinia aldovae. Next base: position 56,209 of record NZ_ACCB01000010.1, on the reverse strand, counting down.
ACGGACATTAGCCGTTTCTTTCAGGCTCATGCAATCAAGCGCACTCAGTCGTGTGCTGTGTTCAATCTTCTTTATCGCGTCAGGGGAGGCCGGTGTTTCAGAATCCAGCACCAGTGCATAGCCGCTGATTTCCGCTTTTAATGCGTCCATTGGCAGTAGTTGCTGGCCGATCGCCGGATTCATCACACAGACGTAGTTGCCTTTGCGGTACGCGAGCAGCACGTAGTGACTCGCTCCGTAATGCAAAATAGCAGGCAATGGCAAGGCAGACAGTTCCTGATGTTCAAATACCACCGGATAAACCGGTATCGCCAGTTCAGACAAAATAGTGCACAGGGTCGCCAGTGACGTTCCGTGCTCAGATGCAGGATAGCGCTCCCGTAAGCTCTCCAACGGTGCGTTGATGCCTTGGGTCTGTGCCAGCATCGCAATACAGGCCAGGCCGCATTCATTGGTTTCGCTCTGAAAAATCAGCGGCGGGATTATCTTTTCCATTTTCTACTATTCTTCGTAAGTAACATTATTCGTTAATAAAAAATAACGAATGCGAGTGCCATAACAACCAGTCTTGTGGATGCTGTATCATTGATATTTCAATCAATTCGGGTAATTTCATTTTTACTTCCCGAGCCGTGAGCGCAGGGTAAATATGGATTTTTATTTCTTTGTCGTAATAGAGATAATAAAAAACCACCTGCGCTGACAGTGCTCTGGCAACGCGAATAATGCCGCTGTGCAAACTCGCTGGGCGGTTAAATAACTGACAGGGCATTTTGGCCGTTTCAGCCATCTGGTTATTCACGGTATAATCCGGCGTGATATCGGGGAAGATAATGATATTCTGTTTATGTTCAGCCGCTTGCATAATGGCATCCATCAGATTACCTGCAATTGCACGGCTATCCGCATGGATCGAGCAGTAAGAAATATTCACGCCGCCCATTTGCCGAGCCTGCTCTTTATAAGCCTCCGCGCTGGCCGAAACGACCACCGTCGCCTGCCCAGGGTAAACCCCTGCACCGACTATGCCCGCCAGAACATCGGAAACCATATGCAGTGGGGCCAGAATGACCGGTGAACCCGCCTGATGCAGCGCACTCACCTGATTATCCAGTTGTTGGGTGCAGGCAGCTAACTGCGCTAAAATTTGCCGGTTTTGCCCATAAGTTGCAGCCAGTTCCAATACCTGACGACGCTGGGCTATTTGGATAAAATTCCGCATTGACGGGCTATTCTGACCCTGCAATAAGCATTGGCTGTTAGCCGCCGCCACCCGCGCCAAATTTTTCTGTCGCCGTGAATTCAAGCCCATCACGCGGCGAACCGCAGCACACCACAATAAAAAGCGGTAATCACCGTGGTGTAATAACCAGCAAGCCAGTTTTAGCTGCATACGTCTAAATACTGCACCACTAAAGGTCAACTTATCGAGTTGGTTTCTCCAGATAAAATAGCCCCAGACGACAAACAGCCTCATTATTTGTCCAGTGCCTTATCGTGCTGTAATAATGACAAAAGATGGTCTGAGAACGCAGGGAACGCTCGATCCTGAAGTGCTACCCATTTTTTACCGACAATAAAAGCAGGTGTAGCGTCAATTTTGTAATATGTCCTGACCGCCGTCATATAGTTGAGCAGGTCTTTAACCTCTGCCGACTGGCTGGTTTGCTGATATTTTACGACATCAATATCATTCGATTTTAACCAAGCGTCTCGTTGGCTGCGGTCAGTTAAATCAATGTTATCTTTTAGCACCGCTTTATAGGCACTCTGGCGATATTGTGGTTCAATTCCCATGACGCTTAAGGTGGCAAAGATCGGTGCAAACCGCGCCAGGCCGCTGGGCTGATCACTGCTGATATGCAGGCGAATAAAACGTGTCCCTTCCGGCATTCGCTGTTCTAATTTGGCCATATTCTCTTCATTAATGGCACAGTAATGGCAACCATAAGAGAAGATCTCGATAATAGTTTTATCGTCTTTGATAGGGCTGCCTTGAATGTCACTACTGCTGACAGATATGAGGCTTTCCTGTGTGTCCTGATTGAGTACGAAGTAGTGAAAGTAGGCGGTAGTTATCAATGAAGAAACCAAGATAACAAAAATTGTGTAGCCTATAAAAAACCCGCTTTTTCTTAAAATGCTTTTTTTGGTAAATATATCATTCTTTATAGGCATAAAATTATCTTCACATTAAATTAACGCTAAATTTATTAAACTCCAGCGCTAAAAACACATTCATAAAAGTAAAACAGGCAAGCAAGATAACTAACCCTATACTTGCCTGGGTTATCATCAGATATTAATCGTTAATCAATTTGATATCTTAACGGCAGTTAGCAACACTGGTCGGTGTCGCAGTACGGCTAACAACTTTACCGTGTTTATCTGTACATGTAGTAATTGCCTGACAAGTTAACGTCGTGCTGCCAGTCAACCATTCGTAAGTATCTGTACATGTAGTACAAGTCCCGCCAATAACAGTATTGGCATCAGCCATGTCAATTTTTTTCATGTGAATCCCTTAAATATAAATTTACAGCCTATTACTCAATAGCCCATTAGTAAGAGTACGTTAGAATAAAATAATCCTAAGCGATAAATTTATACTATATAAGCACAATAAAACACAATATAAATAATATTTATTTACTGAACGCGACGTGAATTAAACCCACGGGAGATTTTCACTATAGCTATATAGCGAAATTAAGATTAAATACTAAGAATATAAATAACTACCCGAGTAAAATCCTATTTATATTCTTAATAATGATGCGCTAATATAAAGCACACATATCAATCGGGGTTTAAAAATAAGACATTATCACCACTCCACTACCATTAAAACTCCCCGCGTCAGGTAACCCTGCCGTATGCAATGTCGACTCAATCATAAAAGTATTATTTCCAACCCCTGCGGTCACTGATACCCCATTTGACAAATCTTGCCCTGACACTTTCAGCGTTGATGTCAGGTTACCGTTTTGCCCAAGGTTGATACTGGTGTTACCCACTAACGTTAATTTCAGTAAGGTATTGGCGGTACAGTTTATATACAACGGTGCGCTTTTTTGCGAGCCATTGACACTCTGTTGATTAAGAGAGCCATAGCTAATGTTGACATCACCGGTGATATCACACGTTTCTGGCGTTGGAGGAACCGTGCCACAGTAAGAGCCAGGAATAGATTGGCCGCTGAAGTTGATATCGTTAGCCCCTTGCCAATACATCACGCCAAAGCAGGTGCCCACTGCCCGCAGGGGGTTGGTGGTTATTGTCGCCCAACTGCCGGATACGCCATTTTTGGTAACGAAAGCAACCCTCATATCCTGAGCCGTTGCGCCACGCGGAACAATGACACGAGATAAGGCATAGGATGGGTTGGCACAAAGCTCATCCGGATCATTTGAAAAATGGCATATTGCTACAGAGCAAGAGGCTGCGGTACAAAGTTGAGTGCTGCCATTTTCCTCGCTAGGCCAGGAGAAAGTACCAATATATTGGCCACTAATACGTGTTTGTGTCGATACCCAGGCACTGGCTTCGCCATATTGCGGGAATAAAAACAGCACACAGGCTATTATCCAGCAATATCTATGAGTTAACTGCATATCAGGCTGTTTCATTAATTAAATTTCCATTGAAAATAAATCTCAGCTACGGTTTTTTCGTCTTGAAATAAACCGTGATAAGAAACACCAATCAATAATATTGCAGAGTAAAAGTTGCTATTGCTGTAAAACCGCCACGCTTAATTGTGTGCTGGGTGATAGCATCCGGTTCACCCTGAACATACGCTTTTAATGTAATAACATTGCCGCCAGAATTAAGTACGATAGCATCGTTCTCTTGATCTAAAGGTAAAAGTGTTCCGGCCAGCGTTTCCAGTCCAATCGCTATTCCCATATCATTACCGTTGACCGCCAATAGCCCTGGTAAATAGCTATTATTACTGCCGGAGAAAATAATTTTCACGGTATTACCCTGACTGATATCACAATCAATCAGATGTATTTGAAACTGTTTACCTAACGTACGCTGATTCAGATAGAGGTATTTATCTATTACCGTGCCAAACTCCAGAGCAATAGCTTCATCTCCTGGGCGAATAGTGCAAGGTTCTGCCACCAGAGCGCCATGAAAACGCATATTATCTGCGGCATATATCGGTAATATCCAACAGATGTTCAGTATCAAAATACTCAAGACAATAAGACAATAGCGCATCAGCAGATATAAATTAGTCATTATTTTATCCTATTGATAATCTACTAATAATGTCGCGGTAGCCTCAAAAACACCCTCACCCAAGGTTGCCCCCACAACCTGAACCGGTACCGCCTGTAATATTGGTGGGTTGCTGTTGTCATAAGGAATACGGGTATTAAGGGCAAGCGGAATACCATTTTTCAGCAAGCGAATACCGAGATCCGGCATATTGGTTTGTATCGCCGCAGAATCAAAGGTAGTGACTGATGCGCTGATTATCGTAAGACCAAGATCCAAGCCTGCGGTTAACGCATCGCAAGTCACTTGATAAGGCACATTTTGGGTATAGTTGATGCCATCGATCTTTTTCACCCCCAGATTTTCGCCGAAAGCCACATCAATGGTGCTGCCACTGTTAATAACGCATGGCGGCGGATCAATTAATGTACCAGAGAATTGCATATTATCGGCGTATGCCAAGGGGCTACTCAGCATCACAACAACCGTAGCCGCAACGCACAATATGGATTGATCATTCATCATTACTGATACTCCACAAGCATCGTCGCTGAAGCGGTAAAATCACCCGTCGCCAGCGTGATATTGGTCTGTTTTACCGGCACCGCCTGCAAAACCGGAATAGTCGGATAAGTGAAATTGAGTGAAGTATTGAGCGCTAAAGGCTGCCCGTTCCGAATTAACTGGACACCTAATCCTGGGGTGCTGGTTCTCAATATGCCGTTACCAAATGTCGCGGTATTACCCTGAATACTCATTTTCAGGCTGTTGGATGCCGCCGTTGTACAGTCGAGGGTATAATTCACTGGCTGCATATATTGAGTGCCGTCAATCCGTGAAGTCAGGATATCGTTGCCAAAATTGACATTGATGGTGCTATTACTGTTAATCACGCAAGGCGGCGCGGCAAAAATAGTCACCGAAACATTGACCGTTGCGGTCTTGTTCAATGCCCATGCCGTGGTGCTTGATAATGTCATTAACGCTATCATCATCGTGCCCAATCGGTTAACAGAACTCATCCCATATTCCTTATTCATCGTTCAGCCAAATATCACGGCTTTATCTCTATCGGAATTACGCCGTGATAAGCGCTTATTTGGTGCTTTCAACTACTGAGCAGGTGCTGCCGGTGCAAGCAAATGTCAGTTTTGGACGACCGCCAAAATCGTTGACGTAAGTCAATACCGGCTTGCTGCCTAACGCGCCAGCACTGGCATCTAACATGCTCTGCCCTTTCGGTGGAACCATCAATGGCTTAAAGCCCGCAGCGGTTTTCCCGGTTTTACTCTCGCTAAAATCGACCAACGTGATGTAATACGGTGTCGGGTTATTGACCTGATAACGGTCGCCCTGGCGGGTTAGCTGCAACTTTTCTTGCCAGGGCGTCGACATCTCGCTCTTGGTCGGCACGATGGATGCGGGCCGGTAGAAAAGTTTGATGCGTGTTTGTAGCGCAATCTGCAACGTATTGGGTTTATCTGTGCGCGGTGGAATTTCACGCAAGTTAAAATAGAACAGTGTTTCCCTGTCCTGCGCTAACTGGCTGACGGCGGGCAGTGTTTGCACTTTTAACTGGCTGAGTGCGCCCGCTTCCACACGCTGCACCGGCGGAACTACCGTCAGCGGTGTATTAATTTTGTTACCCTGCTCATCTTCAATCCACCCTTGAGCCAGATAAGGCAGTTGCTTATTCTGATTACTGATATTCAGGCTGATAGATTTATCACCACCGTTAAGAATTACCCGAGTCCTGTCGAGTGCGATGGCAGCCATTGCGCCATGTGCCATAAATGCCGTGATTAAAATGGCAGTGACTCGCAATTTATTGTTCAATTTCATTACCTTTTCCTTCGATTAATCATGTCAGAACCGGGCAGCACTGATTTTCGGTTATTTCTTTATGTTTTTACTGTGTTTTTATTGAGTCGTAGGCGGCTTATCCCCCACCGCAATCGGGTGGCAAGGTAGCAACAGATTGGTCAGCACTTGCGCCGATAATGTCTCCGGCAAAGTGATGCGACACTGCGCCTGTCCATTCCAATTTACTGACATAGTCTCACCCGCTTTGATACCACTTAAGTAGGTCGAACCGTCGTCGTTCACAATGCCAGTTTCCTGCTGAGATTCGTTTAATACCGTAGCGCCAAACGGCGGTGACGTGCCATCCGCCATCCGCAATACGGCCATCGCCTTCTCACCTGAAATCACATCAAAACGGCGATAGCCAATAGCGCCTTCGGTCAATGTCAGTTGTGCCACCGAGCTGTTGCCGACCTCAACATCATCAGCCAAATTATCGACATCAATGCTGGCGCGATTGCGGTAATAGCTGTTGATATCACTCACCACGGCCTTACCGAAATTGTTGGTTCGCACCGTGGATCCGTACCCCTGAACCGGAACATCGGCAACACCTTGGGTATCAAGCATGAGTCGGGTACCGCCGATGGTATTTGCCCGATGAAGTGCGCCACCTTCCGCCGTCAAGGTGGCTCCGCCTTGCACACCAACCCCTACTGAGTTGTATTGCCCTTCTTGATAACTGGCATTCGCATTCACGGTGGCGTTGTTACCTTCATGATTGAAGTTACCACTCACTAACGCGCCACTGCGCGCCACACCAGTATTAAGCTGATAACTATTATGTGCATCCAAACGATCGGTATAACCTACGCGTTGCGTGGTTTCGCTACCGCTCACGGTTGCGCTGTAACTGACAGTGGCGCTCTCACCGAATGGCATCGACATCGAGACATAGACCCCGTCATCATTGCTATCGTTATAGCTGTTACGGTAAGCCGACAGCGTCACACTGACATTCTTGAATTTGCCGATATCAAAATAGCGAGCTAATGACAGGTTATAGCGATCATTCGCCGAACGATCCCAATAGGTCTGGTGGCTATAGTTCAAATAAGCGCTCAAGCCCAGATCGCGAAATTGCTGGTTAAAGCTGATGGTATACATCTCTTTGTTGCCACCAACGGGGTCGCCGCGATAGCGCGTATTGAGATAATCGGTCATGCTCATAAAATTACGTTCGGAAAAACGATAGCCGGCGAACGTCACCTGACTGCCACTCTCCTGGAAGTTTTTCGAATAGTTGATGCGGTAAGAGCCACCACTCAAGTTGCCTTGATCGGGCAAACTGGCCCACGATTGAGTCATATCAACTGACAACGCGCCCAGCGCCATCAAGTCTCGGCCAACCCCCATTGAAGCGGCCTGATATTCGTTTTCACCATTGATCGCACCGCCATACAATGACCAGCCGTTATTAATCCCCCAGGAGAACTCACCGGTGGCAAATAATGGCCCTTCAGCATGATGGCCAATATCCGAAGGCTTACCGGCGGCCACCTTGTAGCGCACCATCCCAGGGCGTGTCAGATAAGGGATGCTGGCAGTATTAACCTGGAATTTCTGCACCTGCCCATCAGCTTCCTCCACCTGGACATCCAGTGTGCCAGAGACAAAACTGTTTAAATTTTGAATACGAAACGGGCCAGCGGCGACCAATGTTTCGCTTAATACGCGTCCTTGCTGACTGACAACCACTTTGGCGCTGGTACGCGCAACCCCTGAAATTTCAGGCGCATAACCCCGCAAATTCGGTGGCAACATATTGTCATCGGTTGCCAGGCTGGCACCGCTAAAGCGAAAGCTGTCAAAAATACCCGAGTTCAGAAAATCCTCCCCCAGTGTCAACTTGGCACCTAAATTTGGAATAGCCCGATACGCGTAATAACGGCTCCAATCCCACTGCCGCTCAGTGGGCGAACCAGAGACTTGAGCGATTCGGCTCTGCCAGTCCGCACGCAATCGCCAGGCACCGATATTGGCACCCGTCGTACCATTCCCACTCAGGGTATTATTGCTACTATTATTTGTTTCCTGACGGTTAAGCTGCCCTAACATATTGTAATCAAACAGTACGCCAGAAATTCCTTCTTCCCAACGTGATGGCGGGTCCCAATCGGCGGAACTGTATTCCAACCAGGCTTGCGGTACCCCCAAAAACAGTGACGACGAGGCCAAATCACCCCGCACAGTCATGCCGGGCAAGCTGTCGATGTTCAGACACTCACCGTTATGCCACCAAGTCAGTTTATGGAGATTCTCTTCTTTCAACGCCAGCAGTTCTACCAACTTTGGGGATAAACAAGCATCACTCTTCTTAGGATCTTTTTCGGCGGGATAAAACACCACTTGTTGCTCATTGAGTTCTTGTTTATTCATATATACCAGCAGGTTGTAACTGCCTGGCATAATAAAACCACGTTGAGAAAACTGACTTAAATCGATATTGGCTCGATCCTTGGTATCCAGTACATCGGTATTAAACTGAATATCATCACTGGCCGCCGCCCCACAAGCATTGCTACATAACGCTGTCGCAATCAAAATACGTAACAAATCACGACGGACAAAACCGTAGGTGATGAAAGGAGCGGATACCATGAGATAGATCACCTTACTTATTGAAATCAGTAATAATCCAATTTGAAACGGACGCTGGAATGATAAGAACCAGCACGCAGCATTTTTCCATTGCCCACTAAACGCAGGGCATAATTGAGCGTCATATCACCAGGGATGATATTGATATCCGGCGACTGCACACCAGGCGCAGCAATATTCCCCCTGTCATCCACAATTTGTAACGCAACCCCTTCAGCCTCACCGAGAACGGCAAAGTCACTACCGTCCGCTGCGCCGTCAAATGTCACGGAAAAATGCTGCAAATTAGATTTAGCAGGATCAGCATGAACCAACGTGCAATCCAGCAAACGAATCTCGAACGGATGCTCACTTCCCGCACCGTTTTCGACTAACTGGCCGATAGGTAATATCGACATATCAATGGTTTGTTCGAGGCTGCCTGGATCAATTGCACAGGCAGTATCAGTAATACTTCCTTCCATACTTACGCGACCCCACTCTGTTTTCAGGGGAGCAGCCATTACCGATAAACTCACCAATAAGGCCATCAGTAAGGAAGGAGGCACTATTTGAAAAAATGACCCGAACATAAATCACCTGGCTCATCCAACACGTATCTTTTTCAAGAGGAAAAGACATGCGGAAAGCTCCGCATGTCCAATTAAAAAAGGGGTGCTTATTGGTAAGCCAGCGTGAAGTCAGCTACGCTGTAGAAGTTACCAGGCTTAACTGCGTTAGAAGCTGTGCTGCCTTGCAGGTAAGCTGAGAAAGTCAGTGTATTGTTTGGGCCAACCAAAGTTTGCCCAGCAGTTGGCTGGCCCAAAGTCACTACAGAACCAGAACCATCAGTGATGGCAATACCCGCGCCTTCAGCTACACCAGTGATACCCAACAGGCCAGCGACAGCTGTTGATTCTGAACCGCTGAATGTAGTGGTTACAGTGTCCAGTGTCGTGACATCGCAGTTTTCCAGTTTGATCAGGAAATTGCGCGGAGTTGATTTACCACCATTTGTCAAAGCAACATTAGAGATCTGGCCCAAATTCACAGTCTGATCAACGGTATCAGGAGTGATTGAGCAAGGTGCGTCAATGATAGAACCGGTAAAAGTCACAGTACCGTGCCCCTGATCAGCAGCGTGAGCCACAGAAGCAAAACCCAGTACCAAACCCGCAGCCAAGATCGTTTTATTCAGTTTCATTACGTGATTCCTTTATGCACACAATTAAAATTTGGCATGCTGACTTACCTTAATAAAATCAAGGGAAATACAGCATTGACGTAGTTAAAAATAAAATTAAATACAACTTTTTCTTAGAAGATACGGCAGAAAAAGTGTCGAAACGCATGGAGCCATAAAGTAACGGTGTAGAAACTCTAAGAGTTCCACACCACATACTTTCATTTAAATAACGACATGGCTCTTAGTTTTCGTTGCAGATAATACAAATATAAACATTTAGTTCATAGATATTTAATTCAAACAGATAAAATTCAGAGTGTTTAACTTATTTAATTCCCCCCAGTCGATTGTATCGATAACTTTGATCGATAAACCCTATGCCCTCGACATATACCACTATGAAAAAGAGCAAGTCGACATATTAGATCGCTAAAACTTGCTTTTTCAAAATTAAAGATTGCATATTTTCAATGGCAAATTATACTCGACATTAAGTGCTTACCGTTGAAATACAAACAGCATAAACACCTTAAAATCACAAAATATACAAAACCTTACAACAACTTAGGAAATACACGATCACGAGCAAGGTTTATCTTAATTAAATATGGCTGACACATAGAAGTAGAAAAGATAAAGCCTTTGATATGTAAGTGATTACCAACAGAATGAAAATAAAATCTATTTATTAATTAAACCAACAACCTTTTGTTTACATGCAATAACAAAAGCATTCACATCATATAGATGGTCGCATTAGACCTTAATGAAGAGGGAATATAACAACACATCTAAAACAGAAAGGAAATACACCCAGAAAAATGTAGGACCATTCTATTTTGTCGTATGAATAATCCCACATGTAAATAGGAATTAAATATATCACCAACAGACAAATATAAGCACCGCAGTAGAAATTCTTAAGTCATCATTACAACAAGGATAAAAATATGGCATACAGAAATCAGCGTAAAGAAGAAATAATGGAAATTCTGGAAGAGAAGTGTAATGCATTAAAGGAGCAGTTTACTGAATCTCTCCCTCCTGTGGTCAATTGGCCTAAAACCAGAGAACTTGCCGATAAAGCACAATTAGATATTTATACGGCAAGGTTGGTATTAATGAAGCTGGTCGATGAAAACAGGGTGGAAATGTCAGAGACCAAAGTAATGAACTCCTTACGCTGGTTTATTGCGCAACCGACAGAAAAAAGAATGCGGTCTGAACCAGAAAGCTGATGATAGAAATGAAACCATCCATACGTGCATTCATAAGATCAGCACTCTCACCCCAAGGTATTAATCTTGCTGTTTTGGGTGTCTTATCTCTCACCTTTCTTGCCATGATGCACTACGCAATCAATCCAGGAGGTTCAGGGCTACATCTTCCGCTTAACATTGTCGTCTGGGGCATGATGGCACTACTGGCCATAGCACTCTATGTACCTCGTTTCGACATGAAGGAAATCATAACCTCACCAGGAGGCCGCTGGCTGTTATCCGGTGTACTGCTTATGAGTCTTCCTGGTTTACACCCTGAGAGCCTAGAAAACGTTAGCAGTTGGCTACCCCGAATACTGGGCTTGTGGGGTGGCATAGTCCTGCTGCTGGGGCTGTTTCGCCTCAAGCTGAATGCGAATGTACGTCAAGGGTGGTTATTACTGATTTTGCTCTCTGCCTGGAGCCAGACCATTCTGGCGCTACTGCAATGGACCGTTTTTACATCCAATAACTGGATGGAGTTTGATCTAGCTGAACGCCCTTACGGGATATTTCAGCAAACCAATGTGTTAGCCAGTTATATTGCCACAGGGTATGGAATTGCCATCTACCTGTTTATGGTGTCCTCTCATCGAATTGTACGTGGCCTATGTACACTCACGCTGCTGGTCTTCCCAGGCTTATTGATGTTGTTACATTCCAGAATTGGCTGGCTTGGTGGGGTAACCACGTTGCTATTGTTGTCGCTCTATTATTGGCGACAGAGGCAGATGGTAGGGTTATGGCTATGCAGTTTATTAAGCCTGCTGGCGGCGTACTCTCTGTCGGATCAGATGGTGGATAGTGTTTGGATATCGAAAGCAGCCAGTAACCAACAACGCGGGTTAATACTGGTCTATACCTGGCAGATGATACAGCAGCATCCGTGGCAAGGCTGGGGTTTTGGCAGTTTCGAACCGGCTTTCGCTCGCGAACTGGCACAAGCTGGGCATGTCACCAAACACTTCATTTACCCCTCCCATCCACATAATGAACTGCTCTATGCTTGGGTCGAGGGGGGCATAGTGGCATTGATTGGAATGCTGGTATTAGCTATTGGCTATATCAAACCACTTTTCATTCAACCGAAAATAGTCTTCCCTCTCTGGGTGCTAACTCTGCCTATCGCCTTACATTTAATGACCGAACTCCCACTTTATCAATCAGCAGCTCATTGGTTAGTGCTGATTTTATTGGGCCGATTGATGGTTCCCGAAACCATGATTCACCCCACGATAGCCAAGCCAGCTTTATGGCAACGTAGGCTCGATGGTAGCGTAGTTTTCTCGGCGCTGTTCACATTGATATTTATGATAACCGGCTGGCAAACAGGGCGGGTACTGACGCTAACGGAGCGAAGTGGCTTGGTAGATATGCGGCCATTAGATAACCTGAAAAATCCTTATATCCAGTGGGAACGCTATCAATACATCCGCCATATCAATCTACTATTACAATTCAACAAACGGCCTGATCCAGCTTTACTGGCGCAGTTTACGATATGGGCAAAGCAGTACATCCAGTACCATAACGATCCAAACGTTTATCAAAGCCTTATCATGATTGCCCGCTATCAGAATGAGGTTGCTCAAGCCGATAGCTTGCTACGAGCGGCTCAAGCATTATTCCCCGATAACCCGACGTTCGGGTCGTCTTAACAGGATAAAAACCGGGGGAAGACACCCGGTTTTCCACTTTGCCAGAAGAGATTACTACAGTGGGTAACGCAATATGGCATTTAGATGCTGGCCTTTAGGCAGATCATTCTGACGAACAGCCATCACTTGTGCACCAGTAGCCAGCGCACGTCGGGCTATTTCGTCGATAACACCGTAGCTTAGCGCATCATCTTGTTCAGTAAAGGTGATCGAGCCTTGCTCATCAACAATACCTGCAACAACACTATCCATATCCACCAGTAATAGATCTATTGCCCCCTGAGTTGCCAATCGTGCAGCATCAGACAAATCAGTTGTTACGCGTCTTTGGCCTGCTCGAGTTTCAAACAGGGGTTTCAACGCTGCTATCTGAGATTGATAGTACCGCTCCATGAATGGACGCGCCATCGTGACTAATTCAGATATACCGATATGCTCCGCGTTGGTAAATAAAGTTTCATCAACCAGATGGGGTAATGTATTCGTCGAACGGTAAATAGAAGCCAATGGTTCAGTGCTCACTAAAATCAACGGGCAGTCACGCTGAACAAAAATCGGGCGCAGCGCATGGTCAATTTGACGAGTGTATTGCGCCAAACGAATTTTATCGTCGACACCACCGTGTTTCTGCACATTTAGCGATGCTTTACCCACGGCATCCAAGACACTGGTTGGCAAGTTTGCTACAGCCATTTCTGCTGCGGGGACATCCGCAAAAAACTCTATAACCCGCGTTTGATTCTCTGATAGAGCCAAAATATAGGCAGAATGAGGAAATGTCAGCGCCCGCAATAGCGGCTTAACATAGAAACGGTCACTCACATGTAACTGATTGGGAATAGCATTCGCTAAACGATAGGTTCGGATACTGTCCGGGTTAGCAAAAATAGCTAAACTGTAGGCGTGCATGTCCCAAAAACTGGCGTCATCCAAGATAGAATTTAGCTCTACTTCAATCTGAGCCAGACGGCGTTTATCAAAATCAATCGCTTGAAGTTGCCGTAATGCATCTTTGATGAAATTACCCATCTGGATTTTACTGGCGGTCAGTTCCTGATGCCTTGGCGATGTTTCAATGTAGATAGATACGCAAGCGTCTGCGCGTGCATCAGATAAAAGTAAAAATTCTTCACGGCTGGGGATATCTACATAAAGCATGGGTAACCTCGTCACATATGACTGTTTAAGATGGATTATTTTTCACCATCAGAAAAGAATAAAAATCTAATCAAAGCACCACATATCCGTTGTTAATATCGCAATGTTGGAGATGAAGTTGATAAATTAAAATTTCTGCCTTAATCAACGATAGCCCCCCCTATTTAAATTGTACTTTTCGACATTGGCCTGACGATTACGCTGATACTTTATTGCTTGTTTTTTGAGCTGCAAATAGCATAAAAAACTCCCTAACAGATGTTTTTTTCCCCACATACAAATAAACTCTGCGAGATGTCTCGAATTTTTACCTATGTCAGTTTCATGACCGCTGGGCTAGTATACCTGCTGGAAAAAAGACTTGATGGTGGGTAACAATGAAGTGGCCTTTATCTCTATTATAGTTGCACTTTTAATAGCTTGCCTCTCTTGTTAGCCGTAAAATCATGTGATGACCAACGATAACAATAAAAATCACAATGCACTTTAAATTCAATGGACTAGAAACTATATCGCATGAATAACACCGACAAACTCGACTCCCATACCCCAATGATGCAGCAGTATCTGCGACTCAAAGCCCAACACCCTGATATCTTATTGTTTTATCGGATGGGGGATTTTTATGAGCTATTTTACAGTGATGCCAAGCGCGCGTCACAGTTACTGGATATCTCGCTGACTAAACGGGGTGCCTCCGCCGGAGAACCAATTCCTATGGCGGGTGTTCCTTACCATTCAATAGAAAACTATCTGGCAAAGTTAGTCCAGTTGGGTGAGTCTGCGGCTATTTGCGAGCAAATCGGTGATCCCGCGACCAGTAAAGGCCCGGTTGAGCGCAAAGTAGTGCGTATCGTGACACCAGGTACAGTCAGCGATGAAGCTTTATTGCAAGAGCGGCAGGATAATCTGCTGGCTGCTATTTGGCAGGATGGACGTGGATTCGGTTACGCAACATTGGATATTAGTTCAGGCCGTTTTAGGGTCACAGAACCGGCTGATCTTGAAACTATGGCCGCCGAACTGCAACGCACCCATCCCGCGGAGTTACTTTATCCCGAAAATTTTGAGCAAATGTCGCTGATAGAGCAGCGTCATGGCTTACGCCGCCGCCCATTGTGGGAATTTGAGCTGGAAACCGCTAAACAGCAGCTTAATCTGCAATTTGCTACCCGTGATTTAATTGGTTTCGGTGTGGAGCAAGCCCATCTGGCGCTACGTGCCGCAGGTTGCCTGCTGCAATATGTCAAAGATACCCAGCGCACCTCGTTGCCCCATATCCGTGGTTTAACGATGGAGCGCCAGCAAGACGGTATCATCATGGACGCAGCCGCGCGCCGCAACCTCGAACTTACGCAAAACCTGTCTGGCGGAACTGAAAATACCTTAGCTGCCATCCTTGATTGCAGCGTAACAGCAATGGGCAGCCGTATGCTGAAACGCTGGCTACATATGCCAGTTCGTGACATCAAGGTATTAACAGATCGCCAGCAAGCCATTGGCAGCTTGCAAGAGATTACCGCCGAACTGCAAACACCTTTGCGCCAAGTCGGTGATCTGGAACGTATCCTGGCACGCCTGGCGTTACGCACTGCACGCCCGAGAGATTTGGCGAGAATGCGTCATGCATTTCAACAGTTGCCGGAGATCCATCGTTTACTGCAACCGGTAAATATTCCCCATGTGCAAAACCTGTTGTCGCAGGTGGGCCAATTCGATGAGCTACAAGACCTGCTAGAACGGGCTATTGTCGAAACGCCGCCGGTATTAGTGCGCGATGGTGGCGTGATTGCACCAGGTTACAACACTGAGCTGGATGAGTGGCGGGCGTTGGCCGACGGAGCCACTGATTATCTGGATAGGCTGGAGATCCGTGAGCGTGAGAAACTGGGGTTAGATACCTTAAAGGTGGGCTTTAATGGTGTGCACGGCTATTACATTCAGGTCAGTCGTGGCCAGAGTCACCTAGTGCCAATTCATTACGTGCGCCGACAAACACTGAAAAACGCCGAGCGCTACATTATTCCGGAACTGAAAGAGTATGAAGACAAGGTTCTGACCTCTAAAGGCAAAGCGCTGGCGATTGAAAAAGGTTTATACGAAGAGATTTTTGATCTTCTGCTACCACATTTGCCCGAATTGCAGATCAGCGCCAATGCACTGGCCGAGCTGGATGTGCTGGCGAATCTGGCTGAACGGGCTGAAACACTCAACTATTCCTGCCCGACCTTAAGTGATAAACCGGGCATCAAAATTACCGGTGGCCGCCACCCGGTGGTGGAACAAGTTCTGAGTGAGCCTTTTATTTCCAATCCGTTGACGTTATCACCCCAGCGGCGAATGCTGATCATTACCGGCCCTAATATGGGGGGAAAAGTACCTATATGCGTCAAACTGCATTGATCGTGCTGCTGGCTCATATGGGCAGCTACGTTCCAGCGGATCAGGCCACTATTGGCCCAGTTGATCGCATCTTTACCCGCGTTGGTGCAGCGGATGACCTGGCATCCGGCCGCTCGACCTTTATGGTGGAAATGACCGAAACTGCCAATATTCTGCATAATGCCACCGAACAAAGCCTGGTGTTAATGGATGAAATTGGCCGTGGCACCTCAACCTATGATGGCTTGTCATTGGCTTGGGCCTGTGCTGAAAATCTGGCCAGCCGTATTAAGGCAATGACACTATTTGCCACCCACTACTTCGAACTAACGACCCTGCCGGAGAAAATGGAAGGTGTGGTGAATGTTCATCTGGATGCAATGGAACACGGTGAAACCATCGCCTTTATGCATAGCGTGCAAGATGGTGCGGCCAGTAAAAGTTATGGTTTGGCGGTCGCAGCACTGGCTGGTGTTCCACGGGATGTCATTAAGCGGGCGCGGCAAAAACTGAAAGAACTGGAATCACTCTCAAATAACGCCGCAGCCAGCAAAATTGATGGCTCGCAACTGACACTGCTTAATGAAGAAACGCCACCGGCCGTTGAAGCCTTGGAAGCACTCGACCCCGATTCACTGTCACCCCGTCAGGCACTGGAATGGATTTATCGCCTGAAGAACATGGTCTAGCAGACATAAAAAAACGGTGAACATCTGTTCACCGTTTTTGTGTTTTATAGAATGCATATGTTTATATGCTATTCGGCGGACTACAAGATATTGACCTTTCAAGGGCCTTTATTCACCCAAGGCATGATCGGTATCTGTATCTAGTGTCCTTTATTCTTTCTATTCGCGGAACAACGCCTCGATGCTCAGACCTTGTGTTTGCAATATTTCCCGCAAACGACGCAAACCTTCAACTTGAATCTGGCGGACACGTTCGCGTGTCAAACCAATCTCACGGCCTACATCTTCCAACGTTGCAGCTTCATACCCTAGCAGACCAAAACGACGGGCCAATACTTCGCGCTGTTTGGCATTTAACTCAAACAACCATTTGACGATACTTTGTTTCATATCATCATCTTGCGTCGTATCTTCTGGACCGTTTTCATTTTCGTCAGACAGAATATCCAACAAGGCTTTCTCTGAATCGCCGCCTAAAGGTGTATCAACAGAAGTGATACGTTCATTAAGACGCAACATACGACTCACATCATCGACCGGTTTGTCGAGTTGCTCTGCAATCTCTTCAGCGCTCGGTTCATGATCCAATTTATGAGAAAGTTCTCGCGCGGTACGCAAATAAACGTTTAATTCTTTAACAATATGGATAGGTAAACGGATAGTTCGGGTTTGATTCATAATTGCCCGTTCAATCGTTTGACGAATCCACCAGGTAGCATAAGTGGAGAAACGGAAACCGCGTTCAGGGTCAAACTTTTCCACCGCACGAATCAAGCCGAGGTTACCCTCTTCGATCAGATCCAACAGTGCTAAACCACGATTACTGTAACGGCGGGCAATTTTCACCACCAACCGCAAGTTACTTTCGATCATCCGCCGACGTGAAGGCACATCTCCGCGCAATGCACGGCGGGCAAAATAAACCTCTTCTTCGGCAGTTAACAATGGTGAATACCCAATCTCACCAAGATAGAGCTGAGTCGCATCCAGCACCCGCTGGGTAACACCTTGCGCCAACAGCTCATCTTCTGCTAACTCGCTTTCAGTAGATTCATCCTCTACTAATGCTTTTTCATCGAAAATTTCAGTTTCCGTACTGTTTTCATCAAAATCAGCATCTTCATGCAACTCGTTAACTTTCAGCGTATTTTGGCTCATATGCTGCTCCTACCCGTGAATCCGGCGAGCAGAATACAGCGTATTCTGCCCAATCTATCGCTGCGGAAGGTAACGCAGCGGGTTTACGGATTTCCCCTTGTAACGAATTTCAAAGTGCAATCTTACTGAACTGGTTCCGGTGCTACCCATGGTTGCTATTTTTTGACCCGCCTTCACTTCTTGTTGTTCCCGGACCAGCATTGTATCGTTATGAGCGTAGGCGCTCAGGTAATCATCATTGTGTTTGATGATGATTAGATTACCGTAACCCCGCAGTGCGTTCCCGGCATACACAACTCGCCCATCTGCTGTAGCGAAAATCGGTTGCCCACGAGAACCGGCGATATCAATCCCTTTATTGCCCCCTTCGGAAGCAGAGAAACTATCGATCGTTTTACCTTCAGTTGGCCATTTCCAGCTACTGACTGGACCACCATTACTGGCGGGTTCACTGACGGAACTGCCTGGCGCGGTAACAGGTGCGGTTGTAGCGACAACAGCCCCTGACGCTGGTAACATTTTACCAACATTCTGTTTACCCGAGTTTTCAGAATACGCGCTAGTTGATTGAGAATCAACCGTTGTAGTTGTGTTCTGAATATTTGCCGGCGGTTTTGCTACTCCGCCTGATGTGGCATCGGTTGCGGCTAACATACCGCCACCCGATCCATTACCCAACTGGAGGGATTGACCCACATTCAAGCTGTAGGGTTCAGCAATATTATTTTTTGCAGCCAGATCACGGAAGTCATTCCCCGTTATCCAGGCAATATAAAACAGCGTATCACCACGCTTAACGGTATAGGTATTACCGCTGTAGCTTCCCTTGGGGATATCGCCGTAGCTACGGTTATAAACAATACGTTCACCAGAACTATTGGTGCCCGTACCCCTTATCATCGCACCTGAACTGTCACCACCCACACTACTGATAGGGGCCGCTGTTGAATTATCATTATTGGTACAACCAACTAACCACAAACTCATAACCGTACATGCCGCAACCCGGCGTAATGTAATCATTGGGCTTCCCGTGCTCATGCTTCCCCCGTGACAGCAATAATAAGCGATGTATCCAAAATACCTTTTATACTGTAGTCAAAATGACCATTAGCGACAGTAAAACCGCGGGTTAATGACGGTCACTTCACTCATTTTCACGTATTAAAAGGCTCATCAGCACATAACCAAACCAACGGTTGGTCTGCACCAAAGAAACAAAATGCACAAGCGCGCATCCTATCAAGACCACGCCTGCCAGACCATAAAATTTATGTTACTGATTTTACACCGATCTTTAACGTTAACAATAACGTCGCAGCCACGATGAAGGTTTAAGGATGAAATAGAGACATTTCTCAGGCGAGTTCCCCTTTAACCAAAGGTACAAAGCGCACCGCTTCCACCGTTTCAACCTTGAATTCATTGTTACGGCGTTGCACGCATTGCAATGTTTGAGCCTGCTCCCCAACCGGCAACACCAAAATTCCACCGTCATCTAATTGCTCAAGCAGTGCATGAGGGATTTCGGGGGGGGCTGCGGTCACAATGATCGCATCAAATGGCCCGCGTGATGTCCAACCTAACCAGCCATCACCATGACGGGTAGAGACATTATGCAGATCCAACTGTTTCAGGCGACGTTTTGCCTGCCACTGTAGCCCTTTGATTCGTTCGACTGAGCAGACATGTTCAACCAAATGCGCCAGAATAGCAGTCTGATAGCCAGAACCGGTGCCTATTTCTAATACCCGCGAGGTGGGAGTCAGTTGTAACAACTCGGTCATCCGCGCCACCATGTAGGGCTGAGAAATCGTCTGCCCAGAACCAATGGGAAGAGCGGTATTCTCATATGCCTTATGGGATAAAGCTTCATCGACGAAACGCTCACGTGGCACCGCTTCGATCGCTTGCAACAAGCGTTCGTCCTGAATACCTTGCTGACGTAACTGCATCAGCAATGTTTGCATACGTTTATTCACCATTCCCCGTCAACCTCGGTATTTATTAATCAGTAATATCAGCTAACCAACGTTCAACTACGTCCTGTGCCGCGTAGGCCGTTAAATCAACCTGAAGCGGCGTGATAGAAACATAACCTTGCTCAATCGCAGCAAAATCAGTATCCGGCCCCACATCAAATTTTTCACCAGGCGGCCCAATCCAATAGAGATCCTGCCCGCGCGGGTCTTGTTGACAAAATACCTGCTCTGCCGGATGGCGGCTACCACAACGTGTCACCCGAATACCTTTAATCTCAGATAAGGGTAAATCAGGGACATTAACATTGAGTATCTTGCCAGTACGCAATGGCTTACGGTGCAACGCCCGTAATATACGGCAGGTGACTGCCGCTGCGGTAGCGTAATGCTGATGACCGTTGAGTGAGACTGCCAGAGCAGGGAAACCTAAATGACGCCCCTCCATGGCCGCAGCTACCGTGCCGGAATAGATGACATCATCACCCAGATTTGGGCCTGCGTTGATACCCGATACCACAATATCGGGTCGCGGGCGCATCAAAGCGTTGACCCCCAGATAGACACAATCGGTCGGAGTGCCTTGCTGCACCGCAATATCGCCATTGGATAATGTGGTAATGCGTAATGCGCAATCGAGCGTTAATGCATTGGATGAACCGCTACGGTTGCGATCCGGTGCAACAATTTGCACCTGTGCAAACTCCCGCAATGCGGCAGCCAGCGTTTGTATACCCGGTGCGGAAATACCGTCGTCGTTACTCAGCAATATCCGCAGCATCGGCATTATCCTGGCTCATTATTTCTCGCACCACACTGGTGGCAAAACTGCCGGCGGGTAACCAGAAGCTCACTTCAAGAGTTACGTCATCCCACCAATTCCATGCCATATTCTGCGGTTTCAGCAAAATGGCACGGCGCCCGCCTTCGACGCGTTCACGTCTGATCAACGCCAGTAAGTCGGTTTGCGCCGCCAGACATGCCAGTTCAAACGCCAATGCTTCGCCTTGCGTGCCTAATTCGCCATCACCCGGCAGAGGTGCGGTAATATTCAATTCACCGATATCAACCCGTTGCTGCAAAGTAGCCAGTTCATCCGGTTTGGCAACAAACCAACTGCCGCGCCCGGAGAGCTGCAAAGCATCGCCTTCCAGTACCGTTGCCGCCTGCTGTTGTGCTAAACGGTGACTGCTGATTAAATTGAACATTGCGCTGCGGCTGGCCGAAAGATAAAAGCTGCGTTTGCTACGCTCTTTAACCCGAATCTCATTATTCGCCCATAAGCGCGCCTGTACCAGATTA
This sequence comes from Yersinia aldovae ATCC 35236, assembly GCF_000173735.1. GTDB lineage: Bacteria > Pseudomonadota > Gammaproteobacteria > Enterobacterales > Enterobacteriaceae > Yersinia > Yersinia aldovae. The sequence goes on along the minus strand of NZ_ACCB01000010.1, from coordinate 34,765 downwards.
TTCCCCCCACGACCAAAGCGCTGGCTGCCGAAATAGTTAGGTACGCCGTGAGCGGCAATCTGTTGCAACCGTTGTTCGACATCCTGCCGATCCGTAATATGACGCAGCACCAAGGTGAAAGCATTGCCTTTCAGTGAACCAATGCGCAGCTTGCGTTTCTGTCGCACCGCTTCCAACACTTCACACCCTTCAAGTTCGAAAGTAGACAAATCCGGCGCGTCTTTACCCGGTAAGTGCAGACAGAACCACTGCTCGGTGACCGCGTGACGATCTTTCAAGCCGGCATAGCTCACCAGGCGCGGATGGATCTTGGCAAAACGTGCCAAATAATCCGCAACAAACTGGGTATTACAGCCATTCTTGCGGATACGGACCAGCAAATGCTCGCCTTCACCATCCGGCTCAAATCCCAAATCCTCTATCACCAGAAAATCTTCCGGATTAGCTTTTAAAATGCCGCTGGCCTTGGGTTTGCCGTGGAGCCAGGTTAGATTTTCCATATCCATCTGTTATGCCTTAAGCCTGTTCGACTTTAATTAATAGCGCAACCGCTTCACACGCAATGCCTTCACCACGCCCGGTAAAACCGAGCTGCTCAGTGGTGGTCGCTTTTACGTTGATATCATCCATATGACATTGTAGGTCTTCCGCCAAATTAACGCGCATTTGCGGGATATGGGGTGCCATTTTAGGTGCCTGAGCAATAATCGTAATATCGAGATTACCGAGCTTATAGCCTTTCGCCAAAATCCGGCGATAAGCCTCACGCAATAAGCCACGGCTGTCAGCACCTTTAAAGGCAGGATCGGTATCGGGGAACAATTTGCCGATATCGCCTAACGCTGCGGCACCTAATAGCGCATCGGTGGCTGCGTGTAATGCAACATCACCATCAGAGTGCGCCAGTAAGCCCTTCTCGTAGGGGATACGCACGCCACCAATAATCAGCGGGCCACTGCCATTTTCGCCAAATTTATGAACATCGAAACCATGACCAATTCGCATTAATTGCACTCCAATCATTTTGGATATTGCCGTTGGGTTAAGTAAAACTCTGCCAGCGCCAGATCCTCTGGGCGCGTCACCTTGATATTATCCGAACGGCCCGCAATCAGTAGCGGATGATAGCCGCAATGTTCCAAAGCTGAAGCCTCATCCGTGACCATCACCCCGTCTTGCAGGGCGCGGGATAAGCACATTTTTAATAACTCAAGTGGGAAAATCTGGGGGGTAAGGGCGTGCCACAGATCCTGGCGATCTACTGTATGGGCTATGGCGTGAATACCCGCTTCACCGCGTTTCATGGTGTCACGAACCGGTGCTGCCAGAATACCGCCAACCTTGCTGTGTGCTGTAATCGCTAACAGCTTTTCAAAACAGTCAGGGTGCAAGCAAGGACGAGCGGCATCATGAACCAACACCCATTTGGCCTGCCCTGCCTGCTGCAAACCTGCCATCACAGAGTCAGCACGCAGCTCACCACCGTGGACAATACTGATGCGAGAGTCCTGCGCGATAGGTAGCATAGAAAATTGAGTGTCCTGCGGGTGTATCACCACGATAATCCGCTGAACTCGCGGGTGGCCGAACAACGATGAAATTGCATGTTCAATTATCGTCTTGCCCCCCACAGTCAAATACTGTTTAGGACAATCAGCCTGCATACGGCTACCAATACCCGCAGCCGGTACTATCGCAATAATATCAGGCGCGACCACATCAGGAAGGGAAACAGCGAAGTTACTCATTATTTATTGTTGCGCGTTATTTTGTGTCGAAGGGATACTCGCATTGCGTCTGGATTGGTCAGGAACCAGACGATAGAAACTTTCACCGGGCTTAATCATACCCAGTTCGTTACGTGCGCGTTCTTCGATCGCCTCTTGACCACCGTTCAAATCATCAATTTCAGCAAATAGCTGATCGTTTCGGGCTTTAAGTTTGCCGTTATTGCCCTCTTGAAGCGCCACGTCATCCTTAACCCGAACAAAATCATGGACACCATTCTTGCCCAACCACAGTGAATACTGTAGCCAGCCAAGTAAAATCAGCAATAGTAGTGTAAGTTTTCCCATTCCCGCCCCCTGAAAAACTGCCTATACCGTAAATAATTCGAGTTGCAGGAAGGCAGCAACTGAGCGACAAATTGGTTGTAAACCATTTTGAACAGCGCCTGCTGGCCCGTAGGGTGAGCCTTTAACGAGGCTCATAATCCTCAGGAGCTTACATAAGTAAGTGACTGAGGTGATCGAAGGCAGCCAACACACATGCAACTTGAAATATGACGGGTACAATCATCCCATAACTTTTCACCGGACTCCACTGTGTGACGGAAATAGGCCATCAGGGTCAGATTAAGGACGATTTCCAGCAAAAATACCACGCAAATCGGCAAAATGTTATTAATTGCTGTTTTTCAGCACACTTTACTGCCACTGCCCCTACCCATTATCAGATCAAACAAGTCATGCAGAGATAAATACTGCCAAAACTGTTTTTAGCCTCAGCTTTCACCAACAACCAAACCAAAAGTGCATATTTAATGCTAACAAAAATAAATAAACCCTGTATTGGTTGAGTTTGTAGTTATAAAAGTTTATTTTTATGCACTCAAACTGCATAAATAAAAAAATCGACATTAACTCAATTTCACTTTTCAACGGGGATGATTACATGTTTAAACGTTTAATATTGGTCGGTACTTGCCTGGCTGCGGTGTTATCCGCAAGTGCCACTATGGCCGCAGAACCCACGTATGTGGTCGGTTCTGGGGGGACATATCGTCCATTTGAGTATGAAAATAGCCAGAAACAACTGGAAGGCTTTGATATCGATATCATCAAAGCTATCGCTAAAGCAGACGGTTTTCAGGTCAAACTGGTGAATACCCCGTGGGAAGGTATTTTCGCCACGCTAGGCTCCGGTGACCGCGATATCATTATTTCAGGTATTACCATTACCGATAAACGCAAGCAAATGGTGGATTTCTCAGATCCATACTTCCCGGCGGAACAAACTATCGTGGTCGCTAAAGGGTCTAAAGTTGATTCTATCGCCGCACTGAAAAACCTGAATGTCGGTGTCGTTAACTCCAGTACCGGCGATATCGTGGTCTCTGATGTATTGGGTAAAAACAGCACCGCCATCAAGCGCTTTGATAACACCCCACTGATGCTGCAAGAGTTATATGAAGACGGTATTGCCGCCGCCGTAGGTGATGTGGGTGTCGCCAAGTTCTACCTGAAAACCCATCCGGAAAAAGCATTTGAATTGGTCTCCGATACCAAATTTGAACGCCAATATTTTGGTATCGCGGTAGCAAAAGGTAACGACGAATTACGTAATAAAATCAATAACGGTTTGCAAAAGATCGTTGCTGACGGCACTTACGCCAAAATTTATGAAAAATGGTTTGATGCTCAGGTGCCTACGCTGCCTACAGCAACACAGCCAGCAAAATAACCCTTTCTTCTATAAGCTACCGTGTGTGTGAATACGCGGTAGCCTGATTGACCGGACTACCCTATGTCAGGATTTCGTTGGGAAATCATCCAGGAATACGCCCCGTTGTTTATGGACGGCGCCTTGATGACAATAAAGTGCACCATTATTTGTGTGATTCTGGGAACAACCTGGGGTTTAACGCTTGGTTTGGGGCGATTGGCGCAGGCACCTCATGGTGTCTGGAAGCCGGTCTTGTATTACTTTGTTCAATGGCCGGTGCGCATCTATATCAGCGCCATTCGGGGAACACCGCTGTTTGTGCAGATCATGGTGGTTCACTTCGCACTAGTGCCGCTATTTATCAATCCGCGAGATGGCATTCTGGTTACCAATGGAATTATGTCCTCTGATTTCGCCAGAATGCTGCGTTCTGATTACGGTGCTTTTTTATCCTGCGTTGTTGCAATCACTCTAAACGCCGGTGCTTATGTCTCAGAAATTTTCCGGGCCGGAATTCAGTCAATTGATCGCGGCCAGATGGAGGCTTCACGCTCGCTGGGCATGAGCTACGGCAAGACGATGCGCAAGGTTATCCTGCCACAGGCTTTCCGTCGTATGTTGCCACCGCTAGGTAACAATGCCATTGCTATCGTCAAGGATTCATCGCTGGCATCCGCCATCGGGCTGGCTGACTTAGCCTATGCCGCCCGTACCGTCTCCGGTGCCTACGCGACTTATTGGGAACCCTACCTGGCCATTTCAGTAGTGTATTGGGTCATTACATTCTTACTTTCGCTGTTAGTGCGGCATATGGAAAAGAGGTTCGGGAAAAGTGATTCACGTACATAACCTGCAAAAACAATTTGGCGAAACCCATGTGCTGCGCGGTATTTCCTGCGAAATTCTGCCCAAAGAAGTGGTTTGTATTATCGGGCCATCCGGCTCGGGTAAAAGCACGTTTCTGCGTTGCATTAACGCCTTGGAAACCTTGTCTGGTGGCGAGATAACCGTCAACGGTTTTGAGATACATAATCCGAAAACTGATCTCAACCGTCTGCGTGAAAGTGTCGGCATGGTGTTCCAGCGTTTTAATCTGTTCCCGCATATGACCGTGTTGGAAAACCTGGTTATGGCACCGATGGCGGTCAAAAAGCTGTCTCGTAATCAAGCCATAGAACGGGCTGAATTGCTGCTGCGCAAGGTTGGATTGCTCGATAAAATCGATGCCTATCCCAGCAGCCTGTCCGGTGGGCAACAGCAGCGCGTCGCCATTGCCAGAGCCTTGGCAATGGAACCCAAGATTATGCTATTTGATGAGCCAACCTCGGCGCTTGACCCTGAACTGGTCGGCGAAGTGCTGGCGGTAATGAAAGCCTTAGCATTGGAAGGCATGACGATGGTGGTTGTCACCCATGAAATGGGCTTTGCCCGCGATGTGGCCGACCGGGTGTTATTTATTGATCAAGGGGTTATTCAGGAAGAGGGGCGGCCAGAAGAGATCTTTACCGCGCCAAGTAATCCGCGTACTCAGGCATTTCTCAGCAAGGTGCTTTCAGCACAAGGGTAACAACCATCGCTTTAACATGGCGGGCTGCCATCGGGTAAAACTCAGCAGCCCGCAGATTCAGCCCTCACCAACCGGTGAGAAATGAAAACAACATCCAGAACAAACAGACCACAGCAATGCCCGTACCTGCCACCGTTAATAGCAAGTTACTGCGCGTTAACATACTTAGAGTAATGCCTATCAGTACAGACACCGGCATCAGCGCCAGAAAGAATGGCCAGGTGTACAGCAGAAAGAAAACCGTATTCAGGCCGTAGACGAAGAAAGGGATCGCAAACGCCAGCCAATAAAAGACAAAACCTGTAGCGCCACCGAGAAAGGAGTAAGACGGTTCCTCACGTTCGCGCTGTCCGTTGATAGTAATTGGGGTCACATTCTGCATAGAAATCCTGTGAGTACAGTTTACCGGCACGCTCTGAGGGCGTTTTACCAGCAGCTATAAGTATCTATACCCAAAATAATTCGAGTTGCAGGAAGACGGCAATTGAGCAAATCCCGATGAACTTACTCAGGTAAGTGATTCGGGTGAGCGAAAGCAGCCAACGCACATGCAGCTTGAAGTATGACGGGTATATCAGGATTTGATAATAGCTCGACCACGCAGCACGTCTAACAATTGTTCAATCAAATTTGTTACTAATTGTTCACCCTGCAAATGAATATCGGGTTGTTCAGGTGATTCATAAACCGCGTCAATCCCTGTGAAGTTTTTCAACTCACCGGCCCGGGCTTTTTTATACAATCCTTTCGGGTCGCGCGCTTCGCAAATGGCCAACGGCGTATCGACAAACACCTCAATAAACTGGCCTGATGCCAGCATATCCCGCACCATTTCCCGCTCAACCCGATGAGGCGAGATAAACGCCGTTAACACCACCAGCCCGGCATCCACCATCAATTTAGCCACTTCCCCAACCCGGCGGATATTCTCGCGCCGGTCTGTCTCTGAGAAGCCCAAATCGCGGCATAAACCGTGACGCACATTGTCGCCATCCAGTAAGTAAGTGCTAACACCGCGAGCAAACAGTGCTTGCTCCAGCGCCCCCGCCAGCGTGGATTTACCGGAACCGGATAAGCCGGTAAACCACAGCACCACGCCTTGATGACCGTGCTGCTGCTCGCGATCCTGCTGCGTCACCGCATGAGGGTGCCAGACCACGTTCTCATCGACGGGCAAGGCTACCACGTTATGCCATTCTAACGGATCGGCGTGCAAGCTACTTACCTCCTAACAGATCGCGCGCACCCCAGTGCGGGAAGTGACGGCGAACCAACGCATTTAGCTCCAGTTCAAACGTACTGAATGCACTATCTTCCTGATAAACCGTCGCCAGTGCTTCACGAATTAAGCCCGCGCCGACAGTGACATTGCTCAGCCGGTCAATAAAGATCATGCCGCCGGTATCACGGTTGTGCTGATAGCTGTCCAGCAGCAGCGGTTCATCGAATGCCAGTTCAACCAAGCCAATACCATTGAGCGGCAAACTCTCTACCACTCGCTGGGTCAGTGAGTTGATTTCAACCTGATATTGAATATTTTCAACGCGCGCACGGGTCTTTTTACCGGCGATTTTGATATCATAACTTTGCCCAACCACCAACGGTTGCTCCGCCATCCACACCACATCCACCAGCGCATTTTGCGCCGCTTTCAGGGTTTCACTGGCATCCACCAGCAAGTCACCACGGCTGATATCCACGTCATCTGTCAGCACCAGCGTAATCGCTTCACCGGGAATGGCTTCAGTCAGGTCACCATCAAAGGTGACAATGCGCGCAATAGTCGATTCCACACCGGAAGGTAGCACTTTTTATTTTTTGCCCAACCCGCACGATACCGGCAGACAAGGTGCCAGCATAACCGCGAAAATCCAAATTAGGCCGATTAACATATTGCACCGGAAAGCGCAGCGGCTGGTGACGACTGACATTAACCACATCAACGCTTTCCAGTACTTCAAGCAGTGTCGGGCCGGAATACCAATTCATCTTCTCACTGGGAGAGGCCACATTGTCGCCATCCAACGCCGATAGCGGAACAAATTTAATATCCAGATCAGTCGGTAACTGTTCGGCAAAACTCAGGTAATCTTGGTTAAATTGCTCGAAAACACTTTCCTGATAATCGACCAAATCCATCTTGTTCACCGCCACCACCAAGTGGCGAATACCCAACAAAGTAGCAATAAAGCTGTGGCGGCGGGTTTGATCCAATACCCCTTTACGGGCATCGATCAGTAAAATAGCCAGGTCACAAGTAGATGCACCGGTCGCCATATTGCGGGTATATTGCTCATGTCCGGGCGTGTCAGCGATGATAAATTTGCGTTTCTCCGTCGAGAAGTAGCGGTAAGCTACATCAATGGTAATGCCCTGCTCACGCTCGGCCTGCAAGCCATCCACCAGCAGCGCCAGATCCAGTTTTTCACCCTGCGTCCCGATACGTTTGCTGTCAGTGTGGAGCGTTGATAGCTGATCTTCGTAGATCTGGCGGGTATCGTGCAATAACCGGCCAATCAGGGTGCTTTTGCCATCATCTACACTGCCGCAGGTCAGAAAACGCAGCATGGTTTTATGCTGCTGAGCGTGCAGGTAGGCTTCCACCCCACCCTCGTTGGCAATCTGTTGGGCCATAGAGGTGTTATCTAAAATCATCGACTTACTTTTTACCGCCGACGAATGTTCAGTTACGGGTTTGTGCTGTAAATTTGTGCTCATCGGGCGCTCCTCAGAAGTATCCCTGACGCTTTTTAAGCTCCATTGAGCCGGATTGGTCGCGGTCAATCATGCGGCCCTGACGTTCGCTGGTGGTGGAGATAAGCATCTCTTCGATAATCGCAGGCAGGGTTTGCGCCTCTGACTCCACCGCACCGGTCAGTGGCCAGCAGCCCAAAGTACGAAAGCGCACCATCTTCTGAGTAATCACTTCACCTGGCTGCAAATCAATACGATCGTCATCAACCATCAATAACATACCATCGCGCTCCACCACCGGACGCGGTTTTGCCAAATACAACGGCACAATGTCTATTTTTTCCAGGAAGATATATTGCCAGATATCCAGTTCAGTCCAGTTAGACAGCGGGAATACACGGATACTTTCGCCTTTGTTAATCTGACCATTGTAGTTATGCCACAACTCCGGACGCTGATTTTTTGGGTCCCAACGGTGGAAGCGGTCACGGAACGAATAAATACGTTCTTTGGCGCGCGATTTCTCTTCATCGCGGCGCGCACCACCGAAAGCCGCATCAAAACCGTATTTGTTCAACGCCTGTTTTAAACCCTCAGTTTTCATGATGTCAGTGTGTTTGGCACTACCGTGGACAAATGGGTTGATGCCCATCGCCACCCCTTCCGGATTGCGGTGCACCAGCAACTCACAACCAAAGGCTTTGGCTGTTTGGTCGCGAAACTCATACATTTCACGGAATTTCCAACCGGTGTCCACATGCAATAGCGGGAACGGCAAAGTGCCTGGGAAGAAGGCTTTGCGTGCCAAATGCAGCATCACAGAAGAGTCCTTACCGATAGAATAGAGCATCACCGGGTTTGCGAATTCGGCGGCCACTTCACGGATGATATGGATACTCTCCGCCTCCAATTGCCGCAAATGCGTAAGTCGTTTCTCGTCCATAACAGATCCTTTATGCCAAATTCACGACTGACGGGCTAAGAGCCTGTTCAGTCTGCGGTTGTTGCCCAAACCAGGCAATTTGGTGATGTAAATCCACCACTTCCCCGATAACCAGTAGTGCCGGTGTGGGTGCCTGATTTGCGAGTAATTCGAGTTGTGCCAGTGTACCGGTCAATACTTGCTGATCGGCACGGGTTCCCCGGCCAATAACCGCCACCGGCGTAGTGCTGGCGCGGCCATGAGTGATTAGCTGCTGGCTGATTTCAGCTGCTTTCACCGTTCCCATGTAGATTGCCAACGTCTGGCGACCACGGGCCAGCGACTGCCAATCCAAATCATCGCCATCGGGACGGCAATGTCCGGTAATAAATGTCACGCTTTGGGCGTGGTCGCGATGAGTCAGCGGAATACCGGCATAGGCTGTCGCTCCGCTCGCTGCCGTTACTCCTGGCACCACTTGAAACGCAATGCCTGCCTGCGCAACGACTTGCAGTTCTTCACCGCCACGACCAAAGATAAATGGATCACCGCCTTTAAGTCGCACCACCCGCTTGCCCTGTCGCGCCAGTGTGACCAATAATTGATTGGTTTCCTCCTGTGCCACCGAGTGCGCTCCGGCCCGTTTGCCAACACAGATACGTTCGGCATCACGTCGCACTAAATCCAACACTTCCGGGCTAACCAAATGGTCATACAGCACCACATCCGCCTGCTGAATCACTTGCAGACCGCGTAAGGTCAATAAACCGGGATCGCCTGGCCCCGCACCCACCAGCGCCACTTCACCGATCGGGCTACGTTGCTCGCTCAATGATAACTGTAATTCATCTTCGGCCTGCGTTAACTGACCACGGCTGACCAAACTGGCGAAACGGCCACTGAAGGCGTTTTCCCAGAAGCGGCGTCGCTCACCCATTGAAGCTATGTGCTGTTTCACCCTCCCGCGCCAACGCCCAGCGACAGCGGCCATATCACCCAAACTGCTGGGTAACAAGGCTTCTAATTTCTCGCGCAAAAGACGTGCCAGTACCGGAGCCTGACCGGATGAAGAGATAGCCACCACCAGCGGCGAACGATCGACAATCGACGGGAAGATAAACGAGCAACGGGGTTGGTCATCCACCACATTCGCCAGAAGATGGCGCTTATCTGCTGCGGCAAAAACCGCCGCGTTCAACACCGTATCGTTGGTGGCAGCAATCACTAAAAACACCTCATCTAACTGCTCTGGAACAAAAACCGTTGCCAGCCAATTGATGCGCCCCTTCTGATGTTGCCGTTCAAGTTCAGGTGAGAGGGTCTGTGCCACGACCCGCACTTGTGCGCCTGCACGGTGCAGTAGTTCAATTTTTCGCGCAGCGACTTCGCCGCCGCCGACGACCAACACTGGGCGTTGTTTCAAATCGGCAAATAGAGGTAGATAGTCCACAACGTCCTTCAATTACATGATAAAGCGTAGGGTGACTATAGGGGGGGGACATTGCCTTATGAAATGACGAAAAGTAATTACAAGTTCCATAATGATATATAGCGTTGCAAGTAAGGCGTGTCGCAAGGTTCACTGATGATTCGGCCACACCACAATTTACAGAAAGATGGATATATACGAATTGTCTATTGGTGCAGACAGTTTCATACTAAGCATCGGAAAGATGCAGCATTGTCCATGCCAACAGGTATGGCCCAGACGATAACAAGGATATTTCGGTATGTTTTCCCGCCGTTGCCTGAAGTGGGCACTATTCACGCTATGTTTCAGTTCTATTTTGCCGCTACACGCAGCACCGAATCCTGCGCCGGGTCACATCGCAGAGCAGCAAATTCGCCATATCAGTACCTACTTTCCTGGCCGCATGGCGGGTAGCCCAGCCGAACTGCTGGCAGCCGACTATATCAATCATCGTTTTCAACAGATGGGTTATCAGAGCAACTTACGTGGTTTTAATACCCGTTATCTTTATACCAGCAAGAATGGCAAGCAAAGCTGGCGGACACTGAGTGCCACCTCGGTCATTGCCGCGCGCAATGTGTTGCCAGAAAAGAACAATGCAGCCAGCAATGCTGATGAGCAGAAACAGATAATCGTGATGGCACATTTTGATACCTATACGCCGCAAAGTGATAGTGACCTGGATAAAAACCTTGGCGGACTGACCTTACAAGGTGTTGATGATAATGCGGCAGGTGTAGGGGTGATGCTGGAATTGGCCGAGCGCTTGAAAGACATACCACTGCGCTATGACTTGCGGTTTGTAGCACTGAGTGCCGAGGAAATTGGCGCGCAAGGGACAGAAAATTACCTGCAACGAATGAGCAAATCAGAGAAAGCCAACACGCTATTGGTGATCAATTTAGACCGCCTGATTACCGGTGACCGCCTCTATTTTAATGCCAGTCACCAGCCCACAGCTATTACAGCACAAGAGCAGGCGCTAACCCTCGCGCGCCACTATGGTATTACGGCTTCCACTGTAAAAAACAAAGTGATCGCCCCCTGTCGGGCTGAGAAGAACGCTTTTGATGCTGCGGGAATAGCAGTGTTATCCGTCGAGGCCAGCAACTACAGGTTGGGCAATAAAGACGGCTGCCAGCAGCGGGCTATCAGCAAGCATTTCCCACAGGGAATCACCCGCCATCAAAACCAACTGGATAACTTAAATTATCTGGATAAGTTCTTGCCGGGCCGAATCACTAAACGTACGCATGACACCGTACAAATAATGTTGCCACTGATACAAGAGTTAGCTGGCGCTAAAAAATAGTCTGTCGTGCGAAACATCACACAAAATACGTAAAAAATTCATTAACTCACAGTAAGGGCGCGTTTAGCGCCCCGAGACGCTGAAAAGTAAAATGAAGGGGAACCGTGTCGTTAGGGTCGTCGTGGCGTCAGCCACTGGAGTGTCACTTGTTACTGAGCTATCAGCCTTCATGCAAGCCGCATTCACGTTTTAGGCCAAAGAAGCGCGTCTCTTCTTCGCTCATGCCCGGTTCCCATTTACGGGTGGTATGAGTATCACCAACTGATAGATAACCCTCTTCCCATAGCGGATGATAACTCAGGCCATGTTGCGTCAAGTACTGGTAAACCTGCCGGTTATCCCAATCAATGATAGGGAGCAACTTGAAGACCCCGCGCGCAATGGCCAAAACGGGTAGTTTTGCACGACTCCCTGATTGTTCACGGCGCAGGCCCGCAAACCAGGTTTGCGCACCTAAGGTTTCCAGTGCGCGGTTCATCGGCTCAACTTTATTCAGCTCGTTATAGCGCTCTATGCCCTCAACACCCTGTTCCCACAGTTTGCCATAGCGAGCTTCTTGCCAGGCGGGGCTTTGCTGCGCGCGAAACACCTGCAAATTGAGCTGAAGTTTTTCGGTAAGAGAATCAATAAACTGATAGGTTTCAGGGAACAGATAACCGGTATCAGTGAGGATCACCGGGATATCCGGCTGCTGGCGTGTCACCAGATGCAAGCAAACTGCGGCCTGAATACCAAAGCTGGAAGAGAGCACAAACTCACCGGGTAGATTTTCCAACGCCCAACTGACGCGCTCCTGTGCGGTTAGATGCTCCAATTGCCCATTAACCAGCGCCAATGCCGCCGCTTGTTCCGCTTTCGGCAGCGCGTTAAGTTCATTGAGATTAAATTGGCTCACACCGCCTCCTGAACATCATAAAAGTCGCGGGCTGAATCTATCACCGGAGCAATAACACCGACGCGAATAACAAAATCACCGAAACCTTCATCAGTATGACGTTCCTTCGCCCAGCGCCCGACCAACTGATCGGTAATGGCCAGAATTTCATCTTCAGTAATGTTTTCACGGTACATCCGCGGTATTCGCGTACCTTCGCGATTGCCGCCCAGATGCAGGTTATAGCGGCCAACCGCTTTCCCCACCAGCCCCATTTCCGCCAATAAAGCACGGCCACAGCCATTAGGGCAACCAGTGACGCGCATCACAATATGCTCATCAGGCAGACCATGCTGTTGCAAAATACCTTCAATACGGGTGACAAACTCCGGCAGGAAGCGTTCAGCCTCCGCCATCGCCAATGGGCAAGTTGGGAACGAAACACAAGCCATTGAATTCTCACGCTGCGGGCTGACACTGTCATCCATCAGGCCATGTTCACGGGCCAATGCTTCAATGCGCGCTTTGTCTTTTTCCGGCACACCAGCCACAATCAGGTTCTGGTTAGCGGTTAAACGGAAATCGCCCTGATGGATTTTGGCAATTTCCGCCACGCCGGTTTTCAGACTGCGGCCTGGGTAATCCAGCAAACGGCCATTTTCGATAAATAGGGTCAGATGCCACTTTTTATCAATGCCTTTCACCCAACCGATGCGATCGCCACGGCCAGTAAATTGATAAGGTTTGATGGCTGTGAAACTCACACCGGCGCGCTTTTCAACTTCGGCTTTAAACACATCAACACCGACGCGCTCTAGCGTATATTTGGTTTTAGCATTCTTACGGTCAGTACGGTTACCCCAATCGCGTTGGGTCGTCACCACCGCTTCAGCGATAGCTAAAGTGTGTTGTAGCGGGATATAGCCAAATTCACTGGCTTTGCGTGGGTAAGTATTCTTATCACCGTGGGCAATAGATAACCCACCGCCTACCAGCACGTTAAAGCCGACTAACTTGCCCTTCTCCGCCACAGCGACAAAGTTAAGGTCATTGGCATGGAGATCCACATCATTTTGCGGCGGAATGACTACCGTCGTTTTGAATTTGCGAGGCAAATAAGTGGCACCGAGGATCGGTTCTTCATCCGTGGTTGCCACTTTTTCGGCATCCAGCCAGATCTCAGCGTAAGCACGGGTGCGTGGCAGTAGATGCTCGGAAATCTTCTTCGCCCATTCATAAGCTTCCTGATGGAGCACTGATTCCACCGGATTCGAGGTGCAAAGCACGTTACGGTTAACATCGTTTGCCGTTGCTAATGCATCCAGACCCAATTGATTGAGCAACTGGTGAGCCGGTTTGACATTCCCTTTCAAAATGCCATGAAACTGGAATGTCTGGCGGTTAGTGATACGAATGCTGCCATATAAGGTGTTATCCGCAGCAAACTTATCAATCCCCAACCACTGTTGCGGGGTAATGATCCCACCAGGTAAACGGCAGCGCAACATCATGGCATGGCGTGGTTCCAGCTTCTGTTCAGCGCGCTCGGCACGGATATCACGGTCATCTTGTTGATACATGCCGTGAAAGCGGATTAACAAGAAGTTATCGCCATTGAACCCGCCGGTCAGCCCGTCATTCAAATCTTCTGCAATCGTCCCGCGTAGGAAGTTGCTTTGCGACTTCATGCGCTCGCCGTCAGAAAGTTTTCCCGTCACGACCAACGGCCCAGGGTGTTTTTCACTCATCAGTACACATCCCGCTGATAACGGCGCGCCAGGCGCAGCTCACTTAAATATTCATCAGCCTGCTCAGCATCCATCGCGCCGTGCAGAGCCACCACGTCCAGTAAAACCTGCTCAACGTCTTTCGCCATGCGATTAGCATCGCCACAGACGTAAATGTGGGCACCTTGTTGGATCCAATCCCACAGTTCTGCACCTTGTTCGCGCAGTTTGTCTTGTACATATATTTTATGGGCTTGATCGCGCGACCATGCCAGATCAATACGAGTCAGCAAGCCATCTTTGACATAGCGTTGCCATTCAACCTGATAGAGAAAATCTTCAGTAAAATGCGGATTGCCGAACAGTAACCAGTTCTTGCCCGTAGCACCGTCGGCTTCGCGCTGCTGCATAAACGCACGGAACGGGGCAATACCAGTTCCTGGCCCAATCATTATCACTGGCGTTTCTGGGTTAGCGGGTAGACGGAAGTTATCGTTATGTTCGATAAAGATGCGAATATCACCATCCACTTTGAGGCGATCCGCCAGATAACCCGATGCACCACCTGTACGTGGCCGACCATCAATGTCATAGCGCACCACGCCAACGGTGATATGCACTTCATTCTCGGTTTCAGCCTGTGAGGAGGCGATGGAATAGAGGCGAGGTGTCAGTGGCCGTAATAACGCAATCAATTGATCCGCATTCAGGTCTGAAGGAGCCTGACGAACCATATCAACAATTGGGGTATTTTTCGCATAGTGTTGCAGCGCCGGTTTATCCGCCAACAGCGCAATCAGTTTCTCATCTCGGGAAAGTGCGGCGTATTTATCGACAATCACCGTGGTGTTTTGTGTCAGTTCAAAATGGCTGCACAGCGCTTGAGCCAGCGGCATATTCTGCTCATCAACACAGACCGGCTCATCGCCTTTAAGCCACAATAGCGCCAACAACTCTTCGACCAATGCCAAGTCATTATCAAACCAGACACCCAGAGCATCGCCCGGTTGGTAGCGCAGCCCGGAGTCCCCTAAATCAATTTCAATATGGCGCACATCTTTTTCGGAGTTACGGCCTGTCACTTTCTGCTGCACGGATAACTGTGCGGTCAGTGGCGCAGTTTTACTGTAAGGGCTGGAGGTGAGTTCATCAACCGCGCCGCTTTGCGTAATCGCAGCAGCAGCGGATTGCGCAGGGACTCTTGCCTGCAATGTCGCCACAATCTGTTGACGCCACTGTAGTGCGGATTCTTGATATTCTACATCGGCATCCACTCTCTCCAGCAGCCGCTGAGCGCCAAGCTCTGCCAGCTTATTGTCAAAATCTTTGCCTGCCTGACAGAAATGCTCGTAGGAGGTATCACCTAAACCAAACACCGCAAACACTGTTTCTGGCAATTTTGGCGCTTTTTTAGAGAATAAGAATTTATGCAATGCGACGGCTTCCTCCGCCGGTTCACCTTCGCCTTGAGTAGAAGCGACAATCACCAGCAAGCGTTCCTGCGCGATTTGTTTAAACTTATAATCACTGGCATTTACCAGATTGACGTTAAGTTTCACCGCTAAAAGATCATCGCGTAACTGCTCCGCCAAACGGCGCGCGTTGCCGGTCTGAGAGGCGGAAATCAGGGTGATCGTCACTGGCGCGGGTGCCGCCACCGCAGGGGCAACAACCGCGCCAGATTGCTGGTTAACCATGCCCCAGAAGTAACCGGACAACCATGCCATCTGGGTTGGGGAAAAATCACCCACCACCGCTTGCAAGCGGGCCAACTGCTCCGGCGATAGCGGAAGTAAAGAACAAGGAGGAGCCTGAGTCGTCATTGCAGTACTAATTCCTTTATGCTTAGCCACGAAAGGCACGGACAACTATCAGTGCAAACAGTTTGCGCTCAAAAGTCTTGATAGTTTGTAAGGTTAACCATCCCGATAATAACAATTAAAGAAGCGATGGAAATAATAAATAACTAAAACGACTAAGCAGTTTTTCAGGTAATAGATACGAGTTAAAGTATTCAACTTATTAGGAAAATTCACTTGTGGTTACATCAATCATACATAGGTCTACGTCTGTATATAAATCAGTAAGCTAGGTGATATAAATAAAAATATGGCAGACCCAATACCGCCGTCGTTACGCGCGATCATAGCCAGTATCGGTGCTTTCCGGTACTATGCGGCGGTTTTTGAGTTAATAAGGTCAAGACTATGAGCACTACTCTATTTAAAGATTTTCAGTTTGAAGCTGCCCATCGGCTACCTCATGTCCCAGAGGGCCATAAGTGCGGTCGCTTGCACGGCCATTCATTTATGATCCGTATTGAGGTCACTGGTGAAGTTGACGCTCACTCCGGCTGGGTGATGGATTTTGCTGAGCTGAAAGCCGCATTTAACCCCATTTGGGAGCGTTTGGATCATCATTATCTAAATGACATTCCTGGTTTGGAAAATCCAACCAGTGAAGTGCTGGCCAGTTGGATTTGGCAACAACTTAAACCGCAGTTACCAGAACTGAGCGCGGTGATGGTGAAAGAGACCTGTTCTGCGGGTTGTGTTTATCGCGGCGAGTAAAGCTGATACCCAAAATCATTGGCGTTACAGCAAGGCTGCAAGCGAACAAATCCCGATGAGCTTACATGAGTAAGTGATTCGGGTGACAAATCTGTCGGGAGCAGATTTGAACGCTGCTTGCAGCGGCCTCGCAGAGGCGAGGCCCATGGATGGGCCGAGTAATGAACGCAGCTAACAACGCTGTAACGGCAAAGGCGCATCGGATCCCCAAAGTCATTGGCATTACAGCAAGGCTGCAAGCGAACAAATCCCGATGAGCTTACATGAGTAAGTGATTCGGGTTAGTAAGCGCCGCAACACCGCTGCGGCAGCAAGGGCGAAGGGGATTAAGCGATATTTAAATACTTATGTGTCTGCATCGATAGCCGCCAGTTCCTGGCGATACAAGTTTCAATACAGAGCTTGGTAGCCTCGTCTTTCTGGCTGATAGGCTGCAAGGCAATAATCCGCTTTTTGTCATCCGTCAGTGTTTCCAGCAATGCCTCCAGCGCCTCGATATCCCGTAGACGCCCCACTGGATGTTTAATTTCATCAGCTCGCTCTAATGCCTGAGGTAGCACTTTCAGGCCACCACGCATATTCACTTTTGGCGAAACCGTTACCCAAGTGGTGGCCGAGCACCGCACTTCATGAGTACCGCTGGTTTCAATCTGACAACGGTAACCGGCTTGTTCTAGCTGTGAGGTTAACGGAAACAAATCATAAATAGCAGGCTCCCCCCCCGTTATCACCACATGGCGAGCGGTATAGCCTTGTTGAATGAAGAGATCCAATAGTTGCTGTTCGCTGGCGGAACCCCAAGCATCACTTTCGGCAGTTTTTACCATGATGCGTTGCATATCGACTTCCCGATCGGCCTCTTTCTCCCAAGTGTGTTTAGTATCGCACCAACTGCAACCTACCGGACAGCCCTGCAAGCGCACGAAAATCGCCGGTACGCCGGTGAAGTAACCTTCGCCCTGCAAGGTCTGGAACATTTCATTAATCGGGTACTGCATCTGCATATCTATCCTGATTCAAGCCAATGGGCGATTATCGCAGATTCTCTGACTGTGACCAAACTGGCAACACTTCTGCTGCCAGTTTGTCTGTATCAGAGTATTACTCAATCACACCACAGGCCATCCGCGCACCGCCACCGCCTAATGGCATAGGATGATCGGCATAATTATCACCACCGGCATGGATCATCAGCGCGTGTTTTTTAATCTCAGAGAGTGATTTCAGCCGTGGAGCCAATACCTGATAAGTAGCCGTGCCATCGGCATTCATCACCAGCCCTGGCAGATCGCCAAGATGCCCTTGGTCATTATAAGGCCCAAGGTGTGCGGCGGTTTTTTGTGGGTCAAAATGCCCCCCCGCAGCGAGTGCTGGCATGGCTTTACCGTCTTTTTGCCCCGGAGTACAGCTTGGGTTCTCATGTAGGTGGAAACCATGAATACCTGCCACCAACCCAGTTAGCTTCGGCGTGAACAGCAAACCATAAGGGGTTTCGGTCACAGTCACAGTGCCGAGGGCCTTACCATTACCGTCGGGCAGCGCTTCATTCATCGTTACGGTAACACCTGCCGCCAGCACACTGCCGGCAAAAAGTATCGCCGGTAACGTTAAGTATTTCAGTTTCATCAGTTATCTTCCTTTATGCATTATTGTCGAATCATTCCGGTACTTATTAATAATAACCAGTGATGAATTATCTGCACGGCAGCGGTGTTTTAGATGTGAGTCAGACAGGTCATCCCTGCGAGATTCAGATTAATCTCGCAGGAAACAAGCGGTAATAATAGGTTAATTGGGATGAGTCAACTAATTTGCGGGTGCCACATTATATTTAAAGTTAGCTCACAGCTAACATATCACCGAAGCTTGCCAATGCATTAGAATTCGTTGGAGAATTATATGAGCAGAGCATTTCGCTATTTTCCAGGATGGAAGACATTAGATACGTTAAGGGGGATAAATACCCTTCAGATGATATATCACTCTTCGGTGATAACATTACTTTGGAGTTAATATTATTCGCAACAAGTTTGCGTTTCGCCTGTACCTTATCAGCCGCTTTAGCTACCTGCTTTTTATACATAGCAGGACATTCGTCAACTGTCTGGTTTTCTTGGCACCCTTTTTTTGAGCTAGTCATTACTGTTCCACCATCAATATGTACGGTAATTCCTCCATCTTCACGCTTAATACTTTTTTCAACTATATTCTTATCAATTACGCCGCATTGAATTTCAACATAAGCCTGTTGAAATAAGACATCTCCATTCGCAACTGATTTTAATATATCATCAGATGCATTATTTTCAGCCAGAATAACTAAGTTTGAAATTTCAATAAGTCCATAGTTGCGTTCGGGCGAAAGAAAGCTAATTATTTTTTCATGACCCTTTAAGCGATCAGTCTGAAAAAGCCTCTTACGACTCACCTTATCAAAAATTACATCATTCGTTTTTTTAGATAAATTCAAATATAAAATAAAGGATTTACTTATACCTTCATCTATTTGAGATTTTTGTCTTTCCAATGCTGCTCTATTTTCCGATATATTGATGTCAATATTAGTTTTAGATATTCCCCTCTCAGATTCAGCGTACGATAATCTGGCAGATTCAGAGTTATTAACAGGCTCGATTATCCCTTTCGATTCCAATTCAGTAGGGAGAGGAACGTTTTTCGTTTTACCATTCAAGGTGCCTTGAATGCCGGGAGCTAACTTATTATTTATGTCTGGCTGAGTATTTCCATCCTGACGCACGCCCTTTGCATAGGAAAAAATGCCTTCTGAGGATAATTCCTTGCTTCTAATCTTGTTACATATTATTTTTATTTCATTTTTCCTCACTTTAAATACATGAATAAGATAAGCTTCGCTGGCAGTAATTTCCCCCTTAGCAACCGAGTATAATAATTCATCGGATACACCGCCGTTAATCAAGGTGATTAATTCCACTGAACTAAAAGCTACTTCATCTTTTTTTAAACTAATAACTTCAATTATCTCCTTACGTAGCACTTTGGGCTTACCTGAAAGAACATAATTAAAATCTATGATTAAAGAACCGGTCAATATATCACTTACTTTACTTCCTTCAAGGCTAACATTATAGTTATATTGTGCCAAATAGAAATTCGTAATAGACTTAGAGTAAGGTAACATAGATAAATCGAATGATCCTCTTACGATTTTTTTTAAATCTTCATACTCGATACCGCTAACCGTCAATTCTTTTAAAATTTTAATGGATTTATTGAAAACTATTTTATTGTTATATGCAAACCTTGCCAGTTTTTTACTAACGCCATAATCATCTACAGCTCGAGCTATCTTTCTATTTTTCTCTGCAATATCTATTGTTACTATTTTATTAGTGATCTCTATTTTTTTACTATCGGACATGTCTTTATTAATATGGGAGAACCCTGTTTTCTCAAGTAATTGGGGATTAAATGCACTCACTACTCGCTTAGATTTATATAATGAAGTTTCGGTTAAAAACGGATTATTAGCATCCTGTTTTTTTAGATGTTGTAGTATCTTTTTTTCTTGCAATAGAATACCTGAATCCTGCTGCAATTTTTTTATATCTATCTCGTGGGGAGAGTCATGCCTGAAAAATAATTCATTTATCTCATCTTCATTAAACCCTATTTTAATAAGCGTGTAAATAAGGACATATTTATTCTCATTTTCAACAGCTTGAAAAATTAAATCTTTGGATGCACCAGAGTCATTTAATACTAACATCCTCGCTAAGTTATAGCGTCGGGATGAACCATCTGCGATATTCAGGTAGTAATCAAACTCATATTTACTGAAGTTAGGAAATAGATGTAAAAATAGATCTGATAAACTCGCGTTCCCGCTAAAATCACATTGTATACCATCATCAATATATTTTAATTTTTTTTCCACGCCGTCATTAAACTCAATCATACCTTTTTCAAAATAATTCAGGTCTAATGATGGTTTTTTCTCATAGGGTGCAGAATATGAATTTCTCATATAAATCCTTATAAATTAGTGAATAGGTAGAATATCTTTCATATAGTCTATGCCAAGCCATTCTACCTAAAACCGATTTAATTCCATCTCAAATTATCTTTATAAGTATTATTATTCTTTACCACAAAAATAAATCCATAAAAAAACCCACCTATTAAGGTGGGTTATCAACAAACTGTTTTACAGAAGGTAGAGCGCAGTAATTACTGGCCTTTGACTTCTTTAAGACCGTTGAATGGTGCGCGGTCGCCCAGCGCTTCCTCAATCCGAATAAGCTGGTTGTATTTAGCAACACGGTCAGAACGGCTCATAGAACCGGTTTTGATTTGGCCCGCTGCGGTACCGACTGCCAGATCGGCAATAGTAGCATCTTCGGTTTCGCCTGAACGGTGAGAGATAACCGCGGTGTAACCTGCATCTTTCGCCATCTTGATAGCAGCCAGAGTTTCGGTCAGAGAACCGATCTGGTTGAATTTAATCAAGATAGAGTTAGCAACGCCTTTGTCGATACCTTCCTTCAGGATCTTGGTGTTGGTTACGAACAGGTCGTCACCAACCAACTGGATTTTGTCACCCAGAACTTCGGTCTGGTATTTGAAGCCAGCCCAGTCAGATTCGTCCAGACCGTCTTCGATAGAAACGATTGGGTACTGTTTGGTCAGGTCTTCCAGGAAGTGAGTGAACTCTTCAGAAGTGAACGCTTTGTTGCCTTCGCCAGCCAGGACATATTTGCCATCTTTGTAGAATTCAGATGCAGCACAGTCCATCGCCAGAGTGACGTCTTTGCCCAACACGTAGCCTGCCTGTTTTACCGCTTCAGCGATAACAGCCAATGCTTCGGCGTTAGAACCCAGGTTTGGCGCGTAGCCGCCTTCGTCGCCTACCGCAGTGCTCATGCCTTTGGATTTCAGAACTTTAGCCAAGGTATGGAACACTTCAGAACCGATGCGAACCGCTTCTTTCAGAGTTTTAGCGCCGACTGGCTGAATCATAAACTCTTGAATATCAACGTTGTTATCAGCATGCTCGCCGCCGTTGATGATGTTCATCATCGGCAATGGCATAGAGAATTTGCCTGGGGTGCCGTTCAGTTCAGCAATGTGCTCATACAAAGGCATGCCTTTAGATGCTGCTGCGGCTTTCGCAGCTGCCAGAGAAACAGCGAGGATGGCGTTAGCACCAAACTGGGATTTGTTCTCAGTACCGTCCAGATCGATCATGATTTTATCGATATTAGCCTGATCTTTGGCATCTTTACCGATAACTGCCTGAGCAATTGGGCCATTTACTGCTGCAACGGCTTTCAGAACGCCTTTGCCCAGGAAACGGGATTTGTCACCGTCACGCAGTTCCAGTGCTTCACGGGAACCAGTAGAAGCACCTGATGGTGCCGCAGCCAAACCAACAAAACCGCCTTCCAGATGAACTTCGGCTTCTACAGTTGGGTTACCACGGGAGTCGATGATTTCGCGACCGATGACTTTAACGATTTTGGACATTAGATTCTCCTCAGTACAAGTTAAACTAAAACTCCAGACAGAGGGGGCGACATCGCTGCCGCCCCTTCTACCAAATATTTTATTTCACCTGGCGCTTCTGATAATCACCAGCCGCTTTTACAAAACCGGCGAACAACGGGTGACCATCACGCGGCGTCGAAGTAAATTCTGGATGGAACTGACAAGCCACAAACCACGGGTGATTTGGTAACTCGATGATTTCCACCAGTTTGTTATCCGCAGAACGCCCTGCTACACGTAACCCGGCGGCTTCAATCTGCTTCAACAACATGTTGTTTACTTCATAGCGATGACGATGACGTTCAACGATGGTAGGTTCGCCATACATCTGGCGCACCAGGCTACCTTCAGTCAGGTGACATTGCTGCCCACCCACACGCATGGTACCGCCCAAATCGCTCTCTTCCGTGCGTACTTCAACGTTGCCGTCTTCATCACGCCATTCGGTGATTAATGCGACCACCGGATACTTACAGTCTGGCACAAATTCTGTGGAGTTCGCATTTTCCATCCCCGCCACATTGCGGGCAAACTCCATCAGTGCAACCTGCATACCCAGGCAAATACCCAGATAAGGAATATTGTGTTCACGGGCATAGCGTGCCGCCAGTACTTTGCCTTCCACACCACGGTAACCGAAACCGCCGGGGATAAGGATAGCATCCAGCCCTTTTAGCATCTCTTCGCCGCGCGTTTCAACATCTTGCGAATCGATCAGCTTAATATTCACCGTCAGACGATTTTTTAGCCCGCCGTGCTTGAGCGCTTCAATCACCGATTTATAAGCATCCGGCAGTTCTACGTATTTGCCGATCATCCCGATGGTCACTTCGCCACCCGGATTTGATTCTTCGTATAATACCTGTTCCCATTCAGCGAGATTTGCTTCAGGACAAGTTAAGCTGAATCGTTTACAAATATAATCGTCAAGGCCCTGTGATTTCAATAGCCCTGGGATTTTATAAATGGAATCAACATCTTTTAGGGAGATAACCGCTTTCTCTGGCACATTGCAGAACAAGGCAATTTTGGCCCGTTCATTAGCAGGAACTGCGCGATCAGAACGGCAAATCAGCACATCTGGCTGAATACCGATAGAAAGCAGCTCTTTTACCGAATGTTGCGTTGGCTTAGTTTTCACTTCACCGGCAGCCGCCAGGTAAGGAACCAATGTCAGGTGCATGTAAAGTGTATGCTCGCGGCCAACATCAACCGCCATCTGACGAATGGCCTCGAGGAATGGCAGAGATTCAATATCGCCCACGGTACCACCAATTTCAACCAAAACGACATCGTGACCTTCGCCGCCTTCGATGATACGTTCTTTAATGGCATTGGTGATGTGAGGAATAACCTGAATGGTCGCACCCAAGTAGTCGCCACGGCGCTCTTTACGCAGAACTTCCGAGTAGATACGGCCGGTGGTGAAGTTATTACGGCGGGTCATTTTGGTGCGAATGAAGCGCTCGTAGTGCCCTAAATCCAGATCGGTTTCAGCACCATCTTCGGTGACGAAAACTTCCCCGTGTTGTGTCGGGCTCATGGTGCCCGGATCCACGTTGATATACGGGTCCAGTTTCATGATGGTAACGTTGAGGCCACGGGCTTCAAGTATAGCCGCCAGAGAGGCTGCGGCAATGCCTTTACCCAGAGAGGATACGACCCCGCCGGTCACAAAAATATAATTAGTTGTCATGCTGAACCTGAAGTTTAGGTTTAAAGACGATGGAAGAACCAAGACGGGAAAGTAGTATACCCGAACCTTGGTTTCGCTACAAACACTCTCCGTACCAGTGACCGTTTTCACCGCTAAGACTGCACGGAATACCGCCCTACTATCCTTTATAATTCAATGCATTAGCGCAATTAAAATTCAACAACCATCCATCAAATGAATTAAAACACCTTACATTTCAGTTTCTTGCTTTTTAACTTGCTGCCAGGCAGATTCCATTTCATCCAATGTCGCGCTCTCCATAGTCTTACCTGACGCCGTAACTATTTGTTCTACCTGACGAAAACGACGTTCAAACTTACGATTTGCCGCCTGTAAGGCATTTTCAGCTTTATGGCCTAAATGGCGAGATAAGTTAACGGTGGCAAACAGTAAATCACCAATTTCCTCACCCAACTTCTCTTCATCCACCACTACCTGGTGAGCTTCGAACATCACTTCATCGATCTCTTCGTAGACTTTATCCAGCACCGGCCCCAGAGTGTCCCAATCAAAACCGACTGATGCGCAACGCTGCTGGATTTTATGCGCTTTCATCAGCGCGGGCAGCGCGTCAGGGATATCATCTAATGCCGAATATAATGCCTTCTCCGCCCTTTCTTCGGCTTTACGCGACTCCCACCCTGCCAATGCAGTGTCACTGCTAATTATAGCGTCTGAAACGTTTTGCGGCGCATCAGGGAATACATGTGGATGGCGACGTTCCAGTTTATCGCAGATGGCATGACAAACATCATCGAACGCAAATAGCCCTTGCTCCTGCCCCATCTGTGCATAAAACACCACCTGAAACAGCAAATCCCCCAATTCATCACGTAAATCGTCAAAATCCTTGCGCTGAATCGCGTCAAGCACCTCATAGGTTTCTTCTAATGTATAGGGAGCGATGGTGTCAAACGTCTGTTTACGATCCCACGGACAGCCATGCGCCGGATCGCGCAAAGTACGCATAATATCCAGCAAACGTTGTAGTGCTAAAGCGGTGGTAGCAGGGGTAGTTACTGGCTGGGTCATCTGAATTTATTCACTTTTTTTAAAAAAATTTGAGGCGTAGCGAGCGCAGGCAGATTGATTGCGGCCAGCGCACAGCCCCCGGAATGTACACGTAGTACATGAGGAGGGCGAGCACTGCCCAATATCAATATGCCAAAGCGCAGTAGCCGTCCAGATCAAAAACTTAATTGCCGTGGAGCCGACGGGCATCTATCACATCCGGCAACTGATTCAGCTTGGCCAACACTCTGCCCAGCACCTGTAGATTGTAGATCTCGATATCCATATCGATGGTTGCCATCATCTTTTTGGTATCGCTACGGCTGGCAACCCCCAGTACATTGACCTTTTCGTTCGCCAAAATGGTGGTGATATCACGCAACAAGCCACTGCGATCATTGGCGGTAACCCGCACCACCAGCGAATAGCCACTGGAATAGCTCTCCCCCCAAACCGCATCGACAATCCGCTCAGGCGCATGGGATTGTAACTCGGCTAGCTGCTCACAATCGGCGCGGTGAATGGATATTCCGCGACCTTGGGTGATAAAACCAATAATTTCATCACCCGGAATAGGCTGGCAGCAGCGCGCAATATGGTGCATCAGGTTACCGACACCTTCGACGACAATGCGCCCGCTGTCTTTACTGGCATTGCGTGGCGGTGGCTGATGTTTATTATTCAGATGGCGTAATGCCTCTAAATCAGCCTCTTCCGCCGTTGGCTTATTTAATTTGCCTTGCAGGAAGTTGACCATCTGATTCAGACGAATATCACCACCGCCAATAGCCGCCAACACTTCATCCATCGAATTCATGTTATAGCGCGGCACCAGCAGCTTCTCTGCCTCTTTCAGACTGATATCCATGTGCTCCAGCTCGTCATCCAACATCTGTCGGCCAGCAAGAATATTCTTGTCTCTGTCTTGTTTTCTAAACCAGTTATGAATCTTGGAGCGCCCGCGGCTGGTAGTGACATAACCGAGGTTAGGATTCAGCCAGTCACGGCTTGGGTTAGGCTGTTTCTGGGTGATGACTTCAATCTGATCACCCATCTGTAACTGGTAAGTAAACGGCACAATTCGGCCACTGATTTTAGCCCCAATACAGCGGTGCCCCACATCGCTATGAATATGGTAAGCGAAGTCGAGTGGGGTAGAACCAGCAGGTAAATCAATAACATCGCCTTTCGGCGTAAACACATAGACCCGATCGTCAAACACCTGACTGCGCACTTCATCCAGCATCTCGCCGGAATCTGCCATCTCTTCCTGCCAGGCAATCAGCTTACGTAACCAGGCAATGCGCCCTTCGTAACCGGAGCGACCTGCGGCCACCGCACCTTCTTTGTACTTCCAGTGGGCAGCAACCCCCAGTTCAGCATCTTCATGCATCTGGCGGGTACGAATCTGAATCTCCAGCGTTTTCCCACGCGGCCCGAGGACTACAGTATGAATTGACTGATAACCATTGGGTTTAGGGTTAGCAACGTAATCATCAAATTCATCGGGCAAATGGCGGAAATGGGTATGGACAATACCGAGTGCGGCATAGCAATCCTGTAAGCGCTCCACCACTACCCGCACGGCTCGCACATCAAACAGTTCATCGAAGGCCAGCGACTTCTTCTGCATTTTGCGCCAGATACTGTAGATATGCTTGGGGCGACCATAAATGTCGGCTTTGATCCCTTCATCTGCCATTGCTTTGTGCAATGTGGCTACAAAATCATCAATGAATTGCTCACGATCGATACGGCGCTCGTGGAGCAATTTGGCGATTTGCTTATATTCATCTGGATGCAAATAGCGGAAGCAGAAGTCTTCCAACTCCCACTTTATCTGGCCGATACCCAAGCGGTTAGCCAGTGGCGCATAGATATTGGAACACTCTTTGGCCGCCAGTACGCGTTCGTCTTCCGGCGCATCTTTCACTTCACGTAAATGTGCAATGCGCTCTGCCAGTTTGATGACCACACAGCGGAAATCTTCCACCATCGCCAATAACATACGGCGCACGTTATCCACTTGCTCAGAGCTCATGGAGTCATTATGAGTGGCTTTCAACTGACGGATGGCATCCATATCGCGCACACCGTGCACCAGATAAGTAATACCTTTACCGAATTGTTCGGTCAGCGTGGCTTCATCCACCACGTTGGCATCCACCAGCGGGAACAGTAGCGCCGCGCGCATACTGTCATTATCCATGCTAAGGGTGGAAAGAATTTCAACCATTTCAAGGCCGCGCCACAGCAACAATGAGGCATCGGGATGGTTTTGCGTCTGCTGCTCACAATACCGCCAGGTTTCGGCCAGGCGCTCACCTGACTGCGGATTAGGAAGCCCCAAACTGGCGATCCAATCGTCGAGAGCAAACTCGCCCGCTGGATTCAAATGTGCACTTCGTACCGCAACCATAACTTCTCCCTACTTTGCGACCCCTGGCTCCTGCATAAACAGCGCCATAGATTCAAGATGCCCGGTGTGGGGAAACATATCCAACATTCGCACCTGAGCAAGACGGTAACCGGCGGCTAACAGCACCTGACTATCCCGTGCCAGCGTGGTGGGATTACACGAAACATACACCACCCGCTTCGGCGCCAGTTTGACTATGTGTGACATAACCCCGGCAGCACCTGCGCGAGCGGGATCTAACAATACTTTATCGAAACCTTGCGCCGCCCACGGCTGGCGGCTAATGTCAGAC
Organism: Yersinia aldovae ATCC 35236; assembly: GCF_000173735.1. Taxonomy (GTDB): domain Bacteria; phylum Pseudomonadota; class Gammaproteobacteria; order Enterobacterales; family Enterobacteriaceae; genus Yersinia; species Yersinia aldovae. The sequence continues at coordinate 7,219 of NZ_ACCB01000010.1, read as the reverse complement.
TCCAGATTCTCATGAAAAAATGACACGTTGGCTAGCCCATTAGTCAGGGCATTATATTGCCCATTCGCTACCAGCGCCGCAACTCCTTCCACCCCGACGACATTGCGCGCACGTCGCGCCAGTGGCAATGTGAAATTACCCATACCGCAGAACAGATCCAACACCCGCTCATGCGGCTCGACTTCAAGCCATTCTATAACCTGAGCCACCATTTGCTGGTTAACCACATCATTGACCTGAATAAAATCCCGCGGGTGAAATGCTAAGCGTAGACCGTCAATCTGGTAATAGGGGTCTTCACCAATCAGTTTTTCCAAACTGTCGCTGTTAGCGGCCAGATATACCGCGATCTGTTCCCGTTTGGCAAATTCGGTCAGAGCCTTACGGTCTACCTCGTTAAGGGTATCAAGGTGGCGCAAAACCAGCAACGGCCCGTTATCAGCTAACACCAACTCTACATGCCCTAACCGACGAACAGCTTTTAATTCAGACAAACACTGATAGAGCGGTTGCAACAAATGCTCCAATTCTGGCCTCAGGACCGGGCAATGTTTTATACTGACTACATTATGGGATTCAGTGCGGTGAAAACCCATTTGCAGCCGTTGCTGTTTAGGCTGATACATCAGCGCCAACCTGGCCCGCCGCCGATAGCCGTACTCTGGGCCACAGATTACCGGTTCTAATTTGACGTGTGCGCCAGTTTCCCGTGCGACCAATCGGGTGAGTGCATCTGCTTTGCTATTGCGCTGTAATTGAGCACAGGCATGTTGCTGTTGACAGCCTCCACAAATACCAAAGTGAGGGCAAGGGGGAGTGACTCTTTCACAACTTTGGTTAAGTAAACGTTTAAGCTTACCGTGCCCATACTGGCGTTTCTGTGCAACCAGCTCAATTTCGGCCTGCTCCCCCGGTAAAACGCCGGGGATAAAAATAGCTTTTCCCTGATAGCGTGCAACGCCCTGCCCAAATGGGTCCAGCGAGTTTACGGTCACCGTTATCGTTTGGTGGGTCGTCACACATCGGTTTGGGGAGTAGAATTGTGCCATATTGATTGATTAAGCATCGGTTACGTAAGCTATTAATTATCCCACATTGGAATACCATGACCAAATACAGTCTTCGCGCGCGCATGATGATTTTAATCCTGGCCCCCACGCTGCTTCTTGGGCTGTTACTCAGCACGTCGTTTATGGTAAATCGCTATAATGAACTGCAAAACCAAGTAGTTAACGCGGGTACGAATATTATCGAACCGCTAGCCGTTGCCAGCGAGTATGGAATGACCTTCCGTAATCGCGATACAGTTCGCCAGTTGATTAATCTACTTCACCGCAGACACTCGAGTATTGTTCGGTCAATATCCGTTTTTAACGCAGATAATAATCTTTTCGTCACATCTAACTATAATTACAATTCCTCACAATTAAGATTGCCCAACGGCGAGCCAATTCCCACCTCACTAATGCTCTCCTATCGCGGCGACTCCTTAATCCTGCGTATGCCCATCGTCGCTGAGTCTAATTTAACCAGTCAGCGATCTTCAGATCCGAATCAGGTTAATAAGCCATTAGGCTATATCGCGATGGATTTGGATCTGCAATCAGTACGCCTACAACAATATAAAGAAGTCTTTATTTCCACCTTACTACTGCTGTTTTGCATGTGTGTAGCGATTTTGTTTGCTTATCGCCTAATGCGCGATGTCACCGGCCCGATCCGTAATATGGTAAATACTGTAGACCGTATTCGTCGTGGGCAGTTAAATAGTCGGGTTGAAGGGCATATGCTTGGGGAATTGAATATTCTCAAAAATGGCATTAACTCGATGGCAATGTCGCTGGCAGCCTATCACGAAGAGATGCAGCAAAATATCGATCAAGCCACGTCTGATCTACGCGAAACATTAGAGCAGATGGAGATCCAGAACGTCGAGTTGGGACTGGCGAAAAAACGCGCGCAGGAAGCCGCACGGATTAAATCGGAGTTTCTGGCCAATATGTCGCATGAGTTGCGTACACCACTCAATGGTGTGATTGGTTTTACCCGTCAAACGCTGAAGACCTCACTGACGCCGACACAAACCGACTATTTGCAAACCATCCAGCGCTCTGCCAACAACCTGTTGTGTATCATTAATGATGTGCTGGACTTTTCCAAGCTGGAAGCCGAGAAGCTGATCCTTGAGCATATCCCTTTCTCACTGCGTGGCGCACTGGATGAAGTGGTTATCCTGCTGGCACATACCGCCCATGAGAAAGGCCTGGAACTGACGTTGCATGTGAACAATGACGTGCCAGAGCAGGTGGTCGGTGATGCCATGCGATTGCAGCAAATTGTGACAAACCTGCTGGGAAATGCGATTAAATTCACCGAACAGGGCAATATTGATATTCTGGTTGCGGTGCGGGCAATCGCCAGCCAGCAGGTCACGCTAGTGGTCGAAATACATGATACCGGCATCGGTATTTCTGAATCGCAACAGGCTCAGTTGTTCCAGGCGTTTCGTCAGGCGGATGCCAGTATTTCGCGTCGTCACGGCGGCACCGGGCTTGGGCTGGTAATTACTGAAAGATTGGTCAAAGAGATGGGAGGCGACATCAGTTTCCACAGTCAGGTGGATCGCGGATCAACGTTCCGATTTTATATCACATTGGATCTTAACGACACAATCGCCTATCGCCATCCGGATATGTCACGGTTAGAAGGGAAGACACTGGCTTATATTGAGCGTAACGCCGCCGCCGCAAGAGCGACGTTAGACCTGCTCAGTGTCACGCCATTGCAGATAACCCATAGCCCGACACTGGCTCAGTTGCCTGCACAGCATTATGATTTCTCGTTAGTTGGTGTGCCAATCCCATTCCGTAATAACATGGCCGTTCATCAGGATAAATTGATGGCGGCATTGAAAATCGCAGACCGCGTTATTTTGGCCCTACCAAGCCAATCACAGGTGGAAGCAGAACAACTTAAGCAAATCGGGGCCAAGGCGTGCCTGGTTAAGCCATTATCATCTAATCGATTGATTCCTCTGCTGTTATCTGAAGATACTCCTTGTGAATTACCTCTATTGGAACAACCTCATAAACTGCCTAAGTTACCTTTCAAAGTGATGGCCGTTGACGACAACCCCGCTAACTTGAAATTAATTGGCACTCTGCTCGAAGAACTGGTTGAAGAGACCGTATTATGTGACAGCGGCGCTAAGGCGATTGCCTATGCCCGTGAAAATACCTTAGATATCATTTTGATGGATATCCAAATGCCAGAAATTGATGGTATCCGTGCCAGCGAAATCATTCATCAGATGTCACATCATCAGGACACCCCTATCATTGCCGTCACCGCTCATGCCGTCAGAGGGCAGCAAGAACAATTATTAAAATTAGGTATGGCAGACTATTTGGCAAAGCCTCTTGATGAAGCCCGGCTGATACAGGCTTTGTCTCGCTATCAACATAATAACCCGCCACCGCTCAAAACAGATATTACGCCGCTATCATCGCCACCACCAGGTCGTGAGGGCGCGATAGATTGGCCCCTCGCTGTCAGGCAAGCTGCAAATAAAGAAATGTTAGCTAAAGACTTATTAATCATGCTGTTAGAGTTTATGCCGCAAGTAACTCTGCGTGTAGACGCTATTCTGGCCGGAGCAGATGATGAGGATATTCTGAATCTGATTCACAAATTTCATGGCAGTTGTGCCTGTAGCGGTGTACCGCGGTTGAGGCAATTGTGTCTGACTATTGAGCAGCAGTTACGCAAGCAAACAAACTTGCAGGATTTACAACCTGAATGGCTTGAACTGATGGATGAGATGGATAACGTCCGCAGTGCTGCAAAAATCTATGTAGCGACAACGTAGTTACATTACTTAATCCAGTAAAAACAACAAAAGGGGCACAGCTAAAATTAACTGTGCCCTGAGGGTAACAACACCACTACATCACATTGTTACTGCATTAATAAATAAAGTGAAGTATCACCACGCTGAATGCTCAATGCCAATACCGATGGTTTGGTGTCGAGGATCTTCCGCAGCTCACCGAGGTTCTGCACCGGTTGTTGGTTAATCCCCATGATGATATCGCCTTTTTTCAGGCCAATACGTGCCGCAGCGGTCCCCGCTTTCACGCTATCAACTTTCACGCCTTTCTTACCGTTAACGTCAGTATTGCTCAACTCCGCACCTTCAATGCCGGTGTAGAGATTGCCGGAGTCAACCTGAGTTTGGCTGCTCTGCTCCAGAGTGACCTCAACATTGATCGGTTTGCCGTCACGCAGCAGGCCCAGCGTCATTTTGCTCCCCACCGGTAAAGTACCGATTTCAGCACGGAAGCCAGCGAAGCTATTGATGGCTTTACCGTTCATACTGACAATCACATCACCCGCCTTAATCCCAGCTTTGGCCGCCGCAGATTTTGGTATAACCTGACTGATAAACGCGCCTTTCTGTGCATCCACTTTCATGGCTTTGGCCAGCTCAGAGTTCAACTCTGTGCCCATGATGCCCAGTTCGCCACGTTTCACTTGGCCGAACTCAACCATCTGCGATGTCAGGTTTTTCACCATGTTACTTGGGATAGCAAACCCGATACCGATATTACCGCCATCCGGAGCCAGAATTGCGGTGTTAATTCCGATCAGCTCACCGTTGAGATTGATCAACGCACCGCCAGAGTTACCCCGGTTAATCGCAGCGTCAGTCTGGATAAAGTTTTCGTAGTTTTCCACATTCAAACCACTGCGTCCCAAGGCCGACACGATACCTGAGGTGACGGTTTCACCCAGCCCATAGGGGTTACCAATAGCAACGGTATAATCCCCGACGCGCAGTTGGTCAGAATCAGCAATTTTAATCGCAGTCAGATTCTTAGCATCTTTGAGCTGTAACAGTGCAATATCGGTACGTGGATCTTTACCAATCACTTTTGCTTCATAGCTGCGCCCATCACTCAACTTTACGTTGATTTTGGTGGCATTATCGACAACGTGATTATTAGTAACCACATAACCCTTAGCGGCATCAATGATCACACCCGAACCAAGGGAACGAAACTCCTGTTTACTTGGCTGACCACCTTGACCGCCCTGCCCCCCCTGACACATCGGAGAGCCTTGGAACGGCGAACCATCCTGGCAGAATGGAGAGTCATCACCAAAGAATTGCTGGAACTGTGGTGGCATCCGGCCCGCAGCACCGGCATTGCTAACCTGGGTGCTGCCTTCTACATTAATACTGACGACCGAAGGCATGACTTTCTCTAGCATAGGCGCCAGGCTAGGAAGCTGCTGGCTGCTGGAAGAAGCCGTTTCTGCCGCAACCGCAGAAGAGACCGGCCCCAGGGCGAAACCGATGCTCAATGCCAATGCACTTAACACTAAAGTTGTTTTTTTCATGTATTCAAGTTCTCGCTATACAATTAACAATTGGGTCAATTAAATGATACGTAACAAACTTACGTCTTGCATAGTAAGATTAAATATGGGGAATGAAGTTCACAGAGCCAATAATAGCAATAGTAAAAAATATTGTCCGTCTTTACAAAACTATAACTTATTAAACGGACAACTCGCCATCACTCGATATGTTATTCTGCAGCCATTAAACGACGATACTCATCGTAAGCATAAAGATCTGTCATACCACTGATATAATCCTGAATTAGCCGCGCACGATAATAATATTCATATATCTCATATTGTTCAGTCGATAAATTACGTAAATTTTCGGTTGATTCAACATAAGCCAACCGATGTTTCGTCGACAATTTATGGAACAACCGAGTTTCAATGGGATACTGGCGGTGAGTGTCTTCTACTACCAATTGGGTAAATGCAGTTTGCGGCATAGCTAATAGCGGGCTATAAATATCCAGCAACCCACTTATTACTCTATACCCTTGTAATTCAAGCTGTTCTACTTCCGGATGATTAAATACGTGTTTCGCTGCAACCTTTTTGAAGGTTTGCAGTAATTTACACGCAGGACTAGAATCTTCTAATAAAGCTTGATTAAACGAACCACAAAATACTGCCGGAAGATGTTCAATAAAGCGTTGTGCGGCATGAGGAACTAATTTCCCCACGGTATTCACCCGTAAATACATGAAAAATTGATCTTCTGAACTACGCCGCCCCTGCCCACGACCTAATTGACGGAATGCACCACCGACGACTTTATCAAACAGATCACCGTGAGTCACCTCGCCCCACTCCTGCATCAGATGCTCATAAAGTTGCTCTACGCTGAAAATAGTTTTTTCGACAGCATCCTCGAGGTCAGCAATACAATAAGAAATATCATCAGCCGCTTCCATAATATATGTTAGAGGAAAACGGTTAAACTCGCCCATATTGAGTTCGCGACGTAAATCTTTAACATAGTGTTCTTCGGCCAGATAAAAACCCGGTTTTTTCATCAAATAGTGATGTGACGGTGGGATATCAGCAGACCAATAAGCGGGTTTGGTATATTTAAGAATGCATCCGACCTGAGCATAAGTCAGATTCAGCTTTAATAAGCTGTAAACCAGGCGAATTGCCTGTGCATTCCCCTCAAACTGGCTGAGGTCATGACGGATTTTACTGCGCAAAATATTAAGTTCAGACTCACCTTCCCGCAGTTTCAGCACATGAATCAGGCACTGATCTTTGCCCCTAGGTTCAGCACCACCGCCATTAGGGTCCATCTGTTTGGTAAACCAGTTATTAATAGCCGATTCACCAAAATGACCAAACGGAGGGTTGCCAATGTCATGCATCAGGCAAGCCATTTCGACAATACTTTCAAAAGGATCAAGCAGTTTATCCAAACCATAAGCGGTGATTTTTTTATCCTGCTTAAAGCGATTTAGGATCTCTTTGGCGATATAACGCCCCACCTGCTGCACCTCCAGCGAATGGGTTAAGCGACTACGTACTGCGGCATTGCGCTCCAATGGGAATACCTGCGTTTTTTGCTGCAAACGCCGGATAGCGGCAGAATTAACTATCCTGCCACGATCACTTTCAAACACTCTGGTGATCTCGTATTCATCTTCTGCCGAGCTGGATTTACCAAATGGCCGCTGAAAACTGATTTTCTGCCTAAAGTCGATCCCGGACATATTTTCTCCTGATCATTACGCATAAACATGTGCTGTAAATAGTGATACCGGCTCCCGCCAGCAGATGCAATTGATTACGTATGAACTGCGGCACATTACGCTATTTT
>NZ_ACCB01000011.1 GCF_000173735.1 Yersinia aldovae ATCC 35236 | reverse complement strand
TCCCGGTTTGAGGGCCGGGTTCTTGCTATCTGAAATTCACTTAATACAGTGACGGTGCCCCAACCGGGCGGGTCTTAAAGCGGCGATGTAACCACAGATATTGCTCAGGTGCGCGCATGATCTCTTTTTCGATCACTTTATTCATATAGCTGGCAGCGGCTATCTCATCATCAATCGGATAGTCCTCTAGCGCAGGCTGGATCAGCAGGTCATAGCCACTGCCATCAGCTTTGCGTAGTAAGACCAACGGCAGCAGTGCTGGTTTTGCTAACCGGGCTAACATAAAGGTCCCGCTGGTGGTCGCGGCCTGATCCACCGCGAACAGCGGCGCAAATACGCTCCCACGCGGGCCATAATCTTGATCCGGTGCAAACCAAACGGCCTCACCTTTTTTCAGTGCTTGCACCATGCCACGCAGGTCTTTGCGGTCTAGCATCGCTTTATTCGAGCGCATACGACCCCAAGTCTGTACCAGTTCCATCACTTTATTGTTGTGTGGGCGGTACATGGCCATCATCGGTTGGCACTGCCCCATCACGCGGCCACCCAGTTCCAGCGACATAAAATGAACACCAATGACCAGAACCCCCCGATGACCTTCCTGTGCTTTTTTCAGGTTATCCAGGCCGGTAACGGTAAACCAGCGTTTAATTCTGGCGTCAGGCCAAAACCACGCCATACCGGTTTCCAACAACCCCATGCCCAAAGATTCGAAATTACCAACGATGGTGCGCTCCAGCGTCTGTTGGTCCATATCAGGAAAACACAGCTCCAGATTGCGTCGTGCAATGGAAACACGCCGTTTAAGGAAGCGCATCGAAGTACGACCCAGCCAGATGCCTAATTTATTCAGGAGTGGATAAGGGAGCTGCACCAGTAAAAACAGGACACCAAGGCCAAACCAGGTTAGCCAATAGCGCGGACGGAGTAGGGAAATATGGAATTTCTGCGGCTTTATCATATGAACTCTATCATTTTGCGTTAAGTGCGAATGTGTAACGCATAAGGACATAACTCGATAGCGGTACATATCTTCAGACACTGATGGTCAACTATTGTTTTGCTGAATACTATAATTGATGCAATTTTTACATTAAAAGCGGGGGTCGCGTAGTGATTTGGCATAAAAGGCAGGTTATCTGTAGCGAAAACGCTTTTAATTAATTATATCATAACCGTAATAAATGAAAGAAAAAGATCAAAGGTAAACGCGATACTTGAGTTGTATCGACACAAATAACGCGTTTTTTTACTGTAAAGACAGACGTTAATAGTGAAAAGTGTGCAGAGTATTTCCCAACCAGCAGGGGAGTGAGAGCTTTATCCCAATTTTGGATAATTGTTATCGCGAAGATGAATGTCATGGAGATATCTGCGTGCTACAGAAAGATAATATCGTCTTTATTGTTTAATTTATGTAAATTAATCTAGTCGTTTTTGCATTTATTAACTTATTATCTGATCACTTACATTCATTTACTTAGATAATTAACCAAAATTTAACGTATTAACTCATTAAATTTAACCTTTTTGGGCTTGCATCACATCTCGCGACGACTTGTCGCGCAGCCTCTTGTGTTCCTTTGTTAACCTCCGTTATGTGAAAAGCAGTCACATGAAAATAATACTGTCACGGTACAACACCACGGACTCTTCACCCTGCAACTAACCCGTTACCTGAAAAAACAAGAAGGTATTGCTATGAAACTTAATCTCGCATTACTGAATGCATGTGTTGTTTCTGCATGTATGCTGTTCACCACGCAAACGATGGCGGAGAAAAAATATGAAATTGCTGTCGTCGCGAAAGTTACGGGTATTCCCTGGTTTACCCGCATGGAAGTCGGTGTAAATGAAGCGGCAAAAAAACTGAATATTAATGCTTATCAGGTTGGGCCAGCAACACCAGATCCTGCGCAACAAGTTAAAGTCATTGAAGATCTTATCGCTAAAAATGTGGATGCCATTATTGTGGTACCGAACGATGCCAAAGTGCTGGAGCCGGTGCTCAAAAAAGCACAAGAGAAAGGTATCGTGGTACTCACTCATGAATCGCCCGATCAACGCATCGGCCAGTGGGATGTTGAAACCATCGATAGCGAGAAATATGCTCAGGCCAATATGGACGAACTGGCAAAAGCGATGGGTGGCAAGGGCGGTTATGCCATTTATGTAGGCTCGCTGACTGTACCATTGCATAACGCTTGGGCTGATTACGCCATTAAATATCAGAAAGAAAAATACCCGGATATGTTTGAAGTCACCCCACGCCTGCCCGTGGCCGAGAACATTGATAAATCTTACTCCACCACGCTGGATCTGATGAAAACTTATCCGCAAATGAAAGGGATCATCGGTTTCGGTTCACTGGGGCCAATCGGTGCCGGCCAAGCAGTGGCTAAGAAACGCGCGAAAGATCAAATCGCGGTAGTGGGTATCGCCATGCCAGCACAGGCAGCGCCATATCTGATGCGCGGTGATATCAAAAAAGCATTGCTGTGGGACCCGAAAGACGCCGGTTTTGCGGTCGTCGTGATTGCCGATCAACTGCTGAAAGGCCAAAAAATCACACCAGATCTGACCATTGACGGCTTGGGTAAAGCTGATGTGGATAGCGAGAAAGGCGTGATTCGTTTCAACAAAATTCTCGAAGTCACCAAAGATAATGCGAAAACGTTAGGCTTCTGATTTTCAGTCGCCATATCTGGGGATTACCGGCTGATTAGCCGTGTTAGACAGTAAATCAGGCAGCGGGAGAGCATCCCCGTTGCCCTCACCATCATCACCGAATTGCTGTAAAAATAGCGCCATGTTTATGGCGTTAGGGAAGGTATTGTCATGACTCAGGCTAACGCATTCATCACTCTTGAAAATATCAGTAAGCGGTTCCCCGGTGTACTGGCGCTGGATAATGTGAATCTCACGCTGAATAAAGGAGAAGTGCACTGTCTGGCAGGTCAGAACGGCTGCGGCAAGAGCACCATTATCAAAGTGATTTCAGGAGTTTATCAGCCAGAGAAAGGCGCGAGTATCTTGATCGACGGCAAACTGTTTCATCAGTTTACGCCGCAACTCTCATTCTTCTACGGCGTGCAGGTGATTTATCAAGACCTGTCATTATTCCCCAATTTAACCGTATCCGAGAACATTGCCGTCCACCGCTATTTGCCGGGTGGCGACTTTTGGGTGAAACGCAAAAGTATGCGTGAGCGCGCCTTGGCCGCTATGCAGCGAGTCGGCGTGACTCTCGATCCCGATAAAAAAGTTGAACAGCTTTCCATTGCCGACCGCCAGTTAGTGGCGATTTGCCGCGCCATCGCCGCAGACGCCCGCTTGGTGATTATGGATGAACCCACCGCCTCGCTGACCAGCCAGGAGGTGAAAGGTTTGTTGAACGTGGTACGTGACCTCAAATCACAAGGCATCTGCGTAGTATTTGTCAGCCATAGGTTGGATGAAGTGATGGAAGTGGCCGACCGTATCAGTGTGATGCGCGATGGTAAGTTAATTGGCACCTGGCCTGCCAGCGAGTTAGATAGCCATGAGTTGGCATTCCTGATGACCGGCCAACGCTTTACTTATAGCCCGCTACCGCCGCTGGCAACCAAGGCTGTACCTTTGCTGGAAGTGAGAAAACTCAGCCGTGGCACGCAGTACCGTAATATCGATTTGACTCTACATCAGGGTGAGATTGTCTCTATCACTGGCTTACTTGGTGCAGGCCGAACCGAGTTGTGTCTGAGCTTATTTGGCATGACCCAACCCGATAGTGGTGAGTTGCGGGTGGCCGGTGAGCCGGTGCATTTTCGCAATAACCGCGATGCTATCCGCCACGGGATCGGCTATGTCTCTGAGGATCGTCTAACGCAAGGGTTGATCATGGAACAGTCGATCTATGACAACACTATTGTCTCGGTTTTCGACAAATTGCATACCCGCAGTGGATTGCTGGATCACACCAAAGCTAGTGCGCTGGTAAAACAGCTGGTGTTGGATCTGAACATCAAAGTATCCGATACCGCGCTGCCGGTGAAAACACTGTCTGGTGGCAATGCACAGCGTATTGCCATTGCCAAATGGGTGGCAACGCAACCGCGTATTTTGATCCTCGACTCCCCGACGGTAGGGGTGGATATCGCCAACAAAGAAGGGATTTACCACATTGCCAAGGCGCTGGCAGAGCAGGGAATGGCGGTCTTAATGATTTGTGATGAGATCTCGGAGGCCTACTACAACAGCCACCGGGTGCTGGTGATGCGTAAAGGCGAGCTGGTAGCAGAATTTTACCCTCATCAGTGTACCGAACAACAGGTAGCCGAGGTGGTCAATGGATAAGCTAAAACTACGTCAACTAACAGGGCGGCATGAGTTTTATCTCGGCCTGCTGGTATTGCTGTTGGCTATTGGCCTGAGTGTGAAAAGTCCGGAGTTCCTGACATTGGGGAACCTAACCGATGTCGCGACCAGTTATGCCATCTTGGGTATTCTGGCTTGCGGGCTGTTTGTGGTGCTGATCGCCGGTGGGATTGATATCTCGTTTCCGGCAGTAACGGCAATCGCGCAATACGTGATGGCATCATGGGTGATTACCCACGGTGGCAGCTTCCCACTTGCATTCGTTCTGGCTATGGCCGTTGGTTTGGTGTTGGGGCTGGTAAATGGATTGCTGGTGTATTGGCTGAAAGTGCCGGCGATTATTATCACCATTGCCACGCTGAATCTGTTTTACGGGTTACTGGTTTATTTCACTAACGGCACCTGGCTGTACGGCTTTCCAGACTGGTTTATGACCGGTATTAACTGGTTCTCGTTTACCGGCGGTGACGGTTATGACTATGGCCTGACATTACCGCTATTTTGCCTGGCTGCCACCATTATCTTTACCGGTGTGCTGATGAATTATACCCGCCTTGGGCGGCAGATATTTGCGATGGGCAGTAACAAAGATGCGGCTTCCCGTTTGGGCATTAATATTCTGCGGTTGCATCTGTATGTCTATGGCTATATGGGGTTGCTGGCGGGGGTTGCGGCGGTGGTTCAGGCGCAGATTTCTCAATCGGTTGCACCTAACTCATTGATGGGATTTGAGCTGACGGTACTGGCCGCGGTGGTACTCGGTGGCACCAGTATGAGTGGCGGTCGTGGCACATTAACCGGCACGGTGCTCGGTGTCATGTTGCTGGCATTTTTACAAAACGGCCTGACGCTACTGAGCGTCTCCTCTTACTGGCATACGGTTTTCAGTGGCGCGATCATTTTGGTGAGTATCAGTAGCACCGCATGGAATGAAAAACGTAAATTGCTGAGGGAGCACTGATATGACCTGGCTAAACCGAATGATTCCTAACGACCGCATTATCCGCCTACAATTGCTGATTTTGATTGCAGTGATGTTGGCCTTCTCACTGACCTTGGGGCAACGCTTTTTTAGTTTGGGTAACTTCCAGTCTATTTCCTCGCAGTTGCCCATTTTAGGCATGTTGGCGCTGGGAATGGGGCTGACCATGCTAACTGGCGGCATTAACTTATCGATTATTGCCGGAGCCAATGCTTGCTCGTTAGTCATGGCGGCCATCATTGTTAGCCATCCAGATCAACCGTTGTTCCTGCTGTTGGCTTTAGTCGCCGGATTGCTGGTGGCGGTGGTGATTGGCACCTTAAACGGCATGTTGATTTCGGTGATTGGTGTATCACCGATTCTGGCCACGCTGGGTACCATGACGCTGATTACCGGCCTGAATATCTTGTTGTCCAACGGGGATGTTATCTCCGGATTCCCGCCAGTAATTCAATACATTGGTAGCGGTGTTATTGCCGGTATTCCTGTGGCGATGATTCTGTTCTTGCTGGTTTCGGCTGGGTTATGGGTGCTGCTCGAACATACCACGCTGGGGCGCAGTATTTATCTGGTCGGCTCTAATGAGCAGGCGACTCGCTTTAGCGGTGTGAATACCCATCGGGTTCAGATTGCAGTTTATATCCTGTCAGCCTTATTGGGTTGGGGGGCGGCCATCTTGATGATGGCAAAATTTAACTCCGCCAAAGCCGGTTATGGCGAATCCTATCTGTTGGTGACCATTCTGGCCTCGGTGCTGGGTGGGATTAACCCGGATGGTGGTTTTGGCCGCATTATTGGTCTGATTTTGGCATTGGTGGTACTGCAATTACTGGAAAGTGGCCTGAATTTGCTGGGGGTGAGTAGCTACCTGACTATGGCGTTATGGGGTGGGGTGCTGATCCTCTTTATCGCATTACAGAATCGTAAGGCTTAAGAATTGAGGGATAAAACAATGGCAAGTTACTTTATCGGCGTAGATGTAGGAACCGGCAGTGCAAGAGCGGGAGTATTCGATTTGCAGGGCCGTATGGTCGGGCAGGCTAGCCGTGAAATCACCATGTTTAAGCCTAAGGCCGATTTTGTGGAGCAGTCTTCCGATAACATCTGGCAGGCGGTGTGTAATGCGGTGCGCGATGCGGTGAATCAGGCTGATATCAACCCGATCCAGGTGAAAGGGATGGGTTTTGATGCCACCTGTTCGCTGGTGGTGCTGGATAAAGAAGGCAACCCGTTGACCGTTAGCCCGTCGGGGCGCAGTGAGCAAAACGTGATTGTCTGGATGGATCATCGCGCGATTACGCAGGCGGAGCGGATTAATGCCACCAAACATCCGGTGCTGGAGTTTGTCGGCGGGGTGATTTCACCTGAAATGCAAACGCCAAAGCTATTATGGCTAAAACAGCACATGCCAACCACCTGGAGTAATGTCGGTCATCTGTTTGATTTACCTGATTTTTTGACCTGGCGTGCAACAAAAGATGAAACCCGTTCGCTCTGTTCTACCGTCTGTAAATGGACCTATCTGGGCCATGAAGATCGCTGGGACCCGTCCTATTTCAAATTGATCGGGCTGGCTGATTTGCTGGATAACAATGCGGCGAAAATCGGTGCTACGGTTAAACCAATGGGGGAGCCATTGGGACGAGGATTAAGTCAACGGGCGGCGTCAGAAATGGGCCTGATCCCCGGCACTGCGGTCAGCGTCTCGATTATTGATGCTCACGCTGGCACCATTGGTATTTTAGGTGCCAGCGGGGTTACTGGCGAAAATGCCAATTTTGATCGGCGAATTGCGCTGATTGGCGGCACCTCCACTGCACACATGGCGATGTCCCGTTCTGCGCATTTCATTGGTGGCATCTGGGGGCCATATTATTCTGCCATTCTGCCGAAATACTGGTTGAATGAGGGCGGGCAGTCGGCAACAGGAGCCTTAATTGATCATATTATTCAGACACATCCGTGTTATCCGGAGTTATTGGCTCAGGCTAAAAGCAAAGGGGAAACCATCTATGAGGCGTTGAATCACATTCTGCGCCAGCTTGCCGGTGAACCGGAGAATATCGCCTTCCTGACCAAAGATATTCACATTTTGCCGTACTTCCACGGCAACCGTTCGCCGCGGGCTAACCCGAATCTGACCGGTATTATTACCGGATTGAAGCTCTCGATAACCTTCGAGGATATGGCGTTACGCTATTTGGCGACCATTCAGGCACTGGCGCTGGGAACGCGGCATATCATCGAAACCATGAATAAGAACGGCTATTGCATTGACACTATGATGGCCAGCGGCGGCGGCACCAAGAACCCAATTTTTGTGCAGGAACATGCTAATGCTACTGGCTGCGCCATGTTGTTACCGGAAGAGAGTGAAGCCATGCTGTTGGGCAGCGCCATGATGGGCACGGTGGCCGCTGGCGTATTTGAGTCGCTGCCAGAGGCGATGACGGCCATGAGCCGAATTGGTAAAACGGTTACGCCGCAAACTAATAAAATCAAAGCTTATTACGATCGCAAATATCGGGTGTTCCACCAGATGTATCATGACCATATACGTTATCAGGAATTGATGCAGGAGGAGGCATGAGCCAGAGTGATGAATGGCGGATGGCCAGTGATGCATGGATGACTTACAGCCGTGAGCTGGCAGCATTAAAGGATAATGTCGATCAACGAGTGTGGTTACAGGTGCTGGGGATGCTGGCTGGGTGCCGTGGCAAAATTGCGGTAACGGGCGTGGGTACATCAGGTATTGCGGCGCGAAAAGTGGCTCATATGTTGGCTTGTGTGGAACAACCCGCGATTTACCTGAATGCGACTGATGCTGCCCACGGTGATTTGGGATTTTTGGGGCCGCAAGACATTATTATCCTGATTTCCCGTGGCGGTAATTCCGACGAACTGACCCGTTTGTTGCCAACGCTGCAACGCAAACAGGTAAAGATTATCAGTGTGACGGAGAATGAGCAGTCGGCTATCGCGCAGGTTTCTGCTTTAGTGCTAAAAACACATGTACAGCAAGAGATAGACCCGCTGAATATGTTAGCTACGACATCTATTGTTTTAGTGTTAGCACTGTTTGATGCCATTTGTGTTTGTCTAATGGCTCGCAGTGGTTTTAGCAAAGAAACATTACTGGCGGTACATCCCGGCGGGGATGTGGGTATTGAATTGCGCAAGTCACAGTAAGCTGTTGGTGCCATACAAAAACAAAAAAACCGCACTAAGGCGGTTTTTTTTATTCAGAATAACTTAACTGCTCAGGGCTATCACCTTCATCGCTATCGTAAGTTATTCTAATTATTGGCTTTACAGCACAACAACGTTTGCCGCTGCTGGGCCTTTAGCGCCGCTCTCGATAGAGAACTCCACTTTTTGGCCTTCATCTAAGGTTTTGAAATCATTGCTCTGAATGGCAGAGAAGTGAACGAACACATCTTTGCTGCCGTCAGCAGGCGTGATGAAACCGAAACCTTTATCAGCGTTAAACCATTTTACTAAACCAGTCATTTTATTAGACATAGAGATACTTCCTTCAATTTTTTATATTGCTGCCATAGGCGAGCGGAGAGGCTTGGGCACAACTTATGGGGGCACTTAGAAGGAATTTCGCGGAGAAGAGGTATCTGTCTGATAACGCTAATACGGAGAACTGCTTTACTAAAACTGCTTGCATAAATGTTACTGTCAACCGGGTACGACTTTCATACTTTACTTGGGGAGCTGGCTACACTGCTCGGGTCTGGCCGTCATCGCTATCGGCAGCCTGCTCCCCTAATCACGCTGTATTACAGAGCGACTACGTTTACCGCTGATGGGCCTTTAGCGCCGCTCTCGATAGAGAACTCCACTTTTTGGCCTTCATCTAAGGTTTTGAAATCATTGCTCTGGATAGCAGAGAAGTGAACGAACACATCTTTGCTACCGTCAGCAGGAGTGATAAAACCAAAACCTTTACCAGCGTCAAACCATTTTACTAAACCAGTCATTTTATTAGACATAGAGATACTTCCTTCAATTTTTTTTTGCCACAATAGTGTAGCGAACGTGGTCTGTTTTCAGAAGGTAACTTACTTAGGCACTTAGGAGGAGACTCACGGAGAAGGGATATCTATGGATAGCGCTTGAACTGAGGACTGCTTTACTAAAACTGCTTTCATAAGGTCTGTGTTCCAAACCGATGTCGCATTAAACCACAACACATTCATCGTGGCAACCTAATATTCAAATGATGTAATCAATATGAATGGTTTTTTCATCTATTTTCTGGCGTGAGCACGGTGTTTGATGTGATAAAACAGCTTGTTACGCAGATACGCGCTGGTGGTGAAATAAAGTGAAGATATTAATGATTTTGTCGTAAAAGCCGGAGGATGGCCCCCGGTTTTTGGCTTTAGCGAGGAGAGACGGTCACGGTGCCGCTACGATCACTGGCAATAATGACGCGTTGACCGGCACTGAAGCGGGTTGGCCCCTGCGCCTGAACCACCACAATACTGCTGCCATCATCACGGCGGATTTCTAACTGCACACCATCACTTCTGTTCATGGCACTTTGGACGCCCTGGCCTGCCATCCCACCAGCAACCACCCCACCAGCGGTTGCGAGGCTATTACCACGGCCCCCACCGATGGTATTACCTAAGAACCCGCCAACAACCGCGCCGCCAATAGCCCCCGCGACGTTATTTTTATCGCCACCTTGGATAGTGACCGGCCGTGCAGAAACCACGGTGCCATAAGTGACGGTCTGTACTTGTCGTGCCTGAGAGGCAGTGAAAGTATCACCAGACGCCGTTCTGTTATTCGCACAACCACTTAATACGGTGGCTGCGAGTGCTACGACAATGACCAGCTTGTTCATAATCAACCCCTATTATCAGTCCAAGTCAGACTTCCGTCAGCAATCCACTTCCTGCAACGTCAATTACTCTGGTATAGATAGTTGTTAATAATGACTATAGCGTGAGAACGATTAATCTGAGCAGATAAATATGATATCACGGTCGATATAGGCGGATTCTCGGCTTATTTTCGTGTTACCGTCAGTGCTATACATGGCTATTTATCGTCTCAGGAATGCTGTCTTGTCACGCTCTATTATTTCCAGCAAAATTTTCCGCCTCGACCTGGGTCGCTTAATCCTTATTCTGGCTGTGATGAGCGCGTTTGTGACGTTGGCGAACAGCTTTTATGCCAGTTATCGAGTACAGCGGCAGTTACTGATTGATAACACGCTGGAGGCTAATCGTGTTTATGCGACTAAGCTGGCGTCCAGTACTGAAATCTTTCTAAGAAGTGCGCAAAAGCAGCTTCATTACAGCAGCATGATCGCCGCTAAGCATTTTGATGATCAGGCCGTTCTGCAAGCAGAAACCGCGCGGCTAAAATACCAGACTGACAGCTTTAACTCGGTGGTGATAACCGATGCGCATGGGGTTATACGTGCAACATCCCCAGACAGCCTCCAGTTATTAGGCCGTGTCTTGTCATCCCCAGGTTCGGTGGAAGCATTAAAGCTGCGCCGTCCGATAATCAGTAAACCCTATATATCTGCTGCAAATAATCTCGTTATCAATATATCGACACCTATCATTACGCCGGATGGACGTTATCGCGGTTATATCGGCGGGACTATTTACCTGCGCAAGCAAAGTATTTTAAATGAGCTATTGGGTGAGCATTACTATCGTGATGGTTCCTACATCGTGGTGCTCGACCGTGATCGTCGCATCCTTTATCACCGGGATGTGAACCGTATCGGGGAGATTCTGGAACCAAGGCCCATCACTGAGGTAGCCAAAGCCGCGACCAATGGGAGTTTGATGGTCACCAGTACTGGTGGTGAGTCTATGCTGGCGGGCTACGCCATTGTCGAGCCATCAGGTTGGGAAATCATTACCCTGCGGCCGGAGGCATCAACCTTAAAGCCGTTGGAAGGGCTAATGCTTAAGGGATTGGGCCATATCACGCCGCTGGCGATACTCACGTTGCTGGGGGTTTGGCTGCTATCCCGGCTGATTGCCCGCCCATTATGGCTACTTGCGGGCAGTGCCAATAACATGGATAAGCCAGATATTGCCAACAGTATCAAAGAGATCCCATCTTGGTATTTTGAAGCGACGCAACTTAAGCGGGCGTTATTGATAGGCATTAGCCTATTACAAAAGAAAATTGGTAAGTTGAAATTTGAGGCACAAACCGATCCGATGACGGGGCTGTATAACCGCCGTGGGCTGGCAACCACCCTCGAACCTATTTCACAGCTCGGACAGCATTTTTCCGCCATTGCGCTAGATATTGACCACTTCAAAATGATCAATGACTCCTACGGCCATGATGTGGGTGATGAAGTTATCAAACAACTGGCGTTGCAAATACGTGATAGCTCTCGTGATACCGACATTCTGTGCCGTAGCGGTGGGGAAGAGTTTCTAATGTTATTACCAGGTATATCACGGGATGTCGCTGGGCAGGTCGCCAGCAGGCTACGTCATAATGTCGAAACGATGGTGATAGCGGATGTTCGTCCCATTACGATTTCATTGGGTGTAGCGCACTGGGATGGTGAGAATGGCTCGCCAGAAGATGCCCTGAAACAGGCGGATGAAGCGTTGTACCGAGCGAAACAGCAGGGGCGCAATCGGGTAGAAATGGTCTAACAAAAAAGGCGCGCTCCGTGTGGAGTACGCCTTTTTAAACAACAAGTTAACTGACTAGTATCAGTTCATGCCGTATTTTTTCAATTTCTTACGTAGCGTGCCACGGTTGATGCCCATCATCAGGGCAGCGCGGGTTTGGTTGCCACGGGTGTATTGCATCACCATGTCCAACAATGGCTGTTCAACTTCAGCCAGTACCAACTCATACAGGTCACTTACATCTTGACCATTCAGTTGAGCAAAATAGTTCTTCAGTGCTTGTTTAACCGAGTCACGCAAAGGCTTTTGAGTCACCTGATCTTGTGAGTTTACGGTTGCAACGGTCAGTACGTCAGAATTTACGCGTTGTTCGAACATAGTTCTGTCAGCTCTTTTTTCTGTTTACGCAAGATTTTCGAAATATGCCTCCAACGCCTCCAGCTGTTCGCTGGCATCCTCAATGGCGTTGAATGTGCGCCGAAACTGGTCGTTAGGGGCGTGCTCCTGGAGATACCAAGAGACGTGCTTACGTGCAATACGAAATCCCTTGCCTGGACCATAAAAGTCGTGCAATTCCCGTATATGCCCGTTTAACAAGCGCTGTACTTCGCCAAGTGGCATCGGTGGCAGCAGCTCCCCTGTGTCCAGGTAATGCTGGATTTCCCGGAAGATCCAAGGTCTTCCCTGAGCGGCACGTCCTATCATCAGAGCATCAGCTCCAGTGTAGTCGAGCACCGCTCTGGCTTTATGCGGGTCAGTGATGTCACCATTCGCGATAACGGGAATGGTGACAGTCTGCTTAACTGCCCGAATACTGTCGTACTCCGCCTCACCATTAAACAGGCAAGAACGGGTTCGGCCATGAATCGTCAGGGCTTGTATACCACAGTTTTCGGCTAGTTGGGCAATTTCTATACAGTTACGGTGTTCTGGCGACCAACCCGTCCGGATCTTCAACGTTACTGGAACATCTACCGCATTAACCACAGCGGAGAGGATCTGTTTGACCAGTTCAGGATGCTGCAATAATGCTGATCCTGCCAGTTTGCGATTCACTTTCTTGGCCGGGCATCCCATATTGATGTCAATGATTTGAGCACCATTCGCCACATTGATTCTGGCGGCTGCTGCCATCTCATGCGGGTCGTTACCGGCAATTTGCACGGTACGAATCCCCGGCTCATCACTATGAACCATGCGCAAACGCGACTTATCTGTCCGCCACACTTCTGGATTAGAAGAGAGCATTTCAGATACAGCCATCCCAGCCCCCATGCCATGACATAGCGTTCTGAAGGGGCGATCTGTGATACCCGCCATCGGAGCGGCAATCAGGCAATTTGTAAGCTGGATGTGTCCAATGCGCATAGACAAAGAATGACCACACTGTGTCCGTAAGGGCGCGTATATTACGCATTTTTGCGCTCAGATGAAAGGCCAAACTTTGACCAATTAATTAAAAAAGCGCAATAAAGAATAAGATAATCTGGGTTAATTAATTATTTATTCATATATAACATGATGTTAATTCTATTTGGTTAAATGATGCGCTTTGATATTTTCTGCTAAACAACATCATTATCGACTGGTTATGCAGTATGAACGCGGTCAATAGTGCTGATTTATTCATCAAATCAACGATAAAGCACAGATATAAATCAGCCGTATATCAAATTTCGGACAAAAAAATTTGTCTTGGGTTGCACTCAATACTCATTCGATATGGACAACCTTGCCCGCGCGCTGGTGTACTGTGTTCGCGAGGGCAGTTCTTGCATTTTTACTTTTTGATACCGGTGATGCGGCACCATTCTTCTTTCTCAGCGACCGCATCGAGGGTGAACTTATCCTCATAAGCCTGCGCGACACCCACAGCTTGAGTTGCCAGCACGCCGGATAAACCCAGATGCCCGCCTGCAACGGGCAGGACGCTTATCAGCGGAGCCAGTTCTCGCAATGGGCCTGCCAGAATATTGGCGACGACCACGTCAGCAGATAAGTCTGCCGGCTGGTCTTTGGCGAGATATAGCGCCAAACGCTCTGAAACGCCGTTACGCTGTGCGTTATCACGGCTGGCTTGAATGGCTTGAGGATCGATATCGATGCCAATAGCGTGCGCTGCACCGAGTTTTAGCGCCGCTATCGCCAGGATGCCAGAGCCACAACCGAAATCGATAACCGTCTTGCCGGCCAGATCCAGGCCATCGAGCCATTGCAGGCATAATGCGGTGGTCGGATGGGTGCCGGTACCAAAAGCCAAACCGGGGTCGAGCATCACGTTGACCGCCGTTGGGTCGGGCACATCACGCCAGCTCGGACAAATCCATAAGCGCTCGCCAAAACGCATTGGATGGAAGTTATCCATCCATTCGCGTTCCCAATCTTTATCTTCCAACTGCTCGATTTTATGGACAAAACCTTTACCGAGCTGCGGATTGTATTCCAGCATGGCAATCACGTCTGCCATATCGGTTTCAGCATCATATAGACCGATGACATCGGTATCACCCCACAGACGCGTTTCCCCTGGTAGCGGCTCAAACACCGGATTATCGTGGGTATCTTGAAACGTTACCGATACTGCGCCGCTTTCGATTAGCGCATCCCCAAGGGATTCGGCCTGATTGCCGGTAGTGTTTAATTTTAGTTGGATCCAAGGCATAACTTTTCTCTCAAAAGCTCAATTCCCTTAATCTTTCAAGTCGCAGGGATGTTGGCTGTGCTCACGCACCCGAATCACTTGACTGTGTAAGCTCATCGGGATGCCCTCGCTTACCGTCTTCCTGCATCTTGAAATCTATTGGGTATATAATTGAGCTGATATAAATTAATCGTTTCTAATCAGCGCTAACTACCACGGGCTGTCGCGCTCTAGCCCGGTCGCCAAACTGATTACCGATATAAAACGCCAGTAGATTGAGAACCAGCGACGGCACTATCGGGTGCAGACCGGCTATCTTAATATTGAAACTGGCCAGTACGGTATAGCATACCGCACCGACAATCATCGCGCTAAGCGCGCCGTGAGCATTGGCCCGTTCCCAGTACAACCCCAGCACCAATGGCCACAGGAATACCGCTTCCAGGCCGCCAAAGGCCAGCAGGTTAAGCCAGATAATCATTTCTGGTGGCCGCCAGGCGGCAAGCAGCAGTAATAGCCCAAGAACCAGTGTCGATAAGCTGGAAATTCGCGCCAACTTACGTTCATTCTTCAACTCATCTGGCCATAAATTGAGGTATAAATCTTTCACGATGGTGGCAGAAGATTGCAGCAACTGAGCATTGATGGTGGACATGATCGCCGCCATCGGTGCTGCCAGAAAGATCCCCGCAGCAAAGGGCGGTAACACGGTGATCATCAGTGTTGGGATCACCTGATCGGGGATCTTCAGATCCGGTAGGATCGCCCGCCCCAATGCACCGGCCAGATGCATACCAAACATCAGGATTGCCACCACAATGGTGCCGAGGATAATGCCGCGATGCACCGCTTTGCTATCACGATACGAAATACAGCGCACGGCGGTATGTGGCAGGCCAATGACCCCAAAGCATACCAAAATCCAGAATGATGCCATAAAGGGCAGATCGAGGATCTGATCGCCCCCTTGCGGGGAAACGAGCGCTGGATCGATATGTTGCAGGGTTTCGACTGCTTTATGCAGCCCGCCTGCGGCATGGATTACCGCCACTAGTAGCAAAATGGTGCCAACCAGCATTACCAGCCCTTGCAAAGCATCATTCAGCACACTGGCGCGGAAGCCACCAAAAGAGGTATACAGCGCGATACTGATACCGAATATCAATAAACCGGTATCGTAAGGAATGCCTGCCGCCGTTTCCAGTAAACGTGCGCCACCAATAAATTGTACCGTCATGGCTCCGACAAACGCCACCAACAGGCTAACACTGGCCAGCCACACCAGTAACCGGCTCTGATAGCGGGCATACAGCATATCGTTGAGGGTGACGGCGTTATAGCGACGGGCTAAAATGGCAAATTTCTTACCCAGAACGCCCAGTGACAGCCAGACCGCAGGTAACTGGATCATCGCCAATAACACCCAACCAAGGCCATATTTATAGGCCGCACCCGGCCCGCCAATAAATGAACTGGCACTGATATAAGTGGCGGTCAACGTCATTGCCAGAACGAATCCTCCCATCGAGCGATTGCCGATAAAGTATTCGTTGAGAAAATTTCCTGTTTTGCGGCGGGTATAGGCATACACGGATAAGCCAAATACCATGACCAGATAGCCCACCAGTGGCAGGACAACATCAGTTTGCATTATCGTCCTCCAGTGAGATGTCGCGGAAGACAAAACGCACCATCAGAACGCACAGCACAATAAACACCAGTGGCAGCGCAATACAGGCGGCTTCAAACCAAGCCGGGAGGCCGCTTATCCCAGCAATGTTACCCGGTAAATACGCCGTTATTATCCACCCAGCCAGATAAGCCAGCGTTAAGCCAAAGGCCCAGCGTGCTTCTTTATTGGCTTGTAGAAATCTTGTATCCATGTCTTTTCCCCATACCCTTGGTACTTGGCACTACAGTGTTGTTAGCTGCTCTCACTTACCCGAATTAACTTATCGGATTTCATTAGATTGCCGCTTTGCTACAACGCCAATGACTTGGGTATAAAAGTATAAACAAAGTTTAAAAAGAAAAAGGCCGATGATTAACCGGCCCTGATATAAAAGGTAAAACTCATGAAAGGCGAAATATTAGGTTTCTTGCAACCCGAGTTTTTTCTCCAGATAGTGGATATTGGTGCCACCGTGCTGGAAGTTTTCGTCGTTCATGATGCGTTGCTGCAACTCAACGTTGGTCTTGATGCCATCGATAATGAGTTCTGCCAACGCATTCTTCATGCGGGCAATAGCAACATCACGGTTTTCACCGTAAGTAATCAGCTTGCCGATCATGGAGTCATAATATGGCGGCACGGTATAACCGGCGTAAATATGAGACTCCCAACGCACACCAAAACCGCCCGGCGCATGGAAACGGGTAATTTTACCCGGACTTGGCAGGAAGGTGTTTGGATCTTCGGCGTTGATACGGCATTCCACGGCGTGGCCATGAACCTTCACTTCATCTTGTTTGATAGACAGAGGTTGGCCCGCCGCGATGCGCAGCTGTTCTTTGATCAAATCGACACCGGTGATCATTTCGGTAACCGGGTGTTCAACCTGAATACGGGTGTTCATTTCAATGAAATAGAACTCGCCGTTTTCATACAGGAACTCAAAGGTTCCTGCACCGCGATAACCGATATCCACACAAGCTTTCGCGCAGCGCTCGCCGATATAACGGCGCATTTCGCTGGTAATACCGGGGGCTGGTGCCTCTTCAACCACTTTCTGGTGACGGCGCTGCATAGAGCAGTCACGTTCAGCCAGATAGATAGCTTTACCCTGACCGTCAGCCAAAATCTGAATTTCGATATGGCGTGGGTTTTCCAGGTATTTTTCCATGTAAACCATGTCGTTATTGAAAGCCGCTTTGGCTTCCGCACGGGTCATGTTAATGGATTGTTCAAGATCTTTGTCGTGACGAACTACACGCATACCACGACCACCGCCACCGCCAGATGCCTTGATAATGACCGGATAACCGATTCGTTTGGCAAAGGCTTTGTTCTTGGTAGTGTCGTCATCCAGCGGGCCATCAGAGCCAGGTACGCAAGGTACACCGGCTTTCTTCATAGCATTGATCGCGGAAACCTTGTCACCCATCAGGCGAATGGTTTCGGCGCGTGGGCCGATGAAGATGAAACCTGAACGTTCTACCTGTTCGGCAAAATCAGCATTTTCAGACAGGAAACCATAGCCGGGGTGAATTGCCACCGCGCCGGTGATCTCAGCAGCAGAAATGATTGCTGGGATGTTCAGATAGCTTTTAACAGAAGGCGCGGGACCAATACAGACAGTCTCGTCAGCCAGTAATACGTGTTTAAGATCACGATCCGCAACAGAGTGAACTGCCACAGTTTTGATCCCCAGCTCTTTACAAGCTCGCAGGATACGTAGCGCAATCTCACCGCGGTTAGCGATTACGATTTTATCAAGCATGGAACGCCTCGTTACTCGATGACGACAAGAGGCTCGTCGAATTCAACCGGTTGACCATTTTCAACCAGAATGGCTTTTACAGTACCGGATTTATCTGCTTCGATTTGGTTCATCATTTTCATCGCTTCAACGATGCAAAGAGTGTCACCAGCAGAAACTTTCTGACCTACTTCAATGAAGGCTTTAGCATCCGGGCTCGGGGTGCGGTAGAAAGTACCGACCATTGGGGAGCGCACGATATGACCACTGATAGCAGCCGGTGCAGCCGCTTCAGCAGGTGCTGGAGCAACGGCTGCTGCCAGCGCTGGCTGTTGCTGTGGTGCAGCAAACGCATACGGCTGTTGCATCATTGGGTAGTTTGGTGCGGCGGGAGCACGACTGATACGTACTGACTCTTCGCCTTCTGAGATTTCCAGCTCTGAAATGCCGGACTCTTCAACCAGTTCGATCAGTTTCTTAATCTTACGAATATCCATGAGTGTGATTCCGTACTCTTTGTGTGTTGCATTAGTTGGATTTTGACAAGCGATTTACCGCTGCCTGTAAAGCAAAGTTGTAGCCATCTGCGCCAAGTCCACAGATTACGCCAACCGCGATATCAGAGAGATATGAATGATGACGGAAAGGCTCCCTGGAATGCACGTTAGACAAGTGGATCTCGATAAACGGGATCTGCACACCTAGCAATGCATCGCGCAGCGCCACGCTGGTATGCGTAAACGCTGCCGGGTTGATCAGGATAAAATCGATATTACCCCGAGCCTGATGAATTCTATCGATCAGCGCATGTTCTGCATTCGACTGCAAATGGGACAGCGCCACATCCAATCCCTGAGCTTGAGCCTCTAACTGGCTAACAATCTCAGCCAGTGTGGTGTAACCGTACTTTTCCGGTTCACGCGTTCCAAGCAGATTCAGGTTAGGGCCATTTAGAAGCAAAATGTGAAACTTATCCGACATTGTGCAGGTATCTCCGGCAATTAGTCCATCATCGTAAAAAATAACCTGATGTCACCGATTTGTCACCTTTTTACGACGAAATTGACACTGCGATCGGCACTAAGGTCGGGCATTATAATGATATCGTAGCAATTAGCAGCTAAATACTGGTCTTATCAGCGAAGATATTCAATAGAAAAGAGTGCGAACTGTGCGTTCAGCATTATTTATGATGGGGAGAACGATGATAAGTTCAGGCAGTTAGCGGCACCATTGGCGGAATTTTTTATAGCGTAGCGCCAGCAATATAACCGCTGCCACGGCGTAGATAATCGGCAGTGGCGAAAGCGTTTTCACCGACCAAAGATAATGAATTGGTGCAAGAATGGCGACAAGATACACCAAATTATGCAATTTTTGCCAGTTGGGTCCCATTTTTCGTTGCGCCCACAAAGTGGATGTTACGGCTAACGAGAGTAACAATAGCCAACTGATAATGCCCAACGTCAGGTAGGGGCGGGTAACCAGTTCTCGCCCTAACAGGCTGATATTACTCAATCCTAACTCCAGAACAGAATAACTGACCAGATGCAGCGTGCCCCAGGCAAAACACCACAATCCGAGCAGGCGACGGCAGCGGATAAGCAATGGCTGCTTGCCGTAGCGTGCCAACGGTGTGACGACTAGCGTAACTAATAACAATTTCAGTGTCATGCGGCCGGTAAAATGCTGAATGTCTTTGGCGGGATCAGCGCTGAACCAACCCTGATCGACCGATAAAACCAGCCACAGGAACGGTAAGGATGCCGCCAGCCAGATAGCCACTTTTAGCCATTTAATTTGCCGCAAGCTGAGTCGCATCAGAAATTCACCCTTAAGTCTAAACCGCGATACAGCGAGGCGACCTGATCGGCATAACCGTTAAACAGTAGCGTCGGTTGGCGCTGTACATCTAAAATGCCGCCTGAACCGATAAAACGCTCGGTAGCCTGCGACCAGCGTGGGTGGTCGACATGCGGGTTTACGTTGGCATAAAAACCGTATTCGTTAGGCGCACTCAGGTTCCAGGTGGTGGGCGGCTGGTCATGAGTCAGGCGAATATGAACAATGGACTTTATTCCTTTAAAACCGTATTTCCACGGCGTGATAAGCCGCAGTGGTGCACCATTTTGTGGCGGTAGGGCTTTGCCATACACACCTAAAGTCATAAAGGCCAGTGGGTGCATTGCCTCATCCAGCCGTAGTCCTTCGACATAAGGGTATTTCAGGCCGCCGCCAATAAAGCGATCTTCCTGCCCTGGCATTTGATCCGGTGCGTAAAGTGTCTGAAACGCGACGTAGCGGGCATTACTGGTGGGTTCAACCAGTTTTAGCAATTTGCCCAATTCAAAACCGATCCACGGCACCACCATTGACCAGGCTTCAACGCAGCGCATCCGGTAAATGCGCTCTTCCAACGGGAAGCGTTTTATCAGGTCATCAATATCCAGTGTCATCGGTTTAGCCACATCACCGTCGATACGTATCTGCCAACCCTCAGTTTTTAACGTGCCAGCATTGGCGGCGGGATCAGCTTTATCCAGACCAAATTCGTAGAAGTTATTGTAACCGGTCACTTTGTCTTCTGGCGTCATTGCCAGATCGGGGTGATAAGCCGTTGATGGGGTAAACGTCAATGGCTTGCCTGACGGCGCTTTAGGGCGGCCATTACCTTTAAACCATGCTAACAAGTCGGCCTGTGCCGCGGTGGGCAAGGCCAGTGATGCTGCCGTGATCCCCAACGCCTGCAACACCTTGCGGCGCTGATAGAAAATACTTTCCGGCGTGACGTCAGCTTCGGTCAGCTTGCGTGGTTTGGTACTGCTACCACGAAGACTATTTTTTGAATGAGAGAAAAAGTTGTTCATAGACCTACTCCATCGGGCAGGGGAGTCATACTGACCATTATGGTATTAATCATGGCGGCTTATGGACACAAGTGCGAGGCTGCTGGGAAAAATATGAAATTTCTGAGAGCGGAGTGATAGGGCCGGGTGGTAGCAATATCCACCCGGTGACTTTTGCAAAATCAATAATTAGCGAACTTTAACCAACGTCCGGCCAGTGACTTCATTCGCCAGCAGGCGTGCGGCGATAGTTGGAGCATCTGCCAGCGTGATGGATTGTGATGCCTGCTGATAGAAGCTGTCAGGTAAGATTTTCAGCAGCCGCTGCCAGGCTTGTTGGCGGCGCGGTTGCGGTGTCATCACCGAATCCACGCCCTGCAAGCGCACGTTGCGCAGAATAAAGGGCATCACGGTGGTGGGCAGAGTATAACCACCTGCCAAACCACAAGCTGCGACGGTGGCGTTGTAACTCATCTGCGCCAGCACTTTAGCCAGTAACTTGTCGCCAACCGTATCAATGGCACCGGCCCACAATTGTTTCTCCAATGGACGCGAAGCATCAAGATAATCGTTGCGCGAGAGCACCCGATGCGCGCCCAGGCTCTTCAGATATTCGCTGTTACTGTCGCGGCCAGAAATGGCAGCAATCTGATATCCCAGCGCGCAGAGCAGGGCAATTGCGGTGCTGCCGACACCGCCACTGGCCCCGGTGACCACCACTTCGCCGCTTTCTGGCGTCACACCACCTTCCTCCAGCGCCATCACACACAGCATCGCGGTAAACCCGGCGGTGCCGATAATCATGGCATTACGTGGGTCCATCCCTTCAGGCATGGGGACCAGCCAGTCACCATTAACGCGCGCTTGTTCCGCTAAACCACCCCAGTGGTTTTCGCCAACTCCCCAACCGGTCAGTAACACTGATTGGCCGACATGAAAACGCGGATCTTCGCTGCTATGAACGGTTCCGGCAAAATCAATGCCTGGCACCATCGGGAATTCGCGGATAATTTTCCCTTTTCCGGTGATCGCCAATGCATCTTTATAATTCAGACTGGACCAATTGACGTCAACCGTGACATTACCCGCAGGCAGTTGTGAAGGTGAGATGTTACGTACTTCGGCGATAGTACGGCCTTCAATTTGCTCAAGGACAAGCGCTCGCATATAACACTCCTAATACCCTGCCGGCTTCACGTTGCAGCGTGGTTATCATCGATACTTACTGGCTGCAACGCCAATGAGGTGAGGTATGCATTATGAGAAATACAGAAACGTATGGGCTAAGAGTGAGCCAATATAGTGTTAACGGCAACTTTTGAGCCTGATCAAGGACAAAAATCATGTCGATGGTTTTTGTCAGCAGCTATTCTTTAACCAGGGATTGCACGAACGTCAGGGAAAAAGAGCAAATTATTGTGTATTTATCGCATCATGAGGTAAAAAATCAGCGTTGCGCCCGGTTTTTGTCATATAGTGTTCTCCCCAAGGAGCTGAGGGCTTTTTTCCATTTAATTGCACAACGCAAGGCTAAGGGATGCGATTTACAACCAAACTTTCTGCGTTTATGACGCTGCTGGTCGTATTGGCGATGTGTTTAGTGTTACTGGGCAGTACCGTCAGTTTCTTCTATTTATGCCAGAAAAAAATGGAGCACCGTCTCCAGAGCATCGTGACGGCTTATGATCAGTCACTATTACAGCAACCGGCAGATAAACAACGTGAATGGTTGCCGCTGATGATGCAGGCCATTGGTGTGGTGGAACTCAGTGTGAATAACCAGACCAGCACCTTGTATCATCTTAAACTCCCAGCGATTTATGCTCCCTGGAATCAAGCAAGCCGCTATCGCACTTTGGCGCTGCCGATGCTGCATCAGTCGGGGGCGACCATGCATTTTACCTATATCGACCCCCTCAAAAGCTATACCCGCTCCCTCTATGCGGCGGCAATTCTGTCACTGGTCGTTGTGCTGGTGGGGTTGACGCTGCTACTGAGCTTCCGTTGGCTGCGGGATCAAACGGCAGGGCAGGAGAAACTTGAGCGACGAGCCAAGCGTATTCTCAATGGTGAACGCGAATATGCCATTCGTAGTGAGGATTATGAATGGCCTCCTTGTGCGAGCCGGGCCATCGATCATCTATTGGCGGAGTTAGCGGAGGTTCGCGAAGAGCGTAATCGCGTTGATACGTTAATTCGCACGTTTGCTGCTCAGGATGGCAAGACCGGGCTAAACAACCGCCAGTTTTTTGATAACCAACTGACGACTCAGTTGGAGGAACCCGGCGCGCATGGTGTAGTCATGGTGGTGCAGTTACCGGACTTTGATAGCCTGAATGACACGAGAGATAATCAGCAAGTACAAGAATTGATGAGTTCGTTGATTAACCTGCTGTCCACGTTTGTCGCCCGTTACCCCTCGGCCTTGCTAGCCCGTTATCTAAATAGTGACATGGCAATCTTATTGCCACACAAAACACTGAAAGATGCTGAGGTTATGGCCGCTCAGTTGGTCAACGCCGTCGGATCGCTACCAGAGCCACATATAATTGACCGTGAGTCACTGTTGCATATTGGAATTGTGGCTTACCGCCGTGGAGAATCGGCAGAACAGATTATGGATAATGCTGGACAAGCGACTAAAAATGCGGCGTTGTATGGGGGTAACGGTTGGTATGTGTATGATACGCAGGTACCCGAAAGTGGCCGTGGTAGTGTTAAATGGCGTACTTTGCTGGAACAAACACTGGTAAACGGTGGCCCACGGTTATATCAAAAACCCGTCATTACTGTAGACGGTAAAGTTCATCATCGTGAAGTGATTAGCCGTATATATGATGGCGAGAAAGAGTTACTGGCTGCTGAATTCATGCCATTGGTACAATTGCTCGGATTAGCGGAACGCTATGACCGTCAGAAAATTGATCGGATAATTCCTTTATTAGCTTTATGGCCTGACGAAACTCTGGCATTTTCTATCTGCGTTGATTCATTATTACAGCGTCCTTTCCAGCGCTGGCTGCGGGATACGCTATTGCAATGCAGAAAATCTGACAGAAAGCGTATTATCTTTGAACTTGCAGAGGCAGATGTGTGTCAACATATCGATCGAATTCGCCCGATGATCCGTTTGCTGCTCGGCGTAGGGTGCGAAGTGATGGTTTCACAGGCTGGATTGACGGTTGTCAGCACCTCTTATCTTAAGTTGTTGCGGGTTGAAATGATAAAGCTTCATCCCGGATTAGTAAGAAGCATTAATTTACGTTATGAAAATCAGCTATTTGTCGAAAGTCTGACCGGTGCCTGTGCAGGAACACATGCGAAAGTTTTTGCGGCAGAAGTTCTTACCCGTGAAGAATGGCAAACGCTACAGGCGAAAGGTGTTCATGGCGGGCAGGGCAATTTTTTTGCTCCGCCGATGCCTTTGAACGCCGGAAAGAAAAAATATTCGTAATAGGGCCATGTTTAGCCTGATCGTTGAGCAAAAATTAACGTAGAATGTGTCAACCATTTCCGTAAATCGTTGGTGGGCGCTTACTTTCAACGAGAATCAGGTTAAATGTTAGATTTTATGTGCTGTGTTACGCCAGTCGTTACACAGAGTCCGTGTTGTGTCGGGGCGGTTATTCAACCTTTACTGGCAAGATGGGCTTTGATTGCAACGAGATGTGAATAACGCAGCTACTTTTTCACCGAATCAGGACGTTTTTGCGCCTTGTCGCTGCTTCGTGTGGTTGGTAAAGTAGGCGGATTTTATTTTCCGCCCCCAGCTTGCAGGATTATCCTTTCGTTATGTTTAAGAAATTTCGTGGCATGTTTTCCAACGACTTGTCCATCGACTTGGGTACCGCCAATACCCTTATTTATGTTAAAGGACAAGGCATTGTACTGAATGAACCTTCAGTGGTTGCTATTCGCCAGGATCGTGCCGGTTCACCGAAGAGCGTTGCGGCTGTGGGCCATGATGCCAAGCAGATGCTAGGGCGTACCCCTGGCAATATCGCAGCTATTCGCCCGATGAAAGACGGCGTTATTGCCGATTTCTTTGTCACTGAGAAAATGCTGCAACACTTTATCAAGCAAGTTCACAGCAACAGCTTTATGCGCCCAAGTCCGCGTGTCTTGGTGTGCGTACCGGTCGGGGCAACTCAGGTTGAGCGCCGTGCGATCCGTGAATCTGCTCAGGGCGCAGGTGCGCGTGAAGTGTTTCTGATTGAAGAACCAATGGCCGCAGCGATTGGTGCTGGCCTGCCTGTTTCTGAAGCAACCGGTTCAATGGTTGTGGATATTGGTGGCGGTACCACAGAAGTGGCCGTTATCTCTCTAAATGGCGTGGTTTACTCTTCTTCTGTTCGTATCGGTGGTGACCGTTTCGATGAAGCTATCATTAATTATGTGCGTCGTAACTACGGTTCATTGATTGGTGAAGCCACGGCCGAGCGTATCAAGCACAGCATTGGTTCTGCTTATCCGGGTGATGAAGTTCTGGAAATCGAAGTCCGTGGCCGTAACCTGGCTGAAGGTGTACCTCGTGGCTTTACTCTGAACTCCAATGAGATTCTCGAAGCGCTTCAAGAGCCACTGACCGGTATCGTTAGCGCGGTTATGGTTGCGCTGGAGCAGTGCCCGCCAGAATTGGCTTCCGATATCTCTGAACGCGGTATGGTATTGACCGGTGGTGGCGCATTGTTGCGTAACCTGGATCGCCTGCTGATGGAAGAGACCGGTATTCCGGTGGTGGTAGCAGAAGATCCATTGACCTGCGTAGCACGCGGCGGTGGTAAAGCGTTGGAAATGATCGACATGCATGGCGGCGATTTGTTCAGCGAAGAATAATAGTCAGCCAAAAAAGAGGAGGGCCAGATCAAATTGTTTGGCACCTCCTTTTGTCGTCGAGGAATACGCATAACTTATGAAGCCGATTTTTAGCCGGGGTCCATCCCTGCAACTGCGACTTTTTTTTGCCGTTCTTGCAGCCATTGCGTTGGTTATCGCCGATAGCCGGTTGGGTACGTTTGTTAAAATACGGACCTACATGGACACCGCCGTCAGTCCTTTCTATTTTCTGGCCAACGGGCCACGAAAAGTTCTCGACAATGTTTCCGAAACTCTGGCTACCCGTGGGCAGTTGGAGCTGGAAAACCGTGCATTGCGCCAAGAGTTATTACTGAAAAATACTGATTTACAGTTACTTGGGCAATTTAAGCAGGAAAATAACCGCTTACGTGAATTGCTGGGTTCTCCGTTGCGTCAAGATGAGCAAAAAATGGTGACTCAGGTGATGTCCAGTGGGACAGATCCCTATAGTGATCAGGTTGTTATCGATAAAGGTTCTAACAATGGCGTGTACGAAGGCCAGCCGGTTATTAGTGACCGTGGTGTCGTAGGCCAGGTTGTGGCGGTGAGTAAGTTAACCAGCCGCGTATTATTGATTTGCGATGCTTCCCATGCGCTACCTATTCAGGTACTGCGCAATGATATTCGGGTGATTGCTGCCGGCAGTGGTTGTACTGATGACCTATTACTGGAGCATTTGCCTAGCAATACCGATATTCGCGTTGGTGATGTGTTGGTCACGTCTGGCTTGGGTGGTCGCTTCCCCGAAGGGTATCCGGTGGCCGTAGTGTCTTCTGTCAAAGTGGATAACCAGCGTGCTTACACTGTGATTCAGGCACGCCCAACCGCTGATTTACAACGCTTACGTTACCTGTTGTTATTGTGGGGCGCTGATCGTAATGGCGATGTTCCGTTGCCCGCGGATGAAGTGCGTCGCGTGGCGAACGAACGTCTGGCACCAATGATGTCACAGGTGCTACCTGCTGCTGACGCGATGGGGCCACCGGCTCCGCCTGTGGTGACGGCTCCCGCCACAGTCACTACGCCGGGAGTCTCGCCATGAACCGTTACAGCAGTAATGGACGTTGGGTTATCTGGTTATCATTCCTGATTGCTATGGTGCTGCAAATTATGCCGTGGCCGGAACAGATTTATATGTTCCGCCCCTCCTGGTTGGCATTGATATTAATTTATTGGGTGATGGCGTTACCGCACCGGGTGAATGTAGGTACCGGATTTATTCTTGGGCTGATTATGGATCTCATTTTAGGATCAACCCTTGGGGTGCGTGCGCTGGCACTGAGTATCGTGGCCTATCTGGTGGCGTTTAAGTTTCAGCTTTTCCGCAACATGGCACTGTGGCAGCAGGCGCTCATTGTTATGCTCCTTTCGCTGACAATGGATGTCGTGGTGTTCTGGTCTGAGTTTTTAGTGATTAATGTCTCATTCCGCCCAGAAGTTTTCTGGAGCAGTGTAGTAAACGGTATTCTATGGCCTTGGCTATTCTTATTAATGCGTAAAATTCGCCGTAAATTTTCGGTGCAATAAGGACTTAAGACCCATGACCGCCCTGTATCTTGCCTCCGGTTCCCCGCGTCGCCGCGAATTACTGACTCTGCTTGATGTGTCCTTTGAGGTGTTACAAACAGATGTTGAAGAACAACGTCGCCCTGAGGAAAGCCCGTCAGAATATGTACAACGCCTGGCGCAGGACAAAGCACGAGCAGGTGTGATGGTTGCACCACAGGATTTGCCGGTATTAGGGGCAGATACCATCGTGGTGTTAAATGGGCAAGTGCTCGAAAAACCACGAGATAAAACACATGCACAGCAAATGTTGAGTGCGTTATCCGGCAAATCGCATCAGGTCATCACTGCGGTATCGCTCGCTGACCGGCAAGACGTATTATCTGTCATGGTGGTGACAGATGTGACATTTCGTGTGTTATCCCAATTAGAAATCAGTAATTATATTGCTACCGGTGAACCCACGGACAAAGCGGGCGCTTACGGTATTCAGGGGAAAGGTGGTTGCTTCGTCAGATCCATTGCTGGCAGTTATCATGCCGTGGTGGGGTTGCCGTTAGTTGAAACCCATGAATTACTAAGTAATTTCATTGCGCTACGTAATGTGAGAGGAATACATGACAGCTGAATTACTGGTCAATATCACACCGTCTGAAACGCGGGTTGCCTATATTGATGGTGGCATCTTGCAAGAAATACACATTGAGCGTGAAGCCAAAAGAGGGATCGTCGGCAATATCTACAAAGGTCGTGTCAGCCGGGTATTGCCGGGGATGCAGGCGGCTTTTGTCGATATAGGTCTGGATAAGGCAGCCTTCCTTCATGCCTCCGATATCATGCCCCACACCGAATGCGTGGCTGGGGATGAACAGAAAAATTTCAATGTGCGCGATATCGCCGAACTGGTTCGTCAGGGGCAGGATTTAATGGTACAGGTGGTGAAAGATCCACTTGGCACCAAAGGCGCACGTTTGACGACCGATATCACCCTGCCTTCCCGTTATCTGGTGCTAATGCCCGGAGCGGCACATGTGGGCGTTTCTCAGCGTATAGAGAGTGAAGCTGAACGCGAACGGCTGAAAAAGACCGTGGCCGCGTATTGTGATGAGCAGGGTGGATTTATTATTCGCACCGCTGCGGAAGGTATTGGTGAAGAGGAATTATCTGCCGATGCTGCCTTCCTTAAACGTTTGTGGACTAAAGTTCAGGAACGTAAGAAGCGCAATATCACCAAATATAAGCTGTATGGCGAGATGGCGCTGGCGCAACGTGTGTTACGTGACTTTGCCGGTGCCGCGCTGGATAAAATCCGCGTTGACTCCAAGTTGACTTACGATTTGCTGGTAGAATTTACCAGCGAATATATTCCGGAAATGACCGCGAAGCTGGAGTTATATACCGGCAAGCAGCCGATTTTTGATCTCTTTGATGTCGAAAACGAAATTCAGCGCTCGTTAGAACGGAAAGTTGAGCTAAAATCAGGCGGTTACCTGATTATCGATCAGACAGAAGCCATGACGACGGTGGATATTAATACCGGTGCTTTTGTCGGCCATCGCAATCTGGACGAAACTATTTTCAATACCAATATTGAAGCCACGCAAGCCATCGCCCGCCAGTTGCGGATGCGTAATCTCGGTGGAATTATCATTATTGATTTCATTGATATGAGTAATGAAGAACATCGCCGGCGTGTATTGCATTCACTGGAACAGGCTCTCAGTAAAGATCGGGTAAAAACCAGTATTAACGGTTTCTCTCAGCTAGGCTTAGTTGAAATGACCCGCAAACGCACGCGGGAGAGCATCGAACATGTGTTGTGCAATGAATGCCCGACGTGTCGTGGCCGTGGCACGGTGAAATCGGTTGAAACGGTGTGCTACGAAATTTTGCGTGAAATTGTCCGCGTACACCATGCTTATGATTCTGATCGCTTTTTGGTTTATGCGTCACCAGCGGTAGGGGAAGCGCTGAAAGGCGAAGAATCTCATGCGCTGGCAGAAGTGGAAATCTTCGTCGGTAAGCTGGTGAAAGTTCAGATTGAGCCACTGTATAACCAAGAACAGTTTGATGTGGTGATGATGTAAGCACTCCCTGCCTTACAGGGATATACCCGTCATCTTTCAAACTGCAGGTGTGTTGGCTGCGTTCAATCACCCGAATCACTTAACTGATGTAAGTGATTCGGGATTATGAGCCTCATTAGAGGCTCACCCTGCGGGCCAGCGCAAGCGCCGTTCAAAATGGTTTGCAACCAATTTGTCATTCGCTTGCCGCCTTCCTGCATTTCGAAATTTATTGGGTATGGGGTCTATCAATACCCGCTGCCACATTTGTAGCGGATGCCAAGGAGAGAAGTGTGAGGCGACTGCCCAGGATAATGCTCGCAACAGGCGTCACAATAATTGTTGTGGTGGCGCTGTTGGTCAGTGGGCTACGTATGATGTTGCCGCTCATCAACGATTATCGCCCGCAAATAGTGGCTAAGATCCAGTCCGTCAGCGGTATCCCTCTGGAAATAGGGTTCATGCAAGGGGCGTGGGAATCTTTTGGCCCGACGTTAGAATTACGCGATATCCAAGTGAAAATGCCACACACCGATTGGCAAGTACAACGGGTTACGCTGGCACTGGATGTATGGCAATCGCTGCTGCATTGGCGCTGGCAATTGCGCGATATGACCTTCTATCAGTTGCAGCTGGACCTCAATACCACGCTGAATATGCAGCAAAATAATAGCCGCAATCTTGAAGCGGGTAATCTGGCCGATATCTTCTTGCGTCGGTTAGACCATTTTGACCTGCGTAACAGCCGTATTTCGTTTCTCACTCCCTCTGGCCCGCGTGCCAAATTAGATATACCACAACTGACCTGGCTTAACTCCCATAACCGGCATCGTGCTGAAGGCGAAATCAGTCTGTCCACCATTAATGGTCAGCATGGTGTAGTGCAGGTGCGGATGGATTTGCACGACAATCAGGGCATTCTTAATAACGGCACAGTTTATATGCAGGCCGATAATATCGACCTGAAACCGTGGATCAGTCGCTGGCTACGGGCTAATACCGGGTTGGATAGCGCAGAATTCAGCCTGGCGGCGTGGTTAACGATTAAAAGTGGCGAAATCTACCACGGCAATGTACTGCTCAGCGAGGGGCAGGCTAACTGGACTGTGGCGGGTAAAGCACATCAGCTAGCGGTGGATAATTTTGTGCTGGAAGGCCGCCGACAGGGCAATGGTTGGCAAATTGATGCGCCGGAACTGAATCTGAAAACCGATGGTCAGGCATGGCCTAAAGGGTATTTATCCGCACTGTGGCTACCTGAAAATACCCAATTTATCGGCCCGGACCAAGCTCAAGAGTTACGTATTCGTGCTACCAATATTCAGTTGGAGCGGGTGGGGCCACTGTTACCCACCCTGTCACTTTTCACACCGGAACTACTCGATAGCTGGGCTGACTTACAACCACAAGGCCGCGTGGATGCACTGGCATTGGACATTCCCATTAGCCAGCCGGAAAAACTCCGTTTTCAAGCTAAATGGCACGATGTCAGTTGGCAACACTGGAATCTGCTGCCAGGGGTGAATCATTTTGCTGGTGCGCTGAGGGGGTCGGCTGAAAATGGGCGATTGGATATCAACCTCAAAGACAGCACATTGCCCTATGGTGATATGTTCCGCGCGCCGCTGGAAGTGAGTCAGGCCAGTGGATCACTGAACTGGCAGGTGGATGATAACGGCTGGGAGCTGTGGAGTGACCAACTGGATGTGCGGGCTAAGTCTTTGTGGAGCACCGGCAGTTTCCGCTATCAGCAACCCGATATTGGGCAGCCTTGGCTGAAAATTCTGGCCGGTATCCGCCTGTATGATGCGACCGATGCCTGGCGTTATTTCCCTGAGCCGCTGATGGGCAAGAAGCTGGCCGACTATCTGACCGAGGCGTTACAGGGGGGGCAGGTAGACAACGCCACGCTTATCTATAACGGCAATCCTCATGATTTCCCTTACAAAAAGAAAGAGGGGCAGTTCCAGGTTTATGTGCCGCTGCGTAACGCCACCTTCCAGTTCCAACCGGATTGGCCCGCGCTTGAAAATCTGGCTATCGACCTCGATTTCCTCAATGAAGGGCTGTGGATGGACGCCCCCCACGCCATGCTGGGGAATGTCACGGGCCGCAATATCACGGCGATTATTCCGGATTATCTGAAAGAAAAGTTATATGTCGATGCTGAGGTTGTCGGTGAGGGGAGCGATGTCCATGACTACTTTACCGAGACGCCACTTAATGATTCGGTCGCGGCAGCACTGGAAGAGTTGCAGGTGGGTGGTGAAGTTAGTGGGCGCTTACACCTAGATATTCCGTTGGAAGAGAATCGCATCACTCATGCCAGTGGTGAAGTGACGCTGCATAACAACAGCCTGCTGGTTAAGCCGTTACAGAGTCAGTTAGAGAATATCAGCGGTAAATTCCGTTTTAATGATGGCAATCTCGATAGCGATACCTTATCCGCCAACTGGTTCGGGCAGCCGCTGGCGGTTGATTTCACGACACAAGAGCAGCCGAAGAACTTTCTGGTCAATGTAGGGCTGCGCGGCGACTGGTTACCCGCGAAGTTACCCGGCGTACCGGATGATGTGGCGAAATTACTTAATGGCAGTGCCAACTGGCAAGGTAAGGTCGCGGTACAATTGCCTAAGAATGGTAAGCCAAATTACAAAATTGATGTCAACGCCGACTTGAAAAAAGTGAGCAGTCACTTACCACCACCGCTGGATAAAACAACGGGTCAGGTGTTGCCGTTACATGTTCAGGCGGTAGGGGGACTGGACGATTTCACCCTCTCAGGGACGGCGGGTAACAATAGCGCTTTCAACAGCCAGTGGTTACTGCAAAAAGATAACGTAGAGTTGGCGCGAGCCATTTGGCAAACCGACAGCAAAAAAATACCGCAGCTCCCTGAAAGCAACGGTCTGGTGCTCAAATTACCCGCTCTTGATGGGGAGCGCTGGCTGGCATTGTTGGCTCCGCAGTTTGCGGTGATAGCCGCCCCTTTCGCTTCAGCGGATCAAGCGAAAATCAAAGGCAGCAGCACCAATGTCATTTTGCCGAAACGCCTGACCTTGCAGACACCACAGCTATTCGTGGGTGGGCAGGCATGGCATCAATTGACCTTATTGATCGAGCCGCTGCTAAGTGGCACGAAACTGACAGCCAAAGGGCAAGAGGTTGATGGTAGCTTGCTGATGGCGGCCCATGCCCCGTGGCATGGCGATATCAGTTACCTCTATTACAACCCGCAATGGGGCGGCAGTGAGGCGAAAAATCCGCTCAAACAAGCGGCCTTGCAGACGCCAAAAAGTGCCAGCACAATCTCGTTCCATGATTGGCCAGCACTGCAATTGCGTTGCAAAGAGTGTTGGATTCTGGGCCAGAATATTGGGCGGGTTAATGCAGATTTAACACCGAAAGGCTCGGTACTGGTGCTGACTAACGGATTGATTGACGCGGGCAATGGGCAAGCTAAAGTTTCCGGTCAATGGCAGCAAGATGGTAATGGTGATAAAACGGCGTTTAACATTACGCTGAATGGGCCAAAAATTGACGAAACTATCTCGTTCTTTGGGTTATCAACCCCGATCAAGGGCGCATCTTTTGATATCAACGCCGACGTAAGCTGGCACGGTGTTCCCTGGCAGCCACAGATAAATACCCTGAATGGGACATTAAAAACTAGATTGGGCAGAGGCCAACTGAGTGATCTCGGTGGTGGACGCGCGGGGCAGTTACTGCGTCTGGTGAGTTTTGACGCACTATTACGTAAGCTCCAGCTCGATTTTAGTGATACGTTTAGTCGTGACTTCGCATTTGACTCAATTCGCGGTACTGCCAACATTAAAAATGGCGTGATGCATACCAATGACTTAGTGGTGGATGGCCTGGCGGCCGATATCGCTATGAACGGCAATGTGGATTTGGTTAAGCGGCAGATAGATATGGAAGCGGTTATCACCCCCGATATTTCAGCTACCGTCGGTGTCGCGACCGCCTTTGCAATTAATCCAGTGGTTGGCGCAGCCGTCTTTGCGGCATCTAAGATTTTAGGGCCGTTATGGAGTAAGGTTTCGCTGATTCGCTACCAGATTACCGGCAACATCGATCAACCGAATATCCATGAAGTATTACGCCAGCTAAAGGAGAGTAAGGCGCCATGAAAAATGCCAATGTTGCATTATTGCAGTTATGCAGCGGTGAAAATATCCGTGACAATCTGGCTCAAATTGAGCAACAGATCAAACAGTTAAGCTCAGGTATTAAACTGGTTATGACGCCTGAAAACGCATTGCTATTCGCCAATGCAGCGTCTTATCGAAAGAATGCCGAGCCACATAATGATGGGCCATTGCAACAGGAAGTGCGTGAAATGGCGCGTAAGTATGGTGTCTGGATACAGGTTGGCTCCATGCCGATGGAAAGCCGCGAATCACCTGATTTGATCACCAGCAGTAGCTTGTTGTTTGATGATCAAGGTGAGTTGAAAGCCCGCTATGACAAAATACATATGTTTGATGTGGACATTAACGATACACATGGGCACTACCGTGAGTCTGATACCTATCAACCGGGCCAGCAACTGACCGTGGTGGACACGCCGGTAGGTCGCCTTGGCATGACCGTTTGCTATGATTTGCGTTTCCCTGGTTTGTTCCAGGCTTTGCGGGCGCAAGGTGCTGAGATTATCTCTGTTCCAGCAGCCTTTACCAAAATGACCGGTGAAGCGCACTGGGAAATATTATTGCGCGCACGGGCGATTGAAAACCAGTGTGTGATACTGGCCGCAGCACAGGTCGGGCGGCATGGTGCCACTCGCCGCACTTGGGGCCACTCCATGGCGGTTGATGCCTGGGGTAAAATCATTGGGCAGAATCCAGATGCGGTTGCTGCTTTAAAAGTCAAAATTGAAACCACAGGTTTGAAAAATATTCGTAACCAGATGCCGGTATTGCAGCATAATCGCTTCCTGCCGCCGTTGGTGCCGTCGTTGAATAAACCATCTAATTAAGAGTGAAAATTATGAGCCTCTCGTTTGTCAGTGAGCAGTTACTCGCTGCTAACAAGCTGAACCATCAGGACTTGTTCTCAGTGTTGGGGCAGTTGGCTGAACGCCGCCTCGATTATGCTGACCTGTATTTCCAGTCCAGCTTCCATGAGGCATGGGTGTTGGAAGACAGCATCATTAAAGATGGCTCTTACAATATTGATCAGGGCGTGGGCGTGCGTGCGGTCAGCGGTGAAAAGACCGGTTTTGCTTACGCGGATCAAATCACTCTGAAT
Organism: Yersinia aldovae ATCC 35236; assembly: GCF_000173735.1. Classification (GTDB taxonomy): domain Bacteria; phylum Pseudomonadota; class Gammaproteobacteria; order Enterobacterales; family Enterobacteriaceae; genus Yersinia; species Yersinia aldovae. The sequence continues at coordinate 75,740 of NZ_ACCB01000011.1, read as the reverse complement.
GCTTTGCAGCAAAGTGCCCATGCCGCGCGCAGCATTGTACGTGACACCGGTAACGGTCAAGTGCATACCTTGGGTGAGATTGGCTATCAGGCACTCTATCCGCTGCTCGACCCGTTACAAAGTTTGTCGCGCGAAGACAAAATCGCTTTATTGCATCGCGTAGATAAAGTCGCGCGCGCTGCTGATAAGCGGGTGCAGGAAGTCAGCGCCAGTTTGACCGGTGTCTATGAGCAAATCCTGGTCGCCGCAACGGATGGCACACTGGCGGCAGATGTGCGCCCACTGGTGCGGTTATCGGTTAGCGTATTGGTGGAAGACAATGGTAAACGCGAACGCGGTGCCAGTGGTGGCGGTGGCCGTTTCGGCTATGATTACTTCCTGGAAACTGTCGACGGTGAAGTGCGTGCCGATAACTTTGCCAATGAAGCGGTTCGTATGGCGCTGGTGAATCTATCTGCTGTCGCAGCACCTGCCGGTGCAATGCCAGTTGTATTGGGCGCAGGCTGGCCGGGTGTGTTGCTGCATGAAGCGGTCGGTCATGGTTTGGAAGGTGACTTCAACCGCCGTGGCAGCTCGGTATTTAGTGGGCAAATGGGTCAATTGGTCGCTTCAGAACTCTGTACTGTGGTGGACGATGGCACCATGCAAGGCCGCCGTGGATCGCTGGCGATCGATGATGAAGGTGTACCGGGCCAATACAACGTATTGATTGAAAACGGTATTCTGAAAGGCTATATGCAGGATAAACTGAATGCGCGCCTGATGGGGGTTGCACCTACCGGTAACGGCCGCCGTGAATCCTATGCACACTTACCCATGCCTCGGATGACTAACACTTATATGTTGGCCGGTAAGTCGACACCGGAAGAGATTATCGCCAGTGTGGAGTATGGCCTGTATGCACCTAATTTTGGTGGTGGTCAGGTGGATATCACTTCCGGTAAGTTTGTGTTTTCAACCTCTGAAGCGTATTTAATCGAAAAAGGCAAAATCACCCGCGCGGTAAAAGGGGCCACTTTGATTGGCTCCGGTATTGAAGCCATGCAGCAGATTTCGATGGTCGGTAACGATCTGGCGCTGGATAAAGGTGTCGGCGTTTGCGGCAAAGAGGGGCAAAGCCTGCCGGTGGGTGTTGGTCAACCAACCCTGAAGCTGGATAATCTGACAGTAGGCGGTACAGCGTAAAAGTGGTTAGCTGGGTGCTTAGTTTAGAATTAAATTAAGCACCGAATAACTATGATGTATTCAGCGATAGCCCTGATATACCTCAGCCACCCGTTTAAAGTACTCGGTCAAATAATCGATACAGACCTGAACCTTGAGCGGCATTTTATCTTTCTCGGTATAGAGTGCATATACCGGGCGGGGATCGGAATGGTATTTTTTAAACAGTATCTCCACATCGCCCCGCTTGATTTCTTCTATTACCCACATCAATGGCGCATAAGCAATGCCCGTACCAGCGTTGAGCCAACGGATCATGGTTTGTGAGTCGTTCGTGACAAAGCGACCTTGGGGGGATATTTGCGTGGTAATGCCTTCCGGTGCGATCAATTCAAAGTTACTGTCAGGTCGCACGCTGTATTCCAGCCAGGAGAAATTGGTCATATCGCTGGGTTTTTCTGGCGTGCCATGTTGCGCTAAATAACTTTTGGCGGCGCAGACCACCATCGGCATAGAGCCGAGACGGCGTGAAAATAACCCTGAATCCTGCAACGCGCCAACGCGGATCACCACATCCAAACCATTGGCAATTAAATCGGGTGCGGGAATGCCGGTGACTAAATTAACCGACAGACCGGGATACTCTTTGAGCATCTCTACGGTCATGGTGGCCAGCACATTTTGCGCCATCGTTGAGGAACATCCGATGCGTAAGGTGCCGGTTGGCGTATTGTTAAAAGCATATAACTGCTCATGAACTTCCTGCACTTCCTGCAACATCCGTCGACAACCCTGATAATAAATCCGGCCTGCTTCCGTTAAACCAATACGGCGAGTACTGCGGTTAAGCAGCTTAACATTCAGCTCCGTTTCCAGCTTTGATACTGTTTGGCTGATGGACGACACACTCATCTCCAACTGCCGGGCTGTGGCAGTAAAAGACCCACACTCAACCACTTTGGCGAATACTGACATCCGTTTTAATCTTTCCATTATTCACCTTGAGTTGATTTTTTGCTTTGTATCAATTGTTAACGTGTGATTGATTGTTAACTCTGGCTTAAAAGTGATTTAGATCACGCATTGTAGATAAGTTTATAATAAGCAGGCTAATATACAGCGGTCGGGAGAATCGTTTTAGGTTTGAAAACCGCGCAGTCGAAGTGTTATCTCACCGGGTTCACGTTGCAGTCGCACTGATCAATCAAGTTTAACCTATAAGTCAGCCATTTGGCTGATGCTTTGGTAGTGGTTTCTGGTGATTGGATGAGTTCACTCGTGCGTTTTATTATTTATTCAAGCTGGTTCACTGGCACTTATATATAGAAAGGATCTACAGAATGACGTTGCTTCCGGTGATGGTGATATTTGGTCTCTCGTTTCCGCCAATATTTTTTGAGCTGCTCCTTTCGCTGGCGCTGTTCTTTGTTTTGCACCGTGTGCTGCAACCCACTGGCATTTATGAATTTGTTTGGCATCCAGCGCTCTTTAATTCCGCGCTGTTTTGTTGCCTTTTCTACTTAATATCCTGTTTTTTTCCTGAGGTCGCCGTGAGTACTTTTTCATTAAAAATAATCCGTATCGGCATCACCTTATTGGTGGTTTTACTGGCGGTTATCGCTATTTTCAAAGTCTGGGCTTTTTATACCGAATCACCGTGGACTCGTGATGCTAAATTTACTGCCGATGTGGTCGCTATCGCGCCAGATGTCAGTGGGCTTATCACCGAGGTGCCAGTAAAAGATAACCAACTGGTGCAAAAAGGCCAGATCTTATTCGTTATTGACCAACCCCGTTACCAGCAAGCATTGGCAGAATCTGAAGCGGATGTGGCTTACTACCAGACGCTGGCTGCGGAAAAACAACGTGAGTCCGGCAGACGGCAGCGCCTGGGAATTCAGGCCATGTCACAAGAAGAGATTGATCAATCCAACAACGTATTGCAAACCGTAAGACATCAGTTGGCTAAAGCCATCGCAGTTCGTGATTTGGCCAAACTTGATTTAGAGCGAACTACCGTGCGGGCACCTGCGCAAGGTTGGATTACAAACCTGAATGTCCATGCCGGAGAGTTTATTAACCGTGGTGCCACCGCCGTTGCATTGGTTAAAAAAGATACTTTTTATATTTTAGCTTATTTGGAAGAGACTAAATTGGAAGGGGTTAAACCGGGATATCGGGCGGAAATCACCCCATTGGGCAGCAACCGTATCTTGCACGGTACTGTCGACAGCATCTCGGCGGGGATCACCAACAGTAGCAGCAGTATTGATACCAAAGGATTGGCGACGATTGATAACAATCTGGAATGGGTTCGCTTGGCGCAACGCGTGCCGGTGAAGATCCACCTCGATAGTGGAGATCAACAGCATTCGTATCCGGCGGGCACGACTGCGACAGTCGTTATCACTAGAGCGAATGAACGCACTCCAAACCAAATTTCGCCGATCGTCAAACTGATGCATCGTCTACGCGAGTTTGGCTAAGATGACCAGCCCGACCTTTATCCGCCTGCGCTTTGCGTTCAAACTCAGTTTTGCCATTGTGGCCGCACTGTTTCTGGGGTTCCACCTGCAATTGGAAACGCCGCGTTGGTCGGTGCTGACCGCGGCGATTGTCGCCGCAGGCCCTGCTTTTGTCGCCGGTGGTGAGCCATTCTCCGGTGCTATTCGTCACCGTGGTTGGTTACGTATTATCGGGACATTCATTGGCTGCATCGGTGGCTTGGTTATTATAGTTCTGACTATCAGAGCGCCGGTATTAACCCTGATGCTTTGCTGCCTGTGGGCCGGGGTTTGTACCTGGATCTCTTCACTGGTACGGGTTGAGAACTCTTACGCATTCGGTCTGGCGGGTTACACCGCGCTGATTATCATTGTGACCACCAGCGGAACACCGCTTTTAACACCGCAGTTTGCGGTTGAGCGCTGTAGCGAGATTGTGCTGGGGATTGTCTGTGCGGTGATGGCGGATCTGCTGTTTTCTCCGCGATCGATCAAACAGGATATTGATCGGTTGGTCGATAAAGTGCTGGTCGATCAATATACGTTATTGCAGTTATGTATCCGTCCGGCAGAAAAAAATGATATCGATCGTGCCTGGAATGATCTAGTCAAAAATACTTCTGCACTCAATGGGATGCGCAGCTATCTGATGATGGAGTCTTCCCGTTGGCAGCGTTGTAACAGCCGTTTGCGGGTATTGCATACCGAGTCACTGGCGCTTATCACCCAGGCATGTGAAAGCTATCTGGTAGGGCTTAATCACCCTGACATGCTGAGCGCTGAGCTGAAAGCAATATTAAGCGAACCGGCCAAAACTCCGGCTGAAATTCATCAGCGGATGAAAATATTGCGTGGCTATATCGGTGCCAGTCACAGCAAGGCTATCCCCCCAACGATTAGCCGTTGGATCGGAGCGGCGACACGCTATTTATTGCTGTCAAAAGGGATTCATACCAACAGCAGTATCAGCCGAGTGGAAGAAGAAATTCTGGCCTCGGATGTCCCGGTCAAATACGTTTCAGCCGAAGGCCATCATGCGATGATCAATGGCCTTAGAACCGGTATTGCCACGGCGATTGGTGGGCTGTTCTGGTTATGGACCGGTTGGACATCAGGTGCTGGCTGCATGGTGATGATTGCAGTGGTGACCTCACTGGCAATGCGCACGCCTAACCCACGCATGGTCGCGATGGACTTCCTGCTGGGGGTTATCATGGCGCTGCCCATTGGCGCGCTCTACTTTATGTTTATTATTCCATCGACTCAACAAAGCATGTTGCTGCTGTGTATCAGTCTCGGGCTATTGGCTTTTATTATCGGTATCGAGGTGCAAAAGCGGCGGCTAGGATCACTTGGGACACTGGCCAGTACTATCAACATCATGGTGCTGAGTAACCCAATGGAATTTAATGTCAGCATGTTTCTCGACAGCGCTCTGGGCCAGATTGTCGGCTGCTTCGTGTCGTTGATTGTACTGTTGTTGATCCGTGATAACGCCAAAGACAGAACGGGCAGAACCTTACTGAACCGCTTTGTTTATAGTGCAGTATCGTCGTTGACCACCAATAAAGCCCGCCGCAGCGAGCATAATTTACCGGTGTTATACCAGCAACTGAATCAGCTCATGATAATGTTTCCCGGTGATATTGATAAGTATCGTTTGGCCTTGACGCTGATCATTGTGCATCAGCGGCTCAATAATACTGAAATCCCGGCGAATCCCGAATTGAGCGCTTTCCACAAACAGATCCGCTATACCGTCGAACGGGTTATTAATGCAAAAAACGATCAGAAACGGCGCAATTACTTCGCCTGCTTGCTACAGGAAATGGATCAATATCAACAAAAACTGGCCGATTATCAATCGCCTGACTCATTGACTCACCCGGTTAGACTGTTGGCTAACATACTACACAAGTATCAGAGTGCGCTTATTTAGTGAGCGTCTCAATAGGGCTAAACTGTTCCCATAACCTTATCCGGGGTTATACTGAGTCTGGAGCCGTCCTTCCTCGCCCTCTACCAACAGAGGGCACCATTCCCCTCAGGAGGTTGACAAGATGTTTGCACAAAGCCCATCACACCATCGATTACACGACCCATTACAATCCCAACGACACCACGACGGTGTATACCATATCGGCTATTTTGTCGCAGGATGTTGGCATCAGGGCGAAGAGACATTCGAGGTGCATAACCCTGCGACCGGCGCGCTGGTGGCAAAAGTGGCGAAATCCGGTAAAAAAGAGACTGAAGCGGCTATCAACGCAGCCAGTGAGGCTTTTCCCGCCTGGCGCAGGATGCCCGCCAAACAGCGCGCTGAGATTTTGCAACGGTGGTATTTGCTGATAATGGAAAACCAGCAATCATTGGCTGAAATAATGGTTTCTGAGCAAGGTAAACCATTGAAAGAAGCGCTGGGCGAAGTTGTTTATGCCGCCAGCTTTATTCAATGGTTTAGTGAGCAGGCCAAACGGGCCAACGGTGAAATCATTCCGCCAGCCAAAGAAGGTGCGCGCATTTTGGCAACTCGCGAGCCGATCGGCGTGGTAGCGGCCATTACGCCGTGGAATTTCCCGCTGGCGATGCTAACCCGCAAACTTGGGCCAGCACTGGCCGCCGGTTGTACTGGGTTGATTAAGCCGGCTAATAACACTCCCTTATCGGCTTTTGCCTTGCTGGCGCTGGCTCAACAAGCGGGTGTGCCTGCGGGGGTGCTCAACGGGGTTGCCGGTGATACACAGGCTATCAGTGATGCCATTATGGCCAGCTCTAAAGTACGTAAAATTTCCTTTACCGGTTCGACCGAGGTCGGCAAAACATTGATGCGTAATGCGGCCGCCACCATGAAGAAAATCTCGATGGAACTGGGTGGCAACGCGCCTTATATTGTGTTTGATGATGCTAATTTGGATACAGCGGTTGCCGGTGCTATGGCATGTAAATTCCGTAACGCCGGCCAGGTGTGCGTGTGCGTCAATCGCTTCTATATTCAGGATGGCGTGTATGACGAGTTTGTCACCCGTCTGGCTGCTGAGGTTAAAAAACTGAAGGTCGGCAACGGCATGGATAAAGACGTACATATGGGGCCGTTAATTAATATTGCCGGAGTGGAAAAAGTAGAAGATCACGTCAAAGATGCGCTTGAGAAGGGAGGGCGTCTGCTAGTCGGGGGGCATCGTCATGCGCTGGGCGGGAATTTCTACCAACCCACCGTGATTGCCGATGCAAATGAACAGATGAAAGTGGCATCGGAAGAGACGTTTGGCCCACTGGCAGCTTGTTTTCGTTTCAAAACTGAAGACGAAGTGATTCAACGGGCAAACAGTACCCCGTTTGGGTTGGCGGCTTATTTTTATACACAGAATCTGCAACGCGTATTTCGGGTTTCTGATGCGTTGGAAAGCGGTATGATTGGTGTCAATGAAAGTTCGGTGTCTACCGAACTGGCTCCCTTCGGCGGCGTGAAAGAATCCGGTCTTGGCCGTGAAGGTTCGGTATTAGGGCTGGATGAGTTTATGGAAGTCAAAACTCTTCATTTGGGTAATTTATAAATTAGATTGATGAGCCAACAGTGAGCGTGGGTTATCGTGATGATGAATAAAACCGTTATTGGAAGTTTTAGGGTTAAGGAAAACCATGAATAAAAAGCTTATGGCCATTCTGAGCGGGGTATTGTTACTGGCGCTAGCGGCACTGCTGGGGGTTGGCGGCGTCACTGCGCGAGATATCGGTCAATCGCCGGACTTGGATCGCTCCCCGATAACGGCTCAAACCATTACTGCCCCTGCTTCCATTGAGCAATTAACCCAGCTCAAGCCGGTAGTAAAATACTTGCAAACGCATCATCGCTTGCCGGATTTTTACATCACTAAGCAGCAAGCCCGCGCACAGGGCTGGGAACCAAAGAGAGGCAATTTGTGTAACATATTGCCAGGTAAAGCGATTGGCGGTGATCGGTTTTCCAACCGTGAGCGTCAGTTACCGGAAGCCAAAGGCCGTAATTGGCATGAGGCTGATGTGAACTATCGTTGCGGGCACCGTGGTAGTTACCGTTTGTTGTATTCGAGTGACGGCCTGATTTATCTAACTCAGGATCACTATAAGCATTTCATTCGGGTGGAGTGAGAAGATGGTAAAAGTGGTATTCGATTTCGACCATATACCGGACTTTCCCGCATTCTATGCCGCATTTCGCCAGAAGTTTTCGCTGAGCGAAGAGTTTGGTGCCAATCTGGATGCATTGTGGGATGTTGTTACCGGAGAGATAGCATTACCGGTAGAGATTGAATTTATTCACTTCAATCCCCGCCACAAACGCCGTTTTGGTGCAATAGTGCTGCTATTTGAAGAAGCAGAAGAGGAGCTGGCGGGTAGCTTACGCTTCAATATCACATGATAGTCGGTGCATGTGAGTCGGGAGCCGGGTTAGACCCGGCCCCGCCCGATTAACGCTGTTTCTCTGCCAATTCACGCAGATACTGAAAGATCTGGCGATAGGATTTTGGTGGTTTATTGGTGGTTTTCTCTTTCTGTGCGTTACGCACCAAGCTACGCAGTTGCTGGCGATCAGCATCTGGGTACAATTCTAATACCGTTGGGATCGCCTCATCACCTTCTTCAACCAAACGATCACGCAGCATTTCCAGTTTATGGAACAGCGAGACTTGCTGGTTATGGCGGTTTTTCAGTTTATCCAACGCAGTCTGAATCGGTTCTACATCGCGGGCGCGCAACATCTTGCCGATCAACTGGATCTGACGGCGGCGGCCTTCTTTTTTGATCTTCTGTGCCAGCTCAACGGCGGCCAGCAGATCTTCATCCAATTGGATCCGTTCCAGTGCGTTTTTACCCAGCTCAACCAGCTCGGTACCGAGGTCTTTCAGTGCTTCGGCATCACGTTTAATTTCACTTTTACTGACCCAGATTATCTCATCATCATCTTCATTTTTATCTTCTGGGACTGCATCTAGCCAGTCTTCGGGCTGTTTGTTCATGGTCAAATTCCTTAAAAAGAGGCTAATCCTAGCAGGTTGTTGGCTTTCTGCGAAATTGTACAAAGATCTCTGATAGACTCAGAACTAAGGCATTCTCTATTTTATCCGTGAAAGCCGTCGTATTACGACACTTTCCTGAACGATTATCTCATTAATTATGGCAGACTGATGAAAGTAGTCACTCAAGTTGCAGAACAGCGTAAAACGCTGGAACAAGCGGTTGCACAGGCGTTAGAATTGGCTCGTGCTGGCTCTGATGCGGCCGAAGTCGCCGTCAGCAAAACCACCGGAATTAGCGTCAGCACACGCTTTGGTGAAGTGGAAAACGTGGAGTTCAACAGCGATGGTGCGCTGGGAATTACCGTTTATCACCAGCAGCGCAAAGGCAGTGCGTCTACCACTGATTTAAATCCAGATGCCGTCGCCCGCACGGTGCAGGCGGCGCTGGATATCGCCCGTTATACCTCACCGGACCCTTTTGCCGGGCCGGCTGAAAAATCGCTGCTGGCTTTTGAGGCGCCAGATCTGGATCTGTTCCATCCGAGCGATCTGGATGCAGAACAAGGTATCGTGTTGGCCGCTCGTGCGGAGCAGGCGGCATTGCAGGCAGATAAGCGGATTACCAATACCGAAGGCGGCAGCTTCAACAGCCATTATGGTATTAAAGTCTTTGGCAACAGCCACGGTATGTTGCAAAGCTATTGCTCCAGCCGTCATTCGCTTTCCAGCAGCGTTATTGCTGAGCACAATGGCGACATGGAACGGGATTACGCCTATACCATTGGTCGGCGGATGGAAGATTTAGCCAGCCCGGAATGGGTCGGTGCAGAGTGTGCTCGGCGCACGTTGTCGCGCCTCTCGCCACGCAAACTGCCTACGATGCAATCGCCGGTGTTGTTTGCCGCTGAAGTGGCGACCGGCCTGTTTGGTCACTTGGTTTCGGCTATCAGTGGCGGCAATATTTACCGCAAGTCGACCTTCCTGCTCGATCATCTGGGAAAACAGATTTTACCTGAATGGCTGATCATTGAGGAGCACCCGCACTTATTGCGTGGCCTGGCGTCAACGCCATTCGACAGTGAAGGTGTGCGCACGGTACAACGTGAAATCGTTAAAGATGGAGTGCTGCAAACCTACCTGCTGACCAGCTATTCCGCCCGTAAATTGGGGCTGCAAAGCACCGGACACGCAGGTGGCATCCATAACTGGCGCATTGCTGGTCAGGGGCAGGATTTTGCCGGAATGCTAAAGCAACTGGATAAAGGCTTGGTGGTAACTGAGTTGATGGGCCAGGGTGTCAGCACCGTGACTGGTGATTATTCCCGTGGTGCGGCAGGCTTCTGGGTTGAAAACGGTGAAATTCAGTATCCGGTTAGCGAGATAACCATTGCCGGAAACTTGAAAGATATGCTGCGCAATATTGTCAGCGTAGGCAGCGATATCGAAACCCGCAGTAACATTCAGTGTGGCTCTATCTTATTACCTGCGATGAAGATTGCGGGCGAATAATAAATTGTTGTTGTGAATCTAAGGCTGGCATCTGTTGCCAGCTTTTTTTTGGTCTCAATCTAACCGCACCTCATTTCTCAACTGATTACACAAAATCATTGTCGGTTTTTGCTCCCATTGCCTATGTTAAATAGGAGCAATGTACTAATACACACTATTTCAATAACAATAATCCGACCCAAACTGGGTATTGCTGCAAAACGTGGCAACGCCGAATTTGAGGGGGATAGAAGGAATGTGAGCATGGGTAAGAAAATGATGGCGTTAATGGCGGCAGTATTACTCAGTGCCAGCACTGTAGCGATGGCGGCGAGTGTGGCAGACAACATGGAGACGATTGCTGAGAATTACGGTAAGGTGCTGAAATCTGCGTCAACAGATGTGGTTAAACAAGGCTTAGAAGCGATGCGTGCGGCGGCGCAGGATGCGCAGAAGGGCATCCCTACCAAGCTGAAGAGTAAAGGCGAGGGTAGCGCTGAGGTGAAGGATTTTCGCCACGGCCTCGACTTACTCATCGGGCAGATTGATGGCGCGTTGGCTTTAGCGAATCAAGGCAAGACCGATGAGGCTAAAAAAGCCGCGCAAGACTTCAAACTTACCCGTGATACCTATCATAAAAAGTACCGTTAATAGTATCCCCTGTCCTTGACGTTACAGCGCGCTTCGCTAGCTGGCTGTAACGTCAATCGCTTTAGGTTTGGTGTTTAGCGGTGATATTCACCGGCGGCTTCCGGCTGGTAAAGCAATTCCAGTACGGTTATACGCGTCTCATCGCCACCAGGCAGTTGCCAACTGATTTCGTCATTGACGTGCATTCCTAGTAATGCCGCGCCCAGCGGTGCCATCACTGAAAGTTGCTCGTTGCTGTCTTTTAGCGATGCCGGGTAAACCAATGTGCGGATATGCTCTTCCTGACTGTTCAAATCACGAAAACGCACGCGGCTGTTCATCGTCACCACATCGGCAGGAATGGCGTTAGGTGGCAGAATTTCTGCACGATCCAGTTCTTCGTTGAGCGCTTGTGCGACCACCGTACCGGCAAAGGCCGGTTGTGCCAGTAATGCATCCAAACGTTCAGCATCCAGCTCGTTAATCGTGATGGTTGGCTTGGTCATACCACTCTCCAATTCAATTTCAGCAAAACATAAAAACAACACCCCCGCGCCATAGGAGAGGGGGTGTTAGAAAATAATCTATTATTACTCTGATATTAGGCGCTTCCGGCTAGAAAAGAAAGAGATCCGGATCACGAACTTTTTTTCGCTACAAATGAACTCTACGTATTTATAGCGAAGTTATTTTGTTGTTAATGATTAAGTTAGCGATGTCATTGTGCATTTTTGCGAATGTGATCCCTCCGGTACATTACTTTTCCACTTTGAACTGGAAAAAAAGCCGCTACACACCCATTCCGCGAGCAGGTAGGGTGATGTCATAGCGCAAAGGCAAGGGAGGGTAGATAAATCACTGAACTTATCTTTGCAGTCATAAATTTGTTATAGCAAGGAATAGAGGATTGCCAGCGTGAATGATATAGCCGCAGTGAATGCAGCCGAGGTCCCTGGAATGGAGGAAGCAAATATCATCACCGAGCGGGTATTAGCTGAAATTACCGCGATGTTAAATGCTGAAAATATTTTTACTAATGACGTTCAGCAGCAGATGTTGACATCACATATTCGGGCAATGGTATTACGCTCAATTACTGGTGAGCCGTTACCTGAAGTGGATAAGTCATTATTTGATGAGATTTCAGCACATTCGATGCAAATGGCACAGCAAGTCGTCGATAAGTTTGTTAGTTTGCCGATTGAAGAAGCTTACCTGTTGTCTGTCCATTTTGAAGTAGCGAAAGATAATAACCCATAAATACTGATCTGGAGAAGAAACTATGAGTCAAATTACCGTTGTGATTGGCGACCGTTTAGGAAAAGGCCAGAAAGTGGGCCAAGGTGTTGAATTAGCGGGTGGCCGTGTTGTCGTTATTCCTGGCGTTGCCGCAGACATGAAACTGGGTGATATGATGAATAGCGAAAAAGCGGATTTCGGTATTTCATTCTGTGGTAGTGGTGGTGCCGGTGCCATTACAGCACAAAACAAATATGGCTATAAAGCAAAATACGGTATGCGTTCAGTTGAAGAAGGCGTAACGGCAATAAATGAAGGCTACAAAGTATTGGGTTTTGGATTTATGGATAAAGAAGAGTTAGGGCAGAAATTAGTTGAAGCCTATATTAAGAAATACGGCCAACCGTAATGAAAGAGCAATATACCACACAGGTTAAGGTAAAAGGCAAAGGCGATACTAAAGGTAAAGCTTTCGCAAACGCACTGGGTAATGTCCAGAATACGGTGTTGAAATCGACACAAAATATTCTACTAAGGATTGAGCCACAAGACGTAAAAGTATTAAGTGCAGAACTATCCGTTAAAAATGAAAAATTTTTATATTTTTTTCTGCCTCGGGAAAGAAAGACATACAGCGTTGAGTTAGATATTACCGTGAACGTGACAATCATTAATACAGATAAGGTCGTTTTCGTTTCTAAATAAAAAGGATATCCCCTTCGTACTTGAAGCCGCAGGGGGTTAGCTGCAACTCCAATTGCTTTGGGTATAGCTTATAGATGAAAAGGATATACTGATGTTTTTAATCATTCTTTTTAAGTCGATTATTATCGGCGGACTGGTTGGTGTGGGGGTCGGTGTTGGGGCCGCCCGTATGTTCCATGCACCGACAATACAGGGAATGGGCGCGTTTCGTACCTTGGGCGAGTTAAACTCGTGTGAGGGGGATCCAGCATCGCACTTCTCCTTTGGTTTAGGATTCTTCTTCAACGCCTGGGCCTCTTCGGTCGCGGCAGGTGCATTTACTCAGGACGTTGACCATCGCATTATTCCTAACTGGGGTGCCGCAGCATTGATGATCAAAAATCGCAATGTAGCGGAAACTATGCATAACCCGAAAAAGATGGCCATCGCCTGTGGGATTATTGGGGTTATTGTTGTCAGTTTCTTGAATACCACTGCTTCTGCGGTGCCAGCAGCATTGCAGGTAACGGCAATTAAAGTGTTAGTACCTGCGGCAAATATTCTGGTTAATACGGTGATGCCGGTTATTTTCTGGTTAGCCGCAATTGACGCCGGGCGTCGCTCCGGGTTCTGGGCCACTATTTTCGGCGGTTTAGCACAGTTAATTATGGGTAACGCCGTTCCAGGTCTGGTTCTGGGTATTTTAATTGGTAAAGGTGTTGAGGAAAGCGGTTGGAATAAAGTCACCAAGATCATGATGACAGTCATTGTGCTGTTATTTGTTCTCAGTGGTTTCTTCCGCGGATTTGACATGAAATTCCTGGAGTCATTCAGTCTGGGCGTGCCCGTCTGGCTCGATACCATTCATAACGCATTGAGCGGAAAATAACACAGCAATAGGAGCTTGATGATGGATGAAAAAACCAAGAATGATTTTTGGTATGCCGACTGGTCATTCCCAATCTTTGTAGGATTATTATCCTCCGGCGTATTTGCTGGTACTCATATGTATTATTTATATGGTATCGGTGCATTTAACGAAGTGGCATTTGTTTCAATGTTGCGTGCTGGAATGGATACCGGTGTTTATGGTGCAGTTGCTGCATTTGGTGCCAGTTTCTTATTTGCCCGTATTATTGAGGGTTCGCTAGTTGGTATTTTGGATATCGGTGGTGCGATTCAAACCGGTGTGGGGCTGGGTGTGCCAGCATTATTACTGGGGGCTGGGTTTGTCTTCCCGGTTGCTAATTTTGCCGCATCACTGGTCACTGGCCTGATTATTGGTTTAGCTATCGGTTATCTGATTATTTTGGCGCGTAAATTTACGATTAACCAAAGTAATTCAACGTACGGTGCTGATGTCATGATGGGGGCAGGTAATTCCTCTGGCCGTTTCTTAGGGCCATTGATTATCCTGTCTGCTATTACTGCATCTATTCCGATTGGAATTGGCTCTTTAGGTGGTGCACTACTATTTTATCTGTGGAATAAACCTATTACCGGTGGCGCGATTTTGGGTGCCATGATTTTAGGTTCTATTTTCCCAGTCGCTATTTAATGATGTACAGGGTAAATATTAAAATTACTGATGTTTACCCTGCTAACACCACTGCGGCGTCAAGTAAGAAGGGTATAAGATAATGTATGACTTTATTATCAAACAAGCAGTATTAGTTGACGGTCGTCAGGTTGATATCATAATTAATGATGGAAAAATAGTTGCAGTCGATGCAGCCATTACTGCTGAAGAACATAATAAAACCGAACCTTCGGTTTATTCCGCCAGAAAGGTGTTGAGTCTCGCGGGGAAATATTACATCAGTGCCGGCTGGATTGATTCTCACGTTCATTGTTATCCCGCATCTCCTATTTATCATGATGAAGCTGATTTGGTTGGCGTTGCCAGCGGTGTGACGACAGTCGTGGATGCAGGCAGCACTGGGGCTAATGATGTTGATGATTTTTACCGCCTGACCCGTGAGGCTAAAACCCATGTCTATGCTTTTTTGAATATTGCGAAAACTGGCATTGTTACGCAAAACGAATTAGCTGATATGGCGCAAATTGATAAACAGAGTGTTAGCGAGGCGATTGCCCGTAACCCCGGTTTTATCATTGGTATTAAAGCCCGGATGAGCAGCAGCGTAGTGGGTAAGAATGGCATTAAGCCACTAGTCCGTGCCAAAGAAATTCAGCAGGAAAACAACCAATTACCGCTGATGGTACATATTGGTAATAACCCACCGGATCTGGATGAAATTGCTGATTTGCTCATGCAGGGTGACATCATTACCCACTGTTACAACGGTAAACCCAATCGTATCCTGACGCCCGCCGGTGTTTTGCGTGAATCTATCCAGCGTGCATTGGAACGCGGCGTATTACTGGATGTGGGGCACGGTAGCGCCAGCTTTAGTTTTGATGTCGCAGAGCTTGCCATCAAGCAAGGGATTTATCCGCACACCATCAGCTCTGACATTTATTGTCGTAACCGCATCAGTGGCCCGGTGCACAGCCTGGCAACGGTGATGTCCAAATTTTTCACCATCGGTTTGAACCTTGAGCAGGTGATCGCCTGCGTAACAGAAAATGCGGCGCAAGCCTTGCGTTTAACCGATAAAGGCGTGCTGGCAACGGGCTATGACGCTGACCTGACGATTTTTGAGCTTAAACAGCAACCTCAGGTATTCAATGATTCAGAAGGTAAATCGGTAACCGGTGAGAAGTACCTGGTGCCGCTGGCTGCCGTGGTAGCTGGTGACGTAGTGTTAACTGACGAAGGGAAGTCTAAAGATGTCTTCAGTCTATGAGAAATACCAGTTAAAACATGTAATTAACGCTTCTGGTCGCATGACGATGTTGGGTGTTTCAACGCCACGACAAGATGTGGTTGAGGCGGTAGAGTTGGGTTTAAACCATTACTTTGAAATGAAAGATTTGGTGAATAAGACCGGTGCTTATATTGCTAACTTGCTAAATGTTGAGAGCGCAGTCGTTGTGTCCTGCGCTTCCGCCGGGATTGCCCAGTCGGTCGCCGCGGTGATTGTGAAAGATGACGCTAATTTACGGGTTAATCTTCATGCTGCACCCCGCACAGTGCCGCATGAAATTGTCTTACCAAGAGGCCACAACGTTAATTTCGGTGCGCCAGTTGATACGATGGTGACGCTGGGGGGCGGTAAAGTCGTCGAAGCCGGTTATGCCAACGAATGTTTGCCTGAACAGCTAGAAGCGGCGATCACGCCAAATACAGCCGCGATCTTGTATATAAAATCGCACCATTGCGTACAAAAAAGCATTTTATCAGTCGAACAGGCGGTGGTGATCGCACGTAAACATCAATTGCCATTAATTGTCGATGCAGCAGCAGAAGAAGACTTGCAGTGTTACTACCAGATGGGCGCTGACTTGGTGATTTATAGCGGTGCCAAAGCCATTGAAGGGCCAACCAGTGGGCTGGTTTTAGGCAAAAAAACCTATGTTGAATGGGTGAAGTTGCAATCAAGCGGCATTGGGCGGGCGATGAAAGTGGGCAAAGAGGGCATCCTCGGTCTGACCCGTGCCATTGAGAGTTATATGACGCTGGAGAAGGAAACTGGCCAGCAAATGATAACCAAAATGACGCCATTTATCAGCCAGCTAAATACCGTTGATGGCGTATCTGCCAAAGTAGTTTGGGATGCTGCCGGGCGTGATATTGCCCGTACCGAAATCAGTTTTGATGAAGCCAAAATTGGCCGCTCGACACCGGATTTGGTGGACGCGCTGCAAAATGGCGATATCGCAATCTATTTCCGTGCCTATAAAGCTAACGAAGGTAAGATTGAAGTTGATGTGCGAAGTGTTACCCCGTCGCAGCTTGACACTATTTACCGTTGTATTAACCACTTGGTTAAAGGAGCCTGACCGATGAAGTTAACCCCGAATTATTACCGTGACCGTGTCTGCCTGAATGTGCTGGCCGGTTCGAAAGAGAATGCGCGTGAGATTTATCAGGCGGCTGAAGGCCATGTCCTCGTCGGCGTGTTATCGAAGAATTATCCCGATGTTGATAGCGCAGTCAAAGACATGCGCGAGTACGCGGCGCTTATTGATAATGCTTTGTCAGTTGGCCTGGGGGCCGGTGATCCGAAACAATCGACTATGGTCAGCCAGATCTCACAACAGGTTCAGCCGCAACATGTGAATCAGGTTTTCACCGGTGTCGGCCCAAGTCGTGCGTTACTGGGGCAGCATGATTCTGTGGTGAATGGTCTGATTTCACCCACTGGTAAAGTGGGTTACGTAAAAATCTCCACCGGCCCGCTCAGCTCACAGCAAAAGGACGCGATTGTTCCGGTTACTACCGCCATTGCGATGTTGAAAGACATGGGGGGAAGCTCGGTGAAGTTCTTCCCGATGAATGGATTGGATTCGATTGATGAGTACCGTTTTGTCGCTGAGGCTTGTGCGGCGACCGGTTTCTGGTTGGAGCCAACCGGTGGTATCGATCTGGATAATTTCGAACAAATTGTGCAAATCGCACTGGATGCCGGGGTGACCAAAATCATTCCTCACATCTACAGCTCGATTATTGACAGCAAAACCGGCAATACCCGCCCGGCTGATGTGAAAATCTTATTGGATATTGTGAAAAAGATAGTACCGTAACAAACTGATTTACTGGCGGAAACTGAGTTAAGCCGCGACGTGAGACTGCGGCGATGATCGGCGCAGTCTCAGTGCATTGAGATAATCTGTAGCCCGCCGGTGATTGCATCGGGTTTTTAACCGGTTTTTCTCAACAGCCCCAGGCTTTCAACTTGGTCTTCCAAGCTTTACGTTCTGGGGAGGGAAGGCTGATGCGGAGTTTGAAAAATTTAACTGAGTACTTTTCCGGTTTCGCCTTAATTAAGAGGTCACGTAGCATGTTATGGAGCCACGGCGCGTTGCCCACATGTTCAAAGTGTTTGGTCTTTTCTAATTGAGGCACTAAATCTTGCAAACTAGCCAGTTTGTCTATCATTTTTCGGCTATTTCCCTGTTGTCTGGCTACTTGAACAGGGGAAATAAAACGGATAAATCGAACCCATAAACTCTGAGGAGGACTTTTTAAGTTATCTATGGCTTGTTGAATAATGTCCAGTACCGGTGATGGCAGTATTGCTGTTTTTGGCGTTAAGATTGACAGTAGTGTCATATTTTTTTGGTACTGATTTTCATGCGATTGGATAGTATTGTCTAGTTTTGTATACTCGGATTTCAATAGATCGTAATCGTTATACGCCAATATTCCTTCTTTTCGTAGTAGAGGTAAATTTGAACCATTTGTGTTTATCGGTGAAGAATACCCAAACTGTTGTATATACATCAACAACAACTCATTGAGGAGTTTGTTACAATGGGCTAACTCAATATATGGATCGTACTTTTTTTCAATCTCAGCTTTTAGTTTATTGATATCTACCTGAGTTGATTTATCCTCAGGTCTGGGGGCTGGAATGCTACTTTTTACGGATTTGATGCTAGGGGAAGCTGTTGTTTGATTGTTATGTATTTCGATTTTTATATTCTTACCAATAATTACATGAGCAATCTTGGTAACTATGCTTGAAGATTTATCAACGCTGAATAATTTTCCTAAGGTGTGTTCTGATGTCATGACTTTCTTAAGTTCTTTATACAAAGAACCGTTCTTGCTGTGACCCTCTAGTAATTGTTTGATTAAGTTTGTTATTTTTTTTAGTGTGTCAGGTGTTTCTTGTATAATAACAGTGTCTTTTTCATGCATAGATTCTATCTTAATATATTGGCCTATATCTTCTTTTTTTGTGTAGCCATTCAGATAGTTTTTATGCTTACTTGAGGAATCCATATAATTTTGTAGCCAATTGGCAATATCCTCCTTTACACCTAGGATAACGCCAGGAGAGAGTTGCTTATCGATATCTTGCGTTGTTTTAATTGCAGTTTCCGCTAATTTAGATTTAGCTAATGGGTGCAAAAATGAGAGCATTCTTTGCTTAACTTTTTTGATAGGTACTGAGGATTTATTCTGTGTTGTATCTACGGGCATTATTAGCTGGGAATTAGATTTTACGGATGATGAGATGCAAATCGGCATAATAATTCTCTCCTTATCATTAGTTATTAAAATACTCTACTGAGTTATAGGCGGTGATACTTTCAAAAAAAGCATGTCTTACATTAGTTTTTAGTAAGTATTGCCGTTGGATCACCGACCAGCCAGCAGGCGCGAAGAATGGTATCAACCGGATAATGCAAGCGTTGAGCTGTTTTTCGAATTAGACTTATGATTGACTTTTGTACCAGGTTATAGCCCAGTTGGTAGCCCATCGTAAAACCGCGGGGGCACCAAAAGTACCCTTAATAACGGAGTGGAGCAGTGAGATTTCCCTATCAACGTCTGGCCTATATGTTCGATGCGCTGCAATCGGAAACGCTGCCTCAGAATGAGTTGGCGAAACGCTTTGCGGTTTCTACTCGTACAGTGCGGGCTGATATCACGGCGTTGAATGATATTCTTGAGCATTATGGTGCGCACTTCGTCCATAGCCGGGGTTTTGGTTATCGTTTAATGATCGATGATGCGGAGCGTTTTCGTGGTTTACAACAGCAAAATCGTAAAACGCACCTGACTCCCCGTACCGCCAATGAGCGGGTACACTATTTGTTAATCCGTTTTCTAACCTCTGCTTTTTCGTTGAAGCTGGAAGATTTAGCCGATGAATGGTTTGTTAGCCGTGGCACATTGCAAAATGATATGGCTGAGGTGAGAGAAAGGCTTAATCGATACCATCTGACCATCGAAACCAAACCGCGCTATGGGATGAAACTGTTTGGTAGCGAGCTGGCAATTCGCACCTGCCTGACGGATTTGTTGTTCCAATTACAGTTACAAGATGCCGATAATCCGTTATTGAAAAATGAGCTACTCAGTATGCAAACCATTCCGGAATTGAGTGGATTGCTGCATGATCTATTGGCTCAATACACCGTGCGTTTAACCGATGAGGGCGAGCAATACCTCATTTTCTACTGTGCGGTAGCCATCAAGCGTATCACCGACGGTTATCCTTTATCTGATTTCGACGCAGAAGATGTAGATGAGGCAGTCAAACTGGCGTCAGGGCGTTTGGCAAGCGAGCTTAGGTTATTGTCAGGTAAAGATATTTCGCCAGCAGAAGAGGCGTACTTACGGGTTAATATCGCTGCCCGTCGAGTGCAGGCCAGTCAGCCCGCCGATGCCAGTCGCCCCAGTGAAATCAATGCCGATGATGAAGAGACGCTGGTGGACTACATCCTTTCGTATATTAACGCCCACTATAACTATAATTTGCAGGGTGATAAGCAGTTACGAATTGATTTACTTACCCATATTAAAACCATGATAACACGGGTTAAGTATCAAATAACCATCCCTAACCCACTGTTATCTAATATTAAACAGCATTATCCGATGGCCTATGACGTGACATTGGCGGCGGTATCCAGTTGGGGTAAATATAGCCCTTATAGCTTGAGTGAAAATGAGATCGGCTATTTGGTGCTGCATATCGGGGTTGGGCTGGAACGCCATTACAATATTGGTTATGAGCGCCATCCACAGGTGATGTTGGTGTGTGATACCGGTAATTCCACCACCCGGATGATTCAGGCGCAGATTTCACGTAAGTATCCGCAAATTGTGATGACTCAGACTATTTCCCTACGCGATTACGAAAATCTCGACCATATCGACGAAGATTTCATTATTTCGAATTCGCGGTTGGTCGAAAAAAATAAGCCAGTGGTGGTGATGTCACCGTTTCCGACTGAATATCAGTTAGAGCAACTTGGTAAGCTGGTCTTGGTTGATCGTACCCGGCCCTATATGCTGGAAAAGTTTTTTGATAGTAACCACTTTATGATAATCGACCAGCCGATGACGCAAGCGCAGTTATTCAAAAAAGTGTGTAGCCAACTGGAAGAGGAAGGGTTTGTCGATGCAGACTTCTACCCCTCCGTGGTCGAACGCGAAGCGATTGTTTCCACCATGCTGGGGGAGGGGATTGCGCTGCCACACTCACTGGGCTTGTTAGCCAAGAAGACGGTCGTCGTCACTTTGCTGGCACCCAATGGCATCGTCTGGGGGGAGGGAGAGGTGGCCTATGTCATCTTCCTGTTGGCCATTAGTAAAACCGATTATGAAGAAGCAATGGCAATTTACGATTTGTTCGTCACCTTCGTGCGCGAGCGTTCGATGAGCCGTTTATTGAGCAGCCAGCATTTTGATAGTTTTAAGGCAATCGCGATTGATTGTTTGAGTCGAATTTAATTTTTTGTTATTGATTTAGTGGATTAATTCGGTTGATGTTCGTTTAGTTATCGGTTCGGTTGATATGAGATTGGTTCTCAATTCCCCTCCGATACCTCAACCGCCAAAGGGGTTACAAGCGCGTAACCCCCTTGGAACCCCTGCGCTTACGCACGTATCGCTTGTCCACTTCGTGGATACCCTCTTTCATCGTTTCGGTTGACAGACCTCCGTGATTCGCTCCTGCTCAAGCACGGCTCGCTCGGCTTCCCTGCCTCGCGTCCTACCTACTCTCCTCATTCGGCAGCTCAAATGTGCTTTTAACATCAAAACCTAAAAACAGGGTTTTGAATTAGCTTTTGATGTTGAGCGCAATCAGGAATATTGCCGACAAGGAGGGAGGGTAGAGTGAGCCGCCATGGACGGCGGCGAAAAGCGCGCTTGAGCATGAATGCGAATCGCGCTGGCTCGTCAGCCCGAAAGATGCAGGCGGTTTACCCGCAGGGCAATATTTCGCGCAAGCCGCAGGTGAAGGAGGGCCGGCTTGCCCTCCTTCTCGGTTGAGGCGATAGAGATCAGATGAGCACTAAACGAATATCAACCGAAGCCTGATCCGATCAACCGAGCCGATAACCAAATCAAATCACTGCCACCCATATCTCCGTACAAACCATCCTTTCACTAACTGCGTCGTCACCATATAGCCGGTCAGAATCACAATCAGCCACGGGAAGTAAGCGAGTGGCAGCGCCTGCAATTGCAAGAACCCGGCCAGTGGCGAGAAGGTCAGCCCGATACCGACCACAACGACTGCCAGCGTCATTAGACACAGTGGCCATGACGCACGGCTCTGAACGAACGGGATTTTGCGTGTGCGAATCATATGTACAATCAATGTCTGTGACAGCAGCCCTTCAATAAACCAGCCGGACTGGAACAGCGTCTGCATCTCCGGTGTATTGGCTTTAAATACCCACCACATCAGGCTGAATGTCAAAACGTCAAAAATTGAACTTATCGGCCCAAAGAACACCATAAATCTCCCCAGATCGCCGGCGTTCCAGCGTTGTGGCTTGGTGAGTTGTTCTTCGTCTACGTTATCGAACGGAATGGCTATTTGCGAAATGTCGTACATTAAGTTCTGGATCAACAGATGCAATGGCAACATCGGCAGGAAGGGTAAGAATGCACTGGCAATCAGTACGCTGAAGACATTACCAAAGTTAGAGCTGGCCGTCATTTTGATGTATTTCAGCATGTTAGCGAAGGTTCGGCGGCCTTCAATCACGCCCTGCTCCAGTACCATCAAGCTTTTTTCCAGCAGAATGATATCGGCGGCTTCTTTGGCGATATCTACCGCTGAATCCACCGAGATACCGATATCGGCCGCGCGCATGGCTGGTGCGTCATTGATACCATCTCCCATAAAACCAACCACATGGCCAGCATTACGCAGATTCTGCACGATGCGCTCTTTATGCATCGGGGTGAGTTTGGCGAACACCGTGGTGGTACGGGTGGCTTCCGTTAGCTCTGCATCGGTCATCGGTTCGATATCGCTGCCACGCAGAACGTGTTCAACCGATAATCCGACCTCTTTACACACTTTACGGGCGACTAACTCATTGTCACCAGTAAGAATTTTTACCGTTACGCCATTTTTCTTCAATGCCCGCAGTGCGGGCGCGGAGCTTTCTTTGGGCGGGTCAAGGAAGGCAATATACCCCTCCAAAATCAAGTCATACTCATCTGCAACGGCATAATCGCGCTGATAATCCGGCATGATGCGAGTCGCCACCGCCACCACTCGCAGCCCTTGTTGATTTTGTTCATCGGTGATGCGGCGGATGCGGGTCAGCAGCGTGTCGGTCAAAGGGATGACGTCATCGCCCTGGCGGACATGGCGGCAGATGGAGAGCATCTCCTCCAGCGCCCCTTTGCAGATAAGCTCGTGATAGCCAGATTTACCGCTGACTACCACTGACATGCGGCGACGTTCAAAATCGAATGGGATCTCATCTATCTTGTGATAACCCGCCAGCGTAGCAGCAGCTTGAGGCTCCACCTCTGTTGACTCAGCCATTGAAGATAATACAGCCACATCCAGCAGGTTTTTTAAGCCAGTTTGGTAGTAACTGTTAAGCCAGGCGTAGTGCAGTACTCGCTCACAATTAGCACCAAATACGTCGGTGTGGCTCTCCAGCACGATTTTATCTTGAGTCAGCGTGCCGGTTTTATCGGTACACAGAATATCCATCGCCCCAAAGTTTTGGATGGCATCCAATCGTTTGACGATCACTTTTTGTTTCGACAGTTTTACCGCCCCTTTCGCCAACGTCGAGGTGACGATCATTGGCAGCATTTCCGGGGTTAAGCCGACGGCAACCGATAAGGCAAATAGTGACGCTTCCCACCAGTCACCTTTAGTAAACCCGTTGATTAATAACACAATCGGGGTCATGACTAGCATAAAGCGAATCAGCAACCAGCTGACTTTACTGATACCGCTTTGGAAGGCGTTAGGTTGCTCATCCTGATGTGTCACACGTTCCGCCAACAGGCCGAAATAGGTCTGGTTACCGGTGCCGATGACGATAGCCAGTGCCGAACCGCTGACAACATTGGTGCCCATAAAGCACAACGTGTCCCGCTCTAGCGGGTTTTGTTCTTCACATTCACGGCATTGCGCCACTTTTTCAACCGGTAGCGATTCACCGGTCAGAGCGGCCTGGCTGATAAACAGGTCTTTCGCCACCAGAATGCGCAGATCTGCCGGGATCATATCACCCGCAGACAACTTGATAATATCGCCAGGTACCAACTGAGATATGGGTAACTCACGATGACCGCTTTTACCGGTATGGGCATCACTGCGCACCACTGTGGCGGTATTGCTGACCATCGCTTTTAGCGCATCTGCCGCACGGTTGGAACGGGCTTCTTGAATGAAATGCATCAGAGTGGAAATCAGCACCATTGCACCAATCACCAGTGCGGCGGTGAGGTCTTCGGTAGCATAGGAAATCAGGGCCAGCAGGGTCAGTAGCAAGTTAAACGGATTGCGATAGCAATGCCACAGGTGAACCCACCAGCGGGTTGCCTGCTGATTCTCAATCAGATTACTGCCACTTTGCAGGCGGATAGCCTCGGCTTCTGGTTCGGTTAGCCCCTCAGGGTGACTCTGAAAGCGCTGGTAAAGCTGCTGTGGCGCTTCATTAGCGCATTGCAAACGTTGTTGAGTCAGCGCGATAGGCAGATCTTTAGCCGCACTTCCTTGCGGCAGACCTTCTAACATGGTTTCCCGGCGAATCAGGCGGCGGGGCAGGTTACGGCTCAATACATTGAGCAACTGCCGGGTGAAATTTTTAACTTGCATGGTTCAAACCTTACTGTCATGCCATGAACTATCTTCATGTTGCGCCCACGGCAAACCTGCCGTAGAGATGGCAAAAAAATGTAATCAGCAGAGATCACCGCGGGGAACGTGTGCGCTATGACCGCCTACCAGATTGCTCTTCATCCGGTAAGGTTGCCACTTCAGAGGGGAATGGCCTTACCGGGTACACCAAAAGGTGCGGGATGAGGGAACGGGGTCCATTGGGTAATCCACCTCCGGTAAATTAAAAGACAGGGTAGGCGCTATGCGACATCCACCCAGAGACTAACCAGTATCGCTGTTCTTGCCGCGCCAAAAAACCACCCTGACGGTGAGATAACCTGGTCAGGGTAGCCGTATGCCGCGTGCTATGGGATATCATGCGTTGAGTCTGATTCTTTGCATGATAAACTCCCCACAACTGCGTTAAATATAAATAATCTCTTTATTATATGTTTCCAAACCTAAACATTAGGTAAACCATGCAAAACCGTTTGACCATTAAGGATATTGCCCGCATGAGTGGAGTTGGAAAATCCACGGTTTCACGGGTATTAAACAATGAAGGCAGTGTCAGCCCACAGACTCGGGAGCGAGTTGAGGCAGTGATCCGCCAGCAAGGATTTACCCCATCAAAATCAGCCCGCGCCATGCGGGGGCAGAGCGATAAAGTGGTCGGTATCATTGTTTCACGTCTCGACTCTCCCTCGGAGAATCAGGCTGTTCGCACCATGTTGCCCCTGTTCTATCAGCAAGGTTATGACCCTATTTTGATGGAGAGCCAGTTTGATCCTGAATTGGTCAGTGAGCATTTGCATGTTCTGCAACAGCGTCATGTCGATGGTGTGATCCTGTTTGGTTTCTCCGGGTTAAGCGTTGAAATGCTTTCGCCGTGGCAGGACAAAATGGTGGTACTGGCGCGTGAATATGAGGGTTTTTCTTCTGTCTGCTACGACGATGAGGGGGCGGTACGCCTGCTGATGGATAATCTGCGCCATGCCGGACATCGCCATATCAGTTACATCGGTGTACAGCCTTCCGATGCCACAACCGGGATGCGCCGTCACCAATCTTATCTCGATTATAGCCAACAGCATGGCCTGACTGCGACGGTCGCGCTGGGGGAGCTGAGTTATCAGAGTGGCTTCTTGTTAGCGCCTCAGGTAATAAAACCCGATACCTCGGCGCTGGTATGTGCCTCTGACACCATCGCGATGGGTGTGAGTAAGTATTTACAACAGCAAAGCCAGCAGCATATTCAGGTATGCGGTATCGGTAATACGCCGCTGCTGCATTTCCTGTTTCCCAATACCCTGTCCGTTGAACTGGGCTATGGCTGCGCAGGTATGAAAGCTGCGCAGCAACTGCTTGAACAGCTTAATAATAGTAATCAAATTCAACAAATTATAATTCCAGGGAAGCTTGCCTGAACCTCTGGTAGCATTATTTTTCGTCACGGCCATCCTGTTGCCTGAGGTGGGGTTATACCGTTGCTAGTTGCTGTGTAACACACCATTCCACGATGAGTTGACCACAAAAAGCAGTACCAAGCGCTGCCAAATTGTGATCGTCAACGCAAGTTGGGAACGTTCCCATTCCATTATAATTAATATCTGGATAATCTTTAATAGGAAACTATTTAATCAGCTACTAGTTTGACTTTGTCGTTAATAACGACCTTAGCGCTTTGATTAAGCACACCTTACAACTCGCACGCTATCCCACCTTTACGAAAGGTAAGATTAAATGAGCAAAGTAAAACAACAAGATATTGATCAATTGATCGTACTGGTGGGCGGCAGAGAGAATATTGCCACCGTCAGCCACTGCATTACCCGGTTGCGTTTTGTGTTAAATGATCCGTCGAAGGCCGCGCCAAAAGAGATCGAAAACCTATCGATGGTCAAGGGCTGTTTTACTAATGCCGGTCAATTTCAAGTGGTTATCGGGCCAGAAGTGGATGATTACTATCGGGCGCTAATCGCTAAGATTGGCCGGAATGAGGTAGATAAAGAACAAACCAAGCTGGCGGCACGGCAGAACATGACTTGGTTTGAGCGCGGTATTTCTCACTTTGCCGAGATTTTCTTCCCGCTGTTACCGGCGCTGATCAGCGGAGGCTTGATCCTTGGCTTCCGTAACGTGATTGGCGATATTCCGATGTCCGACGGCAAAACGCTGGCGCAGATGTATCCGGCGTGGAAAACCATTTACGACTTCCTGTGGTTACTGGGTGAAGCCATCTTCTTCTACCTACCGGTGGCTATCTGCTGGTCGACCGTGAAGAAAATGGGCGGCACCCCGGTATTGGGGATTGTACTGGGTATTACTTTGGTATCACCGCAACTGATGAACTCCTACCTGCTGGGGCAACAGGTTCCAGAGGTCTGGAACTTCGGTTGGTTCACTATTGAGAAAGTGGGTTATCAGGCGCAGGTTATTCCTTCAATTTTGGCGGGGTTGGCTCTGGGGTGGATTGAAACTAATCTGAAGAAAATTATCCCCGCATACCTCTATTTGGTGGTGGTGCCAGTGGTTTCGCTGCTGCTGGCGGTGTTCCTTGCCCATACTTTGATCGGGCCGTTTGGGCGCATGATTGGTGATGGTGTGGCATGGGGCGTGAAAGCGGTGATGACCGGCAGCTTCGCTCCGATTGGTGCGGCATTGTTTGGCTTCCTGTATGCGCCGTTGGTGATTACCGGGGTGCATCAGACTACGTTAGCCATTGATATGCAGATGATTCAGAGCATGGGCGGCACACCGGTCTGGCCGCTGATTGCGCTGTCTAACATCGCACAAGCCTCTGCGGTACTGGGCATTATTATCATCAGTCGTAAGGTCAATGAGCGCGAGATTTCAGTCCCCGCAGCGATTTCGGCTTATTTGGGGGTTACCGAGCCGGCAATGTACGGTATTAATCTTAAGTATCGCTTCCCGATGCTGTGCGCAATGGTCGGTTCTGCGTTGGCGGGCCTTATCTGTGGGCTGACCGGGGTGATGGCGAACGGTATTGGTGTTGGCGGCCTGCCGGGTATTTTGTCGATCAAACCGCAGTTTTGGGGAATTTATGCTCTTGCGATATTAGTGGCGATTGTGGTGCCGTTAGTCCTGACCATTTTGGTTTATAAACGTAAAGACCGCCGCGGCGAATTACCGGTCTGAATCACGTTCCTCCGCCAGCAGCTATTTTTTGGCGGAGCCTTTTCTCCATTTTCTATTTTTTCTATGAATAAGAGTCTGCGATGAATAATCCTATCCCTTGGTGGCAAAACGGCGTCATTTACCAGATTTACCCGAAGAGTTTTCAGGACAGCACCGGTAATGGTTATGGTGATCTGGCGGGAGTGACGCAACGGCTGGATTATCTGCAAAAGCTCGGTGTCGATGCTATTTGGCTGACGCCGGTTTATGTCTCACCGCAAATAGATAACGGCTATGACGTTGCGGATTACTGCGCCATTGACCCCGCTTATGGCACCCTCGATGACTTCAAAACGCTGGTTGCTGCCGCCCATCACCGTGGTATTCGTATCGTGATGGATATGGTATTCAATCATACGTCCACTGAACACGCCTGGTTTAAGGCCGCACAACAACGCAATAGCCCATACCGTCAGTTTTATCTCTGGCGTGACGGTGAGGGCGAGAATGCACCGAATAACTGGCGCTCAAAATTTGGTGGCAATGCCTGGCAATGGCATGCAGCAAGCGGCCAATATTATCTGCATTTATTTGCCACCGAGCAGGCTGATCTCAACTGGGAGCACCCACCGGTACGCGATGAATTGAAAAAAGTGTGCGAATTTTGGGCTGATATTGGTGTGGACGGCTTGCGTCTGGATGTGATTAATCTGGTGTCCAAGCAGCAAGATTTCCCCAGTGATTTAGAAGGAGATGGCCGCCGTTTCTATACCGATGGCCCACGTATCCACGAATTTTTGCAAGAAATGAGCCGCGATGTGTTTCAGCCGCGTGGCTTGATGACGGTGGGCGAGATGTCCTCTACTCGCCTTGAACATTGCCAGCGTTATGCCGCATTGGGAGGAGATGAGCTGTCGATGACCTTCAATTTCCATCATTTGAAAGTGGATTATCTTAATGGTGAGAAATGGTCGCTGATGCCGCCGGATCGCATTGAACTTAAAAAGATTTTTAATCAGTGGCAACAAGGGATGCACAACCGTGCGTGGAATGC
This sequence comes from Yersinia aldovae ATCC 35236, assembly GCF_000173735.1. GTDB lineage: Bacteria > Pseudomonadota > Gammaproteobacteria > Enterobacterales > Enterobacteriaceae > Yersinia > Yersinia aldovae. Next base: position 47,167 of record NZ_ACCB01000011.1, on the reverse strand, counting down.
ATTGTTCTGGTGTAACCACGACCAGCCGCGTATTGTGTCGCGCTTTGGCGATGAGGGCGCATTGCGTCTGCCAGCGGCCAAGATGCTGGCAATGGTGCTGCATGGAATGCAGGGCACGCCGTATATCTATCAAGGTGAAGAGCTTGGCATGACCAATCCCAACTTCACCTCAATTGATCAATACCGTGATGTTGAAAGCCTGAATATGTTTGCTGAGTTGAGCGCGCAAGGGCGCGAACCGGACGAGTTATTGGCGATTTTAGCGGCTAAATCCCGTGATAATAGCCGCACTCCGATGCAATGGAATAGTCGCCACAATGCCGGATTCAGCCAAGGAACACCGTGGATTGACCCGTGCAGCAACTATGCTGAGATTAATGTTGATAGCGCACTGGCTGATGCCGATTCGGTATTTTATGCTTATCAATATCTGATAGCCCTGCGCAAGCGACATGATGTGTTCACCTTTGGCGACTATCAGGATCTCTGCCCACAACACCCTGATTTGTGGTGTTATTTACGCCACTGGCAGGGTAAGCAATTGCTGGTGGTGGCTAACTTGAGCGGCGAATCGCAACAATGGCAGCCGGAGGGGATAGAGCGGGATGGTCATTGGCAATTGCTGATGAGCAGCTATGGTGAAAGCGCCTTCCAACCACAGGCGATGGTTTTGCGGGCGTATGAGGGGATTTATTGGATTCGGGATTGATAGTGGCAAAAACGGCTGACAATAGTCAGCCGTAGACGGTTTACATCGGAATTAACGACGTACCGCGATAGCTTCGATTTCGATTTTCACATCTTTTGGCAGACGTGCAACTTCAACACATGAACGGGCAGGGAACGGCGCGTTATGTTCGTTAAAGAAGGCTTCATAGGTGGCATTAACTGTACTGAAATCATTCAGATCTTTCACGAATACTGTGGTTTTCACAATATCGGCAACATTTAAACCTGCCGCTTCGACGATGGCTTTCACGTTTTCCAGTGATTGACGAGCTTGAGCGGAAACGTCATCGGCCACCAGACCGGTTTTTGGATCAACCGGGATCTGACCTGACGTGATGATCATACTGCCCAGATCAACACCCTGAACATATGGGCCGATGGCGGCAGGGGCTAGCTCAGTGCTGATAATGCGTGACATATTGACTCCTGGTTACGTAATGCGAAAGGAACCTGTCATCTTTCACATTGCAGGAGTGTTGGCTGCGCGCTACTTGGCTCATCCTTGGGCCTTGCCTCTACGAGGCCGCTGTAATCCGTTTTCCTGCACCGTGAAATCGACTGGATTTAATTAGTTCTATTATAAAGATGGGTTGGATTACAGCAACCCAGGCACGTTAAGTTTGCGATGTTCCACGATGGAAAATATTGCCACTATTGTAAATATTACGTGCGGCAATATTCGCTTGGGCAGGGCATTACCCTTTTACAGCATTTAATCTGCCTGTAAAACCACCTGATGGTCGAACTCCTTCTCGCAATATTTGCATTTAAGGTGGATTTCACCTTTTTGTGCTTTCACTTTAAAGCTGGAATCAACCGGTTCGTTGTGGCTGATGCAGTTACTGTTGGGGCAGGTAAGTACGGCGTCAATATGCTCTGGCAGGCTGAGGGTCAGCTTCTTTACCACTTCGTAGTTATCAATGCGGTTAACAGTTGCATCGGGGGCATACATGGCCAGTTGGTTAGCTTGCTGCTCAGTCAGGAAGGTATTTTCTATTTTAATCAGATCCTTACGGCCAGAGCGTTTTGACGGCAAATTCAATCCAATAGTGATGCGTTGGTCCGTTGCCGTGAGTTTGAACAGCGATAACAATTTAAAGCCGATTTGCGCCGGAATATGGTCAATCACGGTACCGCATTTAATCGCTTCAACCTGTAGTTTGTAATCCTGAGTCATGTTCAATCCCCTTAAAGAGCCAAATCTGCGTTTAATACCAGCGCCAGCAGCGCCTGACGTGCAAAAATACCGTTACCTGCCTGTTGGAAATAGTAGGCGTAGGGGGTTTTATCAACATCGGTGGTGATCTCATCAATACGTGGTAGCGGGTGCAGCACTTTAAGGTTGTCCCGTGCGTTATTCAAATCTGCCGCACGTAAGATGAACTGCGCTTTGACGTTAGCATATTCAGAGGGGTCAAGGCGCTCTTTCTGCACGCGGGTCATATAGAGAATATCTAACTCCGGCACCACTTCTTCTATGCTTTGATGCAAGCTGTATTTAATCCCCTTTTCTTCCAGCATTTGCAAGATATAAGTAGGCATTGCCAGTGCGTCTGGGGCGATAAAGAAGAAGCGGTTACCATCGAATTTGGCCAGCGCTTGCGTTAGTGAATGTACGGTTCGGCCATATTTTAGGTCGCCAACCATCGCGATATTGATGTTATCCAGCCGCCCTTGGGTTTCCTGAATAGTAAACAAATCGAGCAGAGTTTGCGTTGGATGCTGGTTGGCACCGTCGCCCGCGTTGACCACCGGCACATTGCCTGAGAATTGGGCAGCCAGCCGTGCAGCGCCTTCCTGCGGGTGGCGCATCACAATGGCATCCACATAGGTGCTGATGACCGACATAGTATCGGCTAGTGTTTCGCCTTTCTTACCCAGCGACGTATGGCTGCTATCGGAGAAGCCAACCACTGATGCGCCCAAGCGGTGAATCGAGGTTTCAAATGACAAGCGGGTACGGGTCGAGGCTTCGAAAAAGCAACTGGCGATCACTTTGTGTTTTAACAACTCGGGTTGCGGGTGGCTTTTCAAACTGGCGGCTGTGCGCAATACCAGTTCCAGTTCCTCGCGACATAAGTCGTTAATTGAGATGATATGCTTGTGATACAACGGGTTGGCCATTTTCGCTCTCCTGTGTGACCCGTCATACTTCAAGCTGCATGTGTGTTGGCGGCTTTCGCTCACCCCAGCCGCTGACTTGTGTAAGCTCCTGGGGATTTGCTCAGTTGCCGCCTTCCTGCAACTCGAATTATTTAGGGTATATATTTTAATTAGTGATAATGCTTAATTTGGCTCCGATCAGCAGACAAAAAAAAAGCCCCTCAATGAGGGGCCTTACGAGATCGGTTTAGCAACGGGAGAATGAATGGCAATTGGCTGCCTGCTAGTAGTCTATTTTGTCGACCATCGATCGGGTCATTTTCAACAAAACGACGATGTTTAGCAAAATTCAAGCGGCTTTTCATCATTTCTCCCAGCAAATTGTGGCGAATTATACTCGCGTGGGATTTCTCTGCAAGAGGGAAAAGCCGTATTTTTTATGATTAGCAAACGATTACTAATGGGAGTTAGTTCGAATTTGCTTTCAGTGAATCATGAACTGAAACCTCAGTCCTCATCAAACCCGGAATTAAACAACTCAATCACTGCCGCCAGCGCCTGAATCTCGTCAGGGCCGGTGGCTTCAACTTCAATCTGACGACCTTTAGCAGAATCTAGCATCAGCAGTGCAATCACACTGCTGGCTTCAGCCTCTGTACCACTGTCATTGCGTAACATCACTTCTGCATCAAAACTCTGAACCAGCTCGAACAGTTTCATCGCTGGCCGGGCGTGCATCCCCAGCTTGTTTTTGATCTCAACGGTTTGTTTGACGGTCATTGTTTACGCTTTTCCAGAGTTCGGTGGCGCGATTGAACATTTTTACCGCGAGCGCGGAAATAATCTGCCAATTGCTCAGCAACATAGACCGAACGGTGCTTACCGCCGGTACAACCAATGGCAACCGTCAGATAACTGCGGTTATTGGTCTCCAGCATCGGCAGCCACTGTTCCAGATAGCTGCGGGTCTGATAAACAAAGTTATGCACTTCAGTATGGCGATCGAGGAAGGAGATTACCGGTTTATCCAAGCCTGTCATCGGACGTAATTTGGGGTCCCAGTGTGGGTTTGGCAGGAAACGAACATCGAAGACATAATCGGCATCAATAGGAATACCGTGTTTAAAGCCAAAGGACTCAAACACCATCGTTAGCTCGCGCTCACGTTTACCCAACAGGCGGGTACGCAGCATTTCGGCCAGCTCATGTACTGACATTTCCGAGGTATCAATAACCAGATCAGCCCGTGAGCGCAGAGGCTCCAGCAGGATACTTTCTTCATCGATAGCACTTTCTAATGACAGATTCTTAGCCGACAACGGATGCAAACGACGAGTATCACTGTAGCGGCGAATCAGGGTATTACGGTCAGCATCCAAAAATAGCAACTGTGGTGAGAAGCTGTCCGGCAGTTGAGTCATCGCGAGTTCAAATACCTCAGGAGATTCCGGCATATTGCGCACGTCTATGCTCACCGCAGCCGAGATATTCCTCCCGGCAAGTGTATTCGCCAATTGTGGCAGCAGAACTACGGGCAAGTTATCGACACAATAAAAGCCCATATCTTCCAAGGCACGCAAAGCAACAGACTTCCCTGAACCGGAACGGCCGCTGACAATCATCAGCACCATGTGAGTGACTCCCCTTGGTATCTCATTGGCGTTTATCGCCACAATTAGGAACCTGCATTCCGGCTATAAGAGCCGGACATAGCGAACAAAACAGACGCTATTTGCCAAGTTACGCTGTTTCTGACGGCACTTCTGTCATTATCTGATAAAGCTCTTCATCACTTTGCGCTGCACGTAAACGCCGACACACTGTTTTATCAGCTAATCTCTTGGCCACTAAAGACAAAGTGTGTAAATGAGTTTTACATTGATCTGCCGGAACCAACAAGGCAAATAATAGATCAACCGGTTGGTTATCAATAGCATCGAAGGCTATTGGTTGTTCCAGACGGATAAATACACCCACTGCACGCAGTGTATCTTCTTCCAACTTGCCGTGAGGTATCGCGATACCGTTACCAATACCGGTACTGCCCATGCGTTCGCGTGTTAGTACCGCATCGAAAACGACCTGTGATGGCAGGTTTAGCTGCCTGGCCGCTAACTCGCTGATAATTTCCAAAGCCCGTTTTTTACTGGTGCAATGTACGGCGCTTTTGGTGCACTCGATATTTAATACCGAGCTTAATTGCAATGCTGGATCGTTGATCATCTCATCTTTCACTTAAACGCTGTTTTACACCTGAAACCGGTGGTGGAGATATTTCCTACTACCGGTTCAGGCTAAGTAGCGAGTGTAAACCTTGGTTGGTGAATAATAGCCGCAAAGATTCTTAATGCTGTTTCAATTTATCTTTATGTTTGTTCAACTGGCGGGCCAGTTTATCAACCAAAATATCAATTGCGGCATACATATCTTCTTGGTCCGAGCTAGCGTGCAACTCGCCTCCATTCACATGCACCGTTGCTTCTGCAATTTGTTTTACTTTTTCGACACTTAAAACCACATACACCTGGTTAATGCGATCAAAATATTGCTCAAGTTTGGCAAATTTTGTGGTAACAAACTCGCGTAACGCTTCGGTTATTTCTACATGATGACCGGTAATGTTGAGCTGCATAGTGTCTTCCTTCTCAGTTCAGGTCAAACCAACTGTTTACGCTGATTTGACGGCGGGATGGATAACGACTCTCGGTACTTCGCAACAGTGCGCCGCGCCACCATGATGCCTTGTTCACATAACAGTGTGGTGAGCTTGCTGTCACTCAGTGGTTTGGCTGGGTTTTCTGCCGCAACCAATTTTTTCACCAGTGCACGAATAGCAGTGGAAGAGGCTTCGCCCCCGCTATCGGTATTGACGTGACTGGAGAAGAAATATTTCAGCTCGAAAATCCCCCGAGGACTGTGCAGGAATTTCTGCGTGGTCACGCGGGAGATCGTCGATTCATGCATATCTACGGCTTGGGCAATATCAGCCAGCACCATAGGTTTCATAAATTCTGCCCCATTTTCAAAGAATGCGACCTGTTGCTCAACAATGCAACGCGCCACTTTGAGCAGCGTTTCATTACGGCTTTCAAGGCTTTTTATCAGCCACTTTGCTTCTTGTAGATTGCTACGGATAAACTGCCCGTCGCTATCATTGCGCGTACTGCTGCCCATCGCCGCATACTGTTGATTAATCTTCAGACGGGGAATGCTATCGGCATTCAGCTCGACCACCCACTGGCCTTTGTCTTTGTGTACCAGCACATCGGGGATGACATATTCAGACTCCCCGGTATTGATAGATTGGCCAGGACGCGGGTCCAACGACTGGATCAAGGCGATCGCTTCTTTCAGTGTATCTTCTTTTAGCCGACTTAAACGGATCATCGTGCGGAAATCATGGTTGCCTAGCAAATCCAGATATTCACTGACGACCAGACGTGCTTCGGCCAGATAGGGGGTGTCTTTGGCATATTGCGATAACTGTACCAGCAGGCATTCACGCAGATTTCTGGCAGCAACACCAATGGGATCAAAGTGTTGGATTCGCTTGAGTACCGCTTCGACTTCATCCAGTGCGACATTTTCATCGCCCATGCTTTCTAAGATGTCTTCCAGCGGGACGGTGAGATAGCCCGTCTCATCCACGGCATCGACGATAGAGGTTGCGATGGCGGCATCGGTATCAGAGAACGGCGTCAAATCCACTTGCCACATCAGATAATCTTGCAGCGTTTGGGTAGTTTCCCCCTGATAGACCGGTAATTCGTCCTCGCTGTAATCATTGCCCATACCTGATGGCGTTCCTGCGGTGTAAATTTCATCCCAGGTGGCATCAAGCGGCAACTCTTCCGGCATATCTTTTTGTTCCAGCGCCTCGCGGGTATCAAGAGATTCACTGTCTACGATTTCTTTGGCATCAATCTCTTCGTGAAGATCAGTTTGCTCAAGCAGGGGGTTACTCTCCAACGCTAATTGAATCTCCTGCTGGAGTTCAAGCGTAGAAAGTTGCAACAAGCGAATGGCCTGTTGAAGCTGCGGAGTCATCGCCAGTTGTTGGCTGAACTTGAGTTGCAAACCTTGCTTCATAATGCGGTATTAATTTTCCTTTATGGATGACAAGCGTCTTACCCAGTTAATCGTGCGGTTAGAGGCGGAACTCCTCACCGAGATAAACACGCTTAACTTGTTCGTCAGCCAAAATTTCCTGTGGTGTACCGTGAGCGATTAAGTGCCCCTGGCTTACAATATAAGCCCGCTCACAAACGTCCAGCGTTTCACGCACGTTATGGTCGGTAATCAGAACGCCAAGACCACTGTCGCGCAGATGTTCAATAATTTTCTTGATATCGATAACAGAAATCGGGTCAACCCCAGCAAACGGCTCATCCAGTAGAATGAATTTAGGATTTGCAGCCAGTGCGCGGGCAATTTCAACCCGGCGACGTTCACCACCGGAGAGTGATTGGCCCAGGCTGTCACGTAAATGAGTAATATGGAACTCTTCCATTAATTCATCAGCGCGCTCCTGACGCTGTTCAGTTGACAGGTCTTTACGGATTTCCAGCACCGCCATCAGATTGTTAAAAACACTCAGGCGACGAAAGATAGAAGCCTCTTGTGGCAAATAGCCAATGCCACGGCGTGCACGTTCATGCAGAGGCAACAGGCTGATATCTTCGTCATCAATCACAATACGCCCGGCGTCACGCTGGACAATGCCGACGACCATATAAAAAGTGGTGGTTTTACCCGCGCCGTTCGGCCCAAGCAGGCCCACAATCTCACCGGACTTCACGTTTAGGCTGACGTCTTCGACCACTTTACGGCCTTTGTACGCCTTAGCCAGCTTTTCTGCGATTAATGTTGCCATAAATGATTACTTACTCTTCTTTGGGCCTGACGCTGCTGGCCCTTTGTCTTGTAATTGAGACGGTAACAGTACCGTTGTCACGCGATTGCCTTTATCACTGAAGGCTTCCATCTGCTGTTTTTTCACCAGATAAGTGATGCGGTCGCCTTTGATATTACTATCAAGTTGCTCCAGGTAGGCATTGCCCGTCAACACCACAAAGTCATTGGCAACCTCGTAACGCAATTTCTGCCCATGCCCCTTGACCGGCTTACCGCTGTCCTGCATCTGGTAGAAAGTCACTGGATTACCATAACCTTCGATGACCATTTTGCTCTGATCACCGCCAGGGCGGGTAACGACCACTTTATCAGCCTTAATCTCAATGGTACCTTGCCTGATAATCACGTTGTCGGTGAAGGTGACGGTATTCGCCGCCATATCTAACGCTTGTTTGACTGAGTCAACGTTAACCGGTTGATCGGTATCGCCGGTTAACGCCAGAGCAGGCAGGCTTGTGGCCAAAAGTGAGCTGGCAAGCAAAAGATGACGAATTTTATTTTTGGATTTCATAAGAGGTTTTAACCTTTTCAATCAGCTCGGCGGTTTTATCCCGCAAGTTCCCACGCATTTTCATGCCGTTAGATGTAAATCCAACACCAAAGAGGGTAACTTCATCGTCTGAGGATACATCCTGAGTGATCAAATTAACCTGGGCGTTATCGGTTTTAATTTTTTGTAACTGTGCGTCCGGGGTCAGGCTATCAACTTCAACATGACCATACAAATAGAGCATTTTATCATCGGTCAACTTGGCGCGATCAGCCCGCACTGTCCAGGTTGCAACCGCATTATCACCAAACAGAGTCATAACCGGTTTGGTAAACCAGGTTAATTCCTGAACGCTGAAGTTCTGAACGTCTTCCGCCACCAATTTGTAATTTAATTGCCCGACTGGATTAAAAACCACGGTCACAGTATGTTGGCTCTGCGAAGACGGCTCAGTATCATCCGTCACTTTTGGGATGCTCTGCTGATTAAAACCGGACATATTCCAGCCAATTAGTGCCAAAGCAACCAGTGCCAGAAATATTGTTATCCAGCGTCTTGTTGTACTCATATCGACAATCCTTTGGCACCGTCAAGCTTATCTTGAGCCAATAATATTAAATCACAGACTTCACGTACCGCACCGCGCCCGCCATTAATCTGTGTAACGTAGTGCGCTTTTGGCAGCAGCAATGGGTGAGCATCAGCTACGGCGACCGATAACCCAACACGGGCCATTACCGGCCAATCGATCAGGTCATCACCAATATAAGCCACGTGTTCAGGCTCACATCGTAATGCCGCTAATAATTCATTATAGGCGATCAGCTTATCAGATTGCCCTTGATAAAGGTGGGTAATGCCCAATGTGTTAGCGCGGTCTTCCACTAATTTGGCCTGGCGACCAGTAATAATCGCCACTTCAATACCTGAGGTTATCAGGCAGCGGATGCCATAGCCATCACGTACGTTGAATGCTTTCAGCTCTTCGCCCTGATTACCCATATAAATCAGGCCATCGGACATCACGCCATCAACATCACAAATCAGCAGGCGAATTTTCGCCGCGCGCTGCATCACGCTGCTTGCGACTGGCCCATAGCATGTGTCCAGATAAGGGGTGCTCATAATTTACCTTTTATTAAACTACACCGGCTCTCAGCATGTCGTGCATATGCACCACACCCAGCAATTGATCGCCATCGGCCACTAACAATGCGGTAATATGGCGTGACTCCATCAGGTTGAGAGCATCCACCGCCAGCATGGTTGGCCGCACCCGGATACCTCCGCCGGTCATGACATCCGCAATTTTCGCGTTATTCAGATCAATTCCCATATCAAATACTCGCCGCAAGTCGCCATCGGTAAAGATACCTTTAATCATCATCAAATCGTCACAGATTACGGTTAAACCCAGATTTTTCCGAGTAATTTCCAGTAGGGCATCTCGTAATGAAGCATCAGGGCTGATGTGAGGAATATCTGCACCGGTGTGCATAATATCGCTGATCCGTAACAGCAATTTGCGGCCCAGCGCGCCGCCGGGGTGGGAAAGGGCAAAATCTTCCTGAGTGAAACCACGCGCTTGCAGCAATGCGACCGCGAGTGCATCGCCCATCACCAGCGTCGCGGTGGTGCTGGTGGTGGGGGCTAAACCTAGCGGACAGGCTTCTTGTGGCACTTTAATGCACAAATGGATGTCAGCGGCTTTACCCATCGTACTTTCAGGGTTATTGCTCATGCAGATAAGCGGGATTCTCTGGCGCTTAAGTACCGGAATCAACGCGAGAATTTCGTTGGATTCCCCTGAATTTGAGATGGCTAACACAATATCCTGGCGTGTCACCATGCCAAGGTCACCGTGGCTGGCCTCGCCCGGATGAACAAAGAATGCAGGAGTACCTGTGCTGGCAAAAGTGGCGGCAATTTTGCAACCAATATGCCCAGATTTGCCCATCCCCATTACCACGACTTTGCCATGACAGTTAAATATCGTCTCACAGGCTTTGGCGAAATCGTCATTAATGTATTGACCGAGTTGTGCCAACCCTTCGCGCTCAATGTGTAATACCTGTTTACCCGCCTGCTGGAAATTCACTCCTCGCTGTAAATCAAGATCCGGCTGTAAATCAAAAGTAGACATATTTGGTTCCTGTATACGGCATTGTTTATGTTATGCCGCACTGAATGGAGCGAAAAACAGCACCGCAAGATAAGCGATAAACCCACATAATAACAGAGTGCCAGCCATACGGTTGATTCGATGTTTGCGCCCCAGACACAACAGCGTGAATACCACGCTGACGCCGAGCATCACCCAATAATCACGCTGGAAAGCCTCGGGATTGATTTCTCCCGGTGACAGCAGAGCGGGCACACCGAGAACAATCACGATATTAAAAATATTTGAGCCGATGATATTGCCGACAGCCATATCATCTTCCCCTTTCAGCGCCCCGGCGATAAACGTCGCCAATTCTGGCAGGCTGGTGCCGATAGCGATGACCGTCAGGCCAATAACCAACTCACTGACTCCCGCGACTCTGGCAATCACTGTGGCATTATCGATAATCATTTTGGCTGACAGGGGTAAAATAATGAAGGCCAGAACCAGCCACAATAATGCGACGGTATTGCTACTATCCTGAGGTAATTCAGCTAATTGCTCACGGGTCAGGATATCATTTCCCTGAGCGTGTGCCAGCCGCGCGATTTTTAGTATTAAAATGATAAATATCGCCGCTGCCAGCAGCAAGATAACGCCATCTCCCCGGCTCAGATGATTATCAGCCAGCAAAAAACCACACAATACCGTGACTACCAACATCAACGGCAGTTCGCGCCGCAGGATCTCTGAGCGTACCGTCAGCGGGCGGATAAGGGCCGCGCCCCCTACAATCAGCAACAGATTGGTAATATTCGACCCCAGCACATTCCCCACCGCCATATCGGTTTGGTCGTTCAGGGCCGCTGTCACTGAAACAATCAACTCCGGCAGTGACGTACCGATACCGACGATAGTCATCCCAATAATTAATGGGGGAATGCCGAAAGAACGGGATAATACCGCAGCGCCATAGACTAATCGATCAGCGCCATACACTAATAAAACCAATCCAATGATTAATAGTGTTATTGCAAGAAACATGCAGAGTCCTTTATTGGGTATACCCTGTGTCCTTGAAGTTACAGGGGATCGTTCGCTTGTCGCCTTCCTGCAACGCCAATGACTTTGGATATATAATCTTGATCCGTTGGTAGCAGTTTTCGCTGTTGGTACATGTGAGTCGTCAGGCAACAATGACTGAAAATACACTTTTTTACTTTCCCTCTAATTTTGACTGTGAGAACCAGAAAAGTAAAACTTATGGCAACTTTGGCGACAAAAAAGCGTCAATAAATTGCCAAAATACTTCCAATTGCGCTCATTGCTGCTATTTGATGTAGCATTGGTGTCAAAATGAGTCATAAATGGCCTTAAGGGACGAATAATAATGAACCAACTGGCGTCGAATTTGATAGAAATTCGCGGGATGAGTTTTACCCGTGGAGAGCGCCCTATATTCACTGATATCAATATGACGGTTCCACGCGGCAAGGTGACTGCGATTATGGGGCCTTCCGGGATTGGTAAAACCACATTGTTACGCCTAATTGGTGGACAATTGACACCTGATACCGGTGAAATCTGGTTCGATGGTGATAATATTCCAGCGCTTTCGCGTCAGCGTTTGTATGATGTGCGCAAGAAAATGAGCATGTTGTTTCAATCGGGGGCACTGTTTACTGATTTAACCGTATTTGAGAATGTGGCTTTCCCATTACGCGAACACAGTCATTTGCCGGAAGAGTTGCTACACAGCACCGTCATGATGAAGCTGGAAGCTGTCGGTTTGCGCGGTGCTGCTAACTTGATGCCAGCCGAGCTTTCCGGTGGTATGGCGCGGCGTGCTGCATTGGCGCGGGCGATTGCTCTTGATCCTGAACTGATTATGTTTGATGAGCCTTTTGTCGGGCAAGATCCGATTACGATGGGCGTACTGGTAAAATTGATTGATGAGCTGAATCATGCGCTGGGAGTCACTTGTGTGGTGGTCTCCCATGATGTGCCCGAGGTGCTTAGTATTGCTGATTATGCCTATATCGTTGCTGATCAACATGTTATCGCCGAAGGGACGCCTGAGCAGTTACAAACGAATGGTGACACGCGGGTGCGCCAGTTTCTTGATGGCATTGCCGATGGGCCGGTACCTTTCCGTTTCCCCGCCGGGGATTATAAAACTGAGCTGCTTTACACCAAGTAATTGGCGTTGCAGGACGGCCGCAAGCTAGCACGCGTGCAGGTTCAAATACGAAAGGCATAGGCTGATGGAGTATTCATGTTAGTACAGGCGTTAGCGTCTTTAGGGCGCAGAGGCATTAATGTCTGCGTATCCTTTGGTCGCGCAGGTTTAATGCTGTTCAATGCCCTTATCGGGCGGCCCGAACCGCGAAAACAGTGGCGATTGCTCGTAAAACAGCTGTATAGCGTTGGAGTGCAATCGTTACTGATTATTGTGGTTTCTGGCCTGTTTATCGGCATGGTTTTGGGGTTGCAGGGCTTTTTGATCCTCACGACCTACAGTGCTGAGGCCAGTCTTGGCATGATGGTCTCCTTATCGCTGTTGCGTGAACTGGGACCTGTGGTGACCGCACTGCTGTTTGCCGGCCGCGCCGGTTCAGCGCTGACTGCGGAAATCGGTTTGATGAAGGCTACCGAGCAGATTTCCAGCCTGGAAATGATGGCTATCGACCCCCTGCGGCGGGTGGTTGCACCCCGCTTCTGGGCGGGGCTTATCAGTATGCCACTGTTGACCGCTATTTTTGTGGCCGTCGGTATTTGGGGCGGTTCAGTGGTCGGGGTTGATTGGAAGGGAATTGATGCGGGTTTCTTCTGGTCAGCGATGCAGAATGCCGTCGAGTGGCGGACAGATTTACTGAATTGCCTGATTAAGAGTCTGGTATTTGCGATTACCGTGACCTGGATTGCGCTGTTCAATGGTTATGATGCGATCCCAACGTCTGAAGGGATTAGCCGGGCAACGACCCGTACCGTGGTGCATTCATCACTGGCGGTATTGGGATTAGATTTTGTGCTGACAGCACTGATGTTTGGGAATTGAGTCGATGCAAACGAAGAAAAGTGAAGTCTGGGTAGGGGTGTTTATACTGATCGCTATTCTGGCTGTGGTATTTCTCTGCCTGAAAGTTGCGGATATCAAGTCAGTAGGCAATCAACCGACGTACCGCATTTATGCAAATTTTGACAATATCGGCGGGTTGAAAACCAATTCACCCGTCAAAATTGGCGGCGTGGTCGTAGGCCGGGTGGCGGAAATTACGCTGGATACTAAAAACTATACGCCGCGTGTTGCGATGGATATTCAGCAACGTTACAACCATATCCCGGACACCAGCTCACTGGCTGTACGCACTTCGGGTTTATTGGGTGAACAATTTCTGGCATTGAGTGTGGGTTTTGAAGATCCTGAAATGGGGACCGGTATCGTGAAAGATGGTGGCATAATTCAAGACACCAAATCTGCGCTGGTTCTGGAAGACCTTATTGGTCAGTTCCTGTACAAGAGTGGGGGGGGCAATTCCGATACACCAACTGGCGAGGCAGCCGCTCCAACGGCTGCGGCACCCGTACCTGCTGAAAATGGCAGCTTACCTGCAACGCAACATCCTTAAGAGGGTATTTGAATGTTTAAACGTTTACTTATGGTCGCCTTGTTGGTCGTCGCACCTTTGGCTAATGCGGTCGATCAGACCAACCCATACCGCATGATGGATGAAGCAGCGCAAAGAACCTTTACGCGACTGAAGAACGAGCAGTCGCAGATTAAGCAGAATCCCGATTATTTGCGTACCATCGTGCGTGAAGAGCTGCTGCCATTTGTTCAAATCAAGTATGCCGGTGCATTGGTGTTAGGCAGCTACTATAAAGCCGCGACGCCCGCGCAACGCGAAGCCTACTTTAATGCTTTCAGCCAATATCTGGAGCAGGCATACGGTCAGGCATTGGCGATGTACCACGGCCAGACTTACGATGTTGCCCCAGACCGGCCGTTGGGTGAAGACAATATCGTTGCCATTCGTGTCACTATTCTCGATCCGAATGGCCGCCCACCGGTTCGCCTCGATTTCCAGTGGCGTAAAAACAGCCAGACCGGTCACTGGCAGGCTTATGACATGATAGCCGAAGGGGTGAGCATGATCAGCACCAAGCAAAATGAGTGGGCCTCTATCCTGCGTCAGCAAGGGATTGATGGCCTGACTCTACAGTTGTTGAGCGCTGCGAAACAGCCTATTACCTTAGATAAACCCTAATTATGGCAGACAAACTAAGCTGGCTGTCTCAGCAGGAGACCTTGATACTACAAGGTGAATTGGATCGTGAAACGTTACTCCCGCTTTGGCAGCAACGTGAGGTGTTGCTGGCGGATAAGACGCATATCGATGTCAGCCAATTACAGCGCGTCGATTCATCCGGTTTGGCATTACTGGTGCATTTTCGTGAACTGCGTGCCAGGCAAGGTGTCTCATTAACTGTCATCGGTGTCAGTGATCGGCTTTCGACCTTGATTGAGCTGTACAATCTCCAGCACATCATCCCGGTGGAAACGGCCCTCTAGAGAGTTAAGTGAGCGGTTATTTGTGCCGTCGTTTATCTAAAAGATAACGTTTTTCAGGCCCCTGTGAGTATTTATGACGCAGGGGCTTTTCTTTAGTTTCGGAGCAAGCCGTATTCCACTAATATGTTTGGCTGGCTATGCTCCTCTTAAAATAGACTGAATCTTATGGATACTAACGAAATTAAAGACGTGCTGATGAATGCGTTAGCACTGCAAGAAGTTCATGTAACGGGTGAAGGCAGCCACTTTCAAGTGATTGCGGTGGGTGAATTGTTTGCTGACATGAGCCGGGTGAAACAACAGCAGGCTGTTTATGCGCCGCTGATGGAATATATCGCTGATAACCGTATTCATGCCTTATCAATCAAGGCTTATACGCCGCAAGAGTGGCAACGGGATCGCAAGCTAAACGGTTTTTAATACTGTCGGCTGATGGGCTGTCCGGACGTGTCGTAAACAGCTTATCAGGCGGGCAGTGAATTCGAATTTGACACTAGTATTTTGACAACAACTGAGAGTGGTCATAATGGATAAATTTCGTGTAGAGGGGCGGACTTGCCTGAGCGGTGAAGTCACTATTTCTGGTGCGAAAAACGCCGCGTTACCCATATTGTTCGCCGCTTTATTGGCGGAAGAACCGGTAGAGTTGCAAAACGTCCCAAAGCTTAAAGACATTGATACCACTATCAAGCTACTGAGCCAATTGGGTACTAAAATTGAGCGTGATGCTTCCGGCTCTGTTTTTGTTGATGCCAGTGGTGTTGATGAGTTTTGCGCGCCTTATGATTTGGTAAAAACCATGCGTGCTTCTATCTGGGCACTGGGGCCGCTGGTGGCGCGTTTTGGTAAAGGGCAAGTTTCCTTACCGGGCGGCTGCGCTATCGGCGCACGTCCGGTTGACTTGCATATCACCGGTTTGGAACAACTGGGTGCAGAAATTAAGCTGGAAGAAGGCTACGTTAAAGCATCCGTTAATGGGCGCTTGAAAGGCGCACATATCGTCATGGATAAAGTCAGCGTTGGCGCGACCGTCACCATTATGAGTGCTGCGACACTGGCTGAAGGTACTACCGTAATTGAGAACGCGGCCCGTGAACCGGAAATCGTTGATACAGCGAATTTCCTAAATACGCTGGGTGCCAAAATTAGTGGCGCAGGTACTGACCGTATTACTGTCGAAGGCGTGGCTCGCTTGGGTGGCGGCGTATACCGCGTGTTACCTGATCGTATCGAAACCGGTACTTTCCTGGTTGCTGCGGCCATTTCAGGTGGCAAAGTCGTTTGTCATCAGACTCGCCCTGATACGTTGGATGCGGTATTGGCTAAGTTGCGTGAAGCTGGTGCGGATATTGAAGTTGGTGATGACTGGATTAGCCTCGATATGCACGGTAAACGCCCTAAAGCCGTTACCTTGCGCACCGCGCCGCATCCGGGGTTCCCGACTGACATGCAGGCCCAGTTTAGTTTATTGAATCTGGTGGCTGAAGGTACGGGTGTTATCACTGAAACTATCTTTGAAAACCGTTTCATGCATGTACCTGAGCTTATTCGTATGGGCGCACATGCAGAAATCGAAAGCAATACCGTGATTTGCTATGGTGTCGAGCAGCTTTCCGGAGCGCAGGTGATGGCGACCGATTTGCGAGCTTCTGCCAGCTTGGTATTAGCCGGTTGCATCGCGGAAGGGGTGACGATTGTTGACCGGATCTATCATATCGACCGTGGCTACGAGCGTATCGAAGATAAATTGCGTGCCTTGGGTGCCAAGATTGAGCGTATAAAAGGCGAATAAACCCGCTAAAACGCAAGAAAAACAGATGCCAGCCGATGATACCGAGCTGGCTATTTTTTTTAAGCCGATGAACCTTACCGCTGTGCCGTTGGCTGCTGGCCCAGCACGGCATTCTGATCTAACTCACTGATAATAATCTGCGTTGTGAGCTGCTGACCATGGCGTAATAACAGAACAGGAATTGTGGTGCCAGGGCGGATTTCTGCCACCTGATCCATAGTTTCTATAACGGATGTCGCTGGCTTATTATTAACGCTAAGAATGATATCGCCAATTTGTAGACCTGCCTCGGCCGCCGGACCGTGTTCTGATATGGCATTGACCTTAATTCCGTGTATCCGATCTGCACTATTTCCGCTGGCATTGAAAGGCGGATATTCCTCACCGGTAATCCCAATATAACCACGGATAACCCGCCCGTCACGGATGAGTTTCTCCATCACTTTAGTCGCCAACGCGGTCGGAATGGCAAAGCCAATACCTTCCGGTATCTCACCATTGCTACTTTTATCAAACGAGAGGGTATTAATCCCCATCAGCTCGCCCAATGTATTCACCAGCGCACCACCGGAATTACCCTGGTTGATCGAGGCATCGGTCTGAAGGAAATTTTGTCGCCCGGAGTCACTTAAACCAATACGCCCGGTGGCACTGATAATCCCCTGAGTCACGGTCTGTCCAAGGTTATAAGGATTACCGATTGCCAGTACCACATCACCAATGTGCGGCGTGCGGTTAATATTTATGGGAATAATTGGCAGATTGGCGGCATCAATTTTCAGAACAGCTAAATCAGTCAGGCTATCTGAGCCAACCAGTAATGCTTCGTATATGCGGCCATTTTGTAATGCCACAATGATCTGTTCTGCATTATTGATAACGTGTTTATTGGTAAGGATATAGCCCTTATCACTCATAATCACGCCAGAACCTAGCGTTCGGATGGCCAGCCCCTCCTGCGAGGAACCCAGACTGCGGTTGTACACATTCACTACCGCAGGTGCTGCGCGGCGTACTGCCTGGTTATAACTGGCAGGAACCTCGTCATCTAAACTATTGCTATCGCCAGAAAATAAGTGGCCAGGATTGCGAAGCATAGGCATTGCGACCAGCAAGATACCGGCAATAATTAGCCCCAAAATAATAGAACGCAATAGCTTAAGAAACATAAGGTTTAAGGCGTGAATGGATAGATGACAGGAGAATAGCATGAGTTTGGCGGACACAGCATTGTGCTGTGTCCGATTTTTCTGCAAATTACCGTATTAATAGGTAAATATTCTCTTCACCGCGCACGATATTCAGTGCGATGACAGCCGGTTTCGCTTCGATAGCTTTGCGTAACTGGGTAATGTCCTGAACACGCTCACGGTTTACAGCAATAATTACATCGTCTTTTTGTAAGCCAGATTGCGCAGCTGGTGAGCCTTTGATGATGCTCTCAACTTTGATACCTTTGCTGCCACCTTTGATCTCGCCATTGCTCAGGGATGCGCCCTGTAACGAGGGTGATAAGGTATCCGCGCTGGTTGAGGTCGGGCTGCTGTTTTCCAGTGTGACAGTCACCTCAAGCGGCTTACCTCCGCGCAGCAAGCCTACTTTAATGGCTTTGCCCGGCCCGGTGGTGCCGACTTTGGCGCGCAACTCAGCAAAGCTGCTGATTGGCTTGCCATCGACAGAAATCAACACATCACCTGATTTGATACCGGCTTTAGATGCCGCAGATTTTGGCAATACTTCACTGACAAAAGCGCCACGCTGCGCATCAATATTGAAGGCTTTTGCCATATCCGCAGTCATTTCAGTACCACGAATCCCCAGCAGACCGCGTTTGACTTCACCAAATTCGATCAACTGCTGGCTGAGGTTCTGTGCCATATTGCTTGGAATTGCAAAGCCGATACCGATATTACCGCCGCCTGGAGCTAAAATGGCGGTGTTAATACCAATCAAATCACCATTGAGGTTAACCAACGCACCGCCTGAGTTACCGCGGTTGATGGAGGCGTCAGTCTGGATAAAGTTTTCTAACCCTTCCAGATTCAAGCCACTGCGACCCAATGCAGAAATAATCCCTGATGTGGCCGTTTGCCCCAGACCAAATGGGTTACCTACCGCGACTGCAAAATCACCTACGCGCAAATTATCAGAGTCAGCCATTTTGATCGCGGTCAGATTTTTGGCATCAGTTAACTGCAATAACGCGATATCGGTTTGCTCATCACGGCCTAACAGTTTGGCATCATATTCGCGACCATCATTGAGCTGCACACGAATTTTATCCGCGTTATTGATAACGTGGTTATTGGTCAGCACATAGCCTTTTTCGGCATTAATAATCACACCAGAACCCAGCCCCTCGAATGGGCGGTTAGTCTCTTTCCCCGTTGGCGCATTTGGGCCAAAGAAGAACTTGAACTCTTCGGGTAAACGTTGTTGCTGAGCCTGGGTGCCAGAGACATGCACGCTGACAACTGCGGGTAACACTTTCTCCAGCATCGGTGCCAGACTAGGTACCGCCTGACCAGCAACCGCTGCGGGAAGTGCTGCTGCGTTCACCATTGGGGCAGCAGCGAAGCCTAAGGCGACGCTCATTGCCAGCGCACTAAGAAATAATGATTTCTTCTTCATTGGTTTAAACTCTCTCAATACCTAACGGTGAATGAATAGGGTGGATAGCTGCTACAGGCTATTGTAAATTCAGACTCTGAATGAGCTGAAAAATTCACTTATTTCAAAAGGCTACTGCGGCTTTAACATCAGTATATAACGTACCGCTTGATATAAGGGCCAGGATAAGGCAATTCAAGGAGAGGTAAGTATAGAAGTGTAAATGTGCTGGCCACAGTTTTGTAGCCAGCATGATGGTATGTGTTTAATCGCGGGTTTGGTGTTCCGGACGCAGTAAACCTGATGCTCCTTCCGAGTAATCACGCGGTGGCATTTTTACCGGTGCTTGATCGTTATCGGCTTCAGATTCAGTCACACGGTAGCGGAACGGATTATCCTGTAATGGTAAGTCAGGCAATAAGTTATTGGAGCTTTTCGCCATATGCTGATAGAGCTGGCGATAATCACGAGCCATGTTATCGAGCAATTCAGCACTGCGGGCGAAGTGCCCAACCAGTTCTTGACGATACTCTTCCAGATCTGTTTTGCTCTTCTCCAACTCATTTTGCAGCACTTGCTGCTGACGCAATTTGCGGTTGCCAAAGCGCATAGCTACCGCGCCAATCACAACACCAACAACCAACCCAATAAGCGCGTACTCCCAGGTCATGATGACTCCTTATTTTGACTTCATTGTTCAGCAGGACTTTTTCACTTAATAATACCCACTATAACCGTTAACCTTGTCTGAGTGGAATCCTGATGCAACATTGCCTATGGTTATCAGGCTTTTTTCACAGCAACAGAGTCGGTAAATGCTGCGATTGCCCGATAAATCAGCCAGAAAGTACCGCAAAAAGTAGCTAACTATTTTATCAGGGATTGTTGATAAACATGCAACCGAGCACACCTACAGCACTTTACCAGCAGGCACTTGATGCTGGCGACTACCAACCTGACGAGGTTCAACGGCGCACCGTGGCGCGGTTGGAGACTCTTTATCAGGAATTCATTCAGCGCCAAAATACGCCACCGGCCAGTGTGGGCTTACGCAGGCATCTGCATCGTTTGATTGGCAAGCCAACGCCGCGCACACCCGTGCGCCCGATTCAGGGCTTATACATGTGGGGCGGGGTTGGGCGGGGGAAAACCTGGCTAATGGACCTATTTTTCCACAGCTTGCCGGGTGATCGTAAGCTTCGCCTGCATTTTCATCGTTTCATGCTACGGGTTCATCAAGAGTTAACCGAGCTACAAGGCCATGAAAATCCATTGGAAATTGTTGCCGATGGCTTTAAAAGCCAAACCGACATTCTCTGCTTTGACGAGTTTTTTGTCTCAGATATTACTGATGCCATGATACTGGCAACATTATTGGAAGCCCTTTTTGCGCGAGGCATCACGCTGGTGGCCACGTCCAATATTCCGCCAGATAACTTGTACCACAATGGATTACAGCGCAGTCGCTTCTTGCCAGCCATCGCGTTGATTAAGCAATATTGTGATGTCATGAACGTGGATGCCGGTATCGACTACCGGCTGCGCACGTTGACTCAGGCAAACCTGTATCTGACACCACTGAATGCGCAAACAGAGCAGATGATGGCGCAGATTTTCGTCAAACTCGCGGGTAAAGAGGGGGAACGTGCGCCGATATTGCAGGTAAATCACCGGCCTTTGCCTGCGATCTGTGTGGCACAAGGGGTTCTGGCGGTTGATTTCCATACATTATGTGAAGAGGCTCGCAGCCAGTTGGATTACATTGCTTTATCCAAACTTTATCACACGGTATTGCTGCACAACGTCCATAGTATGGCGACGCGAGATGAGAATACGGCGCGGCGTTTTCTGGCTCTGGTGGATGAATTTTATGAGCGGCGAGTGAAGTTGGTTATTGCTGCGGAGGCACCCATGTTTGAAATTTACTGCGGCGAGCGGCTTAAATTCGAATATCAACGTTGTCTGTCGCGGTTGCAAGAGATGCAAAGTGAAGAGTATCTTTCGTTACCCCATTTGCCGTAATCGCGGTTATCTGCGCCGTTGTGGTTCACTTTCTGGCGGTAGAAATGTTATTCTACTTCGGGCGATTTTCCTTCGCCCTTACTTAACATGTTTAATTTATACTTTTCTCGTCAAAAACAGTTCGATCTTTAACGTCGACTTCTCTATAATCTTGCGACCCCACGTTACAACAAAGTTTTTTTCCCAAAAACTTTGATAGTGCCAGCATTGGCTATTCGAAGGGGTAGGTTTGCTGGACTGATGGTCGTGTGAGCCTCAACTGTTTTTGAACGTTTGGGTGTTCACCAACGTGTAACTTATTAATTGGGTAAGCTTTTAATGAAAACTTTTACAGCTAAACCAGAAACCGTAAAACGCGACTGGTATGTTGTTGATGCGGATGGTAAGACCTTAGGTCGCCTCGCAACTGAACTGGCAAGTCGTTTACGCGGCAAGCACAAAGCGGAATACACCCCGCACGTCGATACTGGTGATTACATCATCGTTCTGAACGCAGAAAAAGTTGCTGTAACCGGTAACAAGCGTACAGACAAGATCTATTACCGTCACACCGGCTATGTCGGTGGTATCAAACAGGCGACCTTTGAAGAGATGATTGCCCGCAGTCCTGAGCGTGTGATTGAAATCGCGGTTAAAGGCATGTTGCCGAAGGGGCCGCTGGGCCGTGCTATGTTCCGTAAACTGAAAGTTTACGCGGGTACTGAGCACAATCATGCGGCACAGCAACCGCAAGTTCTGGACATTTAATCGGGATTATGGCAATGGCTGAAAATCAAAACTACGGCACTGGTCGCCGCAAAAGTTCTGCTGCACGCGTCTTTATCAAGCCGGGTAGCGGTAATATCGTTATTAACCAACGTACCCTCGAACAGTACTTCGGTCGCGAGACTGGCCGCATGGTCGTTATGCAGCCTCTGGTACTGTTAGATATGGTTGGTAAGTTTGACCTGTACATCACTGTTAAAGGTGGTGGTATTTCTGGTCAAGCCGGTGCTATCCGTCACGGTATTACTCGTGCACTGATGGAATATGACGAGACTCTGCGCCCTGAACTGCGTAAAGCAGGCTTCGTAACGCGTGATGCGCGTGAAGTTGAGCGTAAGAAAGTGGGTCTGCGTAAAGCACGTCGTCGTCCGCAGTTCTCCAAACGTTAATTTTTTGCCTTTACGGTATCAGATTAATGGTAAAAACCCGGTGTCTCACCGGGTTTTTTTATGCCCGAAAAATACCTTTCTACCGTTCTATTTACTTTCTTTTCGCCGTTAACTTATTGTCAGATAGACAATTGATCATCAAATCGTGCCTCCAGCCCCACAAAACATGCAAAATCTGGTAAACTATTATCCACTTTTGTGCCTGTTCGGTGAACTGTTGGCGTCCGTATCTCTCCCTGGCTGAATTCTTATCTCACCCAAGGTTCATTTACGGTAACGGCGGTCAAGATTGCGAACCGGCGGTAAAACGACTCAGGATAGCCACCTCACCGTGGGCTATTCGCACTGTTTTCTAGATAATCTTGGAGGTTTTCATGGCTGTCGCTGCCAACAAACGTTCGGTAATGACGCTGTTTTCCGGCCCGGCCGACATCTTTAGCCATCAAGTACGTATCGTACTGGCGGAGAAAGGTGTCAGTGTTGAGATTGAGCAGGTTGAAGATGATAATCTGCCGCAGGACTTGATTGACCTCAACCCCTACCGCACCGTCCCTACTTTGGTTGATCGTGAGCTGACTCTGTATGAATCCCGCATTATCATGGAATATTTGGATGAACGTTTTCCTCATCCGCCATTGATGCCGGTTTATCCTGTCGCGCGTGGTAGCAGTCGTTTGATGATGAACCGCATTGAACAGGATTGGTATTCCCTGCTGGCGAAAATTCAGAAAGGGAATGCGCAGGAAGCTGATGCGGCCCGTAAGCAGTTACGCGAAGAGCTTCTGTCTATCGCACCGGTATTTAATGAAATGCCTTTCTTTATGAGCGAAGAGTTCAGTCTGGTCGATTGCTATCTGGCTCCGCTGCTGTGGCGTTTACCGCAGTTAGGTATCGAGTTTAGCGGTGCGGGTTCTAAAGAGCTTAAAGGCTATATGACACGCGTGTTTGAGCGTGATGCGTTCCTGGCGTCACTGACTGAAGTTGAGCGTGAAATGCGCCTGTCAACTCGGGGTTAATCATCATGGAGATGTCGGATATGTCTCCGCGCCGTCCTTACCTGTTGCGCGCATTTTACGAGTGGTTGATTGATAACCAACTGACGCCACATCTGGTCGTGGATGTTACCCGGCCAGGCGTTTCGGTGCCGATGGAGTTTGCCCGCGATGGGCAGATTGTATTGAATGTGGCACCGCGTGCCGTGGGTAATCTGGAACTGGGTAATGATTGTGTGAGTTTTAATGCCCGTTTCGGTGGTGTACCTCGTCAGGTTGTCGCCCCCATGGGGGCTGTGATGGCAATCTATGCGCGTGAAAACGGCTCCGGCACGATGTTCGAGCCAGAAGCTGCGTATGATTCTGATGCTGATGGTAATTTTGACAGTATCGAACAAGACGATAACGAGAATATGCCAGCTGATAATCTGGTGCTGGTCACCGATGACATCAGAGCGTCACAGGACGATGATAACTCACCGGATGATGAACCGCCGCAACCGCCACGCAGTAGTGGCCGTCCGGCTTTGCGGGTTGTTAAGTAACGCACCGCAGTTATTTTCCGGTCAGTATTACCTACCCAATAAGGGCGGCATTTGCCGCCCTTATCATATCAACTGAACCATTAAGATAACTTTTTCAATTCAGCCAGGCAGCTATCACGCTGACTCATCATATCGTTGTTTTTGATAGTCGATAAGGTATGAGAAGCGCGTTGTTGGAAGCTGGTTTTTGCCGCGCTATCTTTGGCATCTGCCGGTGCGGTGCAAATCTCTGATAATGGCAATGTTTTGCTGTTACTCACGGCTTTTAACACCGCGGCCGGGTTATAAATTAGCGCAGAAGAGAGAGCTGATTTGACCTCTGCGGTAAACTTCGCATTACCACCATCAGCCAGTTTGGGTGCCATTGCAATCCAGTTATCATCACCTAACTTGATATTGTTCTCGAGCGCCGGTAGTTGCCCCGATTTTGCCAGTTCCGCCACCACAGCCCGAGCACCTCGAGCCTCAATGTTATAACCAACTTCTTGATAATTAAGCGACATTGCTAATGCACTGCCGCTGATCGCCAGCAAGCCACCAGCAATAAAAAGTAAGTGAGATTTCATAACAGATAATCCTTTATTTAAAACAAGGCGTAATAATAAGACCAGCCATGAGATTCGGCCAACAGCCTAAGAAAATACAAACTTGGTCTTTACTATAGCGCTTAAAGCATAAAATGCTGCAAATAAGGCGACTGAGATTGTTACAAAATCTTGAATGAGAGTGGATATGCAGTGGAAAATAGCAATAAAAAGGGCTGGATAACCAGCCCTCGATGTCTTTGGATGTATATAACAGGACTTTTGGTATCAGACTTCCAAATAATTCATGATGCCTTCAGCGGCTTTGCGGCCTTCAGCAATGGCAGTCACCACTAAATCAGAGCCACGGACGATATCGCCACCGGCAAATATTTTTGGGTTACTGGTCTGGAAGGCATTATCAGTGCGCTCTGGTGCCACGACACGGCCTTGTTTATCCAATGTGACGTCATGAGCGGCCAACCATTCCATGCTGTGTGGGCGGAAGCCAAATGCCATGACCACAGCATCTGCTGGCAGAATATGTTCTGAACCTGGGATTTGCTCAGCCATGCGACGCCCCTGTGCATCAGGTGCGCCCAGTTGGGTACGAACCATCTTCACGCCACTGACCTTACCGTTACTGTTCACTTCAATGCTCAACGGTTGCAGGTTGAATTTAAATTCGACCCCTTCCTCGCGGGCATTCTTCACTTCCCGCTTGGAGCCCGGCATGTTGGCTTCATCACGGCGATAGGCGCAAACTACGTCCGTTGCCCCTTGGCGAATGGAGGAACGTACACAGTCCATCGCGGTATCACCACCACCCAGCACCACGACACGTTTACCTTGCATATTGATATAAGGCTCGTGAGGTGCAGCATCGTAACCCATCAGCTGCTTGGTATTGGCGATCAGGAATGGCAGCGCATCATACACACCAGATGCATCTTCGTTTTCCAGTCCACCCCGCATGGATTGGTAAGTACCCACACCGAGGAACACCGCGTCATACTCTTGCAGCAGCGCATCCATCGTGATGTCTTTGCCAACTTCAGTATTCAACTTAAATTCGATACCCATCTCGGAGAAGATTTTGCGCCGCTTAATCATCACCTCTTTTTCCAGCTTAAAGGCCGGAATACCAAAGGTCAGCAAGCCACCAATTTCTGGATGACGGTCAAACACCACCGCTTGTACACCGTTGCGTGCTAATACGTCGGCACAGGCCAGCCCGGCAGGGCCAGCCCCAATCACCGCCACACGTTTACCGGTCGGGTGAACATGAGACATATCAGGTTTCCAGCCCATCTCAATGGCTTTGTCACTGATATAGCGCTCGATGTTACCGATGGTCACCGCGCCGAACTCGTCATTCAGAGTACAAGACCCTTCACACAAGCGGTCTTGCGGGCATACGCGGCCACAAACTTCTGGCAAGCTATTGGTTTGATGGGCAAGATCCGCGGCTTCCATAATTCGCCCTTCGTTGGCCAGTTTCAGCCAGTTAGGGATGTAGTTATGCACCGGGCATTTCCATTCGCAATAAGGGTTACCGCACGACAAACAGCGGTCTGCCTGTGCTTTAGCCTGTGTTTCCGAGAATGGCTCGTAAATCTCAACAAATTCAATTTTACGGATCTTTAGCGGCTTTTTCGGCGGATCTACGCGCTGTAGGTCGATAAACTGATAAACATTCTGACTCATTTCAACCCCTTACTGCGCTTGAACCCGCAACTCAGCGGCGGTTCGGCTACGGTGGCCCAACAGTGCTTTCACATCGCTGGATTTCGGTTTAACCAAAGCAAACTTGGTCACCCATTCCGCCCAGTTAGCCAGAATTTCTTCACCACGGCTAGAACCCGTCAACTGTACATGCTCAGTGATCAGGCCGCGCAAATGTTCTTCATGGATTGCCAGTTGATCAACATCCAGAACCTCAACCAGCTCAGGATTAACACGTTTACGGAATTCACCATCTTCATCAAGGACATAAGCGAAACCACCGGTCATACCTGCACCGAAGTTAATTCCGGTACGGCCCAGTACGCAGACAATCCCACCGGTCATATATTCACAACCGTTATCGCCGATACCTTCCACGACGGTAATTGCCCCGGAGTTACGTACCGCGAAACGCTCACCGGCCCGGCCAGCAGCGAACAACTTGCCGCCAGTGGCACCATACAGGCAAGTGTTGCCGACAATGCTGGCTTCGTGGCTGCGGAAGTTAGAACCGACAGGAGGGCGCACCGCAATGCGGCCACCGGCCATGCCTTTACCGACATAGTCGTTGGCATCGCCGGTTAGGGTCAGCTCAACGCCACCGGCATTCCACACGCCAAAGCTCTGACCGGCAGTGCCGGAGAAGTAGGCTTTGATCGGGTCAGTTACCATGCCCTGATCGCCATGTTTGGTGGCAATCGCGCCGGATAACGCCGCACCCACGGAGCGGTCGGTGTTGCGGATATCAAAGTAAAACGTCTTGCTCTGTTTGGCTTCAATGTAGGGTTCAGCTTGCGCCAATAACTCTTTGTTCAATACGCCTTTATCGAACGGCGGATTATTTTCGGTGCAATACAGTGCCTTACCCGGATGCGGCGTAGCGGTTTGCAGCATTGGCGACAGATCCAGTTTATTTTGCTTGGCAGAGATACCATCAAGTTCCAGCAGCATATCGGTGCGGCCAATCAAATCAACCAGTTGGCTGACACCCAGCTCGGCCATGATTTCACGGGTTTCCCGCGCGATAAACTGGAAGTAGTTAACCACCCGTTCAGGCAAACCGTGATAATGGTCACGGCGCAGTTTTTCATCCTGAGTTGCTACACCGGTGGCGCAGTTATTCAGGTGGCAAATACGTAAGTATTTACAACCGAGTGCCACCATAGGGCCGGTACCGAAGCCGAAGCTTTCTGCACCCAGAATCGCGGCTTTAACAATATCAACACCAGTTTTCAGACCACCATCCACTTGCAGGCGGATTTTATGGCGCAGGCCGTTGGCAACCAGTGCTTGTTGTGTTTCCACCAGCCCCAGTTCCCACGGGCAACCCGCATATTTCACTGAGGACAGCGGGCTGGCACCGGTACCACCGTCGTATCCTGCAATAGTAATCAGGTCGGCATAGGCTTTTGCTACACCGGTTGCAATGGTGCCAACACCGGGTTCAGAAACCAGTTTCACCGAAATCAGTGCTTTCGGGTTGACCTGTTTCAAGTCGAAAATGAGCTGTGCCAAGTCTTCGATTGAATAAATATCATGGTGCGGTGGTGGGGAAATCAAGGTCACACCAGGCACGGAATAACGCAGTTTGGCGATATACGGCGTGACTTTATCACCCGGTAATTGGCCGCCTTCACCCGGTTTCGCCCCTTGTGCCACTTTGATCTGGATAACATCGGCGTTCACCAGATACGCCGGTGTGACACCGAAACGGCCTGATGCCACCTGCTTGATACGGGAAACCTTATTAGTGCCATAGCGCGCAGGGTCTTCACCGCCTTCACCGGAGTTAGAGAACCCGCCGAGGCTGTTCATGGCGATGGCTAATGATTCATGGGCTTCTGGGCTGAGTGCGCCGATGGACATGGCGGCAGTATCAAAGCGCTTGAACAGTGATTCGGCCGGTTCAACCTGATCTACCGGGATCGGCGTGCCTTGCGGTTTAATGGCTAACAGATCGCGCAAAGTGGCAATCGGGCGCTCATTCACCAGCTTGGCGTAAACCTGATAATCACTGTATTCGCCGCTGTGAACCGCAGTTTGTAAGGTGCTGACCACATCCGGGTTATATGCATGGTATTCGCCGTTGTGGACAAATTTCAGTAACCCGCCCTGATCCAGTGGCTTGCGTTTCAGCCAGGCACGTTTGGACAGATTCTGTAAATCCTGTTGGAAATCACTGAAACTGGCTCCGCCGATGCGGCTAACCACGCCCTGGAAACACAGGTTGGTCAGGTCACGATGCAGGCCAACGGCTTCAAACAGTTTGGCGCAACGGTATGATGCCACGGTTGAAATGCCCATTTTGGACATGATTTTGTACAGCCCTTTATTGATACCGTTACGATAGTTCAGCATCACATCGCGATACTTCTTATCAATAGCTTGGGTATCAACCAATTTAGCCAGTGATTCATAAGCTAAATAAGGGTAAATCGCAGTAGCACCAAAACCGAGCAATACCGCGAAGTGATGTGGGTCGCGGGCGCTGGCGGTTTCAACAATAATGTTGGCATCGCAACGCAGGTTTTTTTCTACCAGGCGAGTCTGGATAGCACCCACTGCCATAGGAGCCGGCACCGGCAGGCGGTTAGGCGCAATGGCACGGTCTGATAGCACCAGCATCACGGCACCATCACGCACTTTACGTTCTGCTTCTTCGCATAACGCCAGCACCGCTTGTTCTAAATCAGTCTCAGCCGGATCAAAAGTCAGATCCAGCCGATCAGCGCGGTAGTATTCCCCTTCCAGCGTGGTTAACTGCTGGAAGTCAGAGAACAGCAAGATCGGCGATTTAAAGCTCAGACGGTGCGCCTGACCTTCGGCTTCGCAGAATACGTTCATTTCACGGCCAATACTGGTGGCGAGTGACATGACGTGCGCTTCTCGCAGCGGATCAATTGGTGGGTTGGTGACTTGCGCAAATTGCTGGCGGAAGTAATCGTAAATAATACGAGGGCCGCTGGAAAGCACGGCAAACGGGGTGTCATCCCCCATTGAGCCGGTGGCTTCCTGACCAATTTCACCCAACACGCGGATGACTTGATCCAGCTCTTCGCTGCTGTAACCAAATTGCTTCTGATAAGTTTCCAGTGTCGAGTCATCTAACTCGCGGCTACCTACTTGATCTTCAGGCAGATCTTCGAATGGCACCAGACGCTTAACGTTCTTCTCCATCCACTCTTTATACGGGTGGCGGCTTTTCAGATCGTTATCGGTTTCGGCAGAATGCAGGATCTTGCCGCTGCGGGTGTCGATCACCATCAGTTCACCAGGGCCGACGCGACCTTTTTCAATCACTTCATCGGGCTGGTAATCCCAGATACCGACTTCAGAAGCGCAGGTGATGAGTTTATCTTTGGTGATGACATAGCGCGCCGGGCGCAGGCCATTACGGTCAAGGTTACAGGCAGCATAGCGGCCATCTGACATCACAATCCCGGCCGGGCCATCCCATGGCTCCATATGCATGGAGTTGAAGTCAAAGAAGGCGCGCAGGTCGGTATCCATATCCGGGTTGTTCTGCCAGGCCGGTGGCACTAACAGACGCATGGCACGGAGCAGGTCCATCCCGCCGCTGAGGAACAGTTCCAGCATGTTATCCAGTGAACTGGAGTCCGAGCCGGTCTCATTGACGAAAGGAGCCGCATCCTGCAAATCGGGGATTAATGGTGTTTTGAATTTATAAGCCCGCGCCCGTGCCCATTGGCGGTTACCGGCGATGGTATTGATTTCGCCGTTGTGGGCCAGATAACGGAATGGTTGAGCCAGCGGCCAGCGCGGTACAGTGTTGGTTGAGAAGCGCTGATGGAACAGGCAGATAGCCGACTCCATGCGCAGGTCAGCCAAATCAAGATAAAAACGGGGCAGATCCGCAGGCATACATAAGCCTTTATAGATCGTCACCAGATTAGAGAAACTACATACGTAGAAATCTTTATCTTCTGAAATACGCTTTTCGATACGGCGACGCGCCACAAACAGGCGGCGTTCCATATCACGTGGACGCCAGCCAGCAGGGGCGTTCACAAAAATCTGTTCAATCCGAGGCAGGGAGGAGAGGGCAATTTCACCGAGAACATCCGGGTTGGTCGGCACTTCACGCCAGCCGATAATCGACAGCGTTTCGTTTTGCAATTCTTCTTCTACAATGCGGCGGCTTGCCTTGGCGAGTTCTTCGTCCTGACTGAGAAACATCATGCCGACGGCATAGTTTTTGGCCAAACGCCATCCGCGTTCTTCAGCGACCATCCGGAAAAAGCGATCCGGTTTTTGTAATAACAGGCCACAACCGTCGCCGGTCTTGCCATCAGCAAGTATCGCGCCACGGTGTTGCATGCGGGCCAGTGCGTGTATTGCGGTACGCACGACCTTATGGCTAGGTTCGCCTTCTATGTGGGCGATTAGGCCGAAACCACAGTTGTCCCTCTCAAGGGATTTATCGTACAACATATCAGTGAACCTCCCCAGGCTCTGCGAGACTCTCACAAACCGACTCCAGAAGGCCATCTCGACATCAGGCGGGCTGGGCTGACAGGCGCGTATTTCGCGACAAATCTGCTTTTCCGCCCTCCGCCAATGGCCTCTTGTGACGGTTCTCACAAGTGGTATAAGACTTGTTTTAAGAGGGAGTCTTAAATTACTGCATAATTATGACTAGACGTTTGCCCGTCTAGAAAGCTTCCAGCGGACTTCCAACTTAGCGAGAAAGAATACTCAGGTCAAATATAGGCTTAAGAACTATCTTTAAGGTAATAAATGATTACATCATTATGATAAATATAATTTTATTGGTGTTTTTTCTTGATCCTGGACGGGTAGTGTTAGGTCTTAAAATGTGAGCTGTCTCACTATAGGGCAATCGTCAAATCTCTGCACCATGCTAGTGCTGGTGGTGATGTTGGAGTTATATACTGTTATTTATGTATTTATTGGAATTTAAAACTATTTTTCACTGAATTGTAATAGAAGCACTATGAGCTTGGCTGAAATAAGAAAATTTAATCATCGGTCAAGTGATTTTATTTTCGTTTATAGTGAATGATTATGCGCAGCTGCACCCAAGGGGGTGGGAGTTGATCTCTGTCATCGCGAATTGTATCGCTAGCGGGTAGCCTTAAGCTCTTTTTTGACAGGCAGTGCCAAGATTATGCAGTTGCAGAAATTAGTCAATATGTTTGGTGCGGATTTACAGCGCCGCTACGGTGAAAAAATTCATAAACTCACGCTACACGGCGGGTTTAGCTGCCCGAACCGCGATGGCACTCTTGGGCGTGGTGGCTGCACTTTTTGTAATGTGGCCTCATTTGCCGATGAGCAAATGCAGCAACAGGGCATTGCGCAGCAACTGGCAGAGCAGGCTAAAAAAGCCAATCGTGCAAACCGTTATCTGGCTTACTTTCAGGCTTATACCAGTACTTATGCAGAAGTGAATACGCTCGCGGCGATGTATGAGCTGGCGTTGGCCGAGGCGGATATTGTCGGTTTGTGTGTCGGGACGCGCCCCGATTGTGTGCCAGATGCGGTGCTGGATTTACTCAGTGGCTATCAGCAGCAGGGTTATGAAGTTTGGTTGGAACTGGGGTTACAGACCGCTAATGATAAAACCCTCAAACGTATTAATCGCGGCCATGATTTTGCCTGCTACCAACAAACAGCCCGTCGCGCCCGCGCCCGTGGGTTGAAAGTATGTTGTCATTTGATTGTCGGTTTGCCCGGTGAGAATCAGGTTCAGTGCATGGAGACTCTGGATAATGTGGTGGTCACCGGTGTTGATGGGATAAAACTGCACCCACTGCATATCGTTGAGGGCAGCACGATGGGCAAAGCGTGGCGAGCAGGGCGTTTGTCAGAACTGGCGTTGGAGGACTATGTGCTGATTGCCGGTGAAATGATCCGCCATACCCCGGCTGAGATTGTCTATCACCGGATTTCTGCCAGCGCCCGCAGACCAACGCTGCTTGCGCCATTGTGGTGCGCCAATCGCTGGACCGGGATGAATGAGCTGAATAATTATATGCTGGCTCGTGGTGGACAAGCCTCTGCTTTGTGACCGGCTACTGCGCGTCGCCATACTGAGATTGTGCAGTGCTCAAAATCCTCACGTACTGCGTGTACGCTCCGGTTTTTCCGCGCTGTACGCACTCAGTCTGGCTTAGCTCGCTACACCGTAAGTTTTGACCCCCACCTTATTTTGGCTATGCCTACCGTTTATTGGCAGATAATCAGTTTGTTCCCAATATCTCACCGTGAGTTGCAATCTTTTCCACACTTCTGAGCAAGCCATCTTATCTCGGCCCAGTTTTGCGGTATGATTTATACCCTTCGTACTTGAAGTCGCAGGGTTGTTAGCTGTGCGCACTTACCCGAATCACTTACTTGTGTAAGCTCATCGGGATTCGCTTGCTGGCTGCCTACCTGCGACTCCAATGACTTTGGGTATAGATTCCAAGGGATATCCAGAAACACAGACAGGAGCTGCTATGAAGCAAATCAGGGTATTAGCCCAGTACTACGTTGATTTAATGGTTAAGTTAGGGCTGGTTCGCTTCTCGTTGCTATTGGCATCGGTGTTGGTGTTGCTGGCGATGGTGGTTCAGATGGCCGTCACGTTAGTCTTGAGCGGTTCTGTCGGGGTTCTTGATCTGGTGCGCTCTATCTTCTTTGGCTTGCTGATAACCCCGTGGGCGGTCTACTTCTTATCGGTGGTGGTTGAGCAACTGGAGGAGTCGCGCCAGCGCCTGTCACGACTGGTCGAAAAGCTTGAAGTGATGCGGTATCGTGATCTGGAGCTGAATAAGCAATTGACGGAAAATATTGCACAACTTAATCAGGAAATCGTCGAACGGGAAAAAGCCGAAAAAGCGCATCTGCAAGTGGTCGACAAACTGAAAGAAGAAATGGGCCACCGTGAACAGGCTCAGGTTGAGCTAGGGCAGCAGTCAGCCTTATTGCGCTCCTTTTTGGATGCCTCACCGGATTTGGTCTATTACCGTAACGAAGACAATGAATTCTCCGGCTGCAACCGGGCGATGGAACTGCTAATCGGTAAAAGTGAGAAGCAGCTAGTCGGATTGACGCCAAAAGATGTTTACGCCCCCGATATCGCTGAAAAAGTGATGGAAACCGATGAAAAAGTCTTCCGCCACAATGTTTCCCTGACCTACGAACAGTGGTTGGTGTATCCCGATGGCCGTAAAGCCTGCTTTGAGCTGCGAAAAGTGCCGTTTTATGATCGTGTAGGCAAACGGCATGGGTTGATGGGCTTCGGGCGCGATATAACCGAGCGTAAGCGCTATCAGGACGCGCTGGAGAACGCCAGTAGGGATAAAACCACCTTCATCTCAACTATCAGCCATGAGTTGCGGACCCCCCTTAATGGCATTGTTGGCCTGAGTCGCATTCTGCTGGATACTGAATTAGACGCAGAACAACTGAAATACCTCAAAACCATTCACGTCAGTGCTATCACGCTTGGGAATATTTTCAACGATATCATTGAGATGGATAAACTTGAGCGACGGAAAGTTCAGCTTGATAATCAACCAATTGATTTTACTGGTTTTATGGCGGATCTGGAAAACCTCTCTGGCCTGTTGGTTCAACCGAAAGGGCTGAAATTCATTATGGAACCGCAACTGCCATTGCCGGAAAAGGTGATTACCGATGGCACTCGCTTGCGCCAAATCCTATGGAATCTAATTGGTAATGCGGTGAAGTTTACCCAGCAAGGCAAAATTGTGGTACGGGTACACCGTGAGGACACCGACCGCCTGACTTTTGAAGTAGAAGACTCTGGCATGGGTATCCCTGAAGAAGAACAAGATAAGATTTTCGCCATGTACTATCAGGTGAAAGACCACAATGGCGGTCAGCCTGCTACCGGTACGGGTATCGGCCTGGCGGTTTCTAAACGTCTGGCACAAAGCATGGGAGGCGATATTACCGTGCAAAGTCGGCAAGGGGCCGGTTCTTGCTTTACGCTGACTATCCAGGCTCCCGCAGTGCCGGAGGCTTTCAGTGTGCCGTCAAGCGAGGAGATACCACTACCTGCTCTGCACATATTGCTGGTGGAAGATATCGAGCTGAACGTCATCGTAGCGCGTTCTGTATTAGAAAAATTAGGTAACAGTGTTGAAGTGGCGATGAACGGCCACGATGCCTTGGCGATGTTCAAGCCTGATGATTTTGATTTGGTGCTGCTGGATATTCAATTGCCAGATATGAGTGGGCTGGATATTGCGCGGAAAATTCGTGCGGACTATGGCCAGCAATCGTTACCACCGCTGGTAGCGTTAACCGCTAACGTTCTAAAAGATAAAAAAGAATATTTAGATGCCGGAATGGATGATGTGCTGAGTAAGCCGTTGTCCGTTCCCGCTCTTACGGCGATGATCAAGCAATTCTGGGATCAGAAGCCCTTAAACGCGGCAAAAAAACAGGAGCATAAAGTGATGCAAACCCACGAATCGTTACTTGATACAGCCATGCTGGAACAATACATCGACCTGGTTGGCCCACAATTGATCTATCAAAGCCTGGAAATGTTTGAACAAATGATGCCGAGTTATTTGGCGGTGCTGGATTCGAACATGACGGCGCGGGATCAAAAGGGCATTACCGAAGAAGCACATAAAATTAAGGGTGCGGCGGGGTCGGTAGGTTTACGCCACATACAGCAGCTTGCACAACAAATTCAAACCCCGACACTGCCAGCATGGTGGGATAACGTGCAAGATTGGGTTGATGAATTAAAATTAGAATGGCGCAATGATGTGCAGGTGTTACGTGAGTGGGCGGCGAAAGCTGAAAAAAAATAACCTCGACCGAGGCCGGGGTGCGCGAATACTGCGCCAACACCAGGGAAATCGTTAACCTGCGACACTCGTCATACTCCAGGTTACATGTGCGTTGGCTGCTTTCATTCGCCCAATCGTTTACCGATTGGGGATTCGCTCAGTTGCCGCCATCCTGTAACTCGAATTATTGAGAGTATATTATTTCGATTTCGAGTGAATTCGCAGATTGTAAGGATTCGTCCATACATCATACAAGCAACAACATAGCAAATGTAAGCGCTCTTGTTACAAGATTCATTAAAATTTGTGATAGAGACACATCTTTGTTACTCGAACGTATTAAGCGATTGACATAGTGAGAAAAGGAGAGGTGAGATGAAAACAGTCGGTGTGGTACTCAGTGGATGTGGTGTTTACGACGGTGCCGAGATACATGAGTCTGTCTTAACCATTCTGGCATTGGATCGTGCGGGTGCACGCGTATTGTTCTTCGCGCCAAACAAACCACAACTTCATGTTATTAATCACTTTAATGGTGAGGTGGTTGCGCAGGAGCGGAATGTTTTAGTGGAGTCTGCGCGGATTGCCCGTGGACAGATTGCTCCGCTCTGCGATGCGGACTCAAACCGACTAGATGCCCTGATTGTCCCTGGGGGTTTTGGTTCGGCAAAGAACTTGAGCGATTTTGCAATACAAGGTCCTGAATGTGTTATTGATCCGGATTTAGTTAAGTTGACGCAATCAATGCATAAGTCAGGTAAACCAATTGGGTTTATGTGTATTTCTCCGGTAATGCTGCCCAAACTGCTGGGTAAGCCAGTACGCCTGACTATTGGTAACGATCCCGACACGATTGAGGCAATTGAAATTATGGGCGGAGAGCATATTATTTGCCCTGCTGATGATGTGGTGGTTGATGCTGAAAATAAAGTGGTGACAACACCGGCTTACATGTTGGCAGGGTCAATTTCTGAAGCAGCAAAAGGCATTGATAAATTGGTGACTAAGGTGCTGGATTTAACTCAATGACGTCAGTCAGGCGCAAATTGAATTGGCTGTGGTATTGGGGGAAACGGGGGATTATCGGCATCGTCGCGCTGTGGTTGGCGGGCATTTTGATTTTCGCCTTTTTGCCGGTTCCTTTTTCTATGGTGATGATCGAAAGGCAACTGGGAGCCTGGCTTACCGGTGATTTTTCTTATGTTGCGCACTCCGACTGGGTGCCGATGGATGAGATCTCACCTTATATGGCGCTGGCGGTTATGGCGGCTGAGGATCAAAAGTTCCCCGGGCATTGGGGCTTTGATGTTGGTGCTATCGAGTCGGCGTTATCCCATAACCAGCGTAATCAAAATCGTATCCGTGGTGCATCCACCCTGTCACAACAAACCGCCAAAAACCTGTTTCTCTGGGATGGCCGTAGCTGGGTGCGTAAAGGTCTGGAAGTGGGATTGACCGCAGGTATTGAGTTGGTGTGGACCAAGCGTCGTATCCTGACAGTTTATCTAAATATTGCGGAGTTTGGCGACGGTATTTTTGGCGTAGAAGCGGCGGCTCGCCATTTCTTCAATAAACCGGCCAGTAAATTGAGCGCATCAGAAGCCGCTCTATTAGCGGCAGTTCTACCCAATCCACTGCGTTTTAAGGTGAATGCGCCATCGGGTTATGTCATTTCACGCCAACAGTGGATATTGCGCCAGATGCGGCAGTTGGGTGGGAAAGAGTTCATTCAGGCGAATGATTTAGACTAATGGTTTGATGTTTTGGATAGTTAAAAATGGGCCTGGATTTCTCCCGGCCCATAATAGGATTGCTCTTTCTAACTAACGGATTATTTCACGAGAGTAAACGCTGTAGTGACATGCTTAACGCCACTAACCTGGCTGGCAATCTGTGCCGCTGATTGCCCTTCTTGCTGAGTTACCAGGCCCAGCAGGAACACTTCGCCGTTTTCAGTGGTCACCTTCACATTGGAGGATTTAACCGAGTCGGCGGTCAGTAGCTGTGACCGGACTTTAGTGGTGATCCAGGTGTCCATTGATGCGGTGGTCAGATCAACCGGTTTACCCAAGCGCATCTCGTTGTACACTTCTGTTGCACCGTCGACACCCGCTGCAATCTGTTTAGCGCGGCTAGACAGCTCTGCGTTTGGTGTTTGGCCCGTGAGCAGGACTTTCCCTTGATAAGCGGTAACCACAAATCGCGTCTGACTTTTTATCTGCTGATCTTTACTTAACGCGTTAACGACTCGGGCTTCCAATGTACCGTCATCGACCTGAGTACCGACCGAACGTGGGTCCGTGACGGATTTGGTTGCAACTGCTGCGGTGCCAACCACCACTGCGCCGACACAACCTTGCAACAGCAGGGCGCTGAATAGCAGGGCAAATATGTAACCAACCTTCATTCGTGCTCCTTTAATCGTCCTGATGAGGAAATAGGGTGTTATCAATTAAGTCACACAGACAATTCACTGTGAGCATATGTACTTCTTGAACTCTGGCGCTGCGGTGTGAAGGAATGCGGATTTCGACATCCTGCTGACCCAACAAACCGGCCAGTTCACCACCATCGTAACCGGTAAGTGCGACGATGGTCATATCACGGGTGACTGCCGCTTCGACAGCTTTCACAATATCACGGCTATTGCCGCGAGTGGAAATGGCGAGCAAAACATCACCGGCATGGCCGAGCGCCCGCACCTGTTTGGCGTAGACTTCATCGTGCAAACGGTCGTTAGTAATGGCGGTCAGCACAACATTATCAACATTTAAAGCGATGGCAGGCAGACTTGGCCGCTCCGTTTCAAAACGGTTTATCATACTGGCCGCAAAATGTTGCGCGTTAGCCCCAGAGGTGCCGTTACCACAGCAAAGAATTTTATTGCCGTTGAGCAGTGACTGAACCAACGTCATCGCTGCACGAGATATGGCGTCAGGCAGTGCCTCTGCCGCGGCAATCTGGGTTTGAATACTTTCAGTAAAGCAGACTTTGATTCTATCCAGCACGTTGATTTAACTCACTCAGTAAGATATCGCCCGGCATCAGGCCGGAGAAAATTGTCAATCCGCATTGAAGGCATTAGGCAGCCACTCTGTCTGGCTACCCGTGATGGCAAATACATCAAAACGGCACGGTGTGGTGGCAAAACTGGCGCCCCGCTGTGCCAGCCAAACGGCGGCGGCACGGAGTAGCCGTTGTTGCTTGCTAAAGGTGATACTGGCCGCAGCACCACCAAACAGGGCATTGCGTCGAAAGCGAACTTCCACAAATACCCAAGTTGCCCCGTCACGCATAATGAGGTCAATTTCACCACCACGGCAGGTCACATTGGCTGCCTGAAATGCTAAACCAGCCCGCTCCAGATGGTGGCGGGCCTGTATTTCATACTGTTTGCCAATACTCCGTTGGCTCATTTTTCTTCGTCCTTGAGGTTGCAGGGTTGTTAGTTACGCTCGTTACTCGGCCCGTCCATGGGCCTCGCCTCTGCGAGGCCGCTGCAAGCCGCGTTCAAATCTGTTCCAGACAGATTTGTCGCCCGAATCACTTTATGCTGCTGGCACCACCATCCCCTGACGGTATTGCAGCCAAGGCAGTTTACGGGTGATCACGCAATCTTCTGATGCGGTCAAATCACCGGTAGTACCGCTGACCTGGAAACCAGGAATTTGGCGCATTTGGGCAAAGTGATTCGACAATGCCCATGCATCAATACCCATAGCGTACAATCGCACCAGCGAATAGTCGTTGGCATATTTAGCCGATGCCTGTTGCATCAGTGCTGGATTAGACCCTGCCATCAATGGAATGTCGCTAAACTGCACGCCTTCCATTTCCAGGCGGTAATCCGGGCCAGCACCGGCCTGATAGCTGCGTGAGCTGGCAAACAGCGATGGTTTGCTGCGGGTGGTGGTCGCCATATCAATCATCGGTTTAATCAGTGTCAGTTCGGCTGGTGTGGCAATGATATAAACCGCATCAATGTTACCACCGACAGACGTTGAAACCACAGGTGCATCGACCGGCGGTGCAGGAATAGTCAGGCCCGCAATGGTAACAGATGCTGGTGTTGTGGCAGGTGCGCTTGAAACACTCACCGGTTGACCGGTCAGGCGGATGCCCGCACCACTGTTGATGGCTTGTTTCAACTCAGCCGTTGAGCCAAAGTTTTGCTGCAATACCGTCTGCCCACCTTGCTTTTGCCACTCTTCTGCAAAGGCTTTGGCGACGCGATCACCAAAGGCACCACGCGGTGTCAGCAGCAACGGCATTCTCTTTTCCTGGCTCCATAAATGATGAGCCGCATCGCGCGCTTCATCTTCTGGAGACAGGGCGAAGTAACAGATATTCGGATTGTTTTTGCTTACTTCCGGCTGATTCAATGCCAGAATATTAAGCGTACTGGTCGTTGCACTCAGTTGTTCTACATCCGGTTTCAATAACGGGCCGACCACCAGCGTCGCGCCATCTTGTTGAGCTTGCGCCAGCAATGCTGCGATCGGTTGAGTCGTCGTGTCGTAGACTTTTACCTGTGCATGGCTGGTGGCAACAGGGGTTGCCACTGGCGCTGGCGTGGCAATATCAGTCACCGGTGTTGCAGTGGCATCAGTTGGTGTCGTGGCCGTTGCATCTGGTGTCACCGGAGCCGGGGCATTCACTGGCAAGCCATTTTGCGCGGCAGTAAAACCTTGTTGGATGGCATCGGCAAACACCTGTGCTGGGCCACTTAATGGCAGCAGTAGGGCAATTTTTGCAGTGGATGCCTGGCTAAAATTACTGATTTGCGTTAACGCTGTCGGCAGGTTTTTCGCTGCCGGATTTTGTGGATAACGGTTTTGCCAATCTTTAATGCCAGCTTTCAGCATATCGGGGTCTTGTTTGTTATCCTGATAGACGTGCAGTAAATCCAACCAGCCTTGCAGCACGTTTTCGTCCGCGTTAATCACAATGTTATTTAATTCTTGTGGCGTGAGCTGCGCCAGCGCTTGCCAGGTGCCATCGATATTGTCCTGATGGGCCTTATCTTTCAGCAGCGGCTCCTGAGCGATAAACGCACGAATCAGCGGCAGAGTCGCTTTACCCTGATTGGCGGCGATTTGCGCCTGATAGAAGCGAACTTGCTGATTTGCTGAGAGCTTGCTGGCATCCAGCTTGCTAAGAACATCGGCTGCGGCAGGGGTGTTTTTCTGCGCAATCAGCAATTCTGCGGTCAGCAATTGTTGTTCCTGACGCTGAGTATCACTCAGGTCCGCTGGCAAAGTACCGAGCTGTTCCGCCGCTTGAGGGATTTTCCCTTCGCGTAACAGGGCACGAAGGGCGAGTAATTGCCAGTCAGCCTTGTTATCATCACTGCTCTGTTGCAACTGTTGCAGATAATAATCAGAGTTAGCGCTTGCTTCGTCCTGTATATTTGCAGGTGGCAGCGTTTGTGGCGCTCTGCCTGAACAGGCTGCCAGAATCAGTGCAGCCAGAACAACAGGGACAAGCCCTGCTTTGGAACGAACGAATGTTGAGGAAAGCATACTGTATCCAGTGATGTTTTTTTCAAGATGCTCAATATTAAATCGGTAATTCGGATGAAACAATGAATCAACACGATCGAGCTGTGATTTCTGCATCTACGCTTTATGTGGTACCTACCCCAATCGGTAATCCAGGGGACATTACCCACCGGGCGCTAGAGGTACTGAAAGGCGTTGATTTGATTGCGGCAGAAGATACACGCCATACGGGGCTGCTGTTACAGCACTTTGCGATTAGCGCCCGCCTGTTTGCACTTCATGACCATAACGAACAACAAAAAGCTGATGTATTGCTGGCAAAACTGCAAGAAGGCCAGAGTATTGCACTGGTTTCAGATGCAGGCACGCCGCTGATTAACGATCCTGGTTACCATTTAGTACGCCGTTGCCGTGAAGCGGGCATCCGCGTTGTGCCATTACCGGGCGCTTGCGCGGCGATTACAGCACTTTCTGCCGCAGGTATTGCTTCTGATCGTTTTTGTTACGAAGGCTTCCTGCCTGCGAAAACCAAAGGCCGTAAGGATACTCTGCAAGCGCTGATTGAGGAACCTCGAACACTGATCTTCTATGAATCAACCCATCGCTTATTGGAAAGTTTACAGGACATGGTAACCGTACTTGGCCCACAACGCTATGTGGTACTTGCCAGAGAGTTAACCAAAACCTATGAGTCTATTCACGGCGCGCCGGTTGGTGAGCTACTGGCCTGGGTTCAGGAAGAAGAAACCCGCCGTCGGGGTGAGATGGTCTTGATTGTTGAAGGGCATAAAGTGCAGGCTGATGATGCTTTACCGGCCGCTGCATTACGTACTTTAGCATTATTGCAAAAAGAGTTACCACTGAAGAAAGCGGCAGCATTGGTTGCTGAAATCCACGGCGTGAAAAAGAATGCGCTCTATAAGTATGCACTTGAACAGCAAGATAGTGCTCAAGAGCAAGCGGAAGATGACATTCAACAGTAATGTGATTATAATCCGCCGCGGAGTTGACTAGACAGTCGCCGCTTCGCTGCCGTCCCTTTCGGGGGAGACAGGTGAAGGGGAGGAAAGTCCGGGCTCCATAGGGCAGGGTGCCAGGTAACGCCTGGGAGGCGCAAGCCTACGACAAGTGCAACAGAGAGCAAACCGCCGATGGCCCGCGTAAGTGGGATCAGGTAAGGGTGAAAGGGTGCGGTAAGGGCGCACCGCGCGGCTGGCAACAGTTCGTGGCAGGGTAAACTCCACCCGGAGCAAGGCCAAATAGGGGTTCACATGGTACGGCCCGTACTGAACCCGGGTAGGCTGCTTGAGCCAGTGAGCGATTGCTGGCCTAGAGGAATGACTGTCCACGACAGAACCCGGCTTACCGGTCAACTCCACTCATTCCGCAAAACCCCGCTTCGGCGGGGTTTTTGTTTATGTGATATATGTTTGAGAGGAATGACTGTCCACGACGCTTTTCACCAAAAGAAAGCGGCTTACCGGTCAACTCCACTCATTCCGCAAAACCCCGCTTCGGCGGGGTTTTTGTTTATGTGATGTATGTTTGAGAGGAATGACTGTCCACGACGCTTTTCACCAAAAGAAAGCGGCTTACCGGTCAACTCCACTCATTCCATAAAACCCCGCTTCGGCGGGGTTTTTGTTTGGATTAACACTGATAACGTAAGGCGTCGACAAACAACGAAAATGTGGTGGTGTGTTGTCTGCGGCTTGGATAATAGAGGTAATAACCGGGGAACGGTTCACACCACTCCTCCAGTACTCTGATTAAACTGCCGTCGGCAATCTCTGTTTTTACCGTGTCTGCTGGCACCATTGTTAGGCCAAAACCGATGGTTGCTGCGTCAATACGTTGTCGTAAACTATTAAACGTCAGTTGCCCGTCGACTCGCACTTTTAGCTCTCTGCCCGCTTTTTCAAATTCCCATGCATACAGGCCATCCATCGTTGGCAGGCGCATATTGATGCAACGGTGATTCTGCAAATCAGCCGGTGTGACAGGGATGTCGTATTTAGCCAGATATGATGGTGAGCCGACGACGGCCATACTCATATCCGCGCCAATTCGCACCGCAATCATATCTTTTGCGACTTGTTCTCCAAGGCGGATACCTGCGTCAAAGCGGCCAGTCACAATGTCGGTTAAGGTGTTATCCACCGTGATTTCCACATTAATATCAGAATATTCCACCAGGAATGATTTCAGCACTGGCCAGAGAATTGAATCGACAGCATGTTCTCCGGCGGTGATGCGGATGTTACCTGCGGGCCGGGCGCGCATTTCACTTAACGCATTCAGTTCACTTTCAATTTCGGCAAAACGTGGCCCAAGGCTGTTTGCCAGCCTTTCCCCTGCTTCGGTTGGCGCGACACTGCGGGTAGTTCGGGTTAGTAAGCGAAGTTCAAGGCGATCTTCCAGCCCGCGAATAGAGTGGCTTAACGCTGATTGCGAAACGCCTAATTTAGCCGCCGCTTTGGTGAAGCTACGTTCTCTGACCACCATGAGAAATGAAATTAAGTCGTTAAAATTCTATTTTAACATCAGGAATGCCTGACCGATTAGCGAATGGTATTTTCGAGTATAGCTATATTTATGAATTAAATTCATATACCCATGCACATTTATCCCTCTAATACTCAGCCCAGGCATTTGCTACCTTTTCTGCAACCGATATTCATTTGGTGAATGCCTTGTGATGGTAAATAACAACCGATAGGGGTAAAGAAAATGCAAAAGCGCAGACTAGGTCGCAGTAATCTGGAAGTATCAGCAATGGGTTTAGGCTGCATGGGGATGAGTTTCGGTTATGGCCCGGCTGCGGATAAGCAGGAGATGATGTCCTTACTGCATAAAGCGGTAGATCTGGGGGTAACATTCTTTGATACCGCCGAGGTCTACGGGCCTTACACCAATGAAGAATTATTGGGTGAGGCGTTGGCCCCATTGCGTGACAAAGTGGTGATTGCCACCAAATTTGGCTTTCAGGCCGATCCTAACGGCGGGCCGAAATGGATCGGTTTGAATAGCCGACCAGAACATATCAAAAGAGTGGCAGAAGCGTCACTTAAGCGCTTGAAAACCGATGTTATTGACTTGTTCTATCAACATCGCGTCGATCCGAACGTGACGATTGAAGATGTGGCAGGCGCGGTTCAGGATTTAATCAAAGAGGGCAAAGTAAAACACTTTGGCCTATCTGAGGCTGGAGTGGCAACAATTCGCCGTGCCCATGCTGTTCAGCCGGTGAGTGCATTGCAAAGTGAATATTCGTTATGGTGGAGAAAGCCGGAGCAGGAAATCATTCCTATGTTGGAGGAGCTTGGGATTGGTTTGGTGCCTTATAGTCCACTGGGTAAAGGCTATCTGACCGGTAAGATCAGTGAGTCAACGCAGCTTGCCAGTGATGATTTTCGTAACACGCTGCCACGCTTCACACCGCAGGCATTAAAAGCGAATCAGGTATTGATTAGCTTGATTCAGGAAGTGGCTCAGCAAAAGGGCGCGACACCGGCACAAATCGCGTTGGCATGGTTATTGGCACAAAAACCGTGGATTGTTCCGATCCCCGGTACGCGTAATTTGCATCGGTTGGAAGAGAATCTGGGGGCGATAAATGTAGAATTGAGCGCTGCTGACTTGCAAGAGATTGATAGTGCAGCAGCAAAAGTGACCTTAACCGGTGAGCGCTATCCTGAAGCTCTGGAAAAACTCACTGGATTGTAATCTGCCCGCTGGGTTAACTCGGGTGGAACCTCGTGTTCCTCCCATTAAGTATTGACCGGATTTACCGCCCTCATTCACTCAGGCAAATCAATCAGCAGCGCCCGC
Organism: Yersinia aldovae ATCC 35236; assembly: GCF_000173735.1. GTDB lineage: Bacteria > Pseudomonadota > Gammaproteobacteria > Enterobacterales > Enterobacteriaceae > Yersinia > Yersinia aldovae. The sequence continues at coordinate 2,760 of NZ_ACCB01000011.1, read as the reverse complement.
AGTGGGGTTTCAGCTTTAATCACCAGATGCTGCTCTTCTCGCACAAACGCGCCGTCACCGCAGGTCAGTCGCTGTGGCTCATTGCTTTGAGGGCCTGCCACGGCGACGGTTCCATGAATGGATTGCAGATAAGCTCTGGTACCGTGCAAATCAATCGTATGTTGTTCGCCGGCGGCTAAATCCAGATGATGTACCCATACTTGCTGGCGCAGTGTCAGGCTGCCGTGCTCACCATCAGGCGAGGCCAAAAGCCGTAATGATTGTGTACATAATGACAGCCGCTGAGCTGGGTTATTTTCCTGTTTAGGACAAGCATTCAGCCATAATTGCATTCGGGTCAATGGCTTATCACTGTTTAGATTATGTTCGCTATAGCTGACGCCGGGCTGGGTGGAGAACAGCAGTACATCACCAGTTTTAGCGCTCACATGGTTACCCAAGCTGTCCCGATACTCTGCATCACCTTGTAAAATCAGGTTCAGAATATCGACAGGTGGGTAGGTTTTTGGTTGGAAGGCCGCACCCGGTGCCAGCACTTCCTGATTCAAAACGCGCAGTGAAGCGTAACCTAATAATTTAGGATCAAAATAGTGGCCAAAAGAGAAGGTATAACGCGCCTGAAACCAACCATAGTCAGCTTGCCCGCACTGTTTTGCTGTTCTGCATGTGATCATGATTGTTCTATCCCAATATTAATCGATAAACAGATGGTAATCGTCTGGACGCCGGATTGTTAGCCAGTTAATCTGGTCGCAATATTCAAATTTCCTGATTGAGAAGAATAATGGCTAAAGATCGGGCGCTAACGTTAGAAGCATTAAGAGTGATGGATGCCATTGATCGCCGTGGCAGTTTTGCGGCAGCGGCCGATGAGCTGGGTCGTGTGCCTTCTGCGTTGAGCTATACCATGCAGAAGTTGGAAGATGAACTGGATGTGGTGTTATTTGACCGGTCAGGGCATCGTACAAAATTTACCAACGTCGGGCGCATGTTATTGGATCGCGGCAGGGTGCTGCTGGAGGCGGCTGATAAGCTGACCACCGATGCCGAGGCATTGGCACGCGGTTGGGAAACTCACATCACTCTCGTCAGCGAGGCGTTATCACCGGCGTGGAAGTTGTTCCCCCTTATCGACAAATTGGCACTTAAAGCCAATACCCAAATGTCTATTTTTACTGAAGTATTAGCCGGTGCATGGGAGCGATTAGAGCAGGGGCGTGCCGATATCGTGATTGCACCAGATATGCACTTTCGCGCATCTTCGGAGATTAACAGCCGTAAACTGTATAAAGTGACCAGTATTTATGTTGCCAGTCCGGATCACCCCATTCATCTGGAACCAGAGCCGCTCTCTGAGCTTACGCGGGTAAAATATCGCGCCGTTGCTGTGGCAGATACGGCCCGTGAGCGCCCCGTTATTTCGGTACAACTGCTGGATAAACAGCAACGGCTCACTGTCAGTACCATTGAAGATAAGCGGCGGGCATTATTAGCGGGTCTGGGGGTTGCAACCATGCCGTATGAGATGGTAGAGAAAGACATTGAAGCGGGGCGCTTAAAGGTTGTCGGGCCGGAATATAGCCGTGAGGCCGATATTATTATGGCATGGCGGCGTGACAGTATGGGTGAGGCCAAGTCGTGGTGTCTGCGCGAGATCCCCAAACTGTTTGCGAATAAGTGAGCGGCGACAGTGTGTTAACCTGTTACTAAGCAAAACGGGTATCTCGGCCATGCGGCTCCAGCAGGTCTTGCTGTGGGCCGATGGAAATAATACCGTAAGGGTTGATGGTGCCGTGGCTGCGATAGTAATGATGACGAATATGGGCAAAGTCTACCGTTGCGGCGATTCCAGCTATCTGGTAAATATCGCGTAAAAAGCCATATAAGTTGTGATAATCGCTGATACGGTGCTTATCACACTTGAAATGCGTGACATACACTGAATCAAAACGCACCAGCGTAGTCCATAAACGCAAATCGGTCTCAGTTAACTGCTCGCCGGTCAGATAACGTTGTTTTGCCAGAATCTGCTCTACTTTGTCCAATGCATCGAACAACATATTTACCGCTTCGTCGTAGGCGCTCTGCGTGGTGGCAAAACCCGTTTTATAAACACCATTATTGACTTGATCGTAAATCCAACCATTGATGTCATCAATACATCCACGTAATTCAAGCGGATAGTAATCACCCGCTTTTGCCCCTACGCTATCGAAAGCACTATTGAACATGCGAATAATATCGGCGGATTCATTACTGACAATAGTTTGCTGCTGTTTATCCCATAACACCGGCACCGTCACGCGCCCACTATAATGGGGGTCTGCGCGCAGATAGAGTTGATACAGATAATCAAGCTGATACAGCTCATCGCCAGTGGCTGCGGGGAAGTCGCTGTCGAATGTCCAGCCATTCTCCTGCATCAGTGGATGCACCACTGATACTGAAATCAGTGATTCAAGCCCTTTCAAGCTGCGCATTAATAAGGTGCGGTGCGCCCACGGGCAGGCGAGAGAAACATATAAATGGTAACGATGTGCCTCGGCTTTAAAACCGGCGTTACCTTGCGGGCCTGCTTGACCATCAGCGCTAACCCAATTGCGGAACTGTGATGTGGAACGTTTGAAGTGGCCGCCGGTAGATTGGGTGTCATACCAGATGTCTTTCCACATGCCGTCTATGAGCTGCCCCATTCTATCCCCCGCGTTCTTGAAATTGTAGCGTTGTTAGCTGCTCTTATTCATCCGAATCACTTACCTG
>NZ_ACCB01000012.1 GCF_000173735.1 Yersinia aldovae ATCC 35236 | reverse complement strand
CAAATCAGCGGGCTTTCCTCGCGCTTCCCAGGCCATGAACAGCGCTTTCGCTGTCTGTGAAAGTCTGGACCTCGGTGGACAGTTAGTGTTTTCTAACTGTAGCCGGAGGTCTGGATATGATGAATGCTAAAGCGAAGCGAGATATAGCGCTCAAAACAAAAGTCTTAAACTATGCAAATAATGCCAAAAATGTCGCTAAAACCTGCAGACATTTTAGTATTAGCAGGCAAACCTATTACACATGGAAAAAAGCCTATGAGTGCTATGGAGAACAAGGATTAATCAATCATAAGCCTTGCCCAGAAAATCCTACTCGACGTGTGGCAAAACACATTGAAGAGCAAATAATTTACTTGCGTACAACATACCATTTTGGACCTCAGAGAATATCGTGGTACTTGTTACGATTTCATAATATCAAGGTATCTCGCTCTGGCTGTTATTACGTCCTTCTTCGAAATAGACTAAATCAACTTCCACAAAATCAACGACAACGCTCTAAGCCGTTGTTCAAGCGCTATGAGAAACAGGTTCCTGGGCATCATGTACAGGTTGATGTTAAGTTCTTGTTTTTTAATAGCCCTAATGGTCAACGGATTAAGCGTTTTCAATATACCGCAATTGATGATGCGACTCGGATACGTGCCTTAAAAATTTATGAGCGGCATAATCAAGCTAATGCGATTGATTTTATTGATTACGTTGTGAATAAGTTTCCTTTCCGAATAAAGACTATCAGAACAGACAATGGCCATGAGTTCCAGGTGGAATTTAACTGGCATGTGCATGAGTTAGGGATGGAGCATGTTTATATCAAACCAGCGACACCGAGATTAAATGGAAAAGTAGAACGTTCTCATCTGACAGATAAACAGGAATTTTATCAGCTTATCGATTATACGGATGATGTCGACCTCCATGAAAAACTAGCGGAATGGGAGGCATTTTATAACTGTCATCGCCCCCATTCAGCACATGGTGGAAAAACACTTTATGAAGTGTTAAAAACTAAACTGGGCATTTAAAATCAAATGTCAATCGAGGTCCTGAGTGACACAAGGGGCTTAAACATGAAAATATACTCAGAGCTAGGAACCAATGTTGAATATATCAGCTATTCAGATGCGTTTCAGTTACCCGACAATTGCATTGTAATGAATGGCCACCGACCAGACCCGACTTATTACGCAGGTGAGAATGGCGAATGGTTAGCTGGCCCCTCACCACAAGTGCTGCAACAGATGGTTATTGAAGCCCGAGAAAATCAGACGACTATTTTATCGCAGGCATCCGACATGATAGGTGCGTTGTTAGATAAAGTTGAGGGGCTAGAAGATGGTGGCGATGATGTGCCAGATAAACTCCGCGCCGACTTGAAAGCGTGGAAGCAATATCGAGTGAAGGTGAAAACGCTGATGTTTCGAATGCGCTAAATATCGAGTGGCCAGTGTCTCCTGATGCTGTTTTAACTGAAGCGTAAAATACAAAACCGGGCTTAATTACCCGGTATCTGCAAGTCATGTTTGGTTACGCAAAGTTATACGCCGTCATGGATTTTATCTGCAATATAGTAAATGGCATATGCGATGATAAATCCGACACAGGATAACGCGGCCTTAAAGTATCTAAATTCGGATTCAGATATGAATAAGAACCAGACTATAGAGGCAATTGTTGCGAGTATGACAAAATCACAAAGGCCTGCAATTCCGCGCGAGGCTAAACGCTTAAGTAGGTTCATTAATACCTGACCTTTTGAAAGAAGTACTTAGTGACTTCATCAAAGAGTTGACGATTTCGAGACCATAATGCGGTAGCGTCCTCGAATGGCCTAATCCGTTTTTCTACCAAAAAATATAACAGGTCGAGATCCCCAAGTCGGTTAAGATAGGCGTATAACTCAGGGTCACGCATACTCAGTTCACGGGATGTATAAACAGCACGGGACTGAACAGCCCCAATTGATAGTATGGTCGTGAATGAAAAACCTATCAGCATTTTTGCGATTAAATTTCTGGCAAAGATAGCGCCGACATTACCCAAAACAAGTCTGTTTGCCACCATACTTCCTGCAATGCTGGCTGAGCCGTTAATCGCTATGTTTTTGAGTTTATCCGCGTCAACCTTATCCAAATATCGTGTGAAAATTACGTTTGCAATTTTTTCCAGATTTTCCCCGTTAGCAAACCACGCTTAACTAATCTAATGCAACGTTCTTTATCTATACTATTAGCCCAACGATTGTCAGTATCGAGGAAATCGTATCCCAGATAGTACAAATCAACAGGTAACTCCAAAGCACCGCCAGCAAAACTACGAAGAAAGCCACTTTTTAAATTGATAGAGTCAGCCATTTTGGTGGCTAATTCTTTAGCGCTCGTCATCGGATAAATTCCCTTTAAAGTTACCGTATCCAGCGCCGATTTTATTTACATAGCGTAGATATATATTTTTGATTATGATGAATTCATCATAAGTTATCAACAACCTGAAGTTAGATTAATTAACCTAAGCATTAGATCAAAAACCAAGTTTGCCATTAAACATTCACGGCACCAAGCTCGAAACTAATTATCAGATGTTTCCCACATATATTGAAAAATATCCTCTACCTCGAAGCCAGGTAGTGTGGTATTACTGCCGGGATAGGGATTATTGAATCAAACTTTCAGCCAGTAGCCCTACTGGAACGATTGCAAGCCCCTGCCCCAACTCCTGCGGCTAAAGCCGAAGTTAATACCGTAGCGAGTTGGCTAAAGCGCTATTCAGAGATATTAAAGCGTCGTGAGCTGGCTGAGAACACTATGAAAATGAGAGTCCTGCAAATCGGATATATTAACCAGCAATTTGGAGATAGGCCGATCGAAACCGTTACCACCAAGCATATCGCTAATTTTATTAACACCTATGTCGATAACGGTAAAAGCTCGATGGCAGTAAATTTGCGTTCTGTTTTATCTGATGTGTTTAGGGAAGCCATTGCTGATGGGTTAATTAGCACCAATCCTGTGGAAGCAACACGCACTCCATCACCAAAAGTTAAGCGGGAACGGCTCGACTATGCTGCCTTTTGCAAGATTTATGAGGCTGCCGGCCAACAGCAAAACTGGGTTCAACTTAGCCTGGCGTTAGCGCTGACTACCGGCCAACGCTGTGATGACGTGCGGCAACTAAAAAGAAGTGATGTACATAATGGCAAGCTTTGGATAGTCCAGAGTAAAACCAAGATGCAGATAGCGATATCGCTATCATTACGGCTGGAAATAATGAATACCACGGTTGGGGAAATTATAGAGAAGTGCCTGAATAATAGTAAAAGTGAATATCTCATCAGCTCATCCAGTAAAAGCTCAGGCCGAAAACCCGGAGCCTTAAATGCGGACTCGCTCACCAAAGCATTTGTTAAAGCATTGAAGGCAACCGATCTGGTTTATGACATTTCCCCTCCCAGCTTTCACGAGATCCGCAGCCTAGCATCACGTCTTTATGAAGCAGAATACGGTAAGGAATTTGCACAGAAATTGCTTGGACACAAATCGATGAAAATGACGAATGTATACCTGGATTCACGTAAAAATGAGTGGGTTGAGATTTAGGCCGACTATAGGATTTCGGGGAAATTTCGGGGGGAACACAAAAAATCAATTAAAATCAACAGTTTAAAAAGAGACCGAATACGATTCCTATATTCGGTCTAGGGAAATGGCTCTTGGGAGAGAGCCGTGCGCTAAAAGTTGGCATTAACGTAGGCTTATTCAGCCTTACTCTTTAAGAGTAGTCGAGTACATGTGTTTCGCCAACCTAGCTATGGAACTAAATAGTCACGGTTGTAAATTGATTTTGATTATGACTATTTTAACTGATCATCGAATAGCTAACTGGCTGTTAAATATAATCTAATATCTCGATAAGCTGTAGTCAGGCTGATTATTTTCCACACAATGTCATTGCACGCAACTGGAATGGCTCCAAACTCATTTTTTGACCTGGTTTGGTGCTGTCATCCAACAACAATACATCTAAAGGTTTTGCCAATACGTGACCCGACTTCATTTGTTCAGTGGCAATGTCATTCAAAGGATATTGCGCTAAGGTACTGGGATTAATCACAAAAAGCGCATTCCCGGTGCGACATTCCAGCATCACTTCTTCACGGCTAAACGCCCATTGCTTACCAAATTCAAACTTACTGACAGTGATGACTTTTCCCGCAGCAACAGCATTAGTCGACAATATTAGCAGTGATAGTACTAGCACAAAACCTTTCATCTTATATTTCCTCAATTAGCTGAATGCGTTGATTTTCTCGCATACATCCACATTGATGCAAGCATACTGACAATCTCTGCGGCTGTTTATTTTACGTTATACCGGAGCCATCGTGGCAAAAATGCTCACTAGCAGTAATACGGCAGCACCAAGGATGATTTCGATGCCGCTATTTACCACCAGCCAGAAGTGGGCCTTTGTCGGTAGCTGCCTGAGCATCGGAACGATCCGATAACGGTTAAGCAACGCAACCACCAGCATGAACATAACCAAAACCACCTTGCAGAGGAGTAATATCTGATAGTCCGATGTCAGTGCCAGCGAGGTATCACGCAGCATGATAATGCTGTTAATCGCACCGGTGGCCAGTACCAATGCAACCGCCAGATGCCCCCAGCTTGAAAACCGAACCAACGTAGTGATGGCTTCGCGTTTAACATCAGAGTTAAGGCTATATGTAAGGCAAATCAACAGCGCGGGTAAACACCCCACCCAATAACCTGCACTGAGTAGATGTATGATTTGATTAGTTTGATGAATCCACCCCAGAGCACCATCATGCATCGCCGCGTGCCCGGTAAATGCCAGGCTTGCCAATAATAGAGTGGAACTCCCTACCATCAATTGATAGTAAAAACGGGTTGTACCCAGCACTACAATCCACATACTCAAGATGGATAATGCAAGATGCCACTGCCATACCTGACCAAATCGGGTTCCCAATACTGCCCACCAAACGGTTAGCCGGTAAGTATCAGCCCAGCCATCGCCCATCATGCCTGCCTGAATTGCCAAAAGACCAATAGCAGAAAGCAGCCCCAGCAGTGTGCTGAAGGTAAACAGGGGTAACAGGCGCGTTCTGAGTGTCGAAGAGAAGCGATCTGGTGCTAGCAAGGCGGTGAATATACTAATACCAAACATCAGCATCACCGCCAGAAAGTGCAGAAAGCGACACAGTACGAATAGAGTCGCTAAAGACATATTTATTTCACAGTAAAGCTATATGTGCCTTTAGTTTTATGACCATCAACAGAAACCACATGCCATGAAACATTATATTTTCCGGCGGTTAAGGCATTATCGATTGGCAAAATCAATTGTGTATTGTTCGCTGGATCTAATTTTAGCTCGCCGGTTTTTACCACATGGTTATCAGGGCCAATGACTTTAACACCGCTAAAATTCAGTTCTATACCTTCAGAGAAAGCCAGGGTCAGTGCCTCTGGAGCCGCATTTATAGTGGTATCGGCAGCGGGAGACTCGACTTTCAAGTGTGCATGAGCCAAAGCTTGCTGGCTGGAAAGACCAACGAATAATACAATTAATGCCGAAAGCATACGGCAGGAAGAACGTATTTTGCGAATAAACCGTACTTTAGAAACAGTCATGGTATCCCTTAATCGATGGGGAGAAGAATCAACCTACTACCAACCATATCTTATATTGGCAGCGTGAACCCCTATCACTTCCAGTCAATTGTACTACCTGTGAGATAGCACACAAAATAAAGCGCCAAATTCTGAACGACGATTGAAATATAAGCAATAAATCAAATTACTTACGCCGTTATTGCAAATGATAACGATTTAACCTTGGGAAGTCGAGAAACCCAAGCTAAACCACATGCTATTAGCACGAAAACAACAAGATAGGTAACCACACGAAATTAAATGCCTTCACTATACAACAAAAAACCGCAGTTCCTGATCCCGTGATTTGGGGGCTGGACACTGCGGCGGGTACTTTTTAAGGCGACGGCCAGGGGAGCGATTAAGCCTGACTGTGGCTCTGAGTCGCCATTGTTTTCAAGTCTTTATCGACAAAGAATAACGCATTACCGCTATTTCCTACCAACGCCAATTTATCCAGAATAGATTTGAACAGTTTTTCTTCTTCATGTTGTTCAGACACATACCATTGCAGGAAGTTGAATGTAGAGTAGTCGTGAGTGGTCATAGCCACATGCGCTAACTCATTAATTTTAGTCGTAATACGTTGTTCATGCTCATACGTCAGTTCAAATACATCAGCCAGCGATGCGAAATCGATTGGCGGTGCGGTGATGGTACCCAGCACAGGCATGGAGCCAGTTCCACTAAGGTATTCAAACAAACGCTGCATATGCTGCATCTCTTCTTGAGAATGCTCTTTTAAAAATGCCGCAGCACCTTCAAAACCTTTGTCGCTGCACCAGGCGCTCATTTGTAGATAAAGATTTGCAGAGTAAAATTCCAGATTCAGCTGCTCATTGAGCTTTTTTGCCATTTCTGTTTTCAACATAATAATTCCCTTATTTTTATAATGCAGGTAAGCAACGATTAACTCGGTGTATTATGCCAAGCTAAAAACAAAATAAGAACACCCTATTCACATTAATATTTAATAAAAAAATAAATTATATATAAGGCCATGTTTAATATAGATTTTTATGAAAATAAAAAATAGTTAGTTATTTACGTTAAGTTATGAACACTAAAAAGAACGATTCTTATTTGAATTAAAAATCACTCAATGATAATCAATACGATAAATATTAATATCATCTATTTATGGTGATTACTTTATTCTCGCAGGTAGCAACATAACCTACTTGCCAATATCTGCCGTCTGCATTACCTTTTGCGCCATAGCATATGATCCCGAAAGGAGAAAACCGTGGGATACAATTTGGCAGAACTTTCTGATGAAGAAACAGCAAAAATGAACGTTGATCTGGCCGCTTCGGGTGTAGCATTTAAAGAGCGCTACAATATGCCGGTGATTCCTGAAATGGTTGCACGCGAACAACCTGATGAGCTGCGTGAATATTTTCTGCTGCGATTAGCTCATTACCGTAGTGAATCACACAAACTGTCGCGTCTGCCCTATGAGCCGAAAGTGAAGTGATAACCCCCTCCCGCAAGCGATTGGCTGGCGGGGGGAGTCTGTGGAGTAAGAACTTATATTCGCCTCAATGGGTAATGAGTTGTTAACCGGCGAATTTATCGGTGGCCAGAATCAACTGATGCAAAATTCCCGGTTCGTCAAAAGAGTGCCCTGCTCCCTCGACAATATGCAGTTCAGCCTCAGGCCATGCCTGCGCCAGATCCCAGGCATTCTGCGGCTGGCACGCCATATCATATCTACCATGAATAATGACCGCAGGAATATGGCGGATACGCGTCACGTTATCCAGCAACTGGTTGTCACTGTCTAAAAAACCAAGATGGGTAAAATAGTGGTTTTCGATGCGGGCAAAGGCCAGTGCAAACGCCTCTTCACCAAATGAAGAGGCGTTTTTAGTGGGTAGCAAGGTAACCGTTTCACCTTCCCATAAGCTCCAAATCTTAGCCGCTTCCAGTTGCACAGCCCTATCCGGTGATGTCAGGCGCTTGCGGTATGCCGCCGTCACATCGTTCTGTTCTTCGGGTGATAAAATAGAAAGTACGCGTTGCCACTTCTCAGGGAAGAAACGCGATGCTCCGTCTTGATAATACCAATCCAGCTCTTTTTTGCGCAGGGTGAAAATCCCACGTAGCACCATCTCGCTGACCCGCTCAGGATGGGTTTGCCCATAAGCCAGTGCCAGCGTAGACCCCCAAGAGCCACCAAAGATCAGCCATTCATCCACTCCAGCCATTATACGCAGCCGTTCAATGTCATCCACCAGATGCCAGGTGGTGTTGTTATCGAGGCTGGCATGGGGCGTAGACCGCCCACAACCGCGTTGATCAAACAACATCACATTATATTTAACCGGATTGAAAAGTTGCCGATGGTAAGGCGCAATTCCGCCGCCAGGGCCGCCATGTATAAATACCGCGGGCTTACCATTGGGGTTCCCACAGCGTTCCCAGTAAATATGGTGCCCATCGCCGGTGTCTAATAAGCCACTGTCGTAAGGTTCATACGCTGGATATAGCCCACGTAACTGTTCCATTCTTTTTCCATGTTTGTTATTAGACATGAAGTTATCAAAGCCTATACAGCCCACTGGGTCAACGACAAAACATCACATTTACGTCAATCAACCCATTAATTTCATCAACTGGCGATAATTACGCCATATCTTGACAGCTTTGCCGCTCTCATACCGCCACATCATGACAATTAAACTATAACTGGATGAATTATTATTTAATAATAATCAGGTTAAACAACAAATTAAGTGCATCAATGCTTTCTTCCCTTGCAACTTACTCGGATTAGGTGGTTAATAGGAGCGCGTACCAACCTAACCGAAGGTAAAGAGAGGCAAGCCATGAGTAAGGGAATGGACAGCAAAAAGAACGCGAAGAAAAAGCCACTAAAAACGCCAGCTGAGAAAAAAGCTGAGAAACGTGACAAAAAATCATCGTCTACCAGCGCTGAATAAACGGGCTTTTCGTCTCGTCAGTAAACCCGCCACACAAGGCGGGTTTTTTGTTGCTATGATTTGGCGATTGCCTGCGGGGAATAAAAATGTATTTTCGTGTTATCGATACTGAAACCTGTGGTTTAGAAGGCGGTATCGTTGAAGTGGCATCTATTGATGTGGTTGATGGCGTATTGAATAATCCCATGAGCGACCTGATTAGCCCGGACCGGCCTATCAGTATTGACGCTATGGTTATTCACCATATCACCGAAGAGATGGTTGAAGGCAAACCACGGATTGCCGTTGCGGTCAGGAAATACCAAGGCAGCCCTTATTACGTCGCTCATAATGCTCCCTTTGATCGTGGCGTCTTACCCGAGATGGGAGGACAATGGATTTGCACCCTCAAATTGGCCCGAATGCTTTATCCTGATATTAAGCACAGTAATCAATATTTGCGATACGCTTTGCGCCTGAATGTCTCAGTGCCGGATAACCTCTATCCTCATCGTGCGTTATATGACTGCTACGTTACCGCCGCACTGTTGCAGCGCATAATGAAAGACTCTGGATGGAATGCACAACAGATGGCAGAGATGACGCAACAGCCTCTGATATTGCAGACATTTAAGTTCGGTAAATACCGAGGAAAAGCATTGAACAGATAGCCCGGCAAGATCCGGACTACCTGCGTTGGATGCTAACCTCTATCAGCGACCTTACCCCAGATATGCGCCATACCCTGACCCATTATCTGACGTAATTTGCTGTCTGAATCAGGCCAGGGCCAGAATAAATGCGTACTCCAGAGCGATATCTTCATACGCTTTAAAGCGGCCTGATTTCCCCCCATGCCCTGAATCCAGGTCGGTATACAGCAGTAGTTGACGGTCATCCGTCTTCATTTCACGCAGCTTAGCGACCCATTTAGCAGGCTCCCAATACTGGACTTGTGAATCATGCAACCCGGTGGTCACCAGCATGTGCGGGTAATCTTGCGCTTTCACCTGATCATAAGGGCTGTACTGCTTAATGTAGTTGTAGTACACCTCATCATTCGGATTGCCCCACTCGTCATACTCACCGGTAGTCAATGGAATCGACTCATCCAACATAGTGGTAACTACATCAACAAAAGGCACCTGTGCCACGACACCTTTATACAGCTCAGGTGCCTGATTGATAACGGCTCCCATCAGCAAGCCCCCGGCGCTGCCCCCCATAGCAAACACACGGTTGGCATCACCATAACCTTCGGCAACCAACGCTCTGGTTACATCAGTAAAGTCATTGAATGTATTTAGTTTATTCAATAACTTTCCGTCCTCATACCATTGTTGACCCAGCTCGCCACCACCGCGAATATGTGCCAGTGCAAAAACAAAACCACGATCCAGCAGGCTTAGACGGCTGCCACTGAATGCCGGATCCATGCTGCTACCATACGAGCCATAACCATAGACCAGCAACGGATTGCCGCCAGAAACAAAGTGGTCGCGGTGATAAACCAATGAAACCGGGATTTTCACGCCATCTGTTGCTGTCACCCAAATCCGTTCACTGCGATATTGCTCCGGCATGAAATTTTTCACTTCCTGCTGTTTCAACAACTGACGAGCGCCCGTGTCCATATTTAGCTCAAACATCGAGCTGGGCGTGGTCATGGAGGAATATCCATAGCGCAGTAGTTCTGTTTCCGGCTCTGGGTTATAAGCCAGCCAGGTGACATAAGTTGGGTCATCGAAAGTGATAGACTTCTGATCGCCAGTATCCCAGTGAATCTGCCGTAAATGAGTCAGCCCGTCACTGCGCTCTTCGACTACCAACCAATCGCGAAATAGGCTAAAACCTTCCAACATCACAGCAGTTCTTGGCGAAATCAACGATTCCCACTTTGATTCATCTGAAAAATCAGCGGGTTCACTGCTGGTTTCCGCAATTTTATACAGACCAAAATTCTTGCCGTCTTTATTAGAACGAATGTAAAAATGCTGCTTATAGTGATCTAACCCATATTCATGATCTTTACGGCGTGGCCCAAACATTTGCGGCACCGCTTCAGGCTGATCGGCATCCAACAATAAGATTTCTGATGTTGTAGTACTGCTTAAGTGGATAAGGATGAATCGCTCAGAGGTGGTTTTTTCCAGACTGACATAGAAGGTGTCGTCAGTTTCCTCATAAATCAGTTGGTCTGGTTGCGAATCGCTGCCGATAACATGGCGATAGACTTGGTATGGCAATAAGGTTTTTTCATGCTTACGCACGTAATAGAGGTTTTTTGAATCATTAGCCCACTCAAAGTTACCGGAGGTATTGCTGATCACTTCATCAAACCAGACATCATTTTGTAAATGCTTTATCCGGATATCATATTGACGGCGTGATAAAAAATCCTCTGCAACAGCCAATAATTGGTTATCAGGGCTAACATCCAATCCGCCTAAGGTATAAAACTCACTTTCTGCTGCGCGCTGATTACCGTCCAGCAACGTTTCCCAACTGCTATCGGCCCAAACTGGCTGGCGCACGTTGATTGCATATTCATTGCCAGGTTCAAAACGGGTCTGATAGCGATAACCATTTCGGGTGTAAGGAACGGATTCCTCCTGAGGCGGGATGCGATCCACCATCTCCTGATAGAGCGTCTCACGCAAGGATTGCTGCGGCTCAAGCACCGCTTTAGTGAAGTCATTTTCGGCTTGCAAGTAACCCAAAACGTCAGCATCTGTGCGCTCATCATCTCGAAGCCAATAGTAATCATCAACACGGGTATCACCGTGTAGCGTCATCGGATAGGGACGTTTATCTGCCTTTGGAGGTGTGGTCATTGATTGGGGTATCCATCTGTGTTCTTTGTTCTGTAACGTTATAGCGAGAGTGACACGATTGCCGTTTGATGCCAAGTGGCAGCACACGCTTATAATTTAGTTACTGGGAACTCATTCAATAATAAACAGGAAGATAGACAGGTGCAGGATATGTTATCGCCAGCACCTGTTTGGCCGTGATTAGCTTAACTCCAGAGTTATGGCTTTAAGCTCGCAGGGTATAGGTGATGGTGCCCGCCTTACAATCGAGGACCACCTGATAGGTTTTATCGCCTTTGTTACCACGGGCGGTAAGTGGAACCTGCCAGATATCATCGTTGCCGGTGATATCAACGGTATTGATCCATACCACCGGGCTATCTGTGCCTAACAGTTTTTTATCTAATGTCCAACGAGTGATGCGATTTTGCTGAAAGTCCCTTTTGACCTGTGTGGCGACTTGCGATTGATTTAAACCGGGGCAAGCAGCAACTTTTGCTACTCGTGGTTCCTGAGCCTGCGCGCTTACTGTCATACCCGCCAATACGGTAGCCAACACCAAGGTTAATCCTGTCTTTTTCATTGCTCCTCCACATATTATTATCTCTATCCAGCGGCAGTAGCGATGATTGAAAGGTAGGTTACAGAGTGTAATTGCATTGATAAACAATAAATTTAATACTGTGTTATGAACACCGCGTAAACTCAATCACGTAAAACTGCTTCAGGCCGGGATAGATCTCCTTTATTACCTTTTTCAGTTCACTCAATGACATATTCTCTTGCTCAGCATGGCGTTCTGTCAGGGCATCCAAAGTGATTGGCGTGACAGACTTGACCAAAATGTGACAAAAAAACACGCCATCTTCATTACGACACACCCGTAAGGTTTCCCCTGGGTAGAAATCGGCTTCACTGCTATCCCGGATAGTGATCGTTTTACGATCAGCCAGGATATCCGCCTCAAAGCGACGGAAGAAGGTGATTTCACGATTCATTTTAGATCCCTTTTTCACTTTCTGCCGAAAGTTGCCAGATTAAGCCGCTTGATTCTCTTCAGGTTTGGCTTTTTTATCTGCGTTGTTCTTTTCAGATTTTACTTTTTGTATGCCATCAATGGGTATCGCAGGGCTGACACCACGCAGAATCTGCCCTAAGGCATCTTTGTTTTCTGCCAGGAAGAAGCTTAATGACTCGCGTTGTTCTTCTTCGAGTGACAGAGGTGATTGTGACAACCATTCTGATAAGTTATCCGCCAGATCCAGCATTTTATCGTAGGCATCGGCTTCTTTTTTGGTTGTGAACGTCATTTTTTCCTCACCTTGTCTTACTACGACGAATTTTATTTCAACGGCCATTTTTCTATATCCTTCTCGCCCACCAGTGACTGTATATAAACACAGT
Source organism: Yersinia aldovae ATCC 35236 (assembly GCF_000173735.1). GTDB lineage: Bacteria > Pseudomonadota > Gammaproteobacteria > Enterobacterales > Enterobacteriaceae > Yersinia > Yersinia aldovae. Next base: position 92,238 of record NZ_ACCB01000012.1, on the reverse strand, counting down.
ATACAGTGCTTTTTCGGGGTGAGCAACTGCCCTTCCCCCGACGTGATTATTTAAGTAAACGGGCTTTGCAATTTTTGCCTTTGATCTTACCTTGCTGCAACTGTTGTAAGGCTCGTTTGGCGCTGGCTTTGCGAATAGCAACATAGGCGTGGACCGGGAACATGTCGATTTTACCTACATCTGCCGCCGTCAAGCCTGCATCACCGGTTAAAGCACCCAGAATATCACCGGGGCGGATCTTGGCTTTACGCCCACCGTCAATACACAGCGTCACCATTTCCGGCTCCGGCATGGTGTTGGTGCTGCGGCTAATCTGCTCTGCGGAAGTCCACTTCAATTTAATTTGCAGATAATCTTCAATGGCATGGGCGCGGGTCATCTCTTGTGGCGTACACAGGCTGACAGCCAGGCCGCTCATCCCTGCTCGCCCAGTGCGACCAATACGGTGAACATGCACTTCAGGATCGAACGCCAGTTCAAAGTTAACCACCAGCGCTAAATCTTTGATATCCAGACCACGGGCAGCAACATCGGTTGCAACCAACACCCGGCAACTATGGTTAGCAAAACGCACTAATACCTGATCGCGATCGCGTTGTTCCAAATCACCGTGTAAGGCCAGAACACTAATACCACGGGATTCCAAAGCCTCATAAACACTCTGGCAGTCTTTTTTGGTGTTACAAAACACCACGCAAGAATCTGGCTGATAATGGCTTAATACTGAAATCAGCAGCGGTAAGCGTTTCTCACGGGTGGTTTCAAACAGCACCTGCTCAATTGCCGGCTCTTCATCACCATCATCGACTTCAACATTCAGCGGTTCACGCTGCACTCTGGCGCTGATCCGCTCAATACCTGCCGGATAGGTGGCAGAGAACAGTAAAGTCTGGCGCTGCACAGGGGTGTAAGCAATCACATCGTCAATGGCATCGGTAAAACCCATATCCAACATGCGGTCAGCTTCGTCTAAAACCAGAATTTTCAGTTCATCCAGTACCAGTGTCTTTTTACGCAGGTGCTCCTGAATGCGCCCCGGTGTACCCACGACGATATGAGGCGCATGAACCAGAGAATCCAATTGGTGGCCCATCGGTTGGCCGCCGCACAGTGTTAGGATTTTAATGTTTTGAGTAAAGCGCGCTAAACGGCGTAACTCTTTACTGACCTGGTCTGCCAGTTCGCGAGTCGGGCATAGAATCAGCGCCTGGGTAACGAACTCCCCCACCGCGATTTTGTCGAGCAGCCCGATACCGAATGCGGCGGTTTTGCCACTGCCGGTTTTAGCTTTCGCCCGCACATCCTGCCCATTGAGGATGGCGGGTAATGCCGCGGCCTGTACCGGTGTCATCTCGGTATAGCCAAGTTCGTTTAGATTAGACAACTGCTCAGCAGGCAGTGTCAGGGAAGAAAAGGACATTGTGCTCACGGCGGTAACTCTTATAACTGGATGGAATGGCAGCGATGGCCTGAAGGCAAGCGCAAGATTTTGGCGCGATAATACCAGAGATAGGCCCGATGCCGGAATGAAACCGCAAAAAACAGGCTAAATACGCAATGCGCTGCGCAAATGGCTCAGGCAGGTTTCTATTCCCGCCCAGATACGCAATCGTTTTCGTCGCTGTTTTCTCGTATACTATTTCCGGTAAAATTTATCGTGCGTCAAATTAATCCGCCATTTTCTCACTGATGTAGGTAACGAACTATGTTGACTATTGGAACCGCTCTGCGCCCCGGTGCAACCCGTGTCATGTTGCTCGGCTCTGGCGAGTTGGGCAAAGAAGTGGCTATCGAATGCCAAAGATTAGGGTTGGAAGTTATCGCCGTTGATCGCTACGCAGACGCGCCCGCGATGCATGTCGCTCATCGCAGCCATGTGATTAACATGCTGGATGGCGCAGCACTCAAGCAGTTGGTTGAGCTGGAAAAACCACATTATATCGTGCCTGAAATAGAAGCTATCGCCACCGATATGTTGGTTGAACTTGAGACGCAGGGCCTGCGTGTGGTGCCGTGCGCCGAAGCCACCCGCCTGACCATGAACCGCGAGGGTATTCGCCGTTTGGCGGCGGAAACCCTACAATTACCAACATCCAGCTACCGTTTTGCCGATACTGAAAGTGCGTTCCATCAAGCCGTGAGCGCGATCGGTTTCCCCTGTATCGTTAAGCCTGTGATGAGTTCGTCTGGCAAAGGCCAAAGCCTGATCCGGGGCGAAAAGCAGCTTAAAGCCGCATGGGATTATGCCCAGCAAGGGGGGCGTGCCGGGGGTGGCAGGGTCATTGTTGAAGGTTTGGTACGTTTTGATTTTGAAATTACCTTGCTGACCATCAATGCTATTGATGGCATCCATTTCTGCGCGCCAATTGGCCACCGTCAGGAAGAGGGAGATTATCGTGAATCATGGCAGCCGCAAGCCATGAGTCATATCGCCTTACAGCGCGCGAAAGAGATTGCGGAAAATGTAGTGAAAGCACTTGGAGGGTTCGGGCTATTTGGTGTGGAATTATTTGTTTGTGGCGACGAGGTTATCTTTAGTGAGGTCTCTCCACGCCCACACGATACCGGCATGGTAACCTTGATATCACAGAATATGTCTGAGTTTTCTTTACATGTTCGCGCATTTTTAGGCTTACCCATCGGCACCATTCGCCAATATGGTCCGGCTGCCTCCGCGGTCATTTTGCCAGAACTTACCAGCCAAAATGTGGCTTACCACGGTTTAGAAAATGCCTTGAGCGGAGATACGCAAATTCGCTTATTTGGTAAACCTGATATTGCCGGCAAACGCCGTTTAGGGGTTGCGCTGGCAGTGGCAGAGGATATTGCGGTGGCGATTGAAGTGGCAAAACGAGCAGCTGATGCCGTGGTGGTGAGTGGCAAGTAGCGCTATTAACAAACCCGCCTTGTGTGGCGGGTTTGGTTGTGAGTCGGTAACGGCGTGAGGCATTACCCCTCGTAAGGGTCCTCGATTTCATCCGCATCTTGCTCATTATCACGGCGATAATCTGACTCAGAGTGTTCATCAAAATCATCGTCTTCAAAAATAGCCATCGCTTGGGGATCGTCCTGGTGCCGCTCACGGATCTCCGCTGCCACCAATGCAATCGCCTCGCCACTGCTCATCCCTTCCGACATGAATTTGTGAATACGTTCGACCGCTTCTTGCTGTTCCTCATGGGAAAGTGAAGGCATACCCGCTAGCATTGATTTATCTCCTGCATATAATTCTTAAGTATACCCCAGCAACGCTAAGCACGGAGGGTCTATACTTGGTTATTTTTGTCTGCGGTGACCCACTGCCACTAAACTATCCGCCCATTACATTGAGTAAATTATGGTAATCTATCAGGCAGTTTCGCTGTGAGCGCGGCGATTATGCCACTGGACAGCCATTTCTCTAAATATAATCATCTGAAAGAAAAGAATAGCCATTCATGAGTGAGAAATCCCTGACTTTCAAAGTCTTGCCTTATCAGCCTGAGGCCGTAATCCAACAATTCTCCCCGCTTGCTCATCAAGCCTGGGCGATGCTGCTGCATTCTGGTTTTGCCGAACACACTCACAATCGCTTTGATATTTTGGTCGCTGACCCACAGATAACACTCACGACCCACGGCCTGGAAACCCAGATCATGGGTGCGCAAGAGCAGGAATGCTCGCTTGCCGACCCGTTCTCTTTATTGCAGCAACAACTGGATAATTTCTTGCCTCTTATCTCACCACATCCTGACCTGCCATTTCTGGGCGGAGCCTTGGGGTTATTTGGTTATGATTTGGGGCGGCGCGTGGAGAAACTCCCTGCGTTGGCGATTCCAGATGTCGCGTTGCCGGATATGGCTATCGGCTTGTATGATTGGGCACTGATTGCTGATCACCAATTGCACAAGCTGACCTTAGTTTGCCACGGCGATGTGGAGCAGCGCTGGCAGTGGCTACAGCAGCAAAAAGCCCCTAAAACTATCATGCCATTCAAACTGACCAGCCACTGGCAAGCAAATATATCGCGGGCGCAATATGGCGAGAAATTCCGTCAGATTCAGGAATATCTGCACAGTGGCGACTGTTATCAAATTAATCTCGCACAGAGATTCAGTGCTGAATATCAGGGAGATGAATGGCAAGCGTTTCTGTCACTGAATCGCAGCAACCGGGCACCCTTTTCAGCCTTTATCCGCTTGCCGCATAATGCAATTCTGAGTGTCTCGCCGGAACGTTTTTTATGGTTGGAAAACCATCAAATTCAGACTCGCCCCATTAAAGGCACGTTGCCACGGTTGCCGAATCCCGAACAGGACCGTTTGCAAGCTGAACGTCTGGCGCATTCAGCCAAAGATCAGGCGGAAAATCTGATGATTGTCGATCTGTTACGTAATGACATTGGCCGCGTCGCACAACCAGGCAGTGTTCGAGTACCTGAGCTGTTTGTGGTAGAGCCTTTCCCGGCAGTGCATCATTTGGTTAGCACCATTACCGCCACGCTCCCCACCGATTGTCCGGCTACAGCCTTGCTGCGCGCCTGTTTCCCTGGTGGTTCGATTACCGGCGCACCTAAAATCCGCGCGATGGAGATCATTGAGCAACTTGAGCCACATCGGCGTAATGCCTATTGCGGCAACATTGGCTATATTAGTTGCTGCGGCACGATGGATACCAATATCACCATTCGTACCTTATTGACGGAAAACGGTAAAATATATTGCTCTGCTGGCGGGGGGATAGTGGCTGATAGTCAGGAACAGGCTGAATATCAGGAAACCTTCGATAAAGTTGCCCGTATCTTGCCGCAGTTGGGAAATCAATCATTTGGTGAGTAACTGTCTGTGAATGATGGAATGACAGGGCGTGCCCTGATGGAGTTTATCAGCCGTTTTCAGCTACAACTGCCTCCGGCGGGCAGTTTCTCGGCTAACAGCCATCATGCGGCGGTGTTGATCCCGATTATTTGCCGCCCAGAACCCACGCTGCTGTTAACCCGGCGCTCAAACCACTTGCGCAAACATGCCGGTCAGGTTGCTTTCCCCGGTGGCAAAGCCGATCACGATGACCGCTCACTGATTGATACCGCGCTGCGCGAAGCCGAAGAAGAAGTGGCGATCCCAGCATCGTCAGTACATGTCTTGGGGCAATTGGCCCCACTCGATAGCTCCAGTGGTTATCAGGTAACCCCCATCGTAGGATTAGTCCCCGCCGATATTGCTTTTCATGGCAATGAAGAAGAAGTCGCCGGGCTGTTTGAAATCCCCTTACATGAAGCACTCCGCCTCTCTCGTTATTATGCGCTGGATATTCATCGTGGAGGGTTCAATCACCGCGTCTATCTTTCCTGGTACGAAAGCCAATTTATCTGGGGGTTGACGGCAGCCATCATCCGCCGTCTGGCACAGCAGGTCACTCTCTGACAGTAAAACGCGCTACCTAATACCGGGTATCAGTGACAACCGTCACATCGTGGCGGCTAAAAAAGCGCAATAACAGCATAAAGCGATCCCTATCACCACATCACAACGATTTTTACCCTATTTTCCCTGCACATCCATTTTAAAAAAACTGTAAAATCGCCTGTCAGCGTTATGAAATATCTGTAAAATAACATTCATCACTATAAACCACTAAAAAAGTAAGGTTAAAACCTGGTAGTGATAACGATTAATTGGTAGCGAGATGACATTGTTGTGATATCAAATTGATACCGCTAACACCAGTAGGACCCAAACTAACATGGCCTGTGATAGCAAGACTTAATACAAAGTAACCTGCTGCTATCCACAGCGCTCTTATACTTAATACAGATATTCTCGGCCACATTCATATGCACCGGGAATAACAAAAGGCTTTGTTAAGGAGTTTTAGCGTGATTAGTGTTTTTGATATGTTCAAGATTGGTATTGGGCCGTCCAGTTCTCATACTGTTGGGCCAATGAAAGCCGGTAAGCAGTTCTCTGACTTACTGATATCTCAAGGACTGATGCCTTCTGTCACACGGGTTGCCGTTGATGTTTACGGCTCACTGTCACTGACAGGGAAAGGTCACCATACCGATATTGCCATTATTATGGGGTTGGCAGGTAACATGCCAGATACCGTGGATATCGACAGTATTCCGGCCTTTATCCGTGATGTAGAATTACGCCAAAAACTGATGCTAGCCAATGGCTTGCACGAGGTAGACTTCCCGCGTGAAGGTGGAATGGTGTTCCGCAGCGATAATCTGCCGCTGCATGAAAATGGTATGCAGATCCACGCCTTCGCTGGCAATGAGAAAGTGCTCAGCAAAACCTACTACTCCATCGGTGGTGGTTTTATCGTCGATGAAGAGCATTTTGGCAAAGCGGCAGTCAATGAAGTGAGCGTGCCTTATCCGTTTGATTCTGCGGAAGAAATCCTGGCTAACTGTGAACAAACAGGGATGTCTATCTCTGGAATGGTGATGCAGAATGAGCTGGCGATGCACAGTAAAGAAGAGATTGAGTCCTATTTCACCGCGATCTGGCAGACTATGCGCGCGTGTATCGATCGCGGCTTGAATACCGAGGGAGTGCTACCGGGGCCATTGCGCGTACCACGTCGTGCATCCGCATTGCGCCGTTTGCTGGTTTCCTCCGATAAACTGTCCAACGATCCTATGGTTGTCATTGATTGGGTCAATATGTTCGCACTGGCCGTTAACGAAGAGAATGCAGCGGGTGGCCGTGTGGTCACCGCCCCCACTAACGGCGCCTGCGGTATCGTTCCGGCCGTACTGGCCTATTATGATCACTTTATCGAGCCAGTAACGCCTGAAATCTTTATCCGCTACTTCCTGTCATCCGGTGCTGTTGGTATTTTGTATAAGATGAATGCATCTATTTCTGGTGCAGAAGTCGGCTGTCAGGGTGAAGTGGGCGTGGCGTGTTCAATGGCAGCGGCTGGTCTGGCTGAATTACTGGGTGCCAGCCCGATTCAGGTCTGTATCGCCGCTGAAATTGGCATGGAACACAACTTGGGGCTGACCTGTGATCCGGTTGCAGGTCAAGTACAAGTGCCTTGCATTGAACGTAATGCGATAGCCTCCGTGAAAGCGATCAACTCTGCACGTATGGCAATGCGCCGTACCAGCGAACCGCGCGTCTCACTCGATAAAGTTATCGAGACCATGTTTGAGACGGGCAAAGATATGAATGCTAAATACCGCGAAACCTCCCGCGGGGGGTTGGCAATCAAGGTGCAATGTAATTAATTTCTTTCCGTAAAAGAAATCGTGATCACCAAGGGGAGCCGAAGCTCCCCTTTTTTATGCGGTCAGATGTTTTATGCAGTCAGATACGGGGTAACGACGTCATCAGGCAGGGAAATGTGCCGAATGGGTCGCCGCAGTGTGCCCATTAGTGCAGTCGCGCCATCAGTTTCCAGAAGATAAACTCGCCTTACTCTTCCTGATCGTTATGCAGCTTGGTAATGCGCACCAGTTCGATGCGGTAATCTGATACCTCCATAATCTCAAAACGCAGATTATGCAGCTCAACCACATCACCCGCCGTCGGCATATGGCCTGAGTGCGACAGCAGCATACCGGCGAGCGAGGCATAATCTGCCGTCGGGCTAACTAACGCCTGACAATCCAGCGCCTGTTCCAGAGAGTGCAAGTCTGCCCCGCCCTTCACCAGCCAACTATCACCGTCAGTAATGATATCTGGTGTTTCATCTTCGTCAGGGAACTCACCGGCGATCGCTTCCAGCACATCCAGCGGCGTAACCAGCCCCTGCACCACGCCGAACTCATCATTAACCACCACTAAGCGCCCCTTGGCTTTACGCAGTACCCCCAACAGATTAATCACATCCATGGTGTCCGGCACCACAATAGGGGGGTTGCCGCAGCAAACTCACAGATAGAATCACCACGTTCAATGGCAACCAGCAAATCCTTCGCGCGAACCACACCAATTATCTGATCTAATGAATCACGGCAAACGGGAAACAAGCTGTGCGGTGTATCCAGCAGTTGCTCGCGGATCTCTGCTTGTGAGCGATTGCAATCCACCCAGGAGATCTCAGTACGCGGTGTCATAACGCTGCGCATTGAGCGCGAAGCCAGCGTCAGTACGCCGCTAATCATATAGCGCTCTTCTTCTGCAAACGCTTCTGCTGGCATCGTCTGCTGTGTGTCGCCGTGTTGTGGCTCCTGCTGCTGACGCCCGCCCATCAAACGGATAATCGCTTCAGCGGTACGCTGACGCCGTGGCAAGCGGGATTCCTGCTTGATAAAGTTCCGCCGTGCAATCTGGTTGAACAGCTCTATCAAAATAGAGAAGCCAATCGCGGCGTACAGGTAGCCTTTCGGAATATGGAAGCCGAAACCTTCGGCGATCAGACTCAGGCCGATCATCAACAGGAAACTCAGACAGAGCACCACCACGGTCGGATGCGCGTTAACAAACCGGGTCAGCGTTTTCGACGCCAGTAACATCACGCCCATAGCAATCACGACAGCGGTCATCATGATAGCCAAATCATTGACCATCCCCACAGCAGTGATGACGGCATCCAGTGAGAAGACCGCGTCCAACACCACTATCTGCGCAACAACGGCCCAGAAGCTGGCATAACCTTTGCTGGCACTGTCATCGTGCTGGTTACCCTCCAGCCTTTCGTGTAGCTCCGTAGTGGCTTTGAATAGCAGGAATAGCCCCCCCACTAACAGAATCAAATCTCGTCCGGAGAAGCTAAAACTGCCGACACTGAACAGCGGTGTGGTCAGCGTTACCATCCAGGAGATGACCGATAGCAGCCCCAAACGCATGATCAGCGCAAGAGATAAACCGATGATACGGGCTTTATCTCTCTGTTTAGGCGGCAGTTTATCGGCCAATATGGCGATAAAGACCAGGTTATCGATACCCAGAACAATTTCCAGTACCACTAACGTCATTAACCCTGCCCAGATTGAGGGGTCCATTAGAAATTCCATGTCAGACTCCGTAAATAAGAACACGATTTAGATGATGAGCACTCGACAACAGACGCAGCAAAACGCCGCAGTACGGTTGTCAGAATAAATACGCAGAAAGATCGGGTGACATTAGACGCAGCAGATGTGCGTGATTTGATAACCAGATTTAACCCCACTGGTTGGGTATTAACGCTAAGTAAACAGTAACTTCGGTGACAGTCCATAGGGAGAGCTGAGGCCCTTAACTCCTGACAATTAATAGAAGCGCCAACTTTATCAGGAATTTTTTTGTTGGCATAGTCGCATTTATCCAATGAGTTGGTACAAAAATTCATTCTGATTAAATTCACCGTTTCGCTCGTTAAACAAAATCGCTCGTCCGACCATGATCCTGTTCACTTAAGTGATGTTTAATTATCCAAGTAAGCTAAATCATTCATAACATGTCTGAATAAATGAACAGCGTCACATAATTTATTTTTTCACTGACTAAAATAAATCCCATCCAATAACTTTGGAACATACACCTGAATCGATTCATTGATGTTATGACTAAATCGGCGGTGGTAAGGCAATATTGCGGCTATCATTAATGGATTCAATGTGAACCGAAGTGTTTTTGGTGAAAGTAGTTTTGGTCAAAGTGATTTTTCTGTACGTGTGAGAACTCAATTCTGAGTTAACAGAGGGGGTAGCGAGTGAGTATAGCTATTATCATTGGCACACATGGGGCTGCGGCAGAACAACTGCTAAAGACAGCTGAAATGATTTTAGGCGAGCAAAGTAATGTCGCTTATATCGATTTCGTCCCAGGTGAGAATGCCGAAACGTTGATTGAAAAATACGACGGTAAGTTGACCGGATTAGACACCAGTAAAGGTGTTTTATTCCTGGTTGATACCTGGGGTGGCAGCCCGTTTAATGCCGCCAGCCGCATTGCTATCGATAAAGAGAACTATGAGGTCGTCACCGGGGTTAATATTCCAATGTTGGCTGAAACCTTTATGGCGCGTGATGATGATCCATCATTTGCCCAATTGGTTGCAGTCGCGGTGGAAACCGGTCGTGAGGGCGTGAAAGCATTAAAAACGGTTAACCCTGATGTGGCTACCGCTCTCCCGCAACCCGCAGCCGCTGTACGTAAAGCTGCCGCAGCTCCTGCCGTCGCTTTAGGCCCGAATGATCACATGAAGATCGGGCTGGCACGTATTGATGACCGCCTAATTCATGGTCAGGTCGCCACTCGCTGGACCAAAGAAACTAACGTAAGCCGCATTATTGTGGTCAGTGACGAAGTGGCTGCCGACAAAATGCGTAGCACCTTGCTCAAACAGGTTGCCCCTCCGGGTGTCACCGCGCACGTCGTTGATGTTGAGAAAGCTATTCGTGTTTACAACAACCCGAAATATGCCAAAGACCGGGTTATGTTGTTATTTACCAACCCAAGCGACGTCGTGCGTATGGTTGAGGGTGGCGTAGATATTAAGTCAGTCAATATTGGTGGCATGGCATTCCGTCAGGGGAAAACCCAGGTGAATAACGCCGTCTCCGTTGATGAAACAGATATCGCTGCTTTTAATAAACTCAATGCGCGTGGTATTGAGCTGGAAGTGCGTAAAGTCTCTTCGGATAGCCGACTTAAAATGATGGATTTAATCAACAAACTGAATAAATAGATTTATTAAAAACACGTAGAAAGGTAATGCCCTGTTCTGTTTTGGAACACGGTTATTTTACTCAGCTTTTTTGGTCATAGGAGAAGTACAATGGAGATCACTACTCTTCAGATTGTGCTGATATTTATCGTTGCCTGTATCGCCGGGATGGGTTCCATTCTGGATGAGTTCCAATTTCACCGTCCTCTCGTTGCTTGTACTCTGGTAGGTCTGGTTCTAGGTGATATGAAAACCGGTATTATTATCGGCGGTACCTTAGAAATGATCGCGCTCGGCTGGATGAACATCGGTGCTGCTGTAGCGCCTGATGCCGCGCTGGCGTCAATTATTTCGACCATTCTGGTTATTGCTGGTGGTCAAGATATCGGTGCCGGTATCGCACTGGCTATCCCACTGGCCGCCGCAGGTCAGGTATTAACCATCATCGTTCGTACCATTACGGTTGCTTTCCAACACGCCGCCGATGGTGCCGCCGAACGTGGCAGCCTACGCGCGATAACCTGGATCCACATTTCTGCCCTGTTCTTGCAGGCGATGCGTATCGCTATCCCTGCCCTGATCGTTGCCTTGTCGGTTGGGACATCTGAAGTTCAGATGCTGCTCAGTTCGATTCCTGATGTGGTTACCAGTGGCTTGAACATTGCCGGTGGTATGATCGTCGTAGTCGGTTACGCCATGGTTATCAACATGATGCGTGCTGGCTACCTGATGCCATTCTTCTACTTAGGTTTCGTCACTGCCGCATTCACCAACTTCAACCTGGTGGCCTTGGGTGTTATTGGTGTGGTTATGGCCCTGCTGTATATCCAGCTCAGCCCGAAATACAACAAGTCTCAAGTTGTACAGTCTGGCCCGTCAAATAATGATCTTGATAACGAATTAGACTAGGAAAAGGTGAGAGAAATGGTTGATACAACAACTGTGCTTGATAAAACCAGTGTTGATAAAACAACGACTGGTGAAAAGAAACTCACGCCCGCCGATATCCGCGGTGTGTTTATCCGCTCTAACCTCTTCCAAGGGTCGTGGAACTTCGAACGTATGCAGGCGCTGGGTTTCTGCTTCTCTATGGTACCGGCCATTCGTCGCCTGTATCCGGAGAATTCGGAAGAGCGCAAACAGGCAATCAAACGCCATTTGGAATTCTTCAACACCCAACCCTTCGTGGCCGCCCCAATTCTGGGTGTCACGCTGGCAATGGAAGAACAGAGAGCCAACGGTGCAGAGATTGACGATGCAGCAATCAACGGGATCAAAGTCGGTCTGATGGGGCCGCTGGCCGGTGTGGGTGATCCTATATTCTGGGGTACGGTGCGCCCGGTATTGGCGGCGCTCGGTGCCGGTATCGCGATGAGCGGTAGCTTGCTTGGCCCGTTGCTGTTCTTTGTTCTGTTTAACCTGGTTCGTTTGCTGACGCGTTATTACGGTGTGGCCTACGGCTACAAAAAAGGCGTCAATATCGTCAGCGATATGGACGGTGGCCTGCTACAAAAACTGACGGAAGGGGCGTCTATCCTCGGCCTCTTTGTTATGGGGGCTTTGGTCAACAAATGGACACACGTCAACATTCCGGTGGTGGTGTCCAAAATAACCAATCAAGCGGGTGAAACCACTGTCACTACGGTACAAACCATTCTTGACCAGTTGATGCCAGGCTTGGTGCCATTACTATTAACCTTCGGCTGTATGTGGTTATTACGCCGTAAAGTTAACGCACTGTGGATCATTATGGGCTTCTTTGCCATCGGTATCTTCGGCTACTGGATTGGCTTCCTGGCACCATAATTCTACGGTTAGATTGAGCAAAACCGGGGGAATAACCTCCGGTTTTTTATTTCGGATATATACCCATACCTAATAAATTTCACAGTGCAGGATGGCGGAAAATACACCTGCAATTTGCAAGATAAAGGGTATGTTAGGAGTTTTTGCATGTCGGTTACTGATGCCATCCTCGTGGTTTTTATCGCCCTACTGCTAGCTTATGCCATCTTCGATGAATTCATCATGAACATGATGAAAGGTAAAACCCGGCTACAAGTTCACCTGAAACGTAAAAGTAGACTCGATTGTGCTATCTTTGTCGGATTAATTGGCATCCTTATTTACAATAATGTCATGGCGCACGGTGCTGCCTTAACCACTTATTTATTGTTAGGTTTAGCGTTAATTGCAGTCTATATTTCTTACATTCGCTGGCCCAAGTTATTGTTAAAAAATACAGGTTTCTTCTACGCCAATACCTTTATTGAATACCATCGGATAAAAAGTATGAATTTATCTGAAGATGGCATTTTAGTGATTCAGTTAGAACAGCGTCGGTTACTGATCCAAGTTAAACAATTAGATGACCTGGAAAGAATTTATAATTTTTTCCTTGAAAATCAATCATAAAAATAACAGCTGGGAATGAAATCAATTAACTAACAACTTGATTGATTAATTTCCCAGCAAAATACAAACGTCCCCCAGCGCTTATTTCCACACCGTTATTGATGCTTATATACTCTATTCTTGCTAATCCTGCGTTAATGAAAATCATTATCAATATCAATTGATATACCTTATTCTATTTGGGGTTGTGAATATAATAATTTATATGTTAAGGTTGCGCCGTTCATGGGGAGTAGCCGGTTTCTGTGCAATATATCAGCGGATATGTTGATAAGCAGAAACGCCCGTATCAACATACTCGTTTCATCTATTGAAGCGTGGTGCGGGCAGCCTTGGTAAGGTTGGCGAGACCATAGACACGTAGCTCCGTCGTTAGGTTGGGGGTGGGTTACGTGTATATGGAGCCGCCCGGCCGAGTCTATTTCTATGAATCTATCTGCAACACTTATTCTTGCTTTTGCTATGTCTATGGACGCATTTGCCGCATCAATTGGTAAAGGCGCTAGCCTGCACAAACCTCGCTTTAGAGAAGCTATCCGCACAGGTCTGATATTTGGCGTAATAGAAGCGATAACTCCGCTCATTGGCTGGTGTATCGGCCTGTTTGCCAGCCAGTATATTCTGGAATGGGATCACTGGATTGCTTTCAGTCTGCTGTTTATTCTCGGATGCCGCATGATATTTGAAGGCGCAAAACAGCAGGTCGAAGAAAGCGAAAAAATGCGCAGCCACAGCTTCGGGGTATTAGTCATGACCGCGATTGCCACCAGCCTTGATGCTATGGCCATTGGTGTTGGTTTGGCATTCCTGCAAGTGAATATTGTTCACACCGCAATGGCGATTGGGTTAGCCACCATGATTATGGCAACACTCGGGATGCTGATTGGCCGCTATATTGGCCCGCTGCTGGGTAAACGCGCGGAAATTATCGGTGGCATTGTGCTGATAGGTATCGGCTTTAATATCCTTTACGAGCACATCTATCGCCTCGCCTAGTGGCGAAGAGCTTTTATTCTCACGGTAAAATAAAGCCCAGATAAAAAATAAACCCCGCGTTCGTGGAGAACTGCGGGGTTTTTATTCTATCAACTATCGGCAAATATCAATTCAGTATTAGAAATCCATTGAGACTGATAATTTCAGTGCTCGTGGGTCGCCCTGATAGATGTAAGTGCCAGAATCTTCAACCGACTCCCAGTAACGTTCGTTGGTCACGTTCTCAACGTTAGCACGCCATGTCAGGCTAGTATCTTTCATTGGCATGGTATAACGCACGCCCAAGTCCAGACGCGTCCAAGGTTTCAGTTTCAAGGTATTGGCTTCGTTGGCATATTGGGAACCAGAGCGCACTACTGTACCGGTTGCGGTCAGGCCTTCAACTGTTGGGATATCATACTCGCCACCGAAGACTAACTGATAACGCGCCACACCCACCGCATCATTACCATTATGGGTGCCATTCTGAGTTTTCGTCAGTTTAGGATCCAACCAAATGGCACTCCCTAACAGGCGGGTACCAAAGACCGGCTCACCAAACACATTCAACTCAACACCGCGGTTACGCTGCTCACCATAGAAACCATAAACGTTAGTGACAGGATCAACCGTGCCAGTCGGGCGAGTTATCTCGAACAAAGCCAACGTGCCACCATAGCGCTGGTTATCGAACTTCATACCGATTTCATTCTGTTTGGAATGAATAATTCCTGGGATTTGGCCTTTGTTAACCACCAGCTTGCCATTAAATTCACTCGGTGCAGCCTTACCCGGCCCTAAGGCTTCAATGTGGTTGGCATACAGAGAAACCTTTTCCCACGGCTTCACCATCACACCGTAAATCGGCGTGACTTTCATTGCATCCAGTGAACCCGCACTGTTTGGCACCCCACTGTCGAAGTTACGAATGCTCACTTCCTGACGGCGTACCCCTAACATGACCAACACTTTGTCATCCATCATTGATAAGGTATCAGACAATGAAAGGCCGGATGCCCGCACTTGGCTGGTCAGTTGTGGATCTTGGCTAGCGCTAGCAGAATATGGGCCACTCCCAGTTGGTGGGAAAGGGATTACGCCCGGATTATAAATATTTGTATTGACGGAATCTGAGGAATTATAGGCCGATTTGGTAGTACGGTAGTTGGCTGCATAACCCAAGTTCACTTTATGGGTAATAAAACTGGTATCAAAATGACCGCGAACGCCCCCGAGACCGGCAATAGAATCAGCCACATACGGAACATACAGCCGAAAAATAGTTGCATCGCCGTTATTGGCGTTTGTCAGGGTTGGCGAACCATACTGGCCCGTTTCTTCATTACGGCTGGCACCAATGGAGCCATATACTGTCCAATCCTGACTAACATCATATTCACTGCGCAGCATACCAAAGGTCGTTTCCAGATCGGTATACACCCACGACTGACCATAATTCAGAGTAGATGATGGCGGCTCTGGAATCTCAGTCGCGCTACCAATACCAACGCTAGTGCGCATATGGTGAATAGTTTGCTTCTGGTAGCCGATATCCAATGAGGTACGAGCGCGGTCACCACGGTAATCAAGCCCGGTGGAAAGTGCGGTTAGGCGATTCTTCTCATCTTTAATGGCCGTTTCACCTTCACGATGCAATACGTTAACTCGAGCACCGAATTGATCGTCGTCACCGTAACGGCGACCCACATCCAGCGCCCCGCCCACTTGTGATGCTGAACCATAATCCACCGTAACGCGAGTCAACGGAGTATCACCGGCACGTTTAGGTTCGAGGTTGATCATGCCGCCGACACCACTGCCGCTCGGGGAAATACCGTTAATAAAGGCATTTGCACCTTTAAACACTTCAACCCGCTCAACCATGCTGGTAGAGACTATCTGGCGTGGTAACACGCCGAACAGACCACCGAATGAAATATCATCGCCATCGAGGTTGTAACCACGAATGCGATAGTTTTGTGACGGGTTACCGGAACCGCGCACATTCTGCACTGACGCGTCATTTTTAACCACATCAGCAATAGTATTTGCCTGCTGATCCTCAATCATCTTAGAGGTGTAACTAATCACGTTAAATGGCACGTTGCGCGCGTCTTGCTGCCCAAGGAAACCAATACGGCCACCATTCGCCACCTGACCATCTAAATAGGTTGGAATTAAATCATTGCCACCGGCCCGGAAAGTTTCCGGAGTGCCGACGACAGTGATGGTGTCAGTTTTTGCAACGTTCTCGGTTGCAGTTTTATCCGCAGTAGTCGTGGTATTTTTCGTGCTTTTAGCTGTATCTTCAGCGGCAGTAGCAGACCATGCCGAAGCCGATAAGGTGCCTAATGCGGCACCGATCATGACGCACAATAGGCGCGGTGCAAGCCGCCGCTGATCGATGCTACGAGATGTTGCCTGATTCATCGTGTTAATACCCCTGAAGTTTGCAAATACATCACTAATGAGAATGCTTATTATAAGGATTCAGGATTATCCGTATAACACTTCTCAATGCAAGCATTTCCGCAATTCAGCATATAAATTATTGTTTTTTTTTGATGACGTGAATGGATTGAATAAAGCATGTAATACAGATGATAACTACAGGTAACGACATGGCGAGAATTGCCTGCGATCAACGCGTGGCACCCTGCTGTTTATACGGTTATTTTCACTGCTTGCTCAGCAAGTAGATGCTGATCAAAATATCGCTAATTACGCTGTGATATATAAAGTTCATCATCTGATAACTTTGAAGGGAAGATATGCCGTACTTCACGGTCAGTATCGTTTTGCATAATGCAGTGGATGGCGACTATGAGGCACTTAATAAAAAAATGGTCGATGCAGGCTTTACCCGCCTGATAGGTAGAGAGAAAATCTATAAATTACCTGAAGGAGAGTTCAATTATGAAAGTGGTATATCGAATAAACAAGAAGTTGCTGATTTAGCACTAAAAATTGCTGAGGGAATACGCTTCGTTCCCTCAGTTCTTGTAACGGAGTCCGGAGGGCGAACATGGCGAAATCTGGATCTAAAATAACAAACCTGTAATATATAAACTTATAAATTTGAGTTAAGTGTGTTATTTATTCTTCATCAGGGATATTCTTCATTAATATGATATATATTAATGCCATTATTTTGACAATGCCATTTCTTCCGCCCACGGTGTGGCATGAGTTTAATACTGAAACTATACAAAGTTATGCCTTCAAGGCCTGCTCACTGACAGGCCAGAGCAAATATCTTACTCGCACTCGATCACATCCCGTTCTTTGCGGCGATGTAGCGCAATAACAAAATCCGTCTCGCAGACAAAAGATTGTCGGGCGGCCAGCGCCTGTCCACACTCAATAGAGGCGCGCCAGGCAAAAGGTGTCATCTGCAATAAATTAAAACCTTGTTTACCAGGCAACTTCATTTCATAAGCCAGCCTTTCACTACTGACCCGTTCAAACCCTTTCAGAGACTCGTCATTATCCGCATGGAGCTGTACTTCAGAATAAATAAGGTCTTTAAGCTGATAAAGGTGACGTGGACCGGGTGCAACAGTGACCACAATCCCACCGGGCTTGATAGTGCGGGCCAGTTCTGCTGCTTTGCAAGGTGCATAAATACGTAGCACCGCATCAAATGTTGCATTGGCAAAAGGCAGGCGGTGACTGGATGCAACACAAAAGTTAACCTGAGGGTAGCGCTTGGCCCCATATCTTACTGCGATTTTGGCTACATCAAGGCCGAAAACAGCCATTTGTCGCATTCGGTTTAACCGGTCAGCTACGGCGGCAGTGTAATAGCCCTCACCACAACCGATATCCAATAGCATGGTGGCATCAAACGGCAATGCCTCATCGAGTATTTCGGCCACCCGCTGTTGTAAGGGGTGGTAATAACCCGCATCCAAAAATGCCCGCCGCGCCTGCATCATCTCAGGGCTGTCTCCGGGTTGCTTTGAACCTTTATGCTGCACCGGCATTAAATTGACATAACCCTCTTTGGCGCAATCAAATTGATGATTATTGCTGCAACGCCATTGCTGCTGGTTTAGCTGCAAGACCTGATGACAAAGGGGGCATTGATAAGACATGGTTGAAAGTTCCAGATAACAGATAAATAACCGCCAGAATAGCGGGCAGATGCGGCGTTAGTCTAAAGAAGCACACCCTTTGTTGCAAGCTGCCACCGGCCTGTTACACAAGTTATCCCAGTAATCACTTGAGATTAGCTGTGGCGAGTCCCATCGGAGGGAATGGCATCCGGTGCAACATTCATGGTACGCAATATTTGCCCCATAATATCGCTAAATACCGGAGCCGAAACCGCCCCACCGTAATACTTACCGCCTTGTGGGTTATTAATGACCACCACCAAGGCAAATCGCGGCTGGCTGGCTGGGGCAACACCGGCGGTATAAGCAATATATTTATTCACATACTGCCCATTAGGGCCGATCTTCTTGGCGGTACCGGTTTTAACCGCCACCCGATACCCTCTGACTGCGGCTTTAATACCACCACCTCCCGGTAGCGCGACACTTTCCATCATGTGCTCAACCTGACGAACCAAGGCTTGCGGAAAGACCCGCGTCCCCAAGACCGGCGGATCGACCTTTGTTATCGATAATGGCCGGTAGATGCCGAAGCTACCGATAGTGGCGTACACCCGAGCCAATTGCAGTGGCGTCACCATCAGGCCGTAACCAAAAGAAAATGTTGCACGATCTAAATCGCTCCAGCGCTGGCGATGGGGCATCAAACCACGGCTTTCACCGGTTAGGCCCAATTGAGTCGGTTTGCCTAAACCAAACAAGCTATAGGTTTGTATCAGTGCGGAAGCGGGCATGGCCAAGGCCAGACGAGACACGCCGACATCACTCGACTTTTGCAAAACGCCGGTCAACGACAGTGCCGGGTAAAGCGCCACATCTTTAATTTGGTGGCCACTGAGGATATAAGGGTGAGTATCCAGCACCGTATCTGGTTGTACCAGATGCCGCTGTAATGCGGTCATTACCACCATCGGTTTCACGGTCGAACCAGGTTCAAAAATGTCACTGATAGCCCGATTCCGGAAATTCTCTTCCGGCGTGGCGGCACGATTATTGGGATTAAAGAGAGGATAGTTAGCCATCGCTAATACCTCGCCGGTATTAACATCAATCACAATAGCTGAACCGGAATCGGCCTTATTAAACATTACGGCATTCGTCAGCGCATGTGAGGCTTCTGCCTGTAGCCGCTCATCAATGCTCAGTTGAACATTCTGTGCCGGATGGCTATCGGTAGAAGAAATATCCTCGACCACTCGGCCAAAACGATCTTTACGCACGACACGGCTCCCTGCGGTGCCACTTAGTAGTGAGTTAAAGCTTTTTTCAACACCTTCAATGCCTTGATCATCAATATTGGTGAAACCCACCAGATTGGCGGCAATATCACCGGCGGGATAAAAGCGGCGTGATTCGGCTTTTGTCGCGATGCCAGGCAGTTTAAGCCCTTGAATATACTCGGCAACATCAGGTTCCACCTGCCTTGCCAGATAGATAAAACGGGCTGCTGGCGCTTGGTTAATCCGGTTGATTAAGTGATCTAACGGCAAATTTAACGCTTGGGCTAACGCCTGCCAACGCGCTGAATTGCCCGCGCCACCTTGCTCAAGCACGATTTTCGGATCAGCCCAAATGGCCTCAACCGGCACACTGACCGCCAGCGGATGCCCGTTACGGTCAGTAATCATGCCTCGCGAATTCTGCGTTACCACCACCCGCAATGAACGCATATCTTCTTCTTTGACTAACGGATCAGGCTCAATAACTTGTAACCAAGCAACGCGAGCTAACAGGCCGGCCAACGACATGAAAATAGCCCCGCATAGCAAGCTAAAACGCCAGCGAATAAAGTTGTTATTGTCATTTTTTACTTTTAGAGATCACTGGGATCAATCCTGAATGGTCGCCACTTACATAGCCGTCATTAGACCCCATCTCCAATGAAAACTGAGATAAAACAGTGATACAAGATGCGTTATTTTGCAACAATTCGCTAACCGTGCTTTTTATCAGAAAAGGTGACTGGTCAACAACTTAAAAATCGGCTTACACTGAGTGAGCACTTTTTCTCTCTCAGGTAAGCCTTATGATCGATTTTTCACCACAACTTAGCCAAATCACAGCAATACGCCACGGTTTTGGGAGTAAATCCGTATTATTGCCTGAGTGCCTACAGCCTTATCAGGCTTCTCAGGCCAATAAAAAGCAGGTTCATGGTACGACTATTATTGATGTAACAGAACCAGGGCAACAGTGTGGCGAAGCTGATGGGCTTTATACCGCTCAGCCCGGCATCTTATTAACCGTGCTGACAGCAGATTGCTTGCCGATTATCTTCAGTCAGCGCCAGGGGAAAGGAATCGCGGTTGTTCATGCCGGATGGCGCGGGTTATTGGATGGCATTGTTTTACGTATGATCGAGCGTATTTCCCGCGATGATGAGCCAGCTAATTGGGTGGCCGCTATTGGGCCTGCCGCCCGCCCCTGCTGTTATCAAGTTAATGAAGAGTTGGTCGAGCGCTTTATTGATGAATTGCCGATGGCGAGAAATATCATTACGCCACGTTTTCGCCACCTTAATCTGGCGGCTATTGCCGAAGACCAATTACGCAGCGCAGGGATTTCGCTTATTGACCAGGTGGGCAGTTGCACTATATGCACGACGACGGCAACAGAGGCGGGCACTCAAGCACAGTTCAAATACACCAGCTTTCGCCGAACCTGCCAGCAGCAGGCTATTAACCCCCATCACCCCGGGATTAAAGGCCGCAATCAATATTCCGGCTTGATTATATTACCTTAATAAGTGGATAGCGGTTCTGCTATTTTTCAACGTAAACAAGTGACTGAACCGAAAAAACCCGCACAAAGGCGGGTTTTTAACAGCAAAAGAGCTGATTAGATTGCAGTAACGTTTACTGCAGACGGACCTTTCTGACCGTCTTGGATTTCGAACTCTACGTTCTGGCCTTCAGCCAGGGTTTTGAAGCCATTACCCTGGATTGCAGAGAAGTGTACGAACACATCTTTGCTGCCGTCAGCTGGAGTGATGAAACCGAAACCTTTAGACTCGTTGAACCACTTAACTTGACCTTTGATCTTTGCCATCTTGAGTATTTCCTTTGGATTGTTTAACTCGCCCGTAGGCGTTTACATAGACAAACTAGAGTCGTTACTGCTTGAGGCACTAAGATAAGGATCGGCAGAGAAGCGGTATTCAACGCTAACGTCTTTACTCAGAACTTCTTTACTGAAAATGCCACACATATACAGAACTGTACCTCGTTTTACCCATATGCGTTATCACATACTCTGTATTCGATGGCAAGCCATTTTTAATGAAGGGTGAACCTGTCGCACATATTTAAAACTATTACACATAAAAAATGCGTAAATATGCCAAAATTTGTTGAAGGTCATCGTATTTTCTGCTCTATTTTATTATACTGTCACATTCTGCTTTCTTGCTGTTTTTTAACATTTAATCTAACTTTTTTTATAATACTGCTTACGTCACCACCTTCCATTCTCCAGTTGAGATATTAGGTAAGAAAAACGGATTGCATAAACTTTATTAGCATTAAATATATAAAAATTGAATATATCATCTGTATGGATGAATACCCTCCGCAATCCATCTATCGTTTATAGACATTTCTTTTCGGTGAGCTAACCCCTTACTTAACCTCAGGTTATTATCTATAGATGAATAATATTACTCATTGTTTAAATTCGTTAAAAATTCGCTTGTCTTCTTTTCATAAAATAAGAAAACAGTAATGAATGTAAAGTCCGAGAAGACATTTATCTAAAAAGTAAAGATGAGTAATAAATAGACACATGAATTATTAAAACATAATTATCTTAATGACAATTTCTGATATTAGAATCGTTTAATAAAATCCATTCACAAGCTATGATGCACTAAAATGGTGCGTTCATGCCTCAAAGAATATGTATAAATATACGGGTAATAATGATTTATTAGTCACTTTTGAACCCGATCAAATCACTCGTTCCGCTGGCATTTAGCGCTTAAAAATAAAAAGTCGGATATTTCTTGATGTGTTATTCTTGAGTTTTAATTACTCTGTCGCACAGTTTTAAACTCTATATTACCTTTTCGTTATAGAATCGTTTAGGTTTAGGGTTATATCCTTTACTTAATTATAAATTATGTGTTAATTGACAATACACCTTTGATAAGTACCAAGATTGTCTGATGCACAGATATCTTATTTCCCTTATCAGCATCAGAGATCTACATCATGAATTATAAACACATTATCAGCACCTGCATGTTGAGTGGGTTATCGTACGGCTTGGTGTTACCCGCTCTGGCAGAGACTGCCCCACTAGCCACCCAACCCTCTGTTGCTCATGAGCCGACGGATCTCACCGACAATGGCAACTTGTGGCAGCGTCTGATGCGCAATATCTCCCTCGCCTGGGACTCCCCTAATCAGGAGCTGTATATCCCACTGAACACCTGGCATAACCGCTGGACCTATGATGATGACAAGATAGCGTCATACAACGAGCGGCCGTGGGGCATCGGTTATGGTAAGTATCGCTATGATGAGGATAACAACTGGCACGCAGTCTATGCGATGGCGTTTATGGATTCACACAACGAAGTTGAGCCAATCATAGGATACGGCTATCAAAAGATGTGGATACCCGGTGAGATGGACGGGTGGCGTTTTGGTGTAGGATTTACGGCCAGTATCACGGCTCGTCATGAGTATCATTACATCCCAATTCCGTTGCCATTACCATTGCTTTCAATTGAGTATAATAAGTTTGCCTTACAAACCACCTATATACCTGGCACTCATAATAACGGAAATGTCTTGTTTACCTGGATGCGTTGGCAATTCTGATTGAAGATTTTATTAAACTACTTACCCCACTTATAACCATATTATAAACGTGGCTATGGGGGGTATTAGGAATTAATATCAATTAGCGTCAACGATCCAAATCAGTGCAACGATGTTTGTCTATTAAAATACGCTTAACTTTTTACTAATTTGACACTGTGCTGTAAACAAAAAGATATTAGACCTGATACCTTCTTTGATTTAAATAGCCGGATATGCTGTACACATATCCGGCTGTTCTATCGCCTTATTGCTAACCGGCTAGACTGCATTTGAATCATTAACTTCAGTTAATCTATTTTTATGTTTGCGGCGGGTGAGGATAAAACCACACCATAATAATACGACCCAAACGGGCATCATTAACACTGAGATCTGAACCCCCTCAGTGAGATACATAATGACCAGAATGAAGGCAAGAAATACCAGGCACAGATAATTACCGTAAGGGTACCACAAGGCTTTAAAGCGTAGTTCGCTCCCCTCTTTCATCTTGGCCGCGCGGAATTTCAGGTGAGCCAGACAAATCATTACCCAATTGATAACTAGCGTCGATACCACCAGAGCCATCAATAACTCGAAAGCTTTACCCGGCATGACATAGTTAATCACCACACCGGCTGAGGTAGCCAATGCTGAGAGCGCAATGGACAAGATAGGCACACCGCGTTTATTCACTTTGGTCAGCAACTTAGGTGCATTACCTTGCGATGCCAGGCCAAACAGCATTCGGCTGTTGCAATACACACCACTGTTGTATACCGATAGCGCCGCTGTCAGAACGACCACATTCAGGATGGTAGCGACCAGATTGCTGTCCAGTGCATGGAAGGTCATCACAAACGGACTACCGCCTTCCACGACGTTGCCCCACGGATAAAGGGAGAGCAGCACCGTCAGCGAGCCGATATAAAAAATCAGGATACGGTAAACCACTTGATTGGTTGCTTTTGGAATGCTGTGCTGCGGATCTTCTGCCTCTGCGGCAGTGATACCCACCATTTCCAGCCCGCCGAAAGAAAACATAATGACCGCCATCGCCATCACCAAACCGCCAAGGCCATGAGGCATAAAACCGCCTTGTGCCCAGAGGTTAGTCACTGAAGCGCCCGGCCCACCGGAGCCTGATGCCAACAAATAAGCACCGAACACAATCATACCGATAATAGCCGCAACTTTTATGATAGCGAACCAAAATTCAGTCTCACCGAACATGCGAACGTTTATTAAATTGATGGCATTAATCAGAACAAAGAACACCGCGGCTGAAACCCATGTGGGTATCTCCGGCCACCAATATTGAATATAGATCCCCACCGCAGTCAGTTCAGCCATACCCACCAGGATAAACATGGCCCAGTAATTCCAACCGGATAAGAAACCGGCAAAATCACCCCAGTATTTATAAGCAAAATGGCTAAATGAACCGGCAACAGGTTCTTCAACAACCATTTCACCGAGCTGCCGCATGATGAGAAATGCGATAAAACCGCCAATGGCATAACCCAGGATTACCGAGGGGCCAGCCATTTTGATGGTCTGCGCTATCCCTAAGAATAATCCGGTACCTATCGCCCCACCCAAAGCAATAAGCTGAATGTGTCTATTTTTTAAACCGCGTTTTAGCGTTGAATCCTGCAACTGCTCTTCCATCCTATCCTCTGCCGCACTCATGACACAGTGCGTTTCATAAATGAATCTGCGGCGGTTTTTTAACACTTAAACCCGCCAGCATCAAGGATAAAGGTAGTTTGATGCCTGTTGGATAGGCATCTATAAATTTAATTAATTTAAGTAATTCGTTTCATTGAGCAAGGGCAGCATGAATCCATGCCATAAACTTGAGCTAATCAAGGCAACAATGCCGCAATACCACAGAGTTTACTCAGATTACGAGCACCAATCATTAATGTTGCGACATAAGACTGACGTCGGGTAACAACTTCAACAGCAACACGATTATTTTTATAACGAATAAGATAAGTTGAAGGCCAGCCTTGACGCCGCTCACCATAAGATTTTTGATGATGGTCAATCGCGGCATGAGCAATGACCAAGTGAGACAAATTTAAATCCCCTTTAATAATACGTTTCATCATCAGCCCCAGAAGATCAGTAACAGATCTGTTATTCATCGCTATTCCCTCACCAGTAAAATACGCGTGGGATAGACATTCTTGCTGAAAATAGTCACTTATCTGTTCAAACATCCTGGCTGAGCAGATAACAAATCATGGCGGCACGCAAAGGGCTTTGGCTATAAGCCTGCCATTCACCTTGCGGATTAGTCATTCGGGCATTCCACTGATTATTGTCATTAACATCGGGGGAATAAATTCCAATCTTGTTGGCATAAATAATAGGCCATGCATCGGAGGGATTCTTACAGTAATCCTTGCCCTTAATACCGCCGTAAGGATACCACTTACCGGGGTCCTCACCGGTTAGCAGCGCAATCCCTCGATTCACTTCACTGTCACTTTCTTCATACCATTTAATCATCTTAAGTCACCGATTCTATGAAAAGTTATGGCTACATTACGGTGAGAATAAGACAGATTTATGACAAATGACGGGGTTTATTTTTTATTGATAAGGGGGGCCGGAATTAGCTGACACTGCCAGATAGCAGTGCCAGAATCGGAAAATTATCTTTCCGGAATAAAGCCTTTGAAGTCGAGCGGGGAAACAACATCTTCATCGTCATCGTCTTGCCCAACCTTGACACCGGTGGCATTTTCCAACAATGCATTAAGCAATTCTGTTTGCCGTTTTTGCTGTTCGGCTATCTCTTGCAATAAGCTAACTTGTTCATTCGCTCGTACACTGGCGCGACTCAAAAAGAACCAAACTATTAAGAGGAAAATAACGATAAGCAGTGACAAAGCGATGGAGGCGATCCCGAAAGCGCCCATATTTGTATCCAACATTGACTACCCTATTACATGCATGAGGAAGGCACTATCTTATCACTCTGCCCACTATAAAGGTGAATCAGAGAATGACGAATAACGTGATTAATAATAACTAAGTGGGATAATTTCTCCTTAAAATTAAATAAACGAGCAGCAATCTACCGTTACCAAGGAATAATTGTCGTAATAGTACAAATACCGGTAGAGAAGCCCCCGCCCTGATCGCAGTAGCTGTCAAGAGCTAATAGATAAAACAAGCAACAAACGGCAATGATAGCAACCGTCGCAACAAGTTTTTTTATGTTCAAATCAGGCACCTTTCTCAACATTTTTTTTAATTATACTGCATTAGACATGAACCATTTATAGCCAAGATGTAATTACTCATGTTGAATATATCACCAACAGCATTTTCTTCTAGCATATGACTTTTTAAGCTTATAAATCAATATTATTTAGGATTTTTACTATTAACTAACACATCATTACAATCTAAACTGTTAAGTACACTGTTTAGAAAAAAGCAAAGTTAATTATCTGGAGTGATTACATGAGTCTATTCCGAGTGTTACTGGTAATCGCCATTATCTACCTCGCCCTGCTCTTTTCAGGTTACGGCGTACTTATTGGTAGTGAAAAAAATGCTGCTGGCATCGGTTTGCAGTGTAAGTATCTAACCGCCAGAAATGTCGCTACAGCCCAATATATCAATGGCGAAAATGGCATTATCGGTATCACTAACTGCCCATTGTTCAAGAAGATAGGCAATAATGTGTTCGAATAACTGTGCTGCGGGCTTGTTATAAGCCCGCAGCACACTGTAGTGCGAATTCTCATTCAATTACAGCTACAGCACCCCCATCGTTACGATACCGATGGGCCATGCGCTACTTTTGTGTGAACTTCATGTCAATGAGTGCAATTGCCTTTTCTATCGCCCGCTTGGTCACAGGGTCTGCACCGACAGGATGTGTGGAGAAATCAATAGTTTTGAGCTGATGTGACATTTTATCGCGTATCTCAGCCGGTGCAATAACATCAATAACATCAAGGATCTGCTTAATGACTAGTTGGCAAGCAACCAAGTCAGAGACTAGCTCTTGGTCATTAGTGAACATTTCAGACATAAATAATTCCATCAAAATAATATTTTTAAGGATATCACGCTAATAGACAGATTTCCTTAGTCCCATGTGTCATTGATTGGCTTGGTTCGAAGAGAAATGCTGTATAGATCTTTTGGGGCGGAATTGGGGCGTAAAAAAACCAGGTTTGATAGCTATCAATCACCTGGTTCCAGAAAGTGTCATTACATTCATGCCAATCACAATCTTCCAATTCTCACAGTTCATCACCTCCTGCGCCTTTGCTGTTATGCAGGACCATTACTGGCATCTTTAGAAAGACGGTCACGCCCACAACCGCTATCAGAGTCATAATCACTGTTATCAACATGCGATCACCTCATCATTCTTGATTTCTATTTTTCCAAACTTAGCCTTTAAATCCCCAATAAATGCTCTTTTCAGATGGTACAACGTCTTTACTATGGCACCAGATAACGCTTTTGCCAAACCCTGACTGAAAAGTCTTTTTTGTGCATTTTACACCTTAATGGCCGGTTCAGTGTTTTGTGTTGTTCGATTCAACTTGTGTATAATGCAATACTCTCAATCAGAAAAAACAGACTAAAAAATGTCACAAGAAAATCATCTCGCGTTAGTCTGCGCCCTCAGTAAATGGGTCGAAACCCACTTAGGAAGGGTCATCTACCTCGAAGAGCTAGCTGCTTACTCAGGCTATTCACTTTGGCATATGCAAAAAATATTCAAAGAAGTTACCGGCGTATCACTAGGTAAGTACATCAGAGAAAGGCGTTTGGCGGGAGCCGTTTATCAACTAAGAAGCAGTGAGAGCACTATTTTCGATATTGCTTTGGATTTTGGCTTTGGCTCACAGTCACACTTTACATACATGTTCAGAAAACGCTACGGCATAACTCCGTATGACTTCAGACAAAATACAGATATTGATCTGAATATTGCACTACCACTGCATGCCATTAATCAGAAGCTAGCATGACATGCCGCTATTCCTCATTTCGCCTGAGATGCGTACAAGTGCAATCCGGCGAATAATACCCTTCAGTCCTTTTTGTAGCAATTTTGCACATCGATGAATTGTACTTCGTTACGTTGACGATCAGCCATGTACGTCATCACAAACATTACGCTAACGACGATGAGCGCAGCCATCAATAAACCAATCAGTGCGATGACTTTATTATCATCAAACAAACTCTTATCCACATAGTCTCCCTAATATCTGTAGTTCATCAAATCAACCACAGGATCGCAATCAAGGTCATTGCAATCAGCAAACATGATGTTGTTAGTAAAACCACGAGCGCAAATTGCGCATCGCCAATGCCCGTGGGGTAATCACTACCTTGGGCGATATCTTTTTGTTTTTTCAAAGCAATACCTGCAAATTAACGCTCATCAGCCACAACTCGCATAAGAAGAATCGTGTTTATTATCAAATACCGTCAGTGATAAAAGAACATCAGACCATTTCAACATTGAGTTATAACCACACGATCCTGTCGTAGTCTGCGTTATAGATCAAGCCCATCCATTGTAAAGTTAAAGGCATTAGACAGATACATTAATAACTATTAAGTATTTTGACCTCTAGAAAGAGCACACGATGCCACGTACTTCATTTAACCGTTTCGCGATAAACAGCCAAATTGTAACGCGACATAAATAGATCGAATCGCCATTATACCGAGATAATGCCCGTCGCCAGACTGTATACCGCAGCAGTGGCAGCAATAATTGCCACCGCAAAAAGGCACTTTTCAATCGGCATAAATACGGGTTTATTCTGCTCACGCTTTGCAATAATGAACAACATAGTTCCTGGGCCGTAAATCACCGCCGATAACAAGATATACTTCAGGCCTCCCGCATAGACCATTAATAGCGCATATAGCGTTGCTATCAATGCAAGGATGAGATCTTTTTTATGGCTGGATGAACCAG
The DNA here is from genome assembly GCF_000173735.1 of Yersinia aldovae ATCC 35236. Taxonomy (GTDB): domain Bacteria; phylum Pseudomonadota; class Gammaproteobacteria; order Enterobacterales; family Enterobacteriaceae; genus Yersinia; species Yersinia aldovae. The sequence goes on along the minus strand of NZ_ACCB01000012.1, from coordinate 63,358 downwards.
GCAGGTAAGTTTCCTGAGTCCAGGCAAGTTTCAGCCCATAAGCGGCAACCAAAAGATACGGGATCAAAACCAGTGAACTGGTTAATTCCAGAGCAAGTTGGAAAGCATATTCAGTAAAGAGAGTGACAATTAAGAATAACTGGATGAAAATATTCGACATCCACACGGCTGCTGAAGGCACTCCACGCTTATTCTCGGTTGCAAATATCTGCGGCATGATATCGCTTTTCGCGGCAGAATATAGCGCTTCAGCCGCCAGCAGCGTCCAGGACAGATAAGCGCCCATGACCGAAATAATCAGGCCAACACTGATAAATATCGCTCCCCAGCGGCCAACAATATGCTCCAATACACCGGCCATTGAAGGCTGGCGTAAAGCTGCAAGCTCCGGGCGCAGCAGCACACCATAAGAGAGCATAGTGACCAATACCAGCAGGCATAGCACACCAATAAAGCCCAATACCGTTGCGATACCAACGTGCTTTCTATCCTTGGCATAGCGGGAATATACACTCGCCCCTTCAATACCCACGAATACAAATACCGTGACCAGCATTGTGCTACGAACCTGCGAGAATAAAGATTGGGATGCCGCGCCTATTTCCAGCGCCGCATGGCCGGTATAGCCATAATCATCAAGATGGGAGAGATCCCCCACAGCGCCCAACGCATCACTACCCCAGAAATTCAATGCAAAAGTGTCGGTGCGAAAGGCAAATGCCAGCACGATAACAAAGATAAATATCGGAATAACTTTAGCAAACGTGGCTATAGTATTAATCGCCGCTGCTTCTTTAATACCGCGCAGCACCATAAAATGAAAACTCCACAAGATACATGAAGCAATCAAAACGGCCAATAATGTATTGCCATCACCAAATATCGGGAAAAAAGCCCCCAGTGTGGATTTGATCAAAACAAAATAGGATACGCTACCAATACAGGCTCCAGCCCAAAAACCAATTGCAGAAGCGAAGCCAGCATAATCACCAAAACCCGTTTTAGCATAAATATAAACGCCAGAGTCCAGATCAGGCTTACGTTGTGCTAACGTCTGGAATACAAAAGCCAGCGCGAGCATCCCTCCCCCCGCAATAATCCAGGCAATAATGGCACCGAACCCTCCGGTTGCACGGCCAAATGTAGCAGGTAAAGAAAAAATGCCAGCACCGATCATGGAACCTACTACCAAAGAGGTTAATGACCATAATGACAGTTTTTTAATTGATAAATCCGCCATATCCAGTTCCATATACATTGGTTAATACAATGTAAAACAGAATAGCCTAATAGGTGACGAAGTCCTATAGATGCCCTTCAGGGAATAGGTAAGCGTCTCATAAAATTTTGGCTAAATAATAACGATGGTAGCCCCCGACCACATTCTCTAATGTCATTTTTAATTGGTAACCGTGCTTTTCATAGAAAGGCCGGGCCTGGAAGCTGAATGTATCTACTTGAGCGAATTGACATCCGCGTAAAATAGCCTCCTGCTCTGCCGCCTGCATCAATTTACTGCCTGCCCCCGAAAGACGTAATGTGTCGGATACCCATAGATATTCAATACTTAGGCAATTCCCTAAGGTATAACCGGCAATTCCGCCCAGTTTCTCATCTTGTTCGCCGGTGATAAACACAGCTAAAGGCTTACGGCCATTATCCCCCACGAATTTACGGTTAAACGCTTTTAGTCCATCGATGATTTCCGCTATATCCGCAGACGTTGGGGTATCAGTTATCGTCAGTTTCATTGCTATTATTCCTCTCTATTAGCTCACTAACAATACTCGATATAATGCAGACTTCAATGGCTATTCCCATCGAAAATATTTTTATTGGCGGCCAATAATCACCAAAATTAATGCTATTAATAACCATTTACATTTATAATGCTGCAAACCGTTTCTCTTCGATACTGACACTGAATTCTTCATTTGTAACTGCTAAGGATGCCTTAATGCTCCGCCGTTTCTTTTCTTACTACGCCCCGTATAAAGGACTTTTTTACCTGGATTTTGGCTGCGCTATTCTGGCGGGATTACTGGAACTGAGCTTCCCAATGGCGGTAAAGTTATTTATCGATAAGTTGTTACCTAATCAGGACTGGGTGCTGATTCTATGGGCAGCAACCGGTTTGTTACTGATTTATCTGCTAAATACCGCGCTGATGGCCATTGTGAATTATTGGGGTCATGCTCTTGGGGTCGGCATCGAAACCGACATGCGCCGTCAGGCATTTAGTCACCTGCAAAAGTTGTCATTCAGTTATTACGACAATACCAAAACCGGACACATCATTACTCATGTCACTAAAGACCTCGAAGAAGTGGGAGAGATTGCTCATCACGGCCCGGAAGATCTCTTCATCGCGATAATGACCTTTATTGGCGCATTTATCCTGATGGCTACCGTTCATCTTCCGCTGGCGATGGTTACCATCATTATAGTGCCCTTTATGACTTATCTGGTCAGCCGTTACGGTGCGCAAATGACAGACACCTGGCGGCAGCTGTTCGGCCAGGTAGGGAATTTCAATGCACGCATAGAAGAGAGCATCGGTGGAATCCGGGTAGTGAAAGCCTTCGCCAATGAATCGCACGAGAAAAAGCTGTTCGCAAAAGATAACGAAGACTATCGCACCACTAAGCTGCGCGCTTATCGCATCATGACCACCAGTATGACCATGAGCTATCTCAGCACCCGTTTGGTACAGCTAATCGTCATGGTGGTGGGAACCTGGTATGTGGTACATGGCCAATTGAGCTACGGTGGATTTGTCGGTTTCTTGCTGTTGGTTGAGGTCTTTTTCCGCCCCGTGGCAAAAATCACCTCGGTATTGGAAAGTTATCCCAAAGGGATCGCCGGTTTCAAACGATTCACTCAACTGATTGATACATTGCCTGATATTGTTGATAAACCTCATGCAAAGTCGGTAGGACATTTGCACGGAGATATTCACTATCAGCATGTTAACTTTGGTTATTCACCCCATAATCCAATTTTTATTAACATGAACCTGCAAATTCGCGCGGGTGAAACGGTGGCATTCGTCGGGCCATCAGGGGCGGGTAAAACTACATTGTGCGCATTATTACCCCGTTTCTACGAGCTGGATTCTGGCAAAATCACCATTGATGGTATTGATATCCGTGATATGACCCAACAATCTCTGCGCAATAATATCGGTATTGTGCAGCAGGACGTCTTCCTGTTTGGTGGTTCAATTAGAGAGAACATTGCTTACGGCAAGCTGGATGCCACTGACGACGAAATCATGGCGGCAGCACGGCAAGCGCGGCTGGATGAATTGATCGAGAACCTACCCGATGGGTTAGATACCGTCGTCGGTGAGCGTGGTGTAAAACTCTCTGGTGGCCAGAAACAACGGTTATCCATCGCCCGTATTTTCCTGAAAAATCCGCCAATTCTGATCTTGGACGAGGCGACATCGGCGTTAGATACGGCAACTGAGCAGGCCATTCAGCTCGCATTGACCGCGCTATCGCAAGGTCGGACTACGTTAGTGATTGCCCATCGCCTGGCGACAATTCAAAATGCCGATCGCATCATTGTGGTCGATAAAGAAGGCATTGTAGAACAAGGGGATCACCACGAGTTACTGGCCCGTAAAGGGGCTTACGCCAAACTGCATAATGCTCAGTTCAGTGCCGCTGGATAATCAGTAAAAACCCCCCGTTAACCCTTACGGGTGGTAAACTGGAGGAAAATTCAGCCAAAGCCATTCCATCGCGGGCATAAATAGGGTACAAGGACGCCATGAAAATTCCAAAACGAATCCAACCGCTGGTTGATGACGGCTTGGTTGACGAAGTCATCCGTCGTTTGAAAAGTGGCAAAGAAGCTGATGTGTACGTTGTCCGTTGTGGATCTGAGATCCGCTGCGCAAAAGTTTACAAAGAAGCAGAGAACCGCAGTTTCAAGCAGGCTGTTCAGTATCAAGAGGGGCGTAAGGTACGTAATAGTCGCAACGCCCGCGCAATGGCCAAAGGCTCCAAATTTGGCCGTAAGCAACAAGAAGAAACCTGGCAAACCGCTGAGGTGGATGCGCTGTTCCTATTAGCCAACGCCGGTGTGCGTGTTCCACAACCCTATGCATGTCTTGATGGTGTTTTGTTGATGGAGCTGGTGACCGATGAAGATGGTCTGGCAGCGCCGCGCCTCAGTGACGTGCCATTTACTAAAGAGCAGGCTCTGACTGACCACGCAATAATGATTCAGTATGTGGTACGCATGTTGTGTGCTGGGGTGGTTCACGGCGACTTGTCTGAGTTTAACGTCCTGATGGATAAAGACGGGCCGGTGATTATTGATTTGCCACAAGCCGTCAATGCCGCAGCCAATAACCACGCCAAAGCTATGCTGGAGCGTGATGTCGAAAATATGACGCAGTATTATGGTCAATATGCCCCTGAGTTACTTCATCGTAAATACGCCAAAGAGATGTGGGCGCTTTATGAAGATGGCAAATTGCATCCGGAAACTGAGTTAACCGGCGAGTTTGCTGAGAGCACCGAGGCCGTCGATGTCGAGGGCGTGCTTGATGAAATTAAAGCCGTCATTGCGGAAGAAGAAGAGCGCTTACGCGAGGCCCAGGATCACAACAGCTAAGCCGTTTACTCTTGCTACGAACACATTGCGGCTTGCCTCTGGCCCATGTTGACGTAGCAAGTTTTCTTTTAGCGCCAACTTCAATATCTGTAAGGTAAATTATCGCCCCCTCCCCCACATTAACTATTGTGGTACGGCAATCCAGGCAGGTCGTAATGATAGACCATATTTCCTGGCATCCCGTAACAGAGCGAGATAAAAATTAGACGACTTATTATTCCATTTTCGCGCTTCGCGATAAGCAGCAAACGCAGAACCACGCCAGCAATAAAGTAAGCATGATGGCTTTCACCCGACAGAATTGGGCGATGGCTGCAACAGTTTAAGATATTGATTAAAGATTTATCATTTTAGAAGTGCAAGCCATCTGCCAAGGCGTTATCTTTGATAGACATTCACCATGAAGGCGTTTCTCATGTATGTTGTCAGCCTGACCTACCATCAATCGATCGATGTTGTTGAACCCTTAACTGAAAGCCATAAAGCGTGGTTGAAAAAGTATTATGCTCAAGGTGTGTTTATCGCATCCGGCCGCAAAGTGCCGCGCACCGGTGGCATTATTTTGGTGAAAAGCATCGCACGCGAAGAACTGGACAAAATAGTGTCTGAAGACCCGTTTAACGCCGTGGCCGACTACAGCGTGACCGAGTTTGTACCCTCAATGACTATCGCGTCACTTGAAGCATTGAAATCGCTGTAGCGTGGGTAATACACCACATCATTGATGTATCAACGCACCAGATACCCGCGGGCAACGGTTAAGACTCTGCCCGCGGTTGCCTTTGCGCCATAATACGATGCAAGTTCTCCTCCAGCCATACCGCCAGCCCTTCCACTTGCTGCTGAATCTCTTTCCCCAACGGCGTCAGCTTATATTCCACATGCGGCGGTACTACCGGATAAGCTATCCGCTCAACAAAACCGTCTTCTTCCAGATTCTGTAGCGTTTGTGCCAACATCTTCTCGCTGACACCACCGATTTTGCGTCTCAGCGCACTAAACCGCAGAGTTTCATTGCTCAAGGCAATCAATACCAATACCCCCCAACGGCTGGTAACTCGCTTGAGAATCTCTCGTGACGGGCAATCTACATTGAGTAACTCACCGCGCCGCACCTGTTCCGGGAATGAAATGTGGCTGTTCAAATTTTGCGATCCCATTATTTCGATACTAACCTTTTGGTGCGTACTTACGTAAAGTTAGTATATTGCATATGATGATCTTAAGAATGAATTTTTGATGAGAAAACGGTTCCTTTTTGTCATTAACAGTCACCTTTTCCTATAAATGCAAACGTGGAGTTTCATTATGATCGCAGTTACTGGTGCCACCGGCCAATTAGGCCGTCTTGTTATCGACGCATTATTAAAAAAAGTCCCTGCCAGCGAAATCATTGCCGCCGTGCGCAGCCCTGAAAAAGCCAAAGATCTGGCAGACTTAGGCGTCCAGGTGCGTAAAGCTGATTATAACTTACCCGCCACTCTGGACGCCGCTTTTAGCGGCGTCGATAAGCTACTGCTTATTTCATCCAGTGAAGTCGGTCAGCGGATAGCACAGCATACTGCCGTGATAGCCGCAGCCAAACGTGCCGGAGTCAAACTGTTGGCGTACACCAGCTTGCTACATGCCGATAAATCGCCATTGGGTTTGGGTGAGGAGCACCGGGCAACTGAGGCGCTGTTGCATGAATCTGGCTTGCCAGTCGTATTACTGCGCAATGGTTGGTACAGCGAGAACTATGCTGCGAGTATCGCGCCTGCGGTGGCTCACGGCGTATTTATTGGGGCCACTGGCACTGGGCGGATCGCCTCAGCCGCGCGTGAAGATTATGCACAAGCAGCGGCTACCGTGCTGTTAATGGAAAATCAGGCAGGTAAGACCTACGAACTGGCAGGTGATGACATTTATACGTTGGCTGAATTCTCCGCTGAGATTGCCCGTCAAGTCGGTAAACCTATAGAATATCAGGATTTATCACAAGCTGACTTTAAGCAAGCCCTCATTGGCGCAGGTTTACCTGAAGGTTTTGCCAGTTTATTGGCGGATTCTGACGCGGGGGCAGCTAAAGGTGGGTTATTTGATGACAGCCATACCTTAAGCAAACTGATTGGCCGCCCGACAGCACCTTATGCTGATGTGATAGCCGCAACACTGGCGACACGTTAAGCCTTAGAATGGTATAAAGGGGCGTATGTCCACGATAGAAGACATACGCCATTTCTACTCAACATAACTGTTATTTATGTCTTTAACTCTAACTTACAGTGAAAGTTTAATTTCATCGGCCAAGATATCACTGATATTCTCATGCATTTTTGTCGTTGGATGCATATTATCCCAGAAAACGGATGCTCCATTGCTATTTTTACATTCCTCTCTCGGTGATGCACCTGCAATATAATCAAGACTCGAATCTCTCAGATTAAGACAAGTATCCTTAGAATTTACATAATTGAAGCTTGCAGGGTTTTTTATTATTTTATCAAAAGCTGAACTTAGATCGGGTATAATCTATTTAACATCCGGATAAGTTAATTTTAACATATTGATTAACGAGCTTAGTTTTGTATTAAACTCAATAGACTTGTTTTTTAATTTATCCTTTTCGGACAGACTCCAGTTTTTGACCGCAGGGAGAGTAAATATCGCGATCTGTTTGGCCCCCAGATTTTTCAATCGGACTAAAGAGGTTTTATAGTTATTAATAATATCATCCGGTGATTTACTTCCCGTGATAAAATCATTGCCGCCAAACATAGCAAGAAAAAGAGTTTGGCCGATATCGTATCTATTAGACTTTTTCAGATAAGACTCAAATGAGTCTAATTGTTGGCCCAACCCAGAGAATATCAGGTTATTACCACTCTCTGCATTTCCGGTTGCCCACGTATAGCCAGGCACCTTGATATGCTTTTTACTCAGGTATTCATGCCAAACGAGTCCGTTTGAAAAATGCCCTAAAAACCATGTATTACTGTTTGGCACTGTTCCATAAGAGCCGTTATAAACATTAATCGTATCAGATAAACTATCGCCAAAAATAACCATTCTATCCAGTTTCGTTTTGCCAATATCGATTGAGGGCATATTACCCCCTTCATTCCAGAATAAGTAGTAATAAGAAAGAGTGTAATCAGATGCGTAAGGTATTAAATCACTATAGTTAATGCCTTTATTACTTAGTGCATTAATACAAACATCTTTTATTTCCTGCTGACTAGCTTTTGTATAGAACATATTAGCTAAAATGGCGCCGGAATATCAACGACCGCTAACTGTAGCATAATTACTGGCTGTACTACCCATCCGCCCCCATTCCCAAGATGAAGTTACATCAAAAACTTTATCTTTATTTTTCCTATAAACACACTTTATGTAGGTATAGGTTTCACTATTCCTGATGGATTTTTGCATACTCATTTCTGGTGGGATATTTGTTTCTTAAATTGAACTCATTTCTTCCACTGCATAGGCTGAAATGCAAAAAGTATATAAAAATAAAGCCAGAGGCATCTTATTAATTTTTACTTCCTTTTTATAATTAACTTAATATAAAGCTGCGAAATGCAGCTTTATATAGATTAGATTATTTATTTCACTGTTTCTGATGATAAGAAACACAAATATTTGCAGCTTGGCCGGCAAGTTCACTTCGATCGCTGGCAATAAAAATGCCAGAAATATAGTGTCCCTCAAGCGCAAACTTTCTGTAATTTGTTGAATAACGTTGACCGACAGTAAAGGTACGGCCATCGCTTAAGGTAAATTTAGCTTCGTCAATTGCGCCACTACCCCAAGTTTCCATTGTTTCAATGACACTCCATTAAGGTCAATTGAACTAAATTCACCAGTAACAGTTCCTTGCGAATACTTACTACCATTCTCAAAGGTGATTTCTAATCCACCTACCCGTAAAGCACCTCCGATACGTCGTATATAGCTTTTAACTGACTTAATTTGATTTATGCGACCATTTATTAATTTTGGCTTAAATGGCTCCGGCATATTTATTTCGTCTTTTAATGCGAGAATTCGCGCCTGACTGGTTGGCCAACCAAAGAAAGTCGAGTAGCTCAGTATTGTTGAATACAGCCCCTGTGTATTGCTTCCATTCTTCTGAATACTTTGAATGATCTCGGTATACTCCAAACCATGCACCCGACAGTAGCCATGTACATACATAACATTGTTGGCTACAGTATTAGGTGCCGAGTCGTTGTATTGGATCTCTAATTCTGTATCGTAAATCTCATGAATATAATCCTCGACATGTGTAACCAATAGATTAATATTTCGTTGAAGTTGCCCAACTTCATTACTGTTCAATCCGATATCGTCTTTACGCTCAATGCCCATGGTCCAGTACATTATTTGCATCAGCGCCGTTGCTGAATACATCGGCAGGATATGATAATTGGTTTTGTGATCAAAAGTAGTAAACTTGCGTTGTACGCTATCCAAATGTACCGATACGCTCATAAATAAACTTTTGGCTTCCGGTGTACCAGGATGGTCCTGCAAGGCCGCGACAACGGATGCAATCTTCCCTTTAAGTTCAGCAATATCGCCCAATAAAATGCCTTTAATAGCTTTAAGCACATTCTCTTCGATAAGTTGCTGTACCCGGCCCAAAATTTCCTGCCAGATATCTCTCTCTTGATCTTTCCAAAAGAAGCCAATGTTAGAAAAAATAATTAATAAAAATAAATTAATTGTTTCCATCAAATAATTGGACGCCACAAATAAGTGTACCTGTATACATAAATAGCACTTTTATGGTGCGTTGATAATTTAAGTAATAAAGGTATAAAGTTTTATCTTTTATCGCCGATGACCGTCAGCAATTGTTTTATTTATCTGTTATCCGGGATCTCCCCATTTACTGAGGTTATTATGAGAGTTAACAAGCCTGTCAGTCGGCAGGAGTCGCAATACCACCTTGCAATCAACTACCGATACTCACGGTAATATTACCTACGCCAACGCCGCTTTTGTGCGTGCCAGTGGCTTTGACTATCAGGATTTGCTGAGCAAACCCCACAATATGTTTGCCGTGGTTGCCGGTGAGGTGCGCAATCTTGCACAGCGCTAGTCTACTGCGGCTAAAGAGATCAAGCAGTTAATAGAAACCAGTGTGGAAAGGATGCGGGATGGCAGTACTCAGGTGCAACATGCCGGTGCTACAATGGATAATATTGTCAAACAGGCCGGTCAGGTTTCCACATTGATCAGCGAAATCAGTACCTCAACTCATGAACAAACGCAGGCGCTTGGTCAAATAAACCAATCAATTGGTCAGTTAAATCAAATGACCCACCAAAATGCGGCGATGACAGAACAATATGCTGGCGCGGCAGAGGAACTGGCGTATCGAACTCTGCGGCTCACTGCGGCGATGCGCATATCGGCCCGGCAACCGATAAACGCCGTTCGGTCAATAGCATCAGTTGACAAGCCATTGACATTAAAAAGGAGATGACTTGGGGAAAACCCTCTTAATACCTGTTATAGCGGTTGTTACACAGGGTTCATCTGTCATAGCAATAAATAGAAACCCCGCTATAGTAGGCAGGATATTATTCAATTATTAAATAAGGAGTTTTATGTCATCACTTAATCAAACATCTGTTAACGCTCACAAAGATGAAACCGATGCAAACTTATCTGGTGAAGATCATTTGATCGCCCATGAAGCTTTGCTGATCGCCTTAATGGTTGAATGTGCTAATGAATCAGATAACGACCTGTTTCTGTCAACCGTGCGTGACACGCTCAACAAGGTCTTAAGCTCGACGCATTATCTTGATGCCAACAAGATAGCCAATGGCCTGCTTGATAAGGCTGATGATAAAGCCAACCGTTAGCCCCCAGCCCTCACTCATCGAGGGCTTTTTGTTGGTAGCGAAAGTCAATACTGACACGCAGGTTGATCAATAATGGCAAGATAACGATAATCAACCAATAAAAGCGGTAACATAATCCATTGAGGAAAGTAATGGCTTCGCTGAAAGAAGTAGCAAATCTGGCGTCAGTTTCATTAATGACCGTTTCTCGGGCGATTAATAACCCAGACCAACTGCGCCCAGAGACTTATCAGCGAGTCATGCAAGCCATTGAGGCCCTCAATTATGTCCCCGACTTTTCCGCCCGGAAAATGCGCGGTAATACCACCAAAACGTCCACTCTCGCGGTGCTTGCATGGGATACCGCCACCACCCCCTTTTCCGTCGAGATATTACTGTCTATTGAGTTGACGGCACGCGAGTTTGGCTGGAATAGTTTCCTGGTCAATCTGACCTCACATGAAGATAGCGAGCGAGCAGTTAACCAACTGTTGGCCCAGCGTCCTGATGGCATTATTTTCACATCTATGGGGCTGCGGCAAGTCACTATCCCAGAGCGCCTGCGGGATAAAAATATCGTGCTGGCTAATTGTGTCAGCGAAAACCATTCTATCCCCAGCTACATTCCTGATGACTTTGATGGTCAGTATCAAGCGATGAAAGTGCTATTGCGCCGAGGATACCAGCGGCCATTGTGCATTTACCTTCCCGAATGTACTTTGGCAGGTAAAGCGCGGCGAGCGGGTGCAGAAAAAGCGTGGCAAGAATTCGCCTTGCCGGTAGAGCAGTTACGTCAGTGCCATTTAGCATCGGGGGATGAGCATTATCAGGATGTTATTCCACTACTCGATCGCTACTGCCCTGAGGGAAAACCTGATTTTGATGTGCTGATTTGCGGCAACGACCGTATCGCTTTTCTGGCCTACCAAGTGCTGCTAGCCAAAGGTATTACCATCCCACAACAAGTTGCGGTGGTAGGCTATGACAATATGGTCGGCATCGGAGAACTATTTTTGCCACCACTGACGACGGTACAACTGCCGCATTATGATATTGGTCGGGAAGCGGCCCTTCATTTGATTGAAGGACGAGAATCACGATCAACACGCCGGTTGCCGTGCCCACTGCGGGAGCGGGCATCCATTTAATTTCAACGTGATGATCTAGCTACTAACTGCCAGTATTCACCGTATAGTAGCTCGGCCTGACCATTCTCCGCATACAGGGATAAACAGCGTTCATGCTCGGTTGGATAAATACGACTGCTCATACAAGCTTGCCCATCATTGATAAATACCTCCACAGACGAACTATCAATAAATATACGTAATGATAATAACCCCTGTTCTGGTAATGCCACACTGCGATACCCCGTCAGTCCATATTGTGGGTAATACCTATCCAAAACTAGTCGATTAGCCTGATTATCGACATAAACCGAAACTTTCCCCCCCGTTCCTTGGACATCAGCTAACTGCACACCATATCTTTCTGCATGACTGGCTGTGATATCCCATGTCAATTGCAGTTCCAGACTCTGGCAATTTTCATGTAAAAGTTGTTTCTCTTGGGCCAGTGTCATTGATGTGATGAATTCACCGGCTTGCCTTAGTGCTTCAACCTCCCGCACCGGTTTTATTAATAAATTACCATCACAATCAATACTTAATTCTCGTGGCAAGGTTAAGCAGCCACTCCAATTATCGGTTTTGGTCGGCATCGGCGATTGCCACATATCCATCCAACCAATAATGACTCGCCGCCCATCGGCTGTAAGCAGAGATTGTGGTGCATAGAAATCATGGCCCAGATCCAGTTCGGTAAAAAGTTGAGATGGCTTAAAATCGCCCCCTGGTTGCCATTTGCCGCGTAAGACACCACTTTGGAACAAATTGCGATTGAGGTAACCTTTTGCTGCCAGCCCCTGTGGTGAAAACATCAGAATGTGTTCATTTTCTAACGGGAAGAAATCTGGACATTCCCACATATATCCCATGCTGTCGTCTGCGCGCGCTAAAACTTGTATAAATTGCCATTGCTGCAATGAACTGCCGCGATATAGCAAGACTTGCCCATGATCTCGCTCATCTCGAGCACCGACCACCATCCACCAACAATCATCTTCAAACCACACTTTCGGATCGCGAAAATGCATGATTCCCTCGGGTGGGTTCAGTACCACACCTTGTTTGTCAAAATGTATCCCGTCCTGACTGGTCGCCAGGCACTGTACCTCACGAATAGCGCTGTCATCACCCTCACCGTTAAGCCAAACATGTCCGGTATAAATCAGACTTAACACACCGTTATCGTCTACCGCGCAACCAGAAAAACAGCCGTCTTTATCCCATAAATCACCCGGAGCTAAGGCAATGGGTTGATGCTGCCAACTCAACATATCGAGGCTGGTTGCATGGCCCCAATGCATCGGCCCCCAATTTTCATCATAAGGGTGGTGCTGATAAAACGCGTGATACTGTCCGTTAAAAAAAATTAGCCCGTTGGGATCATTCATCCACCCTGCTGGTGGAGCCAAATGATAATGTGGATAGAAATGTTGGCCGAGCTGAGAAGCTAACGTTTGCAGCGCATCATTTGCTCGCTCAATTAATGAATTCATAGTGCTCACTTGGTCGTTAATTGCAAAGAAGGATCATCGGTACGCGATTTATCGCGCAACATAAAACAGGAGATAACAGTTAATCCAAGGACGATTGCCCCCATGATTATATAAGTATCAGCGAACCCCATTTGGTCGTAACCCATTCCTGCCAGGGGTGAAAATATGCTCGAACAGACTTGGGTGACAAACTGGAAGCCGACTAAATACAGCGTTGCTGATAACCGTGGATCAAAATTGGCGGCGATATACTTAAATATCGCGATCAGCAGAATGGGTAATTCGACCGCATGTAAGAGTTTCATCAATGAAATAGTGGCGGTATCTTGAGCTAACCCTGAGCCAAATATCCGCATTGCCATAATCAATCCACTCAGTAACAAACCTTTTTTAGCACCGATACGGTTAACCAAAAAAGGTGCGAGAAACATCCCGCCCGCCTCTAGGAATACTTGTAATGAATTAAGGAAACCGTACATCTCATTACCATGTCGCGCATCAGCAAATAAAGAAGAGAAATACACTGGGAATTGTTGGTCATATACGTTGTAAACGCTGACGCCAGTAACAAACACCACCAGCGCCCAGAACCGTGGCAGACGGAATAACGACAGCGTATCCTGAAGTGTCAAAGCACTACTTTTGCCATATTCTAACTGCCCCATCACATCAACTTTCACTTCACGTAAACACCATAGCAGCAGTAAAAATAATGCGGCCGATGCCGATGCCATCCAAAAATTAATATTAGGATTAATATTAAACAACATACCGGCAAAAAACGTGGCACCGGCCCAGCCCAGAGAACCCCACATTCGAGCCTTACCAAACTCAAACCCACTAATCCGACTAACACGCTCGGTATAAGATTCCAGAGCACCGATACCAGCAAAGAATGTCATCCCCATATATAAGCCGCCCACCACGGCACCGGCGAGCATATTGATACGCAATAAAGGGGCATAAACATAAATAAAAAAAGGACCACTGATCAGCAGCAAAATACCAATAGCCCATAAAAGATGTTTCTTAAGCCCCAGTTTATCTTGTATCACCCCGTATAACGGCTGCGCGCAAAGTGCCGTTATAGCGATGGCAGAAAACGTCGCACCGGTTTCAGCACCTTTTAGCCCGACATATTGATTTAACCATATGGAAAATAAAGAGAATGCTGATGACCAGGTGAAGAAAAACGTAAACAGTAAACCACTTAAAATCAGATATTGATTGCGGGCAGAATGTTGCATGGCGATATCCTGTTGGAGATTTACGCCTATTGTTAACGTTAACTTTTTATTTTGGAAAGATCCGTCTGGTGATATTCGTGATGTTAATCACCAATGTTAACGTTAACAAATTATTTATGTGATAGTTATCACGAAAAAGACCGTTCTATTAAGGGGGCCGGAAGATTGCGCTGAGTAACTCTCTGGCAACATTAATCTGCTTATAAATAGAAGATTGTGGCAAAGGTGGAATCAGGCTACATGTCATCTGCCGCAAGGGTTCAGCGATAACCATCAACAGCATTAAATCACGCCATTAAGAATAATCGCCGGACCTTAGCCAGCTTCACGTAACTCATATTCAGGTGTCTGAGGACCACCACGGGGTACGTCGGCTGAATAGAAATAGGTTATCACGGGGGTAAAAAGACATATTTGATAACCCTGCCCATGTGCTTATTAGGAAGTTAAGCTATCGCTACGCAATAATACGCCGGTTTGTTTTTACAACAGCTTAGACTTTAGTTCACGGCCAGAAGCATCAGACTAAACAGATAAAAAAACAGGTACCGCTTTGTGCACCTGTTTCCTGAATTTAACAAATATTTTATCTGTGAGTAGTTTTAGTCTGTTTGTTCTATTTCCAACCGTTCTTTGGGCGGTAGAACTGAATAACTGGCAACAATCGCCGTAAGGATAATAAATAAGTGCCCTTCCGAAGAATCCAGTAAGAAGGAGTTAAACAGATGACAAGCCAGATAACTACCGAGTATTGCCAATAGTACGTTTCTGACCTCACTTGGCAAACGCCAAGCCGCAAGGAAATAGCACCACATCCACCCCAGAAACAGAATTAATCCCACCAGACCGGATTGCACAGTTTGCATTAGATATTCATTATGCGGGTTAATGCTGTACTCATCTGCGGAGAATTGATACCAGAAACCGCCAGCACCATTGCCCAGCACCGGAGCTTGCTCAATCAGTTTTACCGACTCCAGCATAAATGCAGTTCGCAGCCCCATTGAGCTATCACAGGCAGTATCGGCCTGGCCATTAGATGCCGCCAAGCAGGTTTGAATCTCTGTCACGCCTTGTTGTAACCGATCAACTGCCCGGTTTGGCACCATAACAATTATCGCTGCGACGATAAGTCCGCAAACGATCATGCCCAGGCGCTGGCGGGTTGAGAGTGACATTACCCCCACACACCAAAAGCCGCAGCCAGCGCTACATAACCGGTTCTACCCTGCACCATAAATACGATGTTATACACAGCCAGACAGACTAGCAAAACGTACCCCCAGCGCTTCACCCCGTGATGTCGGAACGCCAGAGAAAGCCATAGCGTGGCAGCCAGAGCCATAAAGAAGTTATGGGTAATTTGTAGTTTGAAGACTGAAGGATTAAGCGGGTCAATATGTCCTAACGGCAAATGAAGAACCCCCACCCACAAACTGGCAGCCAGGATAACCACATTAGCCACTAAAAAACCTTTGGCAAAATAGCTGGCAAGTGTTCGGGACAGTAAAAAAAACATCGCTAACGGCAGAATATACAATAATTTAGAATACTTACTCACCATCACTTTACCGTACAGGTTGTGATGCCAGAGCAATGATACAGCTAACAAAATAAACATCAGAGCCGGTAACCAAATCAATGGGTTTTTTACCAAGGCTTTGACATAACGGGTATCACGGCTAAATAACAAACAGATTACCGCCAGAACCAGCGATAAATTCATTATAAAATTTGAAGTGGGTAAACCAACACCTAACAGAAAGGCAGTTGCACAAGACAGCAAACCCACATAGCGGTGCACGGGAGGAGCGCTTGGCAAAGGAGCAGGAGAAATCATAAGTCACTCACTTCAGGTTGATAACCAGTTGAAACTGCACAACGTGTCGGCTTCAAACATGGCAGCGTCAGTCGATAATACCAATGAGCTGTCAGATAACGGCTCATTGAGGGAAATGACTCTACAGCAAGCAACGTTATGCCGAGAGCGTTCTGAACAGATAACGGAACCACCATAATGGCCGCCACCATATCTTTCGCTCAGGAACTGGGGCAGGACGTGAATGCACCTTTTTGATTTCCCAGTTAAAATTCAGGAATATCCTGCTGTGCCCATACTCAGGGCCAAACAGCGAAATTTCACGTTTTTTGCGATCATCAATTGGCGCGTTATGCGCCAAATCACGATTCAGAGAATGGTAGCTTTTCTTCCTATCAACATTACGCTCAATACATCTAAACTTTTTAGGCAGATAACGCGGCGTGGTGCCGTGATCTTTATGAAACTTCACAAAACGATAATCTTCCGACCCGTAATGACCCGCAAATTCTTCATCATAGCCAAACAACCGGAAAAACCGCGCTCGGGACATGAAGAAAAGATTTGGGTGACCCCGGTACGCTTTGCCTGTTTTTTCATCGGTCCGGTAGATACGATACAGTGAGCGCCCTGGGTTACGGGCATTGACCAGATAGCGCAGCGTGTCTGCAGGAAGCAGACAATCTAAGTCGGTGATGATAATTTTGTCAGATTTTGCGTAAGTTACGCCCAAATTGCGCGAACCTGCCTGATTCCATTGAATATCAGTGGTTATTCTTAACCATGTGAAATTCAAATCGTAATCTTTTACTTCATACTCTAAAGGTGAGCAATCATCAACGATGACAAATTCGACAGCATCCTTAATATCATCAGGGTACGACTCATACTCCGTCAACAAAGACTCAACAGAGTCCATATTTCCCTGATTGCAGTAAAAATGAGTTACATAAGTTAGCTTGATATGCTGCTTATCTAACGGATGCCGTGCTTTAACGATTTCTACATCCTTCGTCACAATATAAACCTCTGTTTTAAGAGAGAAAAATAAAATAAATTTTATAATATCTTGAACATTGATGGCTAAATAAGCTTAATATGGATAGATAGCAAATATATGCCAGATAACGTGCGGTAAAGGATAAAGAGTTACCATAATCAGTCAAATAATTTCTTCAAATTATGCGGTAAGGAAGACTTGGTGCATGGATATTGAATCAATAACAAATAAGCACAAAACCGGCACAGTGATGGGCAGTCTCCCACCATTGCACTGTATTTAGATAAAAAAAAACCTCACGGCAGCCTACACTCCCGCAAGGTTCTCTCATTCTCAATAACTTACATGTTATCGATGATATCCTGACCAAACTCGCTACACTTGCGCAATTTAGCCCCTTCCATCAGGCGTTCAAAATCATAAGTCACGGTCTTGGCCTGGATTGCACCTTCGGTTCCTTTAATGATTAAGTCTGCCGCTTCAGTCCAGCCCATATGACGCAGCATCATTTCTGCTGACAGAATAATTGAACCTGGGTTCACTTTATCCTGGCCGGCATATTTTGGTGCAGTACCGTGGGTGGCTTCAAACAAGGCACACTCATCACCGATGTTGGCACCCGGAGCAATACCGATGCCACCAACTTGTGCCGCCAACGCATCAGAAATGTAGTCACCGTTCAGGTTCATACAGGCGATAACATCATACTCTGCCGGACGCAGCAGAATCTGTTGCAGGAAAGCGTCAGCAATCACATCTTTAATAACAATCTCTTTGCCGTTATTTGGGTTTTTGATTTTAACCCACGGGCCGCCATCGATCAGCTCACCACCAAACTCTTCACGCGCTAACTGGTAACCCCAGTCTTTAAATGCGCCTTCAGTGAATTTCATAATGTTGCCTTTGTGAACCAGAGTCACTGAGTCACGATCATTGGCAATGGCATAGTCAATCGCAGCACGAACCAGGCGTTTGGTCCCTTCTTCTGAACAGGGTTTCACGCCGATACCGCATTGTTCAGGGAAGCGAATCTTCTTCACGCCCATCTCTTCACGCAGGAACTTAATCACTTTTTCAGCTTCTGGTGAACCGGCCTGCCATTCAATACCGGCATAGATGTCTTCAGCATTCTCGCGGAAAATCACCATATCGGTATCTTGTGGGCGTTTTACCGGGCTTGGCGTACCAGTGTAATAACGCACTGGGCGCAGACAGACATACAAGTCGAGTTGTTGACGCAAAGCAACGTTCAGAGAACGAATACCACCGCCCACCGGGGTAGTTAGCGGGCCTTTAATTGCAACACGGTAATCACGAATAAGATCCAATGTCTCTTCTGGCAACCAAACATCTTTGCCATAAACATGGGTTGATTTCTCACCGGTGTAAATTTCCATCCAGGAGATTTTACGCTCACCTTTATAGGCGTTCTTAACCGCAGCATCTACCACTTTGATCATGACAGGGGTCACATCAACGCCAATACCGTCACCTTCAATATATGGAATGATCGGATTATGCGGAACAACCAGTTTACCCTGAGCATCGACAGTAATTTTCTTACCTTCTGCCGGAACAACTACTTTGCTTTCCATCAACCTCTCCTTCAGCGCGATTTTGTTAATGCCTTGTAAGATTCGTGTCAATACTACTTGAATATTCGTTCCACGCCAATCCGAAACAGATTGAGGTATAATGCGCTAATCATCCAAAATCGCAATAATCATGAATAAATTCTCTGTTAAAAATCACAAAGTTAACCGATTCAGCACTAAGGCACAGGCGACACGAACTGCGGTTATCACCCCACGTCGGGTACTGTTATTCAATAAGCCTTTTGACGTATTGCCGCAGTTTACCGATGAGTCCGGACGCACAACTTTGAAGGAATTTATTCCTTTTAATGATGTTTATGCAGCAGGCCGCCTGGATCGCGACAGTGAAGGTCTGCTGGTATTAACCAATGATGGCAAGCTACAAGCCAGGCTTACGCAACCGGCCAAAAAAACCGGTAAAGTCTATTTTGTGCAAGTTGAAGGTGTACCCAGCGATGATGCGCTGCTACAACTACAACGGGGAATGACCTTGAAAGATGGGCCAACCTTACCGGCGGGCGCTGAATTGGTGAGCGAACCAGAGTGGTTATGGCCACGTAATCCGCCGATCCGAGAGCGTAAATCCATCCCAACAAGCTGGTTAAAGATCACGCTTTTTGAAGGGCGTAACCGTCAAGTGCGCAGAATGACCGCCCATATCGGCTTCCCGACCCTACGTCTAATACGTTTTAGTATGGGCAATTTAAGCTTGGGCGACCTACAGCCTGGCGAATGGAAGGAGATAAACCATGTTTAAGCCCCACGTTACCGTCGCTTGTGTGGTTCACGCTCAAGGGAAGTTTCTGGTGGTCGAAGAAACTATCAGTGGCAAAAAATTATGGAATCAGCCTGCTGGACATCTGGAAGCGAATGAAACGCTGCTTCAGGCCGCAGAAAGAGAGCTGTGGGAGGAAACGGGTATTCGAGCTACCCCGCAATCTTTCCTGAGAATGCATCAATGGATAGCGCCAGACAACACCCCATTTTTACGCTTCGCTTTCGTCATTGAGCTATTAGCACCACTAGCGACTCACCCTCATGACAGTGATATCGACCGCTGTCTGTGGCTCAGTGCGGATGAAATTTTGCAAGCAGACAATTTGCGCTCCCCATTAGTGGCAGAAACTATCCGCTGTTATCAGCAACCTGAGCGCTATTCACTCGATCTGGTTGGCTGCTTTAACTGGCCGCTATAAAAGCTGAATTTGATTTACTCAGATAATGTCAAATCGGCAATGCAGCACTGTCGCCAACGTGATAAAATCCGGCGCTTGTTTTTATAATGCCTTACCCGTGACGAGAAGTGGTTCAGATACCCTCATCATCCGCCATAATCGTCACAGGAACGTTAGTGAGACTCCCATGTCAGATAACAGCCAGAAAAAAGTAATCGTCGGTATGTCCGGCGGTGTCGACTCTTCCGTTTCCGCTTACCTGTTGCAACAGCAGGGCTACCAGGTAGCTGGCTTGTTCATGAAAAACTGGGAAGAAGACGATGGCGAAGAGTATTGCTCAGCAGCGACCGATCTGGCCGATGCGCAAGCGGTATGCGACAAACTGGGCATGGAGCTGCACACCGTCAATTTTGCGGCGGAATACTGGGATAACGTTTTTGAATTGTTCCTGGAAGAATATAAAGCCGGGCGCACTCCTAATCCCGATATTCTGTGCAATAAAGAAATTAAATTCAAAGCGTTCCTCGAATTTGCCGCCGAAGACTTGGGCGCAGATTATATCGCCACCGGCCACTATGTCCGTCGTCAAGATGTCGATGGCAAAAGTCGTTTATTGCGCGGGCTGGATGGCAATAAAGACCAAAGTTACTTCCTCTACACCTTAAGCCACGAGCAACTTGCCCAAAGCCTGTTCCCGGTGGGTGAGCTTGAAAAACCGGAAGTCCGTCGTATTGCCGAGCAACTTGATTTGGTTACCGCGAAGAAAAAAGACTCGACCGGCATCTGTTTTATCGGTGAGCGCAAATTCCGTGATTTCCTTGGCCGCTATCTGCCAGCACAACCCGGCCCTATCATGACCGTAGACGGCCAGCATGTGGGTGAACATCAAGGTTTGATGTACCACACTTTGGGGCAGCGCAAAGGTTTGGGTATCGGTGGCACTAAAGAGGGCGGCGATGACCCGTGGTATGTGGTTGATAAAGACCTCGCTAACAACATCCTGCTGGTCGCGCAAGGGCATGAACACCCGCGGCTGATGTCAGTTGGCCTGGCAGCGCAACAGCTTCACTGGGTAGACCGCCAACCGGTCACGGCACCGTTCCGCTGTGTGGTAAAAACACGCTATCGTCAACAGGATATTCCCTGCACCGTAACGCCACTGGATGACGAGCGCGTTGACGTTCGGTTTGACTCTCCAGTGGCCGCCGTTACGCCGGGCCAGTCAGCCGTCTTCTATCAGGGCGAAGTGTGCCTGGGTGGCGGTATCATTGAAGAACGTTATCCACTGACCGGCAGCGTAACAAACTAAACCAGAACGTTTACAGGAGTGACTGTGGCGAAGAACTATTATGATATTACACTGGCATTGGCAGGGGTTTGCCAGTCTGCCCGTGTGGTTCAGCAACTGGCGCATGAAGGTCAGTGCGATAATGATGCACTGAATACCGTGCTGGGGAGCCTGTTACAGACCGATCCCTCGTCTACCCTTGCAGTCTATGGCGGCAATGAACAGTCGTTGACAATGGGGTTAGAAACGTTGCAGAGCGTCTTGAACGCTAATCGTCAGGGGCCTGCGGCTGAACTCACCCGTTATACCCTAAGCCTGATGGTGTTGGAACGTAAGCTGAATGCCAACAAGTCCGCCATGAATACCCTGGGTGAACGCATCAGTCAGCTTGATAGGCAACTGGCCCATTTTGACCTTGAATCTGAAACGATGATGAGTTCGCTGGCATCGATTTACACAGATGTCATCAGCCCACTGGGGCCACGGATTCAGGTCACCGGTTCACCGGCAATCTTACAAAGTACGCTAGTGCAGGCCAAAATTCGCGCCGCACTATTGGGCGGTATCCGCTCTACCGTACTTTGGCAGCAAGTCGGCGGAAGCCGTTTGCAGTTGATGTTTTCGCGTAACCGCCTGTTTAAACAGGCGCAGAGTATTCTTGCTCATAGTTAAAATTGTTAAAATCTGACTTCAGGAGTCGCCACCAATGGAATTATCCTCACTGACCGCCGTTTCACCTATTGACGGGCGCTACGGCGATAAAGTCAGCGCGCTGCGCCCAATTTTTAGCGAGTTCGGTTTGTTAAAATTCCGCGTACAGGTCGAAGTACGTTGGCTGCAAAAACTGGCCGCCTGTGAAAAAATCAGCGAAGTTCCACCTTTTGATACCGACGCAAACGCTTACCTTGATAAAATCGTGCAAGAATTCAATGAAGAGGATGCGCAACGTATCAAAACCATTGAGCGCACCACGAATCATGATGTGAAAGCCGTTGAATACTTCCTGAAAGAGAAAGTAGCAACTGTCCCGGCGCTGCACGCAGTGTCAGAATTCATTCATTTTGCTTGTACTTCAGAAGACATCAATAACCTGTCCCACGCCTTGATGCTGCAAACTGCCCGTCAAGAGGTGATATTACCAATGTGGCGTCAGGTTATCGATTCAATTAAGGCCATGGCCCATGAGTACCGCGATTTACCCCTGTTGTCCCGTACCCACGGCCAGCCTGCAACACCATCGACGATAGGTAAAGAATTTGCCAACGTGGCCTACCGCATGGAGCGCCAGTTCCGTCAGCTCTCTCAAGTAGAGATTCTGGGTAAGATCAACGGTGCGGTAGGTAACTACAATGCCCATATTGTGGCTTACCCTGAAGTAGACTGGCATCAGTTTAGCGAGAGCTTTGTCACATCGTTAGGGATTAACTGGAACCCATACACCACACAAATAGAACCCCATGATTACATCGCGGAACTGTTTGACTGTGTGGCCCGTTTCAATACTATTCTGATCGACTTTGACCGTGATATCTGGGGTTATGTTGCACTGAATCACTTCAAGCAAAAAACCATCGCCGGCGAGATTGGCTCAAGCACCATGCCACACAAAGTAAACCCAATCGACTTCGAAAACTCCGAAGGCAATCTGGGCCTGTCAAACGCAATGCTCGGCCATTTAGCCAGCAAACTTCCCGTTTCTCGCTGGCAGCGTGACCTGACTGATTCCACTGTACTGCGTAATCTGGGTGTTGGCCTGGGATATGCACTGATAGCTTATCAGGCGACGCTAAAAGGCATAAGCAAACTGGAAGTGAATCAAGCACACCTGCAAGACGAGCTGGAACATAACTGGGAAGTGTTGGCCGAGCCAATCCAAACGGTTATGCGCCGTTATGGCATCGAAAAACCGTATGAGAAGCTAAAAGAGTTGACCCGCGGTAAACGTGTTGATGCTGCCGGTATGCAAGCATTTATCGATAGCCTCGCCCTGCCAGAAGAAGAGAAAACACGCCTGAAAGCCATGACTCCGGCCAATTATATTGGTCGGGCCACAAAGATGGTTGATGAATTAAAGTAATGTTTTCACCTCGACATACCCAAGTCGCGAAATTGCAGGCAGGTAACCTCCTGTAATTTCACTAACTCAATGAGGCGATGCAGGTGATTTATATCACCTGCATCGCCTCTATCACTTTTTATCCCCCTGCATCAGCCCCTGTTTAGTCATGGTTTAGTCGGCATCACCGATAATGTTCGATGTCAAAAGGACGTTAACCTCCAGGAGCAATCATCAATTATGCTAAAAAAAACTATATTATCCGTCGCACTAATGGGAGCCTGTACTACCGTTATGGCGAACAATTACACTTATGTGGCTGGCGGTTTACAATACGGTTCAATTAGCAGTAACGACCGTTTTGATAAACAATTCGATCGTAGTAATTACAGCCATATAGGCAATCGTGATATGGGGGGAGTTTACCTTAACGGTGGCTATGGTTTTGATAATGATTTATTTATTGATGGCCGCATAAGCAGTATTGCTAATAATGATCGTGGCCTTGCAGAAGCTGTACTCGGCTTAGGGTATCATTTTGCATTTTCACCCAATATCGATTTTTATACTCTGGTAGGCGGTAGCCGCCATGCGCTGGTTTTTGATGCCAGTAAAGACGGCAAGAAGACCAACACCTACAACAGTGTCACGGGTGAAGTGGGTATTAAAAGCAGACTGTCACAGGATATTGGCTTAGGCGTTGCCTATCGTCTGGCAAATTATGACCATAGGGCCTTCCATGAGGCGCGGATCACCACAGATTATGCCCTCACACAAAGCCTTGCGGCTGAAGTCGGTTATACCTACCATAACTGGAAGGTCAATGATCAGGCAATGCAAGTCGGTTTACGTTATAACTTCTAAGTCGTTGATGTTATTTTTACTTCGCCGGGTAATTATTAGTTATCCGGCTAAAGTCTTATCGAGGAACGTGGTATGCGGGTTTTAGTTGTGGAAGATAATGCTTTGCTACGTCACCACCTTACGGTTCAAATGCGAGAAATGGGGCATCAGGTAGATGCGGCGGAAGATACCAAAGAAGCCGACTATTTCTTGCAAGAGCACGCCCCAGACATCGCAATTATCGATCTTGGTCTCCCCGGCGAAGATGGTTTAAGTCTCATCCGCCGTTGGCGTAGCCACCAAACAAACTTACCTATTCTGGTTCTAACCGCACGGGAAAGTTGGCAGGATAAGGTCGCAGTGCTGGAGGCAGGTGCAGATGATTACGTCACTAAGCCGTTCCATCTGGAAGAGGTGATCGCCCGGATGCAGGCGTTGATGCGCCGTAACATTGGTCTGGCTTCCCAGGTGATTGAATTCCCACCGTTCCAAATAGACCTCTCGCGGCGAGAGTTGTGCGTAAATCAGCAACAGATTAAACTGACGGCCTTTGAATACACTATCATCGAAACTCTTATCCGTAATGCAGGAAAAGTGGTCAGCAAAGACACCTTGATGCTGCAACTGTATCCTGACGCAGAACTACGTGAAAGCCACACTATCGATGTATTGATGGGCCGCTTGCGCAAAAAACTGTTGGCAGAACATGAGGGTGAAGTGATTACGACCATTCGTGGTCAGGGATACCGTTTTGATGCCAACTAAACAACATGTTCAGAAAAGACAGTAAACCGTTTTCTCTTCGCGCGCGCTTCCTGATGGCGACCGCTGGCGTCGTTCTGGCGTTATCACTATCGTATGGCATGGTTGCCGTGGTTGGTTATATCGTCAGCTTTGATAAAAATACTTTTAGCGCTCACCGGGGCGAAAGTAATTTATTCTTCAGTTTAGCCCAGTGGCATAACGATAAACTCAGTATTTCAGTCCCACCTGAGCTTGAACTGAATATCCCGACACTCGTCCTAATCTACGATAAAGATGGCAACATCCTGTGGCGTCAACGCCACGTACCCGAACTTGAATCTCATATCGAAAAAAGCTGGTTACAAAAACCGGGATTTTATGAACTGGATACCGGAACACATATCAGTAGTATGATGTTGGGTGATAACCCGAAGGCTCAGGATCAGTTAAAGAAATATGACGAGACTGACAACAGCGCCCTGACCCATTCTGTCTCAGTAAACACCTACCCTGCGACGTCACGCTTGCCAAAACTCACCATTGTAGTGGTAGATACTATCCCACAAGAGCTGCAACGCTCAGACTTGGTGTGGAACTGGTTCAGCTATGTTCTGCTAGCAAACTTATTACTGGTCATTCCCTTGTTATGGCTGGCGGCCTACTGGAGCC
Organism: Yersinia aldovae ATCC 35236; assembly: GCF_000173735.1. Taxonomy (GTDB): domain Bacteria; phylum Pseudomonadota; class Gammaproteobacteria; order Enterobacterales; family Enterobacteriaceae; genus Yersinia; species Yersinia aldovae. The sequence continues at coordinate 37,830 of NZ_ACCB01000012.1, read as the reverse complement.
TGCGGCCCATAAAAGCATTGGTCAGCCAGATAACCCAGCTAGAGAAAGGGGAACGTGATCAGTTAGATGAAAACCCACCCCGCGAATTGCAAGGTCTGGTGCGTAATCTTAATATCTTGCTGACCAATGAACGTCAACGTTATACCAAATATCGCACTACCCTGTCGGACCTTACCCACAGCCTCAAAACACCGCTGGCGGTATTGCAAACCACGCTGCGCTCTCTGCGAACCGGCAAGCAAACGACGACTATCGAGGAAGTCGAGCCTATTATGTTAGAGCAGATAAGCCGTATTTCTCAGCAAATTGGTTATTACTTACACCGTGCCAGTATGCGTTCTGAGCATAATGCATTAATTCGTGAAATCCATTCGGTTACCGCACTGCTAGATAGCTTGTGTAGCGCACTGAATAAAGTGTATCAACGTAAAGGAGTGGTGCTAACGCTGGATATTTCACCGGAAGTTTCCTTTCTCGGTGAGAAAAATGACTTTATGGAGATCATGGGCAATGTTCTGGATAATGCCTGTAAGTACTGTTTAGAATTTGTTGAAATTACAGCTTTTCATACCGAAAAACAGCTCACCATCGTGGTTGATGACGATGGCCCCGGTATTCCAGAAAGTAAACGCAAATTAATTTTCCAACGAGGTCTACGGGTTGATACATTGCGCCCCGGACAAGGGCTTGGATTATCTGTCGCCGCCGAAATCATTGAACAGTATCACGGTGAGATTAACATTACTGAAAGCCCGCTAGGGGGAGCCAAAATGATGGTGACCTTTGGCCAGCAACACGATCATCACGATGATTAATAAAATTTGCCAGCTAGCCCCTGATACTAAAAGCTGGCATCCGTTATAATCACAGCCAAGCTCACCCCTCTCCTGGAATAAACATGGATTACCAACTCAATCTCGATTGGCCTGATTTTCTGCAACGTTATTGGCAGAAACGTCCCGTCATCCTCAAGCGCGGTTTCGCAAACTTCATTGATCCTCTCTCTCCGGATGAACTTGCCGGATTAGCGATGGAAAATGAAGTCGATAGCCGGCTGGTAAGCCATGAAGATGGCCGTTGGCAAGTTGCCCACGGCCCATTTGAAAGTTTTGATCATTTAGGTGAAAACAATTGGTCACTGCTGGTACAGGCGGTAGATCACTGGCATGAGCCGGCCGCCGCGTTGATGCGCCCTTTTCGCAAACTCTCAGACTGGCGCATGGATGACTTGATGATTTCGTTTTCTGTCCCTGGAGGCGGTGTCGGGCCACACTTTGATCAATATGATGTCTTTATTATTCAGGGTTCTGGCCGCCGCCGCTGGCGGGTTGGCGAAAAAACTGAAATGAAACAGCATTGCCCGCATCCGGACTTACTGCAAGTTGGCCCTTTCGATGCCATCATTGATGAAGAAATGGAACCTGGCGATATCTTTTATATCCCACCGGGCTTTCCCCATGAAGGCTATGCACTTGAAAATGCGCTGAATTACTCTGTCGGTTTCCGTGCCCCCAATGGCCGCGAACTGGTCAGCGGCTTTGCCGACTATGTGCTGTCTCGCGAGCTGGGTAGCCACCGCTACAGCGATCCTGATTTGCCACTGCGTGAGCATCCAGCTGAAGTATTGCCTCAGGAAATTGATAAGCTGCATGCCATGATGTTGGATTTGCTCCAGCAACCTGAGCACTTTCAAAACTGGTTTGGCGAATTCACCTCTCAATCACGCCACGAACTGGATATCTCGCCTCCAGAGCCACCTTATCAGGCCAGCGAAATCTATGACTTACTGATGCAAGGTGAGGCATTACTGCGTCTTGGTGGCCTGCGCGCTCTGCGTATCGGAGACAACTGCTTCGTCAACGGAGAGTTGATTGATACACCTCACTTCGCCGCTGCCGATGCCCTGTGTCAGCACTTCAGTGTCGATGCCAAGAAGCTAGGTAACGCACTGGAAGATCCGGCGTTCCTGACGATACTGTCAGAACTGGTAAACAGCGGCTATTGGTATTTCAAAGACTAATGTCCGCTGCGAGTCACACGAAAACGCCCCAACTGTGGGGGCGTTTTGCTATCATCAACTTGCTAATAACCTGTAAGCTATGACTCTTTAGCTCGCCTGGCCGCCAATTCCGCAATTCGCATAATAACTGCAACCGCTTTCTCCATACCTTCCAGCGTAATAAACTCATGTTTTCCATGATAGTTATAACCACCGGTAAAGATATTTGGGCATGGTAAGCCAAGAAAAGAGAGTTGCGCGCCATCCGTACCGCCACGAATGGGTTTCATAATCGGTGCAATACCACAATCGCACATCGCTTCCTGCGCTAACTCTATGATATGTGGATGCTTAATGATATGTTCACGCATATTGTAATAGCTGTCATCAATAATGATTTCGATATAACAGTCGCGATGCAAATCTTTACCGACGAATTTGGCGATATCCATTATCTTCTTCTTCCGCGCTTCAAAACCATCACGGCTGAAATCACGCACAATATAGTGCATCTCTGCCCGCTCTACCGTGCCTTTAATACTTTGCAGATGATAAAAACCGTCATACCCGTCGGTACATTCGGGTGTTTCATTGACTGGCAGCTGCTGATGAAAACGGGTTGCCAGTGACAAAGCATTCACCATCACTCCTTTGGCACTTCCTGGATGAACATTATTACCAACAATCTTTATCGTCACAGATGCTGCATTAAAGTTCTCAAACTCCAACTCCCCCACACCGCCACCATCAACGGTATAGGCCCACTGCGCATTAAACTCAGCCACATCAAAGAACCGCGCTCCCCTGCCTACCTCTTCATCAGGGGTGAATCCGATACGGATATCACCATGCGGAATATCGCTATTTTTTAAACGCACCATTGCCGTAATGATTTCCGCAATACCGGCTTTGTCGTCTGCACCGAGCAAGGTTTTACCATCGGTAGTGATTAGCGTTTGCCCTAATAACTTATGTAATATAGGGAACATGACCGGCGACAGAATTTCATCCCCCATCCCCAAAGCGATATCGCCTCCACGGTAGTTTTCGACAATTTGCGGATTGACATTTTTACCAGAAAAATCAGGTGAGGTATCAAGGTGTGCAATAAAACCAATGGTGGGGACCTGCCAGGAGACATTCGCTGGCAATGTTGCCATCACGCAGCCGTGGCAGCTTAAGGTGACGTGGGAAAAACCCAGCGCAATCAACTCTTGCTGCAACGCCTGAGCCAGCTTGCGCTGACCTTCAGTGCTCGGCACGGATTTTACATTGGCTTTTGCTTGTGTATCAAAAGAGACATAATTGAAAAAGCGGTCGAGTAATTTGTCCATGGTTCCCACCCTCATAATAGTGGATATCATTATGGGGAAGTGATCACCATCAAATATTGCGTCAGGTCAGCTTTAGACAAACTTAAACCAGAATAGTAAAAGTCATGGCAGAACCGAACCGGGTGAATTATCCATCAACCGGTTCGGTTTATAGCTTATTTATTCATTCTTTACTTAATCAAAGCGGTGGCTCCAATTAAGCAGGGTAATTAGTCACCCTGGCGGTTCTCACCGCAGGTTGTCAAAAATTCGCGCACATATTCGGGAACCACTTTGCTGGCTAAACCATAGTGTTTTTCATCAAACTGACTTTCCACCTGACTCGGTTCCAGATTCAACTCTACGGTATGCGCTCCCTGCGAACGCGACTCATGAACAAAACCGGCTGCGGGATAAACATGGCCGGAAGTCCCGATCGAGATAAAGAAATCAGCTTCAGCCAATGCCTGATAAATATCATCCATTCCCATCGGCATTTCACCAAACCAAACAATGTGTGGCCGCAGGGGGGATGGGAATTGGCAGCAATGGCAGCGCTCATCCGCACTGAGATCGCCCGGCCAATCCAATACCTGGCCAGACTGAGTGCAACGCACCTTCAGCAGCTCACCATGCATATGGATAACGCGCTTACTGCCCGCCATTTCATGCAAATTATCAATATTTTGGGTAATCAGTACGAAGTTATCGCCCAGCACCGCTTCCAAATCTGCAAGCGCGAAATGCGCGGCATTCGGTGCAATTTCTGGCTGCTGCAACTGGCGGCGACGCGCATTATAAAAAGCCTGTACCAATTCAGGATCCCGTCGATACCCTTCAGGAGTAGCCACATCCTCAACTTGGTGTTCTTCCCATAAGCCGTCAGCGGCACGAAAAGTACGGATACCTGATTCGGCAGAAATCCCCGCACCGGTAAGAACCACGACAAACGGTTTTTTCATTTCTGATGTGACGGCACTGTCCCGATGAAAAATGCGGGAGCGAAAACGTTGGTGCCGCAAATGCTTATTCTTGCGAAAGCGACATAGCCGATGGCGAATGCGCATAACCTTTTGCCTCTATATATCCCTACCTATTTGAAATTACAGCGTTGTTAGCAGCTCTCACTCACCCGTATCACTTACCAATGTAAGCTCACCGGGATTCATTCGTTTGCTGCCGACCTGCAACATCAATTAGTTTGGGTATGTTATTAATAATAACTAACGCTCACTCAAATGCAGAAACGCCGCCCCACGAACACCACCTGCATCACCATAACGCGCTTTTTCAATGCGTGGTAATTGCGCCACGCGCAATAAATACTGCGGCAAGCGTTTTGGCAGTTCCTGATAAATTTTTTCGAAATTAGACAGCCCGCCACCGATAACAACCAAATGCGGATCAAGTATCGTCAATAGATTACCTAAGCATATGGCCAGCACATCCATAAAGCGTTCAACATGTGCTACAGCGTTAGGTTCACCCGTATTATAGTTAGCAATAATCTGGATGGCAGGTAAAGATTCATGATTGAAATGCTGATACATCCACTCAAAACCGCGCCCGGAAATATAATTTTCAATACAACCAGTATGGCCGCAACCGCATGGCACTCGTGGAATATCGGCACCCAAGATATCCAACGCATCGATTGGCAAACGGAAGTGGCCAAACTCACCGGTGATATGGTTTCGCCCACTGACAATATTACCGTTCACAATCAGGCCGCCACCGACACCAGTACCGAGGATTAACCCCAGAACCGTTGGGTAGCGACGAAACTCCGCATCCCAAGCTTCAGACAATGCAAAACAGTTGGCATCATTATCGATACGGACCTCACGTTCAATCAGGCGAGAAAGGTCACCCTGCAACGATTGCCCCATTGCAGCGGGCACATTGGCTGTGAACACCGTACCATTATCAGCATTAGGTAAGCCGGGAATACCGATACCTACACTGCCTTTAACACCACAGTGCGCATCGGCTTCCAGCGTTAGATTCTGCAATATTTGCAACAGTTGCGGGTAATCTTCACGCGGTGTAGGAACACGTTTTTGCCACACACATTGCAAGTTGGCATCAAATACACCCAGTTCTGTCTTGGTACCACCCATATCAAAACCGTAATACATCCGCTCACCCTTATTAATGACTGCCCGCACAGTATCGCCAGCGAAGTGATTACCCGATAAGCTACTTCCCGCTAAGCACCTGTGCCGGATCAATACGGCTGGCACGACGGGCCGGATACCAACTGGCAATTAAACTCAACACCAACGCAGTCGCCAGCACACACGCCACATCAAACCAATGCAATTCTGATGGCAAGAAGTCGATAAAATAGATATCGCCCGATAAGAATTGATGCCCGACCAACCGTTCCAATCCGCGAATAATGTGAGTCAGTTGCAGAGAAACAATCACGCCAACCACCGCCCCGCAGACACTGCCGATTAGCCCAGCCAGCAAGCCATACCAGATAAAGATTGCCCGGATCAGACCATCTTTAGCCCCAAGTGTGCGTAACACGGCAATATCACCACTTTTATCTTTTACCGCCATCACCAGCGTGGAAACGATATTAAAACTGGCCACACCAATCACCAATACCATCGCCAGATACATGATAGTACGGATCATTTGGATATCGCGATACATATAGCCGTAGGTACCAATCCAGCTACTGATATAGACGTAAGCATTCGTCACCTCGCCCGCACTGCGTACCAGTTTGTTGGCGTTATAGACATCATCTACTTTGATGGCTATACCAGTGACACTGTCACCCATATCCAGATAGTGCTGTGCATCCGCCAGCGGCACCAGTGCCAAGCTATGATCTAACTGGCCACTGAGCTGAAACACCCCGGCAACCTGTAAACGAATACGCTTAGGTTGCAATAATTTCATCTCGGGGTCGCTGTTGGGGATCATCACCGTCAGCCACGAACCTTGCTTCACGCCTAAGGCGTCCGCCAGGCCTTTCCCTAAAATAATCTGCTGCTGCCCGGCTTTAAAACTTTCCCAGGCATTGCCTGGCACGAAGCTCGGCAGCGCACTAAGATGCTGTTCTGCCTGTGGATCAACCCCTTTTATCTGCACTGCACGCAGTTGAGCGTTGTTTTCAATCAAACCGGTGAAATTGATATACGGTGCCGCAGCGACGATACCCGGCACCTTTTCGATGCGCTGTAGGGTTTGTGGCCAGCCACTGAATGGCTGATTAACCACTGCAATCTCGCCATGCGGTACAACAGCTAAAATACGGTTTTTCAGCTCACGTTCGAAGCCGTTCATTGCACTTAAGCCGACGATCAGTACCGCAACGCCCAGGGCGATACCCAAGGTGGAAATCACCGAGATTAACGACACCATACCGCCACGGCGACGGCCACGGCTAAAGCGCAAACCAATCAGCAGTGACAGTGGCGACACCCCCATTCCCATTGCCACTATTGCGCCCCCACCAACGTCAAATGTTGCTGCAACTGACCATCACGCATTTCAAGCTGTCGGCTCATCCGTTTCGCTAATTGCAAATCGTGGGTGACCACTAAGAAGGCCGTGCCCTGACGGACATTCAATTCACCCAGCAAATTGAAGATACTGTCGGCATTACGCTGATCCAGATTACCGGTCGGCTCATCCGCCAGCACTAATGAAGGGTTATTCACCAGCGAGCGGGCAATGGCAACACGCTGGCGCTCGCCACCGGATAACTCCGAAGGGCGATGCTTGCGGCGTTTTTCCAGCCCTACTGCGGCCAGCATCGCCCGGGCTTTATCTTGTGCCTCGACCGGTTTGGCACCGCCAATCAGCAGTGGCATCGCGACATTCTCCAGCGCGGTAAAATCAGGCAATAAATGGTGGAATTGATAGATAAAACCTAATTCACGGTTACGCAACTCTGCCTTTGCACTGGACGATAATTGATTCAATGAACGCCCCTGATAAATCACTTCACCGGACGTTGGGGAATCCAGACCGCCTAACAAGTGCAGCAACGTACTTTTACCCGAACCAGAACTGCCGACAATCGCCATCAGCTCACCGGCTTCAATAGTAAACGACACATTGCGCAGGACGTCGGTATGCAGTTGCCCTTCCTGATAGCGTTTGCACAGGTTTAAACACTGTAATAAAGGATGGTTACTCATAGCGTAAAGCCTCGGCAGGTTGTGCGGCGGCAGCGCGCCAGGAAGGGTAGAGCGTGGAGAGCAAAGCAATTACCATCGCCAACAGGGCAATCACCGTGACCTGAACGGGGTTAATTTCAACCGGCAAGGTGGCACCGTCGATCAGCAAACCAAGGATCGGAATGAGGGTGTTCAATTGGCTGGCAAGTAAAATACCCAGCCCTGCACCGAGCAACGCGCCGATAACACCGGCCGTCGCACCCTGCACCATAAACACCAACATGATTTGGCGGCGACTCAACCCCTGAGTTTGCAAGATAGCCACTTCGCCCTGTTTTTCCATCACTAACAAGCCGAGCGAAGTAATAATATTGAAGGCCGCGACAGCAATAATCAGGCTAAGCAGCAGCCCCATCATGTTCTTCTCCATCCGCACCGCCTGGAATAGCTCACCTTTGCGGTCACGCCAGTCCTTCCATACCGTACCCTCCGGCAAGGTCTGCTGGCTCAGGCTATCTACCGACAGCGGCTGGTCAAGGAAGAGGCGCCAGCCGCTAATATTACCCGGCGGATAGCGCATCAGTCGCGAGGCATCCTGTTGATTAACCAGCATCTGATAGCCATCCACTTCACTGTCAGCGGCAAATGTACCGATAATAGTGAACAAACGCTGACTGGGAATGCGCCCCATCGGGGTGAACTGGCTGGCGCTCGGCACCATCAAACGCAGGGTTTCACCCCGTTTAACGCCCAATTGAGCGGCCAGTTTTTCGCCAAGAATCATATTATAGCTACCCGGCTGCAAATCTTTCAGATGCACGTTCACCAAATAATCTGCCAGCGGTTCATGTTGATCTGGGGAAACGCCCAACATAACGCCAGCGGCCAAATTACGCGCACTTTGCAACACCACATCAGCCGTGGTCAGCGGCACAATATCCGTCACGCCGCGCAGTGATTTCAGTGCCGAGGCAGGAATTTTATTCGGGTCAAGCGAGCCTTGCGGCGTGGTAATCAGCGCCTGCGGCATCAGCCCTAAAATATTATTCTGCAAATCACGCTCAAAACCATTCATCACCGACAATACGGTGATCAGCGCCATCACGCCCAAAGTGATGCCAATAGTAGAAAGCCATGAGACGAACCGACCAAAACGGTCCGATGCACGCCCACGCATGTAGCGCAGGCCAATAAATAATGCGACAGGTTGATACATGAAATCTGTTTAGATCCTGTTGCTAAAGCAAAGTGATTGAGGATAATAAAGGGTACTACCGCTTTATGGAACCATTAACCGCCTATATCTTCGGCTTTTATTCCAAATCAGAGCGCCAGTCTGTGGCTATCCCCTCTCGCGTGCTAGGATAGCCGCCGAGATAATTTATCATCTGTTGCTGCTGTACAGCTGAAATAACCGGTTAACCATAAACCAAGAGACTGTTTAACTACTTATGTCCCAACAATATCGTTATTCATTGCCGACACGACGCGGTGATACCCGCCAGTTAGGCCAGTTGACTGGCTCTGCTTGTGCGGTCGAATGTGCGCAAATCATTGAACGCCATGATGGCCCGGTGATGTTAATTACTCCGGATATGCAAACGACACTGCGCCTGCGCGATGAAATCCAGCAATTCTCTTCGCAACCGGTGAGCACCCTCTCCGACTGGGAAACACTGCCCTACGACAGTTTCTCGCCGCATCAGGATATTATTTCAGCGCGCCTGTCTTGCTTATATCACCTCCCAGCAATGGAACGCGGTGTTATTATTCTCCCGATTAATACCCTGATGCAACGGGTATGCCCGCACGAATTCCTGCATGGTCATGCGCTGGTGATGAAGAAAGGCCAGCACCTGTCACGGGATAAGTTGCGCGCTCAGCTTGAGCAAGCAGGATACCGCAGCGTCGATCAGGTGATGGAACATGGTGAGTTTGCTACCCGTGGTGCATTGCTTGATCTGTATCCGATGGGCAGCGAAGAACCCTATCGCATTGATTTTTTTGATGATGACATTGACAGTCTGCGGGTGTTTGACGTTGACTCACAGCGCACGTTGTCTGAAGTTGAACAGATAAACCTGCTGCCCGCTCATGAATTTCCGATAGACAAAGCCGCGATTGAGCTGTTCCGCAGCCAGTGGCGCGAACAGTTTGAAGTGCGCCGTGATGCTGAACACATCTATCAGCAGGTGAGTAAAGGTATTTGGCCTGCCGGTATCGAATACTGGCAACCGCTGTTCTTTAGCCAGCCACTGCCCTCGCTGTTCAGTTATTTACCTGAAAATACCTTATTGGTGAATACCGGCGATCTGGAAGGTTCAGCCGAGCGTTTTTGGCTCGATGTCAACCAGCGTTTCGAGAGCCGCCGTGTTGACCCGATGCGCCCACTGCTGACTCCAGATACCCTGTGGTTGCGAGTTGACTCGCTGTTCAGTGAGTTAAAGCAATGGCCACGCGTCCAATTTAAGACCGATGAACTCGCGGATAAAACCGCCAATACCAACTTACATTATCAGCCACTGCCCGATTTAGCGGTTCAGGCGCAGCAAAAAGCGCCATTGGATAACCTGCGCCGCTTTATTGAGTCATTCAGCGGCAGTGTGGTGTTCTCGGTGGAAAGTGAGGGCCGTCGTGAAACATTGCAGGATTTGCTGGCGCGGATAAAACTCAGCCCAACGGTGATAACGCAATTGTCTCAGGCGGGAAAACCCGGTCATTATTTAATGATTGGTGCCTCCGAGCGCGGCTTCCTTGATACTGACAAACAGTTAGCGCTAATTTGTGAAAGCGATTTGCTGGGTGAGCGCGTCAGCCGCCGCCGTCAGGATAACCGCCGTACCATCAATACCGATACCCTGATCCGCAATCTGGCAGAACTGCGCCCCGGTCAACCGGTGGTGCATCTGGAGCACGGCGTGGGCCGCTATCTGGGTTTGACCACACTGGAAACCGGTGGCATCAAAGCTGAATACCTGATACTGACCTACGCCGGTGAAGATAAACTGTATGTGCCCGTTTCATCGCTCCATCTGATCAGCCGCTATTCCGGTGGGGCCGATGAAAACGCACCGCTACATAGACTGGGTGGTGATGTCTGGAGCCGCGCACGGCAGAAAGCCGCAGAAAAAGTGCGCGATGTTGCCGCCGAACTGCTGGATATCTACGCTCAACGCGCCGCTAAAGCGGGCTTTAAATTTAAGCACGATCGCGAACAATACCAGTTGTTCTGTCAAAGCTTTCCATTTGAAACCACGCCGGATCAAGAACAGGCCATCAATGCCGTACTCAGCGATATGTGCCAACCATTGGCGATGGATCGTTTAGTGTGTGGGGATGTTGGTTTCGGTAAAACCGAAGTGGCAATGCGGGCGGCGTTCCTCGCGGTGGCCAATAACAAGCAAGTGGCGGTATTGGTGCCGACCACCCTGCTGGCGCAACAGCACTTTGATAACTTCCGCGATCGTTTCGCCACCTGGCCGGTGCGCATTGAAATGATGTCTCGCTTTCGCAGTGCCAAAGAGCAACAAGTGATTTTGGGACAAGCGGCCGAAGGCAAAGTCGATATTATTATCGGTACGCATAAATTGCTGCAAAGTGACCTGCACTGGCACGACCTTGGTCTGTTGATTGTCGATGAAGAGCACCGCTTCGGGGTGCGCCACAAAGAGCGCATCAAAGCGATGCGCGCCGATGTCGATATTCTGACCCTCACCGCCACACCTATTCCGCGAACATTAAATATGGCGATGAGCGGTATGCGCGACTTATCGATTATTGCCACGCCACCGGCACGCCGACTGGCAGTGAAAACCTTCGTGCGTGAATACGATAGCTTGGTGGTGCGAGAAGCAATTCTGCGTGAGATTCTGCGTGGTGGGCAGGTTTATTATCTCTATAACGATGTGGAAAATATCGAAAAAGCCACCCAACGGCTGGCTGAGCTAGTGCCAGAAGCACGAATTGCCATTGGTCATGGGCAGATGCGTGAGCGGGATCTGGAACGGGTGATGAATGATTTCCATCACCAGCGCTTTAACGTTTTGGTCTGTACCACCATTATCGAAACAGGGATTGATATTCCCAGTGCAAATACCATTATTATCGAACGTGCTGACCACTTTGGTCTGGCGCAGTTACACCAATTACGTGGCCGTGTCGGGCGCTCCCACCATCAGGCTTATGCTTATCTGTTGACGCCAAATCCGAAAGCCATGACCACTGATGCCAAAAAACGGCTGGAAGCAATTGCCTCATTGGAAGATTTGGGGGCCGGTTTTGCGCTGGCAACCCATGACCTGGAGATTCGTGGTGCCGGTGAGCTATTAGGTGAAGACCAAAGCGGCCAGATGACCACCATCGGCTTCTCGCTGTATATGGAGCTGCTGGAAAGTGCGGTGGATGCCCTAAAAGAGGGGCGAGAGCCTTCATTGGAAGATTTGACCAGCAACCAGACCGAGATAGAAATGCGGATGCCGGTGTTGCTGCCAGAGGAATTCATTCCAGATGTGAATATCAGGCTTTCGTTCTATAAGCGTATCGCCAGCGCACGTAATGAGAAGGAGCTGGATGAACTCAAAGTTGAGCTGATCGATCGCTTTGGCAAGCTGCCGGATGCGGCACGCTACCTGTTACATACCGCACAATTGCGCCAACACGCGCAGAAGCTCGGAATCAAGCGGATTGAAGGTAATGAGCGCGGTGGTTTTATCGAGTTTGGTGATAAAAACAGAGTGGACCCGGTTTATCTCATCGGGCTACTACAGCGCCAACCACAGATTTTCCGCCTGGAGGGGCCGACAAAACTGAAGTTTATGCAGGATTTGAGTGACAGGACGCAACGGTTGAAGTTTATCAGTGAGCTGTTGGCGTCATTTGCCCAACACTGCGTAGCTTAATCAAGTCATGTCACTTAATCATATGGTTAGCGCGGGTGTTCAGAAATGAAAAACCCGCGCTAATGTTAATGCCACTCGCTTATAAATCACGTTAAACGATCAGAATTAACACTAGGTCGCGAGCTATTGGTACCAGGTTTTCGACAACAGAGTTTATATTATGCTCGGTTGTTCAGTATCAGTTGACCATTTTTATCGACCGGGATCTGCGTACCTGGATCACGATCCATGCGAATTTTCCCCTGCTGATCGCCAATTTTGTAGGTGACGTCATATCCCAGCATCTTCTGCGACTTGTCGTAAACCGTTTGGCAACGCTGTTGAGTGGTGGTGTAAGTATCACTTTCCTGCATATTACTTTGCACTCGGTTACCGGCATAGCCCCCCGCCAGTGCGCCTGCTACGGTAGCGATATCCTTACCACGCCCGCCCCCGACCTGATGCCCCAGCACGCCACCGGCTACCGCGCCCAATACTGAACCGGCAACCTGATGCTCGTCTTGCACCGGTTTACGGTGAGTGACGCTAACATTGCGGCATTCCTGTCGTGGCGTTTTTATCGTCTCTTTTATCGGTGTCGCAGTAAGAACTTGTGCGTATTGCGGTCCGCTGGAGAAAACATTCATACTCGCAACAGCAGCAATACCCAGAGCTGCCGCAATGCCGATACCCACACCTGCTAACATTGATTTATTCACAGGAAATCCTCCTGAATGTCAAAGACAAACTTAAAGTGTTACCACGCATTTTCTGCGGCAGATGCCAGCCTAAACTTATCTTGTTCCAGCCATAAAATCTGACAGCGCTCAGTCTCAGTGTTCCCCGGATGACCGAATACGGCGTGCGTGACTCGCCGTTTGTAGCGATAGGAAGTCTGCACAATGTGCTCTAACCTAACAATAGGACAAATGGACTAAACATCCAGATAATAGGTGTGAATGAGTGTGTTTAGGAGGAATCCGAGCGTGGTATTTTGCAACAACAAAATTTTATGCTAGAAATTTTACATTACGTGCGAATGGCTTTAGCAAAACGTGCGCAGATTTGAGATTGATGACAACGCGACTTATCACTCACCGCACCCAGGGGGATGACGACCGCAACGCCTTCATTTGGCTTTATAAGTAGCCTAAAACCGCCGCCATAATTAACTGGCAGCGGTATATTTAAAGCTCTAAACATTCTCCACAGTCATTTGCGTTTCAGCAAAGCAGCAAGCGAGTCACTCCCGAGAAGCTTACATAAGTAAGTGATTCGGGTGAGCTAGCGCCGCTGTAGCGCCAAGGATAAAGGATAATTAATGGAGTTTAAGACGCGGGCGAATAACCCGGTTAATCCCACCCACCAGCATCATCAGGCCGGTCTTGGTGTAACCATGCAGTGCCACCTGGTGCATACGATACAACGAGATATAGACGATGCGGGCAACACGCCCTTCAACCATCATTGAACCGCGCATCAGATTGCCCATCAAGCTGCCGACAGTACTGAACTTAGACAGTGATACCAGCGAGCCGTGATCTTTATACACATAAGGTTTTAGCGGCTGCTCATTGAGCAGTGCCAAAATATTGCGGTAACAGCGGCTAGCCATTTGATGCGCGGACTGCGCGCGTGGTGGCACAAAGCCGCCATTCGGCTGCGGGCAAGAGGCACAGTCACCGATAGCAAAGATGTGGGGATCACGGGTGGTTTGCAGCGTTGGCTCCACCACTAACTGATTGATACGGTTGGTTTCCAGCCCAGCGATATCTTTCATAAAGTCCGGAGCCTTGATACCCGCCGCCCATACCATCAAATCAGCATTAATGAATTCACCGTCTTTGGTATTCAGGCCATTTTCATCAGCGCTGGTAACCATAGTTTTGGTCAATACACGCACACCCAGCTTAATCAGTTCCTGATGGGCGGCGGCAGAAATACGTGGCGGCAACGCAGGCAGAATACGTTCACCCGCTTCGACCAACGTGACATTCAGCGCTTGATTATCTAACCCACCATAACCGTAGCTGTGCAGTTGCTTCACCGCGTTATGCAGCTCGGCTGACAACTCCACACCCGTTGCCCCACCGCCCACGATAGCAATATTAACCTTGCCCTTCTTGCCTGGCTGTGCGGAATATTTCAGGAACAGGTTTAGCATTTCGTTGTGGAAACGGTGTGCCTGGTGTGGGTTATCCAGGAAGATACAGTGATCTTTTACGCCCGGAGTACCGAAATCGTTAGAGGTGCTGCCCAGCGCCATGACCAGAATGTCATAGGTCAACTCACGCTGAGTAAGCAGCACATCTCCGTGTTCGTCGCAAATTTCAGCCAGACTGAGGGTTTTGGTGTCACGATTGATGTCAGTTAAGGAACCCAGTTGGAAATTAAAAGAGTGATTACGGGCATGAGCCAGATAGCTCAGCGCATCCACACCATCATCCAGAGAACCCGTTGCAACTTCATGTAGCAGCGGCTTCCATAAATGACTATGGTTGCGATCAACCAATACTATCTCGGCTTTTTTGTGGCGACCCAACTTGTGACCCAGACTGGTTGCCAGTTCAAGACCACCGGCTCCCCCACCAATAATAACGATTTTTTTCTTCGGCGTAGTCAAAACAACCCCCTAAATGTGAACCAATTGTTAGCTAAGGGTAAAAGAATAATATCCTTAGATAACATAGGGTTCGCTGATGCTAAATCAATAATCTGTTGTCAGAATATCACGCAGGGTTATTTGGTCATACCAAAATTGATATATATCAACTTTTTTTGATTAAAGAGCCAGCATAGGGATTTTTTCTGGAATAGGATTCAAATAGTTAGCATTTAGTCACAGTTTAGGTTTTTTTTATCTGCGGGGAGGTAAATTTGAATTTTGGTTTTTTTAGCGATAAAAACGGCCTAAAAAAAGCACAAAACGTATTTTTCCCAGGCCGCAAATGATGCGAGATCAAAAGCGCAAACCAACAATTCATTAACAAATAGACGCATTTAATCCAGCGTTTTAAAGGCTTTTATCCGCTGTAGATGCGGTGAAAGATCCTTAAACTTATGACCTTGGTTCTCATCCCAAACAATTTCATAGTAGCGATGCAAATCATCGGCAGCGCGTTGACTATCGAGCACCTCATCATTGCGGGAGAGCACCACCAGGCAGCGATCGCGATTCTTCTCACGAAAGCCATCAATGCACTTGCTGGCAATATCATTGTACTCTTCCGGGCGATCAATTTTGCCGCTCATATTTTTCTGCGGATACAGGTTGGGGTTAAATGCAACCTGACGAATACCGCACAGAAAACCGATACGTTCCGCCCAAAAACCGCCCAAACCAACACCGCAGATCAATGCGTTGGCATCACCTCCCTGCTGGATGGCTTTATCTACCTCTTTCAGCAAATGCTGCATATCATGACGCGGATGTAAGGTGCTGTAGCTGATAAAACGGACATCCGGATCGATGAATTGCAACTGCATGACTTTCTCGTGATTGCCAGGGCTATTAGAATCAAAACCATGTAGATAGACGATCATATTTATCCTCGCGACTGATACTCGTCATGTTTCAAGCTGCATGGGCGTTGGCTGCACTTCATTCTCCGCCCAGCGCTGCAACCCGAATTAGGTAGAGTATATAACTTATCTCAATAAGCTCTTATGCACATCCCAACGTTCGCTGAGTGCAGATAATGCTGTATTTGCCTGCTGCCAGCGTGATGATGCCATCAGCTCCTGACGATTGAACTGCCCACAATGATACAAGCGTGTCAGTTTGTCTGCTTTGACCGGTGACAGGTTATCCAGCACGCTAACCGCGCCTTGACGGTTATTACACACCAAAATCATATCGCAGCCCGCATCCAGAGAAGCCTGGCCGCGTTCAGCATAACTGCCCATAATCGCCGCACCTTCCATCGACAAGTCATCTGAGAAAATAATGCCATCAAAGCCCAGCTCCTGACGCAATACTTTCTGTAACCAATACGCCGAACCACTGGCCGGGCGCGCATCAGCTTCAGTATAAATCACATGGGCTGGCATAATGGCGTCCAGTAACCGCCGCTGGATCAATTCACGAAATATAACCATATCATGAGCGCGGATTTCTGCCAGTGGCCGATGGTCACGCGGTGTCTCTTTATGTGAATCCGCCGTCACAGCGCCGTGGCCGGGGAAGTGCTTACCGGTGGTTTTCATGCCCGCACTGTGCATCCCACGGATAAAGCATTCAGCCATGACCAGTGCCTGCTGTGGGTCGCTGTGGAATGAACGCTCACCGATGGCAGCGCTGACGTGGCCAATGTCCAATACCGGTGCGAAGCTGATATCAATATCCATTGCCATCATTTCAGCCGCCATCAGCCAACCAGCATCTTCGGCTAATTTTGCCGCCGTGACCGTATCATTGATTGCAGCAAAAGACTGCGCAGCAGGCAGGCGGGTAAACCCGTCGCGAAAACGCTGCACCCGGCCCCCTTCTTGATCCACCGCCACCACCAAACGCGCATGGGATGCCGCACGAATTTGGCGCACTAACTCGCGCAGTTGGTCTGCATCATGAAAGTTTCGGCTAAATAAAATCAGGCCGCCCACCAGCGGGTGTTTTAAAATCTCACGTTCTTCAGCATCCAGCTCATAGCTGGCAACATCTAACATTACTGGACCCACGACAACCTCATTTTAAAACGATAAATTAAACCGCTGACGCAGCGGCGCTGCCCATTGCAAGAATGTCTCATCATTAGTTTGCTGCCAGCGCACTTCAAACCACATCAGCATCAGATAATTAACCCACGGCAGCCAGCGTTGTATCTGGCGGGATAAACGTTCAATGTCATGATAACCGTGATCACTGCGGCAATAGTGCTGTAAAAACACCTGTTGCCGAGCCACTGACCAATTATTACCGCAAAATAGCGCCGCAATATCCAGTGCAATATCACCGTCAGCGGCATACTCCCAGTCGATAAGCTTCAGTCCATCGGCCGTCGTTAATAGATTGCCGGGGTGAATATCCATATGTAACGGCGCCAGTTTCAATGCTTGCGGCTGTGCTGTGCGGATAAAACCACGCTGTAACCGCAACCAATCTGGCGAACGACGTTTGGGATCAATCAACCGCGCATAACGAATTAACTGAGCATGTAAATCGAGGCGATAACCACTGGCGGGCAGACGGTGCAAACAAGAAAGCCGTTGTGCCAACTCACCATTATTTAATAAATCAATAAATTGCGCGCCAGTGACAACGTCACCTTCGAGCCAATTGACGACCAACCATTGCCGGTTAGCACCAATGACAACCGGTGATAGATGAGACGGTGCCACATGGTGCAGCAGTTTGCGTTCACGACGGCGGTTAACACCCAACTGACTTTTTTGCGCTGATTGCTCACGGGCCAGCCAGTCGATATTCGCCGCCGTAATACGCCAACTTTCCCCCGTCAGACCTGACACTGGGCTAATGTGACAACTCACGGTTTTCGCCGCCGGGTTGATACACGCTATTAGCGCATGAAGCGAGAGATCAGCGCTGGACAGGGCCATTGCCTGACCAGATGATTTCACCACTTTGAGCCTGCATCAATTGCATCTCAATAGTGGGTGATTTCACATCGCCGCTCACATCGCTGTACAGCACATATTGCGCGCTGACATAACGTGCCAGCCCAATCGCTTTACTGCGAGAGCCCAGGCTGTCTTCTTCGGATAAGCCAAGTGTTTGTTTAGCCACCGCCAATTGCTGCGGTGAAATTAAGACAAACTTTTTATTAGATGACAGCACCTGATGCAGTGCAGCCGTCGCTTTCGCCGTTTGCAGCGCGCCATTGGTGTTATTTTTAACACTGTCGAGCAGCAGGATGCTGCCCATCGCCACATCCTTGCTGTTCACCATCTGAGCCACTAACGGCTCAACGCTGGCGGCCCAGTCGATTGATTGCACTTTCGGCGGCTGCGGCACTGTATCGACCGGCGGTGGCGTCTCAATGATCGGTGGAGTTACCGGTTCAATGGTCGCTGGCGGCTCGGTTGGCTCAACCGGTGGCCGCGAAAGACAGCCGGTTAGCATCAGTGCAACCAGCGCCACAGATAAATACCTTTTCATTGTCCCACTCCAATATCCCTTTATCCTTGCAGCCGCACGGGGTTTGCTTGCTGCCCACCTGCAACGCCAATGACTTTGGGTATAAAATATATGCGGTTATAGGAATAGATGAACACGCGCACTACGCGCATTGAAACTATTGTTAACTGACTGAATATCCACATCATCACCCGGTGCAATAATCACCGAGCGCGGTGCTTCCAGTGGCGGTACATCCAGTCCTTGCGCGTCATACCAGTAAAAACGATAGTATATTTTTATCGACTTATGCTGGCTGTTACTCACAACCGAACGTGCCACGTTATTACCTGAAGATGTTGATATGGCGGGTTGGGAAGCCAAAATACCCGCTGTCAGTACCGATGAATCCATCACCACGGTTTGTCGTTTATTGACCGCAATCCCTTTCGGGCTGCCGCACCCTAGTAACGTCGCGATGCAAGCGAACGTCATCAGCGGTAATAAAAACACCTTAAGACGGCGCATAGGCTTACCTCAGTTATTAGTCAATTATTTATGTGACAACAAGGCACCTAAGTCGCGGCCACCGACCAAATGCATATGGATATGATAGACCACCTGCCCTGCGTGCTTGTTACAGTTAATTATCAGGCGGTAGCCATCTTCGGCAATCCCTTCCTGCTCGGCAAGTTTAGCCGCCACAGTTATCATACGGCCAAGCGTTGCTTCATGTTCTGCCGTGACATCATTCACGGTTGGAATAAGAATATTGGGAATGATTAAGATATGGGTCGGTGCCTGTGGGGCGATATCTCGAAACGCGGTCACCCGTTCATCCTGATAAACCACATCGGCAGGGATTTCACGGCGTATAATTTTGCTGAAAATCGTTTCTTCGGCCATAACGCATTTCCTTTGTCATCGTAAAATAGAGAAGACGCAGTATGAGCGACAATTTCTATTCGTTTCAACCTGATTAAACATTTTCCGCAGTGAATGGTGTAGAAATACCCAACACAACGGTAGAGAGATCCGTAACAGCTCGGGCGCGATTGCGGGAAATAGTATGAACACCTCATAAAATACCCAAAAAAAGGGAGGCTTTCGCCTCCCCTTGGTACTCCCCATGCCTGAATTAATGGTTACGGATATACTCGTCCATATCCGTTTTCAGGTTATCAGATTTCGTTCCGAAGATAGCCTGAACTCCTGAGCCTGCGACCACGACGCCAGCAGCACCCAGTTTCTTCAGACCCGCTTGGTCAACCTTGGCAATATCCGCCACGCTGACACGCAGACGAGTGATACACGCGTCCAGGTTAGTGATATTTTCTTTACCGCCAAAGGCTGCGACCAGTGCTGCTGACATTTCAGTGCCGCTCTGTGCAGTTTGTTCAGTAGAAGAGTCTTCACGACCCGGAGTTTTCAGATCCAGTTTAGTAATCAGCACACGGAAGATGGTGTAGTACACCAGACCGTAGCAGATACCCACCAGCGGGAACAGCCAGATACGGCTGCTGTTGCCGCTCAGTACGATGAAGTCAATCAAACCGTGTGAGAAGCTGGTACCGTCACGCATCCCAAGCAAGATACAGATTGGGAACGCCAGACCGGCCAGAATTGCATGGATAACATACAAAATGGGTGCCACGAACATGAAGGAGAATTCGATTGGCTCGGTGATGCCGGTCAGGAATGAGGTCAGTGCTGCGGAGATCATGATCCCGCCCACTTTGGCACGGTTTTCCGGCTTAGCAGAATGCCAAATAGCGATTGCTGCTGCTGGCAGACCGTACATTTTAAACAGGAAGCCACCAGACAGTTTACCCGCAGTTGGGTCACCCGCCATGTAACGAGGAATGTCACCGTGGAATACCTGACCCGCTGCGTTGGTGTATTCACCAATTTGCATTTGGAATGGTACATTCCAGATATGGTGCAAACCAAATGGAACCAGCGCACGCTCTACTACGCCGTAGATACCGAAGGCGACGACGGAGTTCTGATACGCAGCCCACTGAGAGAAGGTCTGGATTGCGGTACCGATGGGTGGCCACACGAAGGACAGCAGCACGCCCAAGAAGATCGCAGTGAAACCAGAGATGATCGGAACGAAGCGTTTACCCGCAAAGAAGCCCAGATATTCAGGTAATTGAATACGGTAAAAGCGGTTAAACATGTAGGCGGCTATTGCGCCTGCAATGATCCCGCCCAACACCCCGGTATCGGCTAAATGCTTGGCAGCAATTTCTTCTGCTGGCAAATGCAAGACCAGTGGTGCGACTACCGCCATGGTTTTCACCATGATGCCGTAAGCCACAACTGCCGCCAACGCGGATACACCGTCGTTATTGGTAAAGCCGAGCGCGACGCCAATAGCAAAGATCAACGGCATGTTGGCAAAGACGGAACCGCCCGCTTCTGCCATTACGTGAGAGACTACTGTTGGTAGCCAGCTAAAATTCGCGGAACCGACACCCAGCAGAATACCTGCGATGGGTAAGACGGATACCGGTAGCATTAGCGATTTACCTACCTTTTGCAGGTTTGCAAATGCGTTCTTAAACATAGTTGAGTGTGCTCCTGAGTAATGGTGCTTTTCAGCTGTTTCTCGCGTTCTTAATTTTCGCGTTATTGGCGTTACAAAGGGGGGAGTAAGCCTTTGCGAATAAGGGTGTCTAAAGCACCCTTTTAATTTTTACGAAGAGTAAAATAAATAGCCTGCTTAATGTTTGATGGCAGTCACGTTTCTTTCAAGAAAGCGCTTAACTTGCATCAAATCGCGCATTTTTTGTAAAAAAACGTCAACAAGACCTGCCCTCACCCACTAAATTGGGTGAGAACATTACTCGTTTCGACGATTAATTACGAGCTTAAAAAAAAGTATTATTAAGGAAGTTGGGGCGTTCCACTGGTCAGCCGCGCAGAGTCCAGATGAAATAACCGGCAGAAGTTGTCTGTGGTGGCTTGGGCTAAGGATTCAAGGCTGATCCCCTTCAGTACTGCAATATATTCTGCAACATCACGCACATAGGCTGGTTGGTTCTCTTTACCACGGTGCGGAACCGGTGCCAGATAAGGCGAATCGGTTTCGACCAACAGCCGGTCCAATGGCACATAGCGAGCGACTTCACGTAGTTGGTCGGCGTTACGAAAGGTGAGAATTCCTGAGAACGAGATGTAAAAACCGAGATCCAACAGTGTTCCAGCCGTGGCTTTGTCTTCTGTAAAGCAATGTAAAACCCCGCCACACTCTTGGGCCTGTTCTTCATGCAAGATGGCAAGTGTGTCTTCGCGAGCATCGCGAGTGTGTACAATGACCGGTTTATTTAATTCGCGGCCAATACGAATATGTTCACGGAAAGAGGCTTGTTGCAGCGGAATATTGTCTTGCTGATAAAAGTAATCCAGCCCGGTTTCCCCTAGCGCAACCACCTTATCCGCTGCCGCAAGCGCCCTGAGCTGCTGAAAATCATAACCGCCGTCAAGATTGAGTGGATGCACGCCACAGGAGAACGCGACATTTTTCCGCTCGCCAATAAGTGCCGTCATCGCGGTAAAACCCGGCAAGGTGGTGGCAACGGCCAGTACAAAACCCACATCCCGCGCATTGGCTTTGGCTAATACATCATCAACGCTACTGTGTAACGTCTGGTAATCAAGGCTATCGAGATGGCAGTGTGAATCGACTAACAACATAATATTAAACTCTTCTACTTTGAGTATTTAATCAAGGTGACGTGGAATAAGTGCCCGTGGACAGCGCGGTTTCCCAGCTAAGTAAAAACTCGGTGAGTAACAATTCGCGGTTAACACCGACCACCGATAATAATTGGTGATGACACTTAGCCAGTTGTTTCGTTGAGTGGAGCAGCACTGGAGGAGTGGCCACTTGTGCTAATTGTTGCACCAACAGCAATTGATCCTGATTAACCATAAACTCACCCGCGCCCTGCTGCCACTTCAATGCGTCCAGCAGTAATGAAGCGACCCATTGCAGGCGCTCGGTGGCGTCATCGTGGTTTAATTGTGCCATCATTGAGAGTAAGTCCATGCTGCTGAGTGCGGCACCCAATGCAGCACACAGCGCAGAACGCAGACTCCACCGCTCAGGTTGCAACAAGCGCTCTGCCGCCAGCGGTGCTCCCTCACTCAATTTAAGCGCAGTCAGCATTGCAACTGGCTCTGCCGTCAATTGCCGATTCAACCATTGCAAGCTGGTCGCCGTATCAGGGCAAGCCAGATGCCAATAGAAACAACGGCTGCGCAGGGTGGCTAACAAGCTGGCCGGCTGATGGCAATCGAGCAAGAAATAGGTTTTTTCCGGTGGCTCTTCCAGTGTTTTCAACAACGCATTCGCAGCAGCATCAGTCAGTAATTCGGCATGGGGTAACCACACCACTTTAGCCCCGCCTTGTTGCGCATGGGAATAGAGTTTTTCTATCTGCTGGCGCACCAGTTCGACACCAATACTGTTTTTGCCCTTCTCCGGCGACAGCACGTACCAATCTGGGTGGTTGCCCGCCAGCATCAGACGGCAGCTATGGCATTCACCGCAGCTTTTCTCACCTTGCCGCTGTCGGCACATCAGCCAGCGGCTCAGGCCGTAAATCAGCGCTTCCTCACCATTGCCGGGCAAGGAGTGCAGTAATAATGCGTGGTGCCCGCGCCCGGCTGTATGCTGCCCCACCCACTGACGATAAGGAACTGTAAGCCACGGATACCACTTCATTACACCACGTCCTGCGTTGCCAACCAGTGTTGCAGTACCTGGCTGATAGCGGCACTCACCTGTTCAAGCGGTACAGAAGCATCAATGGTTTTAATGCTGGCATCGGCGGCGGCCAGTTCAAGGTAGCGTGCTCTGGTGCGTTCAAAGAACGCCAACGACTCTTGCTCGATGCGATCCAACTCACCGCGTGCGCGAGCACGTTCCAGCCCAATGACTGGCGGCAAATCAAGATATAAGGTCAGATCAGGGCGGAAAGCCCCTAATACCGTGTCACGCAGCGACGCCATCAATTGGCTGTCAATGCCACGCCCACCGCCCTGATAGGCTTGTGAGGACAAATCATGGCGATCGCCAACCACCCAACTGCCACGCGCCAGTGCAGGTTTGATTACATTTTCAACTAATTGCACACGAGCGGCGTAGAGCATCAGCACTTCGGCTTTGTCGGTCAGAACCTCACCATCAATGCCCTGTTTGATCAAGTCACGCAGTTTTTCTGCCAGCGGCGTGCCTCCCGGTTCGCGGGTAAAGACGATATCGTTAATCCCTTGAGCGCGCAATGTGGCAACCACGGTATCTCTGGCGGTGGTTTTCCCTGCCCCTTCAAGCCCTTCAATAACGATAAATTTACTGTTCATTCTTATCCTTTAGCGACTGGCGATAAACGCGCACCGCTTGGTTATGACTGGCTAAATTGGTGGTAAATGTATGCCCGCCTTTACCGTCCGCCACAAAATAGAGGTAAGGCGTTTTGGCCGGATGCGCAGCCGCCGTCAACGATGCCAGGCCCGGCATGGCAATCGGCGTTGGCGGCAAGCCTGAAATCACGTAAGTATTATAAGGTGTAGGCGTTTCTAAGTCTTTACGGCTAATGTTACCGTTATATTTATCACCCATGCCGTAGATAACCGTCGGATCAGTTTGCAGCCGCATCCCAATGCGCATTCGGTTGATAAACACCGATGCCACTTTAGTGCGCTCTTCATTGACCGCCGTTTCTTTTTCGATGATTGAGGCCATCGTGACCAACTCAGCGGGCGTTTTATAAGGCAGAGACTGATCCCGCCCTTGCCAGATCTCATCAACGGTCTTCACCATCTTCGAATGAGCGCGTTTGAGTAATGTCAAATCAGTGGTTCCGGCAGTATATGAATAGGTGTCAGGATAGAGCCAGCCTTCAGGATGTTCGCTGTCCTTTAATCCCAGTAATACCGCAATTTCGGCATCACTCTTCCCGTCCAATACATGCTTTATATATTTTGATTGTTGTAATTCATCCATCCAATCACGCAGCCGCTTTCCTTCAATAAAACGCACCGTGAATTGTGCTTCTTTGCCACTGGCGAGCAGCTCCAGCATTTGCCGTACCGTCATTCCCGGCAGAAAACGATAGGTCCCAGCTTTAAACTTGGCTAACTCTGGTTCAATGCGCAACAGCCAGGGGAATAAACGGGTATTTTTAATTAGACCATCACGTTGTAGCAAATTCTCCAGTGCCACCCGCCCGGTGCCCGCAGGAAGGGTAAAAATAGTCTCTTGCTGGATAGCCAATGGCTGATCGGCAAAATCTTGAACTTTCTGATAACCCAGCAGCAGTAACCCCAAACAGGCGGCAACAAACAGGATTAATGTTCTGGTACTTTTTATTTTCATCGGGCAGCCATCTTTAAATTAAATATAATAATGATATATAACAGTGGATTATTTTAACCCGCATCACTTAAACATCACAGCAATACTAGACTCAGAGACTCAAACAGCCGCCGTGAACTGTAGGCCCATTGGTCGGCACGATTTACCGGCAGCAGGGGCATCAACGCATTGCAGACCATGACTTCATCCGCATCAGCCAGTGTTTCTAAGGGCTGCGAAACAATGTTGACAGGGGTTCCCTGTGCGGCCAGAAAGGTCATAATTCGCTGGCGCATAATACCATCAACGCCCGACTGACTGAGGTCTGGCGTATAGACGCGCTCCCCTTTGCGCCAGAATAAATTAGCCGCACAGCATTCTACCAGCATACCGTTAGTGTCAAGCACCAGCGCCTCTTCAGCGGTTGTCTGCTCAAGATGTGTGCGAATCAGTACTTGTTCCAACCGATTTAAGTGCTTAACCCCCGCCAGCAACGGGCTACGCGCCAACGGTATCGGGCTAAGTGCCAATGAGACACCTATCTCTCGCCAGCGATGATAATGAGCTGGGTAATCACTCAGATAAATAATACGAGTCGGATGCTGGCAGGCTGTACCGCTGTAACCTCGCCCACCACTGCCACGGCTGATGATCACTTTCAGCACCGCATTTTCAGTCTGTTGTGCCGCATTAAGCATTTCTGTTCTTAATACAACCCAGTTCACAGGTGGCATAAGAAGACGTTCAGTCGCGCGCTGCAAGCGCTGTATATGCTGATCAAGCCAGACTATTTGACCGTTATATATCCGAGCGGTCGTAAAACAGCCATCACCAAACTGCACCGAGCGGTCTGAAACCGATATCAAACTTTGCTCTACGCCATTAATCCAAAACATTCAGATTCTCTTTAAATCAGATGGGTTTCGTCTATCAGACAGACCGTTGTCATGCATATAATGACTCTACAGACAAAAATGCCCTGACAGTAGCAGATTTTAGCCGTTAGGCAGGCAATGGATATCGTCTGATTTATCAGTAACCGGGGCCGTTATAGCGGGATTTTATGTGTGAGGTGCAATTAGATTAAAAAAAGACCCGAAGAACGGGCCTTTTCAATAGCAGGACGCCAACAGCAATGATTATACCTTGCGGAATACCAAAGAACCGTTAGTGCCGCCGAAACCGAAGGAGTTACACAAAGTGTATTCCATGCCTTTCGTCTGACGGGCTTCATGCGGAACAAAATCCAAATCACAACCTGCATCTGGGTTATCCAGATTAATGGTTGGTGGGATGGCTTGATCACGCAGAGCCAGCACAGTGAAGATCGACTCAACTGCACCTGCTGCACCTAACAAGTGCCCAGTCATGGATTTGGTGGAACTAACCATCACTTTGGTATTTTCACCAAATACAGACTTAACGGCCTGCGTTTCAGCTTTATCGCCAGCAGGCGTTGACGTGCCGTGGGCATTGATATAACCGATTTGAGAGGTGCTCACACCCGCATCACGTAATGCATTCACCATTGCCAAAGCTGCGCCTGCACCATCTTCTGGTGGAGAGGTCATATGATAAGCATCGCTGCTCATACCAAAACCCACAACTTCTGCGTAGATTTTTGCACCACGTTTCTTCGCGTGTTCGTACTCTTCCAGTACCATCATGCCTGCACCATCACCCAGCACGAAACCGTCACGGTCTTTATCCCACGGGCGACTTGCAGCCTCTGGTTTATCGTTGCGAGTAGATAATGCACGAGCGGCACCAAAACCACCGACACCCAATGGGGTACTGGCTTTTTCAGCGCCACCAGCCAGCATGACGTCAGCATCATTGTAAGCAATGATACGTGCTGCCTGACCGATGTTATGCACACCAGAAGTACAAGCCGTCGCGATAGAGATGCTTGGCCCACGCATACCGAACATAATGGTCAGATGGCCGGCAATCATGTTAACAATGGTTGAAGGCACAAAGAATGGGCTAATTTTACGTGGCCCACCATTCATCAGTGCGCTGTGGTTCTCTTCAATCAGACCCAACCCACCAATACCAGAACCAATCGCGGCACCGATACGAGGAGCATTGGCTTCAGTTATTTCAAGCCCTGAATCTTGCATGGCTTGTATGCCAGCAACAATACCGTACTGTATGAAAGCGTCCATCTTGCGTGCATCTTTACGCGAAATGTAATCTTCACAATTAAAATCTTTTACTACGCCAGCAAATCGTGTTGCATAGGCACTAGTATCAAAATGGTTGATCAGGCTGATGCCACTCTGCCCGGCAAGAACAGCTTTCCATGTGGATTCGACTGTATTACCGACAGGAGACAACATGCCCAGTCCCGTCACAACAACTCGACGCTTAGACACGGTTGTCCTCCAGGGAGGGAAAAATAACACTAGGACAAAAAAAACTTAGGCGGTCGAGTGACCGCCTAACTATCTAAACTTAAAGCATGTTCGCTTACTGCTGGTTAGCGTTGATAAAATCAATAGCTGCCTGAACAGTAGTGATTTTCTCTGCTTCTTCGTCTGGAATCTCAGTATCAAATTCTTCTTCCAGAGCCATTACCAGCTCAACGGTGTCCAGAGAATCCGCGCCAAGATCTTCAACGAAAGAAGCACTGTTCTTCACTTCGTCTTCTTTAACACCCAGTTGTTCAACGATGATTTTCTTAACGCGTTCTTCGATAGTGCTCATACTCTTAAATTTCCTATCAAAACTCGCTTTCGCGATGGTTTTCGTAGTGTATAAAATGTTGAAAAAGATGCAACTAAATCTCGGCTGGTCAAACCACGATTTTACGCTATTTTGCGGTTTTCACCCCAAATAATGCAAATACTTTCGTGATTTTTAAATCATATACATGCCGCCATTGACATGTAACGTTTCACCAGAAATATAGCTGGCCTCGTCAGAGGCTAAAAATGCAACAGCACTGGCGATTTCTTTAGCCTGCCCAAGCCGGTTAGCTGGTACTTGGGCTAAAATGCCTGCGCGATGTTCATCTGTCAACGCCGTCGTCATGTCCGTCTCAATAAAGCCAGGTGCCACAACGTTGACAGTAATGCCACGTGAAGCCACCTCACGCGCCAAAGACTTGCTAAAACCGATCAGACCCGCTTTAGCTGCCGCGTAGTTAACCTGCCCTGCATTGCCCATAGTCCCAACTACAGAACCGATGGTAATGATACGCCCAAACCGCTTTTTCATCATAGCGCGCATTACCGCTTTTGACAGACGGAATACGGAAGTCAGATCAGTGTCAATAATATCTTGCCACTCTTCGTCCTTCATACGCATCAGCAGGTTATCACGCGTAATACCTGCATTATTAACTAAAATGTCAACTTCGCCAAATTCCGCACGAATCGCTGTCAATACAGACGCGATTGACGCAGGGTCAACGACGTTCAACATATAGCCTTTGCCACTCTTACCCAGATAGGCACTAATGGCTTCTGCGCCCTTTTCACTGGTCGCGGTACCAATAACACGGGCACCACGTTCAGCCAATAATTCTGCAATCGCACGGCCAATACCGCGGCTCGCGCCGGTTACCAGCGCAATTTGTCCTTCGAAGCTCATGTTACCCTCTTTCTTCGTTTTCAAGCGCACTGGTCAGTGTAGCAACATCGTTTACCGGTGCTGCAACCAGAGTATCGACGATACGCTTGGTCAAACCCGTCAAGACCTTACCCGGCCCTACTTCTAGCAGCAGCTCAACACCTTCTGCTGCGATGAATTCAACACTTTCAGTCCAACGTACCGGGTTATAGAGCTGACGCACCAACGCGCTACGGATAGCCTCTGGTGAGACTTCAGCTTTCACATCCACATTGTTTACCACTGGGAAGACAGGTGCCTGGAATTCAATGTTTTCCAACGCTTCAGCCAGTCTATCCGCTGCAGGTTTCATCAACGCACAATGGGAGGGCACACTGACCGGCAATGGCAAGGCACGTTTGGCACCGGCGGTTTTACAAGCAGCACCTGCGCGTTCTACTGCCTCTTTGTTGCCCGCAATAACCACCTGACCTGGTGAGTTAAAGTTTACCGGCGAGACAACCTGACCTTGAGCTGATGCTTCACAGGCTTTAGCAATGGCATCGTTATCCAGACCAATAATCGCGTACATCGCACCAGTACCTTCAGGAACTGCTTCTTGCATCAGCTTGCCGCGCAATTCAACTAAGCTAACCGCCTGTTTGAAATCTAGCACACCAGCACACACCAGCGCTGAGTATTCACCCAAGCTATGGCCTGCCATCAGCGCAGGCGGTTTACCACCTTGGTGCTGCCAGACGCGCCAAATAGCCACGGAAGCCGTGAGCAGCGCCGGCTGCGTCTGCCAGGTTTTGTTCAGTTCTTCTGCCGGGCCTTGTTGGACCAACTGCCAGAGGTCGTAACCCAGAACAGACGACGCTTCACTGAAGGTCGCTTCAACTATCGGAAATTGTGCGGCCAAATCAGCCAGCATGCCAAGGGATTGCGAACCCTGGCCTGGAAATACCATTGCAAATTTCGACATTTTGCTTTCCCGTTAAACAAAAAACTGCCTGTTAAATCAAAAACGAACCAGCGCGGAACCCCAGGTAAAGCCGCCGCCAAACGCTTCCAGTAGCACTAACTGCCCACGTTGTATGCGCCCATCTCGTACCGCTTCGTCCAGCGCCGCAGGGACCGATGCAGCAGAGGTGTTGCCATGACGATCGAGCGTGACCACCACTTTATCCATCCCCATGCCTAATTTTTTAGCCGTGGCGCTGATAATACGCAGGTTCGCCTGATGCGGTACTAACCAATCCAGCGCCGTGCGATCCAGATTATTGGCTTGTAATGTCTCATCCACAATGTGGGCAAGCTCAGTTACCGCAACTTTAAACACTTCATTACCCGCCATCGTGACATAAGCTGGCTGGTCTTGATGTTGGCGATCCTGATACGGCAGTGCGAGCAACTCGCCGTACTTGCCATCGGCATGTAAGTGGGTCGAAAGAATACCTGGCTCTTCTGATGCACCTAAGACTACCGCACCAGCACCATCACCGAATAATATGATAGTGCCACGATCCTCGGGGTTCAACGCCCGAGAGAGCATATCTGAACCAATCACCAGAGCGTGCTTAACCGCACCGCTCTTGACGTACTGATCCGCAACACTCAGCGCATAGGTGAAACCGGCACATGCCGCCGCCAAATCAAACGAAGCGGCATCTTTGATGCCCAGCATCTGCTGAACCTGGCAGGCCGAACTTGGAAATGCATGGCTTGAAGACGTCGTTGCAATGATAATTAGCCCAATATCATTTTTATCAATACCGGCCATTTCCAGCGCGTTGTTTGCCGCCTGGAAAGCCATGCTTGCGACGGTTTCGTCCAGACCAGCGATACGCCGTTCACGAATACCTGTACGGGTGACAATCCACTCGTCCGTCGTATCCACCATTTTTTCTAAATCAGCATTGCTGCGTACTTGTGCGGGCAGATAACTCCCCGTACCGAGAATCTTAGTATACATGGACGATCAGTCACTCTTGGGTAAAACCGCTTCAAGGCGCGCGGCAATTCTTTCAGGAACTTGCCGCTGCACCGCCTGTACCGCCTGTTCGATAGCAACTGCGAATGCACGTTGATTCGCAGCACCATGGCTCTTGATTACAATGCCCCGTAATCCTAACAGACATGCACCATTATACTGGTCGGGGTTCAAATGACCGAACCGCTTCGCCACGCGTTTTTGCAGCCAACGGCCGATGAGCTTAAGCCACCACGACTGTTTGCTGCCTTCGCCCGATGATTTGAGCAGTGACAAGAACACTCTTATCACACCTTCCATAGTCTTTAAGGTGACGTTACCCACGAAGCCGTCACAAACCATCACATCAGTCTTACCTGTGAGCAAATCATTGCCCTCCAGATAACCAATATAGTTGATAGCCGGTGTATTTTTTAATACTGCGGCGGCTTCGCGGATATTATCCAATCCCTTGGTTTCCTCTTCGCCAATATTCAGCAAAGCAACACGGGGATGCGCTATTCCAACAACTTCTTCTGCCATCACCGCCCCCATGACGGCGAATTGCACTAACATCGTGCTATCACACTCAACATTCGCGCCCAAATCCAGTACCACGGTTTTGCTACGTTGTTGATTGGGAATCACCGTCATTAACGCCGGGCGTTCTATCCCATCCAATGGCTTAATCAGCATCTTCGCCAACCCCATCAATGCTCCGGTATTCCCTGCACTCACACAAGCTGCCGCATCGCCGTTTTTGACAAGCTCCAATGCAATACGCATTGAGGTGCCACGACTGGCACGAATCGCTTGTGAGGGTTTAGCATCGCTGGCAATAACCTGCTCAGCGGGAATTATCTGTAACCTCTCCAGCAACAAAGGATCGGCATTAACAAGTAACGGAGTGAGGGTGTCGGGGTTCCCGACCAGCAGAAGTTTAAGCTGTGGATTAGAGGCCAGCGCCTGCAATGAAGCAGGCACTGTGACGTGGGGACCGAAATCCCCACCCATTGCATCTAACGCGAGGGTTAGACAAGTCAAGGTATCGCCTTGCTAAAGATTAGCAAGTACTACTCAGCCGATAACCTTGCGGCCGCGGTAGAAACCGTCGGCTGTGATGTGGTGACGCAGGTGAGTTTCACCGGAAGTTTTGTCCACAGACAGCGTGGCGGTGGTCAGTGCATCGTGTGAACGGCGCATGCCACGTTTGGAACGAGTGGGTTTGTTCTGTTGTACGGCCATTGACCTTACTCCTTAATTACTTTTCTTTAAACTGGCTAATACGGCAAATGGATTGGGTTTTTCCGCCTCTGGAGGCAGTTTACCAAATACCATGTCCGCCTCGGACACTTCACAGTGTTCAGAATCATGTACCGGAACGACAGGCAGTGAAAGAATAATTTCATCTTCAATCATTGCCAGCAGATCAACTTCGCCAAATTCGTCGACTTCGATCGGCTCGTACGCTTCCGGTAATGCCTCAGCCTGCTCATCGTTGACGACCGGGCTGAAACAATACGTTGTATGAACATGGTGTGCAAACGTGTTACCACAGCGCTGACACATCAATGTTACATCGACGTCCGCAAGACCTGTAATGACCGCCAGGCGCTGATTATCGATATTAAACGATAATGAGGCCACGACATCGCTGTCCACACTTACCACTGAGTCGGCTACTCGAGTAACCTGCTCAGGCGAATAGATACCTGCGTAGTCTAAACGTTTCTGAGCGGTACGAACCGCATCAATGGTCAGGGGTAATTTTACCTTTTGCATAGGGCGCGCATATTAACTTTGTAACGACATAGAGTCAAAGAAAAAGGCCTTTTTACCGCACCTTTCACCAATATTCGCTTCCGAAGCGGCAGACAGTTTAAAATGCCTGATAAAATTACGCTACGATTTATGGAAAATATTATGCCGCAATTAGTTTTAGCCTCAACATCATCATACCGCCGCGCATTGCTGGAAAAACTGCAATTACCTTTTATTACTGCCATACCGCAAACAGATGAAACTCCGATGCCAAACGAGGCTGCCGATATTCTGGTACAACGGCTCGCATGTTCAAAAGCCCGCTCATTGGCGGAGCGCTACCCGCAGCATCTTATTATCGGATCGGATCAGGTGTGTGTTATTGACGGAAAAATAACCGGCAAGCCGCACACCTATGAAAATGCAGTGAAACAATTGCAGCAAGCCAGTGGTCGGTGTGTCACTTTTTATACTGGTCTGGCGTTGCTGGATAGCACAAATAACCGTATTAATGGCATCTGCGAAACATTTGATGTTTATTTTCGTACCTTAACGGATGCAGAAATAGACGGTTATCTCACGCGTGAACAACCCTGGAACTGTGCCGGAAGTTTTAAAAGTGAGGGGTTAGGGATTACATTATTTGAACGACTGACCGGCCGAGATCCTAATACATTGGTTGGCTTGCCATTAATTGCCCTCAATCAGATGCTGATTGAACAAGGGGTAAACCCACTGCTGTAACAGATAAATAAAACAGGGTACGTTTAACGACACCCTGTTTTTTATCCGTTATTTCTACACTTTATTTTCTGCTGCTTTCTTGCGCAATATCAACAAGCAGTGACGCAATTGATTATCCAGTGGTGCTTCAATACGCATGGTTTCACCGCTATTAGGGTGTTCAAAACGTAATGCCGCAGCATGAAGAAATAGACGATGCAATCCCGTCCCCTGCAATTGTTGATCAAATTCGCGGTCACCATAACGATCATCAAAAGCAATCGGGTGACCTGCATGTAGCGCATGAACACGGATCTGGTGTGTACGGCCGGTTATCGGGCTGGCTTTGACCAACGTCGCGTGCTCAAAACGCTCTTCGACTTTAAAACGCGTTTCAGAAGGTTTGCCTTCGCTGCTGACCTTCACCACACGTTCACCACTTTGCATAATATTTTTCAACAACGGAGCCTGAACCGCTTTGCAGTGTGCCTGCCATTGGCCACGCACCAGTGCCAGATAATCTTTCTGCATGTTTTTCAAACGTAGCTGTTCGTGCAACGAACGCAGCGCAGAACGCTTCTTCGCCACCAACAACACACCTGAGGTATCTCGGTCAAGGCGATGTACTAACTCAAGGAACCGGGCCTCAGGGCGCAGCGCACGCAACCCTTCAATGACACCAAAACTTAAACCACTGCCACCATGAACCGCCGTACCAGAAGGTTTATTCAGCACCAGCAGGTAATCATCTTCAAATAAAATGCAATCGGCCAACGCCGCGACTTTATCCAATTTAGGGGATAGCTGCACTTCTTCGCGTTCAGCAACACGAACTGGTGGCACTCGCACCACATCACCATCAACCAATTTATATTCTGGCTTAATGCGGCCTTTATTAACGCGGACCTCACCTTTGCGCACAATGCGATAAATCATACTCTTTGGCACACCTTTTAATTTAGTGAGCAAAAAGTTATCGATCCGCTGACCGGCTTCGTCGGCAGAAATGGTGATTAATTGTACTACTGGATTATTCGTTTTCATGGGGCGCGATTCTAAATACACCGAGGAATTAGCGCCACCCCTTTTTCTGTGCTTAACTGTCATTCTGACTATTAGAAGATATCGTTTGCGCGCTTTTATTGTTTAATAAGACAACGATAGCCGCCAACACTGTGAATACAGTAAAAGAATCTTTACGTAGACAGGTAAAGTCATCTTGCTATATCAGTGTCAGCAATGGAATAATGACCTTAATTCTGCGTTGATTCTCGTTAGGCCAAGAGACTTGTGGAATAATAAACTTTGTCTGATAACACAAAAACGCAGCAATGGCGTAAGACGTAATGTGAAATCAAACAATTAGCGGGCTGCGGGTTGCAGCTTGGCCGGCAAGTGGGATCAGATCTGTTGCCTTACATTCAGAAGCTGCCCTTTATATAAAAGCGCTGTTTTTCAGAAAGAAACACAGGCTTACCGAAATAATGCGCCCCTATGCAGGCGACAACCGTGAGGTTGACGGCTTTGCGAGAAGACTCGGGGTCATCGGTTTACCCGGCCATGAGGTTATTTTGCCCGCAGTTCTAACGCCAATGTAAAAATAACGAGTAAGTTAAAGATGAAAAGAATGTTGATTAACGCAACTCAGCAAGAAGAGTTGCGTGTTGCCCTTGTAGATGGACAGCGGCTGTATGACTTGGATATTGAAAGCCCAGGCCATGAACAGAAAAAAGCGAATATTTACAAAGGCAAAATCACCCGAATCGAACCCAGTCTGGAAGCCGCTTTTGTTGATTACGGTGCTGAACGACATGGTTTTCTCCCATTAAAAGAAATTTCTCGCGAATATTTCCCTAGTAACTATTCATCTCATGGCCGCCCAAACATCAAAGATGTGCTGCGCGAAGGCCAGGAAGTTATTGTTCAGGTTGATAAAGAAGAACGTGGTAATAAAGGTGCCGCACTCACTACTTTCATCAGCCTGGCAGGCAGTTATTTGGTTCTGATGCCAAACAATCCTCGTGCCGGTGGTATTTCCCGCCGTATCGAAGGTGATGACCGTACAGAATTGAAAGAAGCCCTATCCTCCCTGCAATTGCCTGATGGCATGGGTTTGATTGTCCGTACTGCTGGGGTTGGCAAATCTGCCGACGCGCTGCAATGGGACTTATCATTCCGCCTAAAGCACTGGGATGCGATTAAAAAAGCCGCTGAAGGTCGCCCTGCGCCGTTCTTGATTCATCAGGAAAGTAACGTGATTGTCCGTGCTTTCCGTGATTATCTTCGTCCGGACATTGGCGAAATCCTGATTGATAACCCTAAGGTTCTTGATCTGGCTAAAGAGCACATTTCTGCTCTGGGCCGCCCGGATTTCAGCAGTAAAATCAAGCTTTACAGCGGTGAAATCCCACTGTTCAGCCACTACCAGATTGAGTCGCAAATTGAATCGGCTTTCCAGCGTGAAGTGCGCCTGCCTTCCGGCGGATCTATTGTTATCGACTCCACCGAAGCGCTAACCGCAATTGATATCAACTCCGCGCGTGCGACTCGTGGTGGTGATATCGAAGAAACCGCGTTCAATACCAACCTTGAAGCCGCCGATGAAATTGCTCGCCAGTTGCGTTTACGTGACCTCGGAGGCCTGATCGTCATCGACTTTATCGACATGACACCGGTGCGCCATCAGCGTGAAGTTGAAAACCGCCTGCGTGATGCCGTGCGTCAAGATCGCGCCCGTATCCAGATTGGCCGCATCTCGCGCTTCGGTTTGCTGGAAATGTCCCGTCAGCGTCTCAGCCCATCCCTGGGTGAGTCAAGCCATCATGTGTGCCCACGCTGTAGCGGTACTGGTACTGTCCGTGACAACGAATCACTGTCACTTTCTATTCTGCGTTTGATTGAAGAAGAAGCGCTGAAAGAAAATACCCATGAAGTTCACGCCATTGTGCCAGTACAGATTGCCTCGTATCTGCTGAACGAAAAGCGCGAATCCGTCAATGCTATCGAAAAACGTCAGGGTGGCGTGCGTGCGGTGATCGTGCCAAACGATCAGATGCAGACACCACACTATTCCGTCCTACGGGTGCGTAAAGGTGAGGAAGTTCCTTCCCTGAGCTACTTGTTGCCACAACTGCATGAAGCAGAAATGGCGCAGCCGCAGGAAGAAGCCGCCATCGAGCGCAAACGCCCAGAGCAACCAGCGCTGGCGACGTTCTCTCTGCCAACAGAAGTGCCACCAGAAGCTGCACCGGCTGTCGCCAGTGTTAACGCGACAGTTGCACCACAGCCTGCAACCACCGTCAATACAGACCAACCAGGCTTCTTTAGTCGCCTATTCAGTGGCCTGAAAGGTATCTTCGCCGCAGCGTCAACTGAAGCAGAAGTTAAACCAGTAGAAGTTGAGAAAACCGAAACCAGCGAAAATCGCCGTAACGATCGCCGCAATCCTCGCCGCCAGAATAATGGCCGTAAAGATAGGGGTGAGCGTACACCGCGTGAAGGCCGTGATAACAGCACTCGTGACAGTAGCTCTCGTGACAACAATAGCCGTGACAATAGTTCTCGCGATAGCAACTCTCGTGACAATAACAGCCGCGACACTGCGAGCCGTGAGGGTCGTGAAGACCAGCGCCGCAATAAACGCCCTACTCAGCAGGCACCACAAGCGCAGAGTGATGTCGCAGAAGCGGATAACACTCCGCAAGAGCAACAACCGCAACGCCGTGGTGATCGTCAACGTCGCCGTCAAGATGATAAACGTCAGGCACCTGTCGAAGCGAAAGTTGAAGTCGCAGAGGTAAGTGTTGTTGAGGATGTACAACCTGAGCAAGAAGAGCGCCAGCAGGTTATGCAGCGCCGTCAACGTCGCCAATTGAATCAGAAAGTTCGAATTCAATCTGCGAATGACGAGTTGAATGTTCTGGAAAGTAAAGCGCCAGAAAGCAGCATCAGCGCACCGGTTGCTAATATCGCTTCACCTGTCGTACAGGAAGAGGTGAAATTACTGCCACAGGTCACAGCTCAGGCCGATGAAGAGAGTGCAAACGATCGTAATGCCAATAATGAGAATGGTATGCCGCGTCGTTCACGTCGTTCACCACGTCATCTGCGTGTCAGTGGTCAGCGCCGCCGCCGTTATCGTGACGAGCGTTATCCGACACAGTCGGCCATGCCGCTGGCCGGTGCTTTCGCCTCACCAGAAATGGCATCAGGCAAAGTGTGGGTGCGTTATCCGGTCGCTCAACCTATTGAACAACAAGTTTTCGTCGAAAACCCGGTTGAACAACCCGTTGAAGTGGCAGCAATAGAGGCTCCGGTCACTACCGTGGTTGTGGCAGAAGTGCCTGTCGTGGCCGCCGTTGTTGAGGCTGTAGCCCCGACACCGGCACCACAACACAAACCGGGTGGGTCATCATCTTCAGCGGCAGCCGTTCCAGGCCGAGCACCTGTTGCAGTAGTTGAACCGGTGGTTGAGGACGTGGTTGTTGTAGACTCGATGGTTGCAGAAACGGTGGTTGAAGAAACGATTGTGGAAGAAACCGCCCCGGTTGCAGAAATTGCACCAGAAACGGTAGCTGCGGCTGAACCCGCGCCAATTATTGAAGAGCTGGCGGTTGAAGCTCCAGTCATGGCACAAACTATAGCGGAAGGCGTTGCAAAAACGGCGGTAGCAGCGACCATCGTTGAAGAGCCTATCGCGTCAGAAGCCGTCGTTGAAGGCACGATTAGCGAAGAAACCATCACAGCAGAGCCTGTTGTGAGCATTGCTCCGGTTACTGTGGCGGTTCAGCACCCCGTGATGACTCAACCAGATGGTGCCGTATTCAAACACATTGCCTCGGCACCAATGACGAAAGCACCTGCACCTAACTACGCGCCACAAGCAACAACTCAAGGCAACTGGGAACGTCCAGCCTTTGATTTTGCTGGCAAAGGTTCTGCGGGTGGTCATGCTGCGGCAACGCAGGCAACGGCACCAGCAACAAAACCGCAGTCGGTCGAATAATAACGCCATAAACTGCTAAAACAAAACCCGCCATCAGGCGGGC